>JAIETL010000043.1 GCA_019745195.1 Beijerinckiaceae bacterium
GATACCGTTCACCGCGAGAGTTCATCGCAGACCGTTCAACCAAGGAGGACGTGTCCGGTCTTTGAGGGGCAACAACAGCTCCGCGAAGCTACACCACCATCAGGGACACGACCCGCGCTCCGTAGAGTTTCACATGAACGGCTTCGATTTTGACGACATAGAGGCCGAGCTTATCGCATCGATTCCGCCGGAGGTCGTAAACCGATATCAAAGCCGGAAAAGCTATAAGGCACGCCCATGGCCGTGGTATGCCCACGGAAAAAATTTCTTTAGGGCATTAGGCGCAGATTTTCGTACGTTAGACGGCGTGATAGAAATGCTGTTGAATGATGTCGTTTTTAGATGCGAAACATTCTTACCTTGTGGCATTACTAAGAAAAGATCCATAGGGGCGAGAGCAATTGGCGATATTAATAATGATCCTCATTTACTAGAAGTGTCGATGGAGAGAGATACTGATGACGAGCTAGGGCCAGGAACCGGACATGTCGCTATAATGCTCGGGCTATGCTTAATTCGATGCCACCAAATTGAAGAATATATATGTAACTCTTTTTTATTAGGCATCTCTAAAAAACAAAAGGCTAAATATAAGACCTTAGATGACTTGAAGAAAGGTTGGAAAAGGAAAACATTAGGAGATATGATAAAATCTACCGAAGAGGCATGGGATATACACGAAGATGTTAAAATCGGATTGAGCTTATTTGTTAGCATGAGGAATCGTATAGTTCATGGAATATCGCTAGATGACGAATTCGACATAAGAAATCAGTGGGGCCAGAAGGAGTTAGTTGCATTCCTTTATTTCTTCGATATTCATTCGAAGATTATTAGAAAGGCATTCAGATCAAGCTTTTACGCAAGCATTCAATTCGGAATTGATAATTTTAAAACTCCTGAGAAATATACAAAAAACGTATTCAATAAGAAGCAAAGAGAGGAAATGGGCCTCTTTCCTCACTTTTTTAGACTGAAAGAGCACGAGGTTTAGACAGTAAGGCGATGAAATTAATGAGTAATAATGAAGAATACCGGCATAATCTATTTTTTAGTAGGCAAGGAACCGTCCCCTTGACTCCCCCACCCCTCCCCGCCTACCCCCATCCCCGGGACACGCCGCCCCAACGCGGCGCGCCCATCTGTAAGGATGGAGAACATCGATGGCGAATACGGTTCCGGCCGCGCGTCCGCGCGTGCCGCATTTCTCGTCCGGCCCCTGCGCCAAGCGCCCCGGCTGGTCCCTCAAAGCCCTCAGTGACGCGGCGCTCGGCCGCTCCCACCGCGCCAAGATCGGCAAGGACAAGCTAAAAGCAGCGATCGACCTGACGCGCGAGGTGCTGCAGGTCCCGGCCGATTACCGCATCGGCATCGTACCTGCGTCCGACACCGGCGCGGTCGAGATGGCGATGTGGTCGCTGTTAGGGGCGCGCGGCGTCGACATGGTCGCCTGGGAGAGCTTTGGCGAGGGCTGGGTCACCGATGTGGTCAAGCAGCTCAAGCTCGCCGATGCGCGCATTATCACCGCGCCTTACGGCGAGCTGCCGAACCTGAAAAAGATCGACACCAAGACGCGCGACGTCGTCTTCACCTGGAACGGCACGACCTCGGGCGTGCGCGTGCCCGATGCGAGCTGGATCGCGGATGACCGCGAGGGGCTGACGATCTGCGACGCGACGTCCGCCGCGTTCGCGCAGCGGCTCGACTGGCCGAAACTCGATGTCGTGACCTTCTCCTGGCAGAAGGTGCTCGGCGGCGAGGCGGCGCATGGCATGATCATCCTCTCGCC
The DNA here is from genome assembly GCA_019745195.1 of Beijerinckiaceae bacterium. Classification (GTDB taxonomy): domain Bacteria; phylum Pseudomonadota; class Alphaproteobacteria; order Rhizobiales; family Beijerinckiaceae; genus Allobosea. The sequence goes on from JAIETL010000043.1 coordinate 1,790, forward strand.
GCGCGCGGTCGAGCGGCTGACGACCTACAAGCCTTCCTGGCCGCTGCCGAAGATCTTCCGCATGACGAGCGGCGGCAAGCTCTCGGAGGGCATTTTTGCCGGGGAGACGATCAACACGCCCTCCATGCTCGCGGTCGAGGATTATCTCGATGCGCTCGCCTGGGCCAAGAAGGTCGGCGGGCTGGACGGGCTGGTGAAGCGGGCCGACGGCAATCTGCGCATGATCGCGAAATTCGTGCGCGAGAACGACTGGATCGACTTTTTGGCGGTGAAGCCGAAGACGCGCTCGAACACGAGCGTGTGCCTGAGGTTCACCGATCCGGCGGTGACGGCGCTGTCGGCGGATGCTCAAGGAGCCTTCGCCAAGCAGGTCGTCGCGATCATCGAGAAGGCCGGGGCGGGTTTCGATCTCGGGCATTACCGCGATGCCCCTCCAGGCCTGCGCATCTGGTGCGGCGCGACCGTGCAGAGCCGCGACCTCAAGGCGCTGATGCCGTGGGTGGCGTATGCCTTCCATGAGGCGAAGGCTTCGCTCGGCAAGAAGGCGGCGTAGGGCGCTGCCCGTCCCTTACTCTCCCCTTCATCCCGGGCTTGCCGCGGGATCCATCGTAAGGCTCGACGGCGCTCTATGATGGATCCCGGAGCTGCGCGGCTCCGCCGCTTGTCCGGGATGACGTGGTGTTTCCTCATTCCCTGAACAAGCGTGCCAGCGCCTTGCGCGGCGACGCCGGAGCACATCCCCATGACCAAGCACAACCCCGCCCCCCGCGTCCTCATCTCCGACGCGCTTTCCCCCGCCGCCGTGCAGATCTTCAAGGATCGCGGCATCGACGTCACCTTCGATCCCAACCTCGGCAAGGACAAGGACAAGCTCGCCGCCATGATCGGCGAGTATGACGGCCTCGCCATCCGCTCGGCCACCAAGGCGACCGCCAAGCTGCTGGAAGCCGCCACGAATCTGAAAGTGATCGGCCGTGCCGGCATCGGCGTCGACAATGTCGAGATCCCCGCCGCCACCGCGCGCGGCATCATCGTGATGAACACGCCCTTCGGCAATTCGATCACCACCGCCGAGCACGCCATCGCCATGATGTTCGCGCTCGCCCGGCAGATCCCCTCGGCCGATGCCTCCACCCAGGCCGGCAAATGGGAGAAGAACCGCTTCATGGGCGTGGAGATCACCGCCAAGACGCTGGGGCTGATCGGCTGCGGCAATATCGGCGCGATCGTCGCCGAGCGCGGCGTCGGCCTGAAGATGCGGGTGATCGCCTATGACCCCTATCTGTCGCCGGAGCGGGCGGTGCAGCTCGGCGTCGAGAAGGTCGAACTCGACGACCTCCTGAAGCGGGCCGATTTCATCACGCTGCATGTGCCGATGACGGAGAAGACGAAGAACATCCTCTCGGCCGAAGCCTTGGCCAGGACGAAGAAGGGCGTGCGCATTATCAACTGCGCGCGCGGCGGGCTGGTCGACGAGGCAGCTCTGGCGGAGCTGATCAAGTCCGGCCATGTCGCGGGCGCGGCTTTCGATGTGTTCTCGGTCGAGCCGGCGGAGGCAAACCCGCTCTTCGGGCTGGAGAACGTGGTCTGCACGCCCCATCTCGGCGCGGCCACCAACGAGGCGCAGGAGAATGTCGCGCTGCAGGTCGCTGAGCAGATGTCGGACTATCTGCTCAAGGGCGCGATCACCAATGCGGTGAACTTCCCCTCGATCTCGGCCGAGGAAGCGCCCCGGATCAAGCCCTTCGTGGCGCTGGCCGAAAAGCTCGGCTCGTTCCTGGGGCAGCTTACGGAAGCGCCGGTCAAGGGCATCCGCATCGAATACGAGGGCGCGGTCGCCGGCCTGAACCTGAAGGCGATCTCGGCCGCCGCGATCACCGGCGTGCTGCGGCCCTTCCTCTCCGAGATCAACATGGTCAATGCCGCGATGATCGCCAAGGACAAGGGCATCGTGGTCGAGGAGCTGACGCGCGAGGTCGCCGGCAATCTCGAAAGCGTCATCCGCATCGTGGTGGACGCCGAGGACATGCCGCGCCATGCCTCGGGCACCGTGTTTCAGGATGGCAAGCCGCGCATCGTCGAGATCCGCGACATCCAGGTCGACGCCGAATTCGCGCCGCACATGCTCTATGTCCGCAACGCCGACAAGCCGGGCTTCATCGGCCAGTTCGGCTCGCTGCTGGGCGAGGCCGGCGTTAATGTCGCGACCTTCTCGCTCGGCCGCGACAAGCCGGGCGGAGACGCGATCTGCTATGTCGCTGTCGACGAGCCGATCTCGGACGCGCTGCTGGCGAAGATTCACGAGATTCCGATGGTGAAGCGGGCGCGGCGGCTCAGGTTCTGAGCAAGCTGATTTCACACGGAAACACCGCGTCATCCCGGACAAGCGAAGCGCAGCTCCGGGATCCATCGTGGAGCGCCGCGGTGCCCTATGATGGATCCCGGAACTGCGCCGCTTCGCGACTTGTCAGGGATGACGTCGTGTTTCCGAGAAAAACCAGCATGGTCTGAAGGGAGCCGCTGTCGATCGCGGCCTGCCCTATTCCTTCGGCGCGACGGCGGCCGCGGTCTGGCCGCTGCGGTCGAGGCCGGCCTTGACGAAGCCCAACGCCTTCACCTCCTCGACGAAGCTGCGGATATAGGCGGCGGCCGCCAGCCGGCCCTTCGGCACGGCCATCGCCTGGCGGATCACCTGGAAGCGACCGTCCATGACGCGCAGGCCCGAGCCTGCCACGGCGAAGGGTTCGAGCTGCTGGCGGACGCCGGCAACGACGTCGAGCTTGTCGGCGAGAAACATCTCGACCATGGAGCAACAGCCGCCGCTCGGCGAGCGCACCAGCTCGGCGGCCTTCAGCGTGCGCGTCAGGAACAGATCATAGGCCGAGCCGCGCCCGACCGAGATTTTGATGCCGGCCTTGTCGACATCCTCGATGACTTTCAGCGGCGAATCGGTGCGGACCATGTAGGTCCCCTCGATCAGCACATAGGGCGGCGAGAACTCGATCTCGGCGGCGCGGGCCGGCTCGATGGCGATGAAGGCGACGTCCCAGGCTCCGGCCTTCAGCGCATCGAAGACCTTGCCCGCCGCGTCGAACGGCACCAGCTCCAGCGGCAGGCCGGTCCGGCGCGCCAGTTCGCGCGAGAGATCGACGGTGATTCCCTTCAGATCCTGCGGCGTGCCCTGTGCGAGCACCGCATTGCCGAGGTTGATCGCGGCGCGAAGCCGGCCCGAGGGCGCGAGTTCCTTCAGCACCTCTGGCGCGGGCGGCGCGATGGTCTGCGCCGCGAGCGGCGTTCCGGCCGCGAGAACCATGACGACTGCAGCAAGCGTCGCGCGAATCGATCCGGCCATTTCGTCATCTCCCATCATCCGACGCCGGGGCGCTGCCCGGCGATTACACCGAACACTAGGCTGTTGCGGCGAAAGGCAGCAAGCACGCTGCCGCAGCAACGCGATCTGCCAAGTCGCGGTCGACGAGCCGATCCCGGACGCGCTGCTGCGGCAGGACGGCGCGATACCGATGGTGAATCGGGCGCAGCGGCTCGGGCTGTGAGGGGGGGCGAACGGTGGTTCCACCAGCGTTTTCGTGCTACTCTGCAGCAGAAGCGGGAGCGGCCGATGCGCATCGTCAAATTCGAGGTCTTTCGTGACGATGAGGCCGGCGTCTGGTGCGCGAGTTCGACAACGCATGCCGGCATCGTGACGGAAGCTGAAACGATCGAAGCTTTGCGCGAACGGCTGAAGCTGCTCGTTCCGGACTTTCTGGAAACGGACGAACAGTTGCGGATCGAGATTGACGTTCACGTCGCGGATGTCGTCCAGGCGGCCTGATGGTCGAGATCGGGCCGCGCCTGAAGAAAATCCTGCGTCAGGCTGGCTTCCGTTATGAGCGGCCCGCCAAAGGCGATCACGAAATTTGGCGTCATCCAGAGACCGGAGTGCAGGTCTCTGTCGATCATGGAACCAGGTCGCGGCATACCGCGAACGAAATTCTGAAGAAGGCCGGCCTGCCAAAGGCGTTCTGACCGCCCCACCCCCGCCCAATTCATCCGCCCCTGTGCGCCGCCACAGGAGACGCCCATGTTTCGCTTCGCCGCTCTCGCCTTCGCCTGCCTCGCCGCCACGCCCGCCTTCGCCGACTGGGACAAGGCGAAGCTGGATCGCGAGATCGCAGCGATCGAGCACGACTCGAAGGGCCGGCTCGGCGTCGCCCTGCTCGATCTGAAGGACCGCACGCGCTGGTCGCATCGCGGGGGCGAGCATTTTCCGCTGCAGAGCGTGTTCAAGCTGCCGCTTGCGGTCGCGGTGCTGCAGGCGGTCGAGGCCGGGAAGCTCGCGCTCGACCAGCCGGTCCCGGTGACGCGCAAGGACCTGTCGCTCTATCACAGCCCGCTCGCGGCGCGCTTCAAGGGCGAAAGGCAGGAGGTCAAGCTCCGTGAACTCGTGCGTCTCGCGGCCGCCGAAAGCGACAACACCGCAGCCGACCTGCTGATGCGCCTGATCGGCGGGCCTCGGACCATCACCGCCATGCTCGGGGCGGGCGGCGTCGCCGGCATCTCGGTCGACCGCTATGAACGCGTCTTCCAGCCCGAAATCCTTGGCCTGCCGGGCTATGGCTGGGACGAGGTCATCGATACGAAGGCATTCCGCGCGAAGGTGCAGGCAGTTCCGGCGGCCGAGCGCCGCAAGCGGCTCGAAGCGACGCTGGCCGACAGGCGCGACGGCGCGACGCCCGAGGCCTCCGTCGCCTTCCTCGAAGCCTTCGCCAAAGGGAACTGGCTGCGCGAACCGGAGCATAGCCGGTTGATCGAAGGCTTTGCGGCGGGCGCGCTCACCGGCAAGGACCGCATCCGCGCAGGGCTCCCGGACGGTTCTCGCTTCGCCCACAAGACGGGGCTCGGGCCCTCGGCCGCGGGCCTCAACCACGCCACCAACGACATCGGCATCGTGACGCTGCCGAACGGCCGCATCTTCGCGATCGCGGTCTATCTCGCGGGCTCGACCGGCGCGCCCGAGCAACGCGAGGCGGCGCATGCGGCCGTGGCGCGGCTGGCGGTCGCGGCGCTGCGCTAATTCCCTTCCCCCCGCTTGCGGTGGGGAAGGGTTAGGGATGGGGGGCCGAGCGACCGCGCGCGGCTTTTGAAATGGCTGACTCACCCGGTCGGACTGCCCCCCACCCCAACCCTCCCCACCGCAAGCGGGGGGAGGGAGCGGAGAGCGCCGTGCCGGAAATGTCTGTTATGCCCTCAGCCCGCAGGCTTGCCCAGCCGCTCGGCGATGAGGATGCCGCCCAGCACCAGAACCAGCGCCAGCGCGTGATAGAGCCCGAAGGGTTCGCCCAGCAGGAACACCGCCAGCACGGGCGCAAACACCGGCACGAGGTTGACGAAGACGCCGGCACGGCCGGGCCCGATCAACTCGACCGCGCGCAGGAAGAAGAGCTGCGAGGCGATGGAGGGGCCGAGCACGACGAAGGCCAGGATCAGCCAGCCCTTCGGCGTCGGCCAGACGACGTTGCCGGTGGCGACCTCCAGCGCCAGCAGCGGCAGCGAGATGACGCAGGCGACGCAGGCGATCGCCGTGAAGAAAACAAGGCCGGGCATCGGCGGGCGCTTGCGGATCGCCACCGTGTAGCCGGCATAGAACACGCAGGCGAGGATCATCCAGAGGTCGCCGGCCGCGAAGGCGACATTGGCCAGCACCGCGACATCGCCACGGCTGGCGGTGACGGCGACGCCGAGCAGCGTGACGAAGACGCCGAGCGCCTGCAACGGGCCGATCGGCGTGCGATAGACGAAGAACGCGCCGATCAGCACAAAGACCGGGATCGAGCCCTGCAGAATCCCGATATTGATCGCGCTGGTCGAATAGGCGGCGAGATACATCAGCGCGTTGAAGGCGGTGAAGCCCATCGCGCCCATGGCGAGGATGAAGCCCCAGCGCGCCTTCAGCGCCGGCCAGTGGGCGACAAGCTCCCGCCGCATCAGACAGGGCATCACCGCGCAGACGAAGACCCAGCGCAGCGAGGTCAGCGCCATCGGCGAAATCTCGCCGACGGCGGCGCGGCTCGCCACGGCGTTGCCCGCCCACATCAGCGTGGTCAGGGTCAGCAGCAGATAGGCGTTGGCCCAGAGGCGTTGCGGCAGCGAAAGGGGCAAGGGAATGGCCTGGTCGGAGAAGCAGAGCGTCAGAGGGCGCGGCGCGCTCGGTCGTCGAGGCCGCACCATCCCATAACCTTGCCCGACCCTTGCATCCTATGCGAGGAGGCGCAGGGCCGTCCGTCTCCCTGCGCATCGCTTGGGCAAATACATGCTTCAGATCACTCCTCGCCAGCCGCGCCTGCTCATCGTCGACGGCAACACCCGCGACCAGCGCGAGGCTCATGCGTCAGGCTATGATGGCCTGTCGCCGGCGCAGGCCTATGCGCAGGAGGTCGCGGCCATTGCACCGGGCGCGGTCACCGACATCTGCCTGCCGGCCGACGAGGGCGCGAACCTGCCCGATGGGGCGGGCCTCTCCTCCTATGACGGCATTTTTCTCACCGGCTCCTCGCTGCACATCTACAGGGTCGAGCCGGCGGTGACGCGCCAGATCGAGCTGATGCGCGCGATCTATGCCAGCGGCACGCCCTGCTTCGGCTCGTGCTGGGGCATCCAGGTCGGCGCGGTCGCGGCGGGCGGCACGGTCGTGCAAAACCCCAAGGGCCGCGAGATCGGCGTCGCGCGCCGCATCACGCTGACGGAGGCGGGCCGGACGCACCCGCTGCTCGCGGGGCGTCCGCTCGCCTTCGACGCGCCGGCGATCCACCTCGACACCATCGCCGTGCCGCCGCCGGGCGCGACGGTTCTGGCGTCCAACGCCTACAGCGCGGTGCATGCCGCCGAGATCGCCCATGACGGCGGCGTCTTCTGGGGCGTGCAGTATCACCCCGAATTCCCGCTGCGGCAGGTCGCCTCGATCCTGCGCCGGATGACGCCGCTGATCATCGCCGAGGGTTTCCGCCGCGATGAGGCCGAAGCCGAGCGCTGGCTGGCCGAGATCGAGGCGCTGGACGCGAACAAGACCCGCCACGATGTCGCCTGGGCGCATGGGTTCGACGAGGAGGTGCTGGACGATGCGCGGCGCGTGACGGAACTCCGGAATTTTCTTGAGATGCGGGTCAAGGCCGGAATGGGCGCGAGGGGACGCGGGTGAGGAGACCGGCTCGGCACGAGCGCCATGGCGCTCGCCGACGCGCGGAGATTAGCCAACCTCGCGCATCCGGCGCGGCACACAGGTCGACCATTCCATGATCTCGGTGCCCAGCGCCGCGATGCAGATAAGGATGGCCACGATCTGCCAGAACCGGTCCCAAATGACGGGCGAGTTCCAGTCGATCACGACGGCTCTCCCGGCGTCCTTTCAGGCGGCGCGAAGCGCAGGATCAGCCAGCCGATCGTACCGGCGATCAGGGAGCCGGCCAGCACGCCGATCTTCGTCGCATCCTGCAGGGCCTGCGAGGTCGGGAAGGCCAGCAGGCCGATGAACAGGCTCATGGTGAAACCGATGCCGCAGAGCAGCGAGACGCCGTAGAGCTGGAGCCAGCTCGCATTGGCGGGCAGGTCCGCCAGCCCCGAACGGATCGCAGCCCAGGCGAAGCCGAACACGCCGATCTGCTTGCCGATGAAGAGGCCGAGCGTGATGCCGAGCGGAACGGGCGCGAGCAGCGCCGAGGGGCCGACGCCGGCGAAGGAGACGCCGGCATTGGCGAAGCCGAAGATGGGGATGATCATGAAGGCGACCCAAGGGTGGAGCGCGTGCTCCAGCCTGTGCAGAGGCGACTCCGCATCGTCCGGCGCGCCCGGCGAGGCCTTGATCGGGATCGTCAGCGCCAGCGCGACACCGGCGAGCGTGGCATGAACGCCCGATTTCAGGACGAGGAACCACAACACCGCGCCGAGCAGCAGGTAGGGCGTCAGCTTCTGATAACCCAGCGCGTTGAAGGCGCGCAGGATGCCGAAGACGAAGAGCGCGCCGAGCAGGGCATAGACGTTCAGGTCGGCCGTGTAGAAGACGGCGATGATGATGACCGCGCCGAGATCATCGAGGATCGCCAGCGCCGTCAGGAAGACCTTGAGCGAGACGGGCACGCGCGGTCCCAGCAGCGATAGCACGCCGAGCGCAAACGCGATGTCGGTCGCCGCCGGGATCGCCCAGCCGCGCAGGGTCTCGGGCGATCCCGCATTGAAGGCGACATAGATCAGGGCGGGGGCGATCATGCCGCCCAGCGCCGCGAAGCCGGGCAGCGCGCGCCGCGACCAGGACGACAACTGGCCGTCGAGGAACTCGCGCTTGATCTCGAGCCCGACCAGCAGGAAGAACACTGCCATCAGCGCGTCGTTGATCCAGTGCAGCACCGACAGTCCGAGGACGTAGCGGTTCAGCGTGGCGAAATAGACCGGCGCAGCGGGAGAATTCGCAATCAGGATGGCGAGGAAGGCCACGCCCATCAGGATGATCCCGCCGGAGGCTTCGTTGCCCAGGAATTGGCGGAAAGCGGACAGCGGGCGTGGAATCGTGCGTGACATGGTCGCAAGGTCCCCGCGCTGGCGGCCCGACCGACGCAATCCCTGCCCGCCCGACAATCGCGACGGAGCACCCTGCCGGTTCTATCGCACCGTTCATGCTGGACTGCAACATTTGTGGCCGGCGAGCGGGCCTGCTGGGCTGCGACGCCCTACCCCCTTGCCGACCAGGTGCTCGTCCACGTCTCCGTCAGCGTGCGGCCCCTGGATTTCAGGAACAGCCGCAGATCGGCCGTCTCGCCATCGGGCAGGCTGGCGTCGAGGATGACGCGGAAGCCCTTCACATCGGGGTTGGGCACGAGGATGGTCGAGGTGATCGCGCCCAGCGTGGTCGAGGCGACCGCCTCGACGCTGCCTGCGTCGCCGAGCCAGAAGGCGAGATCGCCCTCGGCGAAATCGACGATGAAGCGCTTGCGGCCCTCGGGCCGGGCCTCGACTTTGCCGTCCTGAATATCGGAGCCCGAGAAGCTGTTGCGGGTCTGGCCCAGCGGATTCAGCCGCTCCGTGGTCGAGAGCGCGGTCAGCCGGTAGGCGAACTCCATCGGTTTGCCGACGGGCGGCGGCGTCTCCGGCGTCCAGAAGGCGACGATGTTGTCGAAGGCCTCGTTGTCGGTCGGAATTTCCACCAACTCGACCCGGCCTTTGCCCCAGTCGCCCAGCGGCTCGACCCAGTACCCCGGCCGTGCGTGGTAGTGCGCCTCGAGGTCCTGATAGTGGCCGAATTCGCGGTCGCGCTGCATCAGGCCGAAACCGCGCGGGTTCTCGTCGGCGAAGCTGGAGACGCGCAGCGCCCGCGGATTCCGGATCGGCCGCCAGATCCACTCGCCCGCGCCGGTGCGCAGCATCAGCCCGTCGGAATCATGGATCTCGGGGCGGAAATCGGTGCGCTGGGCGAGATCGCCCTCCCCGGCCTGGAACATCGAGGTCAGCGGCGCGAAGCCGACGCGGCGCAGCTCCTTGCGCGGCACGATCGTCGCCGTCACCTCGACGCTGGTCACAGCCCCTGGCGTCACGACATAGCGATAGGCGCCCGCGACCGAGGGCGAATCGAGCAGGGCATGGATCACGAGCTGCGTCGTGTCCCGGGCCGGCTCCTCCAGCCAGAGCGCGCGAAAGAACGGGAATTCCTCGTCCTGTTCGCCGCCGACATCGAGCGATAGCGACCGCGCCGAAAGCCCGTAGCGCTGGCCGCGCCCGATCAGCCGGAAATAGCTTGCGCCCAGGAACGAGATCAGCTCGTCCTGCACCTTCGGATCGTTCAATGTCGTGGTCACGGCGAAGCCGGCGAAGCCGAGCGAGGGCGAGAGCTGCTTGGGAACCGGCACCTTGCCATATTCGAACAGCGCGGTCTGGAACGGTATCGGGATCGCCAGCCCGTCGCGCACGACGTGGACCTGCACCGGCTTGTCGTGCAGAAAGCCGAGATGGAACGGCAGCAGCCGGAAATCCGAGCCGCCGTCGCGCCAGAAGGCGCGGTCGCGCCTGAAGCGGATTTCGCGATAGCTGTCATAGGTGAGCGCCGACAGCTCGTCGGGAACCTTCGCCGCGCCGGCGTCGAAGGGCCGCTCGCCGAGCGCAACGGCCTGCGCGACGACATCCTCGTAGCCGAAACGGCGGCCGGCCGCCGGCTGCTGCGCCAGCGCCCGCGGAGCCGCCAGCACGATCACGGCCGAAGACAGCAGCGCTCCCAGCGTATCACGGCGAGAAAGCGCCCGCCCGGCGCGGGCGGCGGTGTCTGAGATGTCGTCTGGCATCGGGCTCCCCTGGCTCGATACGAAACCATGCTGCGGCGCGGAAGTTCCGGCAGGCGCGGCCAGGCTTCCGCGCGCCGGACCAGCCCCCGCTTGCCCGCTGCCGCATCGTCATTCCACCCCAATCCCGCCTTTCCCGCGCCGAAATCCGGCTCGCCTATCACGGGCTCGTGATCAACCGGGGATAGCACCATGACGAGCCGACGCCTGAGCCCCTACGCAGCCGCAATGATCCTGACGCCGGGCCTGCTGGCATCGACGCTCGCAGGAGCGGCCGAGATCGAGCTGTCCTCCCGCATCGACCGCGTCACGGTCTATCCCGACGGGGCGGTGGTGACGCGGCTCGGCAAGGCGCAACTCATGGCCGGGGCCTCGCAGATCGTGCTGCGCGGCCTGCCGGCGAGCGTCGATCCCGCCTCGATCCGAGTCGAGGGACAGGCCGAGGGCGCTTTCTCCATCGGCGCGGTCGATGTCCGCCTCGTGCCCGGCGAGGTCCGCACGGGGCTCGACCCCGCGATCGAGAGCAAGCTCAAGACGCTGCGCGAGGAGAAGGCGATGCTGGAGGGCCGCGCGGCCGCGATCGAGGCCAAGCGCGGCACGATCGAGCGCTTCGGCCAGGCCGGGCCTGATAAGCTCGGCCCCGACGGCAAGGCCTTGCCGCTGGCCGACTGGCCGGCGGTATTCGATGCGATCGGCACCGCGCTGGTCAAGGTGCATGAGGAGTTGCGCAGCGTGCGCGGCCGCAGGTCGGAGGTCGAGGCCGAGATCGCCGCGCTGGAGCGCGCGCGGCCGCAACCCGGCCGTCCCGGCGCGCCCAGGCGCGACGTCGCCATCGCGGTCGAGTCTCAAGGCTCGCTCGCAGCCGAGATCAGCGTCAGCTACCGCGTCAGCGGCGCGAACTGGCTTCCGGGTTACGAAGCGCGGCTCTCCACCGGCGGCCCCACGGCAAAACCGGAGATCCTGTTCGTGCGCCGGGCGGAACTGCGCCAGCGCACCGGCGAGGACTGGGGCGACGTCGCGGTGACGCTCTCGACGACGCGCACCGCCGGCGGCACCCGCGCGCCGGACCTGCCGCCGATGCAGGTCGCCTTCTTCGAGCCGCCGGTCGTGTACGAGAACAGAGCCAAAGCTACTGCCGCGCCCGCAGCGCCCCAGCGGCCCTTTGGATCGGGCTTCGACAAGACGATTTCACTTGAAGATCGCGTCGCTCGCGCCGAGCCGGCGCGCCAGGCCGAGGTCCAGACAGCCCAGATCGAGGCCGGGGCCTATCAGGCGAGTTTTCAGGTTCCCGGCCGCGTCAGCGTCCCGCAGGACGGCTCCTCGCGGGCCGTGGTGCTGAGCCAGGGCACGATCGCGCCTGCGCTGACCGCCCGGATATCGCCCGAGCTGGAGGAACGCGCCTATCTCGAAGCCGCCTTCACGCATGAGCAGGAGGCCCCACTGCTGCCGGGCGAGGTTTTTCTGCATCGCAACGGCGCCTACATCGGCAAGGGCCGGCTCGGGCTGGTCGCGCCCGGCGACAAGGTCGAACTCGGCTTTGGAGCCGACGACAAGCTCAAGGTGACCCGCGCGCCCGTGCGCCGGCGCGAGAACGATCCGGGCTGGCTCGGCCAGACCCGCACCGATCTGCGCGAGTTCAAAACGGTGGTAAAGAGCCTGCATGCGCAAGCGGTGAAGGTGATGCTGAGCGAGCGCATCCCCTTCTCCGAATCGAGCGCGATCACCGTCGAGACGCTGCCCCAGACGACGCCGCCGACGGAAAAGCAGGTCGGCGACAAGCGCGGCGTCATGGCCTGGAGCTTCGACCTTCCCGCAGGCGCGGAGAAGGAGATCAGGCTCGCCTACCGGATCAAATGGCCCGGCGACCGCGATCTGAGCTTCGAGGCGAAGCCGGTGCGGTAAGGGTCAGAGCGCCATCTCCAGCTCCCGACCACGACCCAGCCGCGTCATCCAGTCGGCGTAGTTTGGCTGTGCCTTGATCTGATGCCCGTAGTGACGCCGCAGCGCGTGGGTCAGCCGCCCTTCGCGGCTGAGCTGCTCGTCTGCGAAAGCGACCATCACCGAGTTCGGCCAGGCTTGCGGGCGCACCGCACGCAGGCGGCCGAACAGCGCCTCTTCCGATTCGTCAGGGTAGACCTGCGCCAGCAGCGTCAGCATCGCCGCCGTCGAACGCGAGATGCCCATATGGCAGTGGACGAGGAGATGGCCCTCGCGCCGCTCGCCGGAACCCTCCTGAAGGCTGGTCCCGAAGGCGAGAATCTGAGCGACATGCTTAGGTTCCGGCATGATCTTGCCCGACGCGGCGTCGATGATGTCGTGGAAGCGCAGTGTGACCCGGTGATGGTCGCCATAGCTGCCGAAGGCCGCAAGCTCCGGCCAGTCGGGATCGAGCACCGAAAGGACATGGCTGACCTTGCGCGTGCTCTGCGCGTCGAGTTCGTCGATGCCGCAGATGGTGAGCGTCGAGATTGCCAGAGGTTTCATGCTGTTGAGCCTTCGCCGGCAGGGCTGGAGAGCCGCCGGCTTAACCGCGCGGCACGATCGCGGCAACCTCGCACGCCTTGACCTTGTCCTGCTATTGGCTCATGAGGGCTTGCAAGGAACTGCCCCGAAACCCCGGCCTTGCGTCGGGGTTTTTCATGTGCGCGGCGCTTGCGCGAGACACGCGAGTTGCATGACGCGGGAAGGTTCGGATCCGATGGGCAATGTTGTGGTGGTCGGCGCCCAGTGGGGCGACGAGGGCAAGGGCAAGATAGTCGACTGGCTGTCGAGCCAGGCCGATGTCGTGGTGCGCTTTCAGGGCGGCCACAACGCCGGCCACACGCTGGTCATCGACGGCAATGTCTACAAGCTCTCGCTGCTGCCGTCCGGCATCGTGCGCGGCGGAAAACTCTCGGTCATCGGCAACGGCGTCGTCGTCGATCCCTGGCACCTGGTCGAGGAGATCGCCCGGCTGCGCGCGCAGGGCGTCGCGATCAGCCCTGAGAACCTGCGCATCGCCGACAACGCCACGCTGATCCTGCCGCTGCATCGCGAGCTCGACCATTTCCGCGAGACCAGCAATGCCGGCCTCAAGATCGGCACGACCAAGCGCGGCATCGGCCCGGCCTATGAGGACAAGGTCGGCCGCCGCGCCATCCGCGTCATCGACCTGAAGGACCCGGCGATCCTCGCTGCCAAGATCGAGCGGCTGCTGGCGCATCACAATGCGCTCAGGCGCGGACTAGGCATCGGCGAGGTCGACGCCGCCGAACTGCTCGGCCAGCTCACAGCCATCGCCGGCGAGGTGCTGCCCTATGCCGACACCGTCTGGGCGCTGCTCGACGCGCAGCGGCGGGCGGGAAAGCGCATCCTGTTCGAGGGCGCGCAAGGCGCGCTGCTCGATGTCGACCACGGCACCTATCCCTTCGTGACCTCGTCCAACATCGTCGCCGGACAGGCCGCGACCGGCTCGGGGTTGGGGCCGTCGGCCGTCGGCTATGTGCTGGGCATCGCGAAGGCCTACACGACCCGCGTCGGCGAAGGCCCGTTCCCGACCGAGCTCTTCGACGAGACCGGCGAATTGATCGGCCAGAAGGGCAAGGAGTTCGGCGTCGTCACCGGCAGGAAGCGCCGCTGCGGCTGGTTCGACGCCTGCCTGGTGCGCCAGACGGTCAAGACCTCCGGGATCGACGGCATCGCCCTGACCAAGCTCGACATCCTCGACGGCTTTCCCGAGATCAGGGTCTGCACCGGCTACCGGCTCGACGACCAGGTGCTCGAGCACCTGCCCGCCGGCCAGAGCGACCAGGGCCGGGTCGAGCCGATCTACGAGACGATTCAGGGTTGGGAAGGCTCGACGGCGAACGCCCGCTCCTGGGCGGACCTGCCGGCACAGGCGATCAAATATGTCCGCCGCATCGAGGAGTTGATCGGCGCGCCGGTCACCGTGCTCTCGACCAGCCCGGAACGCGACGACACCATCCTGGTGCAGAATCCTTTTGAGGGCTGAGCGCCCATTCGCGGGTTGACGCACCCCCTCAACATCGACAAGTGAGGCCTATGGCCGACTTCTATCCCATCCTGGCGCGCGCGGTCGCCGGGCTGACCGACCCCTCGCCCGAGGCGCGGCGCGCCATCTATGAGCGGGCGCGGACGGCGCTGGTGGCGCAGTTGCGCAGTCTCGACCCGCCCTTGGGCGAGGCCGAGATCATGCGCGAGCGGCTCTCGCTCGACGAGGCCATGGCGCGCATCGAGGCCGAGCACGGCGATGGCTCTCCTGCGCCGTCGCAGGTTGCGTTTCCAGACACGCCTCCTCCGCCGCCGGTCATTCCCGAGCCGCCGCGCCCGTTCGAGCCGGGCCCGGCCGCGCCCGATCCTGCGCCCGTCGCCCTCGACGACATCCCGGCCGAGGCGCCGGAGCCGCAGCCGGTCCGGCCCCGCATCGCGCCGCCGCGCGAGAGGCGCGTCGAGGCAAGTCATATCCGGACCACGATCGTCGGCGTAGGCATCGCCATCGCGGTCGCAGCCATCGCAGCCACGGCCTATTACATCCACAAGGTCGCTCCGCAGGACGCCACGACGCGCCCGCGCGTCGAGACGCCCGTGCAGCCCGGACAGCCCGACAATGCCGGCAAGCTCGGCGACCGCGTCGGCGAAGCGGGCAACCCCAATGCGCCCAGACCCGGCAGCGGCACGCCGACACAGACCCAGAGCGGCGAGGTCGCAGTGGCGCAGCGCGCCATCCTGTACACCGAGGACCCGGCCAATCCGCAGCAGCCCCGCGCCATTCAGGGCCGTGTCTTCTGGCGGCTCGACAGCGAGAGCGCCGGCCAGGGCCGCCCGGTCGAGACGATCGTGCGCGCCACCATCGAGGTTGCGGAAGCGGGCCTCGCGCTGGATTTCACCATTCGCCGCAACACCGACAGCGCCTTCCCCGCCTCGCACATCATCGGCCTGCGCTTCACCCCGGCCGGCGACCCGGCCCAGAACGCGGTGCGCGAAGTCGGCGTGCCGCAGTTCAAGATCGAGGAGGGCGAGCGCGGCGCACCCTTGTCGGCGATCAACTCGGCGCTGGGCGACAATCTGTTCGTGGCGGCGATGTCGAACGTGCCCGTCGAGGTGGAGCGCAATCTCGAGCTGATCCTGAACCGGCTCTGGATCGACGTGCCGGTGCGCTTCGCCTCCGGCCGCAGGGGCATCATCACCTTCGAGAAGGGCGTCTCCGGCAGCCAGACTCTGGCGGACGCTTTTGGGCGCTGGCGGTAGGGCCGGCTTCTTCTGCGAATACCGGAGCCCCCGGCGACCTGCGCCGGGGGTTTTGTCGTTCCGGACGCTGCTTTCAGCGGCAGACCGTCTTGTGGCCGATCACGATCGTCTCGCCGGAGTAGCGGTCGAAGCGCTTGATCGGCTTCTCGAAGCAGTCCTCCTCCTCGTCGTCATGGTCGATGAAGCGAACCGGGCGCTGCGGCGCATAGCGCTCATCGGCATGACGGGGCTGGCTGTGAGCGGCGGCCGCGCCGAGCAGCGCGCCGCCGAGGCCGACCAGAGCGCCGATCGCGAGAGCCGACTTGTTGACCTTGTTGCTGCGCACGGGCTTCACCTCGAAGCCGCGATCCGAGGCGAAGGCAGGAGCGACGGAGGCAGCCGTGACGCTGACGATGGCGAGGGCGGCGACCAGGGAGTTGGTAAAGGACTTGGCGGACATCGGTCTCTCCTGAAGGGTTGGCGGCGATCCGTTCGCCGATGAATTGACCCTAGAGGTGAGCCCGATGCGGCGCTGTTCCGCAGGTGACAGGCCGACTCGGTCGCGGACGACGAAAACCGCCGGATCGATCGGAAATTTGCAAATGACGTTCTCGCCAACTCTGTAGATTTGGGTATGTTGGGAGCGTAGCGCCTTTGTGCGCCGCGGAGGAAACATGACGAGGCTGACGACGAATTCACAGGAGACGACACTTGGAGATCTACTTTCCATCGGGACGTCGCTCTACCTAATTCCTTTCTTCCAGCGTGAGTATCGCTGGGCACCCGACAAGGTTAATAACCTTCTCCAGGACATTCTGAATATTGTTGATGGCTTGACCGACAAGCACTTTCTTGGAGCCGTCATTGTACACGGCCGAAGAGCCAACCCAACTGACCCCAAAGTATTTGAGGTAATCGACGGACAACAGCGCCTTACTACCGCTTTCTTATTCATTTCCGCTTTGGTAAAAATACTATCTTTAAATAATAGACAAGACGAAGCTGCAAAATTAGCTCAAAATTATCTTCAGATCGGGAGAGATTATAAGAAATCGAACTTGAGAATACATTCAAGTCGACTCGATAGAACTATGATGAGCGCTGTAGTAGAAGATATAAAGCATGATGAAAAACTGGTAGATGCGCTGAAACCGTACGATTTGAATGCATTACCCAATTACGGGTCGAACCGAGGCCCTTTAAGGAATAATTATAATAGATTTAAACGTTTCTTTATGGAAGAATTAGAGCAAGGAGGAATTGAAAGATTGCGGCAAATTTACGAGATATTTTTGAATAATTTTACCGTTGTCCAGATCGATGTACTCGACCCTACTGATGGGCCCAAAATATTTGATAGTCTTAATTCTAAGCAAGAACCAATGAAGATAAGTGATTTAGTAAGAAATGAGATATTTCGGAAGATTTCTGATGAGACGCCCGAGAAAATTGAACGCATAGACGAAGAGGTTTGGCAGCCTTTTTATGCTTCATTCGAATTTCATGGGCTTAACAGTTTTGAGAAATTCCTTTTCCCGTATGGGCTGGTGACGGATCCAAACCTGAGGAAATCGGATGTATTTATCAACCTAAGAAATAGATGGAATGATATAGAAAATCCAAATGAGATCATCGCGTCTTTGGATAAACTGAAAGCTCCTTACCTAGATACTCTCGCCGGCAACAACGTTTGTCGATTTTCTCCGAATTTATCGACACGGTTCACTCGCTTTGCCGCGCTCGGGGCTCCAAGCTCAGTATTGCCATTCACGATGCAACTTGGGCGGTCGGTCTTGGATGGACACGTTTCAGAGGCAACCGCAGCCGAGTTGATGGACGTTGTCGAGAGTTTCCTAGTGCGTCGCGCGATAGCCGGCTACGAGCCGACAGGCCTTCACGCTGTATTCAAAAGGCTCTGGCCCGATCTTAAGAACGACTTGTCCGCAGAGGCCGTGTCTGCAGCCATTTCATCACATAAGACGGTCACTTGGCCTGACGCACAGGAACTCAAGAAGGCTGTTGAGACGAGACCTCTCTACGGCTCCGCAATCACCCCATATCTTCTGCTTGAATACGATTCTCACCACGGCGGGGACGCTCATGAAAAAACTGAAACCATTGAGCATGTACTACCGCAATCGGCAGATTCTGGCTGGAAGCAAATGTACGGCGAGAAATACATTGCAAACGATACCGACGCATTGCCGAATCTTGTTCCCTGCACCGGGCGGATGAATTCTTCTCTCGGAAATCAAGCGTACCACTTGAAGAAAGTTCGATTTGCGAGCGATTCAAAATTCAAGAGCACGAGAGAGTTTAGTGCCAAATTTGAAAACTGGAACTGGGAAGCGTTTAGAGTTCGGGCTCAGGAAATGGGCGAATGGGTTATAACCCGCTGGCCTCACGAGAAACCGTAATGCGGCTACGATCAGCACCACACTATTGCCGACTTAACTCCGCCGCTCCGCCGCGAACCGCGCCGCCGCCCTGAGCATCCCCGCTTTGTCTCCAAACCGATCCAGCGCCGCGACCGCCTGCCCGCTCAACCGGTCGCGCTCGCGCCGCGCCCCCTCCCGCCCGAGCGCCGAGACCAGCGTGCCCTTGCCCCTGCCTTCGTCCTTGGCGGTGGCCTTGCCGAGTTGCTCGGGCGTCGCCTCCACGTCGAGAATGTCGTCGGCGATCTGGAAGGCCGCACCCAGGGCCTTGCCATAGGTGACCAGCACCGCGCGCTCGGCCTCGGACGCCTGCCCCAGCAGCGCGCCGATCTCGACGCTCGCCGCCAGCAGCGCGCCGGTCTTCATCGCCTGCAACTGCCGGATCTGCGGCTCATCGAGCCCCCCGGCCGGAGCATCGCCGAAGCGCCCCTCCGCCGCGAGGTCGAGCATCTGGCCGCCTGCCATGCCGCCGAGCCCCGAGGCGCGGGCCAGCGCCAGCACGAGATTGGCGCGGACCTCGCCCGAGGGGTGCGTCTCCGGGCCCGCCATCACGTCGAAGGCGAGCGTCAGCAGGCTGTCGCCGGCGAGGATCGCGGTCGCCTCGTCATAGGCCTTGTGGACGGTCGGGCGGCCCCGGCGGGTGTCGTCGTCGTCCATCGCCGGCAGATCGTCATGGACCAGCGAGTAGCAATGCACGAGCTCGACCGCGGCGCCGGCGCGCAGCGCTTGCGCGGGCGCGACATCGAACAGCCGCGCCGTCTCGACCGTCAGGAAGGGCCGCAGCCGCTTGCCGCCGCCGAGCGCGCCATGACGCATCGCGTCGAGCAGACGTCGCGGCCGGGCGACCTCGCCAGCCAGCGCGACGGGCGACAGGAGCGCGTCGAGCAGGGTCTCGATGGCATCGGCGTTTTCCGCGAGCCTCGCAGGTAAGTCGGCGCTATCGTCGGATACGGAACTCATGAGGCGATCTCGCGTTCGCTGACCGGGGTGGGCTTGCCGGAGCCGGATGGCGTCGTCAAGCAGCGGCGGGGGAACGCGATGGCGGACGGGACGAGACGAGCCGGGCTGCCGGCGCGCATCATGCGCTGGATATGGCTCGCCGCTCTCGCTTTGGCTGCGGCGCTCGTGCTGGGCCTGATTCTCTTCCGCTTCGTGCCCGCACCATCGACCCTGATGATCGGGCGCTGGCTGACCTTCCAGCCGGTCGAGCGGCGATGGGTGCCGCTCGCGCAGATTTCGCCGAACCTGATCCGCGCCGTGATCGCGGCCGAGGACCAGCGCTTCTGCGAGCATTCCGGCGTCGACTGGGTCGAGCTCAACAGCGTGCTGGAGGACGAGGACGGGCCGAGCCGGGGCGCCTCGACCCTGACCATGCAGACCGCCAAGAACGTGTTCCTGTGGCCCGGCCGCTCCTATGTCCGCAAGGCGCTGGAGATTCCGCTGGCCATGGCGATCGACCTCGTTTGGCCGAAGCAGCGCATCATCGAGGTCTATCTCAACGTCGCCGAATGGGGTGACGGGCTCTATGGCGCGGAGGCCGCCGCGCAGCGCTATTTCCGCAAGCCGGCGGCGCGGTTGACACCGGCCGAGGCGGCTAGGCTGGCGGGCGCGCTGCCCAACCCGATCCTGCGCAATCCCGAGCGCCCGACGCGCGGCCTGCAATCGGCCGCCGGCCGGGTCCAGCGCCGCGTCGGGCAGCTTGGGCCGCTGGGCGATTGCGCCGTGCCGGGGTAAACCGCCCTCATCCTGAGGAGCCGCGCAGCGGCGTCTCGAAGGATGCTCCAGAGCCCGCTGGAGGCTCCTTCGAGACGCGGACTACGTCCGCTCCTCAGGATGAGGGCTGATCATCAAGAGTCTGTCGCATAGCCGAATTTTTACACCGACCAACACTAGCCATGCCGCGCCCGAGCGTGTATGGGCAACGCCTCACGAGATTGATGACGTCGTCGTGGCGGCAGCGCGGGCCTTTGGCTGCGGCGCTTCCCAGCGGCGGCGCGATGGAGAGTAGCATGGCCGTTCCGAAGAGAAAGACCTCGCCGTCCAAGCGCGGCATGCGCCGCTCGGCCGACGCGCTGAAGCAGCCCACCTATATCGAGGACAAGAACTCCGGCGAACTGCGCCGCCCGCACCATGTCGATCTGAAGTCGGGCATGTATCGCGGCCGCCAGGTGCTCAAGGCCAAGACCGAGGCCTGAGCGGCTTGGGCTCTCCGACGGAGCCTCGAGCCAGACAGAGTGAAACGAGCCGGCCGCGAGGCCGGCTTTTTCTATGATCGGACAGACCGCATTACCTAACGACACAGGACACTGGACATGCGCCCGGCGTCGCTGGATAGTGCTGTTTCACGGCTTTTGCGCCTGAACCACGCCTGATCCGACTCGACGATAATCGGACGGCTTCCCATGGCTTACGACGCCCGACTCAATGCGCGGATCGTGGCCTGGCTCCAAGCCAGGCCGGTCGGCGTCGCCCATGGCAATGGCGAATGCTGGACCCTGGCGGAGGATGCGCTGAGCTATGTCGGCGCGCGGACGTCGCGGCAGCTAACGCCCCATTTCAGCAGCCGCGCCGACTTCGTCTGGGGAGACGTGGAAACCAACCTCAACGCGGTCGCGCCAGGCGACATCATCCAGTTCGTCGGATACAGCGCGGTTCTGACGACGACCGTCACGGACTTCCTCGCGCCGCGGGGGCGCGTCGTGAGTCCGACCCAGACGCATGGCAGGGGCCACCACACGGCAATCGTGCTGCGGGTGCTCGTCGTTGGCGGTCTCGTCGAGGTGATCGAACAGAACGTCGCGCGCCTGCCGGTCGCCGGCGTGCCGCAGTCGGGCAGGGTCGTGCAGATCAACCGGATCGCGCTACGCTCGGTCACGGGGCCGACGGAGATCGGGTTCGACGGGCTGGGAGACCGCGAGACGACGACGATCTCCTACGCTGTCAGCCTGGCGCAGTTCACCGTCTATCATCCCAGGCTCTAGCGGGACGACCGGCCATGGCATCATCCGATGCTCAGGCGAATCGGCCAGGACGGGCGGCCGGACGGCCGGCGGCGATCTCGTAGAATCGGGCCGCCGCCTGCGGCGTCTCCAGCGCGCGCCGCGCGAAGGGGCCGATCTGCGCCTGCGCGGCGGCGAGCTGCAGCAGCAGCATCGCGGCGCGGCTCACGGCATCGCTCTCGAAGGCGGGGTGGGCCATGTCTCACTCCGGAACGCGGTGGTATCGGCGCTACGGTCGTTGCAAACCTCTGGCCAAAATTAACCGGCTGTTAAGCCCAAAACCCGCATCGTTCCGGGACAGTTTCCGCTCCGTCAGGCCAGGATGGGACAGCGTCTTGGCGCCTCCTCCGGCTTTCGGCTCTTGAGGCCTCCCGCGATGCATGCGCCGTCGATCCTGAGCTCCCGCGCCGACGGCCTCGCCGATCCGCGCAGCCTGCTCTCTTCGATCGGCGAGGTGGTCTATAGCTGGGAGATTCAGGGCGACGTCCTGATCTGGGGGCCGAACGCCGCCGACGTTCTGGGGCCGATCCCCGAGGCCGCCATGTCGCGGGGCCTTGCTTTTGCCGGCCTCGTCGAGCCCGGCAGCGGCCGCAGCCGCTACGACGCGATCTTCTCCTCGACCGGCCATGACGAGGGCGAGGGCGTGGTCTATCGCACCCGCTACGCCGCCTCCCTCGCCGGCCGGACCATGTGGGTCGAGGATGCCGGGCGCTGGTTCGCCGGACTCGACGGCCGCCCCGCCTGCGCGCGTGGAGTGCTCCGAATCGAGCGGGCGGTGAAGCCCGACGAACTCGCGGTCTGCACCAGCGAGGTCACGGACCGCCATGCGCTGGTCGAGCGCGTCGAGCAGGCGCTGTCGGAGCATCTTCCGGCCGAGCGCATGGTCGTGGTGCTGATAGCTGCGATCGACGAGCTGACGCGGCTCAACGACGATTTCGGCCATGAGGCGACCGACGAGATCATCGGCGTGGTGCAGGAGCGGCTGCGCTCGGCAATGCGCCGGCGCGATCATCTGCTGCGCTATTCAGGCAACCGCTTCGCCATCCTGCTTACCGGCTGCCCCAAGAACCAGGTCGAGGCGGCGGCGCGGCGCTTCATCAAGGCCGTCGCTCATTCGGCGATCGAGACCGGGCGCGGCATCGCGCTGGCGAGGCTGAGAGTCGGCGCGGCGATCGCGCCCGATCTCTCGAACCATGCCGGCACATTGGTCGCGGCGGCGGAGAATGCGCTGGCGAGCGCCCGTTCGGGCGCGGTCGATTCGGCCGTGATCGCCCGCCGCCGCGACAGCCGCGAGGCGCCCAGCGACGGGCCGGGGCTCGATCTGCAGGCGGTGGCGGCGCTGAACGAGCGCCGCGTCCAGCTCGCACTTCAGCCGATCGTGCGCGCCAAGGGGCGCGAGGTCGCCTTCCACGAGGCGCTGCTGCGCGTCGGCCAGGGTCCGAGCGGGCTGTTCTTCGCGCCGGCCGAACTGATTCCGTTGCTGGAGCGGCGCGGGCTGGTCCGCCTGTTCGACCATCGCGTGCTCGAACTCGCGGTCGAATTGCTCGCGGCCGATCCCGCGCTGTCGCTCTCGGTCAACGTCTCGCCGCGCTCGCTCGCCGACCCCGAATGGCTCGACGCCTTCCTCGCCTGCACCAATGGCGCGCGTGGCGTGGCCCAGCGCCTGATCGTCGAGATCACGGAGACCGCGACGATCGAGGATCCCACTCGCGTCGCCAAACTGCTGGGCAGGATCAAGGATCAGGGCGCGCGCATCGCCATCGACGATTTCGGCGCGGGCCACACCTCGCTGCGGCACCTGCGCGCCTTCCCGATCGACATCCTCAAGCTCGACGGCGCCTTCACCCAGAACCTGCGCCGCTCGACCGACGACCGCTTCTATGTCCGCACCCTGATCGACCTCGCCCGGCATCTGATGGTCGAAACGGTGGCCGAATGGGTCGACGACGATCTGCAGGCCGGGATGCTGGCCGACTGGGGCGTCACCTATCTGCAGGGTCATCTTGTCGGGAAGGCGGAGCTATGGCCGGTGGCGACGCCAGCCCCGCGCCAGCGCGCGGCGGGCTGAGCCCCGTCGCCCCTCACTTCCCCTTCGACAACTTGTCCAGCCGCTCACGCATTTCGGTGAGTTCGCGCTTCATCTCGCCGAGATCGTCGCCCTTGGCGGACGCAGCGCCGGGTTCCTCCTGCGCCTTGGCCGCCGCCATGGCCGCAAACGGGTTGAACATGCGGAAGGCGTCGGTGAAGAGCGCCATGTTGGCGCGCGTCTGCTGCTGGAGCGCGTCCATGGCCGGGCCGCCGAACGCCCCGCCGGAGAACGCCTTGGCCATCTGCTCGCGGAACTGGCCCTGATCCTTTGTCAGGTGATCCATCGAGAATTCGAGATAGCGCGGCACCAGCGCCTGCATGCTGTCGCCGTAGAAGCGGATGAGCTGGCGCAGGAAGGCGATCGGCAGCAGGTTCTGGCCGTCCTTGCTCTCCTCGTCGAAGATGATCTGGGCGAGCACGGAACGGGTGATGTCCTCGCCCGACTTCGCGTCGTAGACGACGAAATCCTCGCCGCCGCGGACGAGCCCCGCGAGATCTTCCAGCGTGACGTAGGAACTCGTTCCCGTGTGATAGAGCCGGCGATTGGCGTATTTCTTGATGACGGTCGGTTCTTTGTCGCTGGCCATCAGAGTCCTGCATGACGTTGGCTCGCGCGCCCCTGCGAAAATCGCGGCGACGCCGAACGAAACGGTCTTCCCGTGCCTGACGATAGCCACTCAGTGGCGGGCCGCAAGTTTTTTGAGCGTGCAGCGCGAAAAGCTGCCTGAACATGCGGTGAATGTGCCGATGTTCCGAGCAACTTCTCGCTGACGGCCATCGCGAACGGCGCTGCCGCACCTTTCGGATCACTTGACGCCGCCGCGACGGGCCTGAAAGGTGACGGTCGAAACACGGTCGGCCCCGGCGAGAACGGGCCGTCGCGACAACAGCGAGGAACTCTCCCATGGCTGATTCAGACATCGTCATCGTCGGCGCGGCGCGCACGGCGGTCGGCGCCTTCAACGGCGTCTTCGCCAACACGCCGGCCCATGATCTCGGCGCCGCCGCGATCAAGGAGGCGCTGGCCCGCGCCAAGGTCGATCCCGCCGATGTCGACGAGGTCATCATGGGCCAGATCCTGACCGCCGGTCAGGGCCAGAACCCGGCCCGCCAGGCCGCGATGAAGGCGGGCATTCCGCAGGAGGCGACCGCCTGGGGCCTGAACCAGCTTTGCGGCTCGGGGCTGCGCGCGGTCGCGATCGGCCTGCAGCAGATCGCCAATGGCGACGCCGACATCATCGTGGCCGGCGGCCAGGAATCGATGTCGATGTCGCAGCATGGCGCGCATCTGCGCAACGGCACCAAGATGGGCGACCTGAAATTCGTCGACACCATGCTGAAGGACGGCCTCTGGGACGCCTTCCACGGCTACCATATGGGCACCACGGCCGAGAACGTCGCGACCAAGTGGCAGATCAGCCGCGAGGACCAGGACAAGTTCGCCACCGCCTCGCAGAACAAGGCCGAGGCCGCCCAGAAAGCCGGCAAGTTCAAGGACGAGATCGTCCCCTTCACCGTCTCGACCCGCAAGGGCGACATCGTTGTCTCCGACGACGAGTATCCCCGCCACGGCGCGACGCTCGAGGCGATGGCCAAGCTCAAGCCCGCCTTCTCGAAGGAAGGCACCGTCACCGCCGGCAACGCGTCCGGCATCAATGACGGCGCGGCCGCGCTCGTGCTGATGAGCGCCAAGGAGGCGGCCAAGCGCGGCCTGAAGCCCCTTGCCCGCGTCGCCTCCTGGGCGACGGCCGGCGTCGATCCGGCGATCATGGGCTCGGGCCCGATCCCGGCGACCCGCAAGGCGCTGGAGAAGGCCGGCTGGAGCGTGGGCGATCTCGAACTGGTCGAAGCCAACGAGGCTTTCGCCGCGCAGGCCATGGCGGTCAACAAGGACCTCGGCTGGAACACCGACATCGTCAACGTCAATGGCGGCGCGATCGCGATCGGCCATCCGATCGGCGCGTCGGGCGCGCGCGTGCTGGTGACGCTGCTGCACGAGATGGAGAAGCGCGACGCCAAGAAGGGCCTCGCCACGCTCTGCATCGGCGGCGGCATGGGCGTCGCCATGGCGATCGAGCGCGCCTGACGACATGGCGCGGCGGACGACGCTCTACCGCTACCTCACCGGGCCTGACGACGCCGCCTTCTGTCATCGGGTCTCGGAGGCGCTGTCGCGGGGCTGGGCGCTGTACGGACAGCCGGCCCTGACCTTCGACGCCGCCAGCGGGCGCGTCATCTGCGGGCAGGCCATCACCAAGGACGTGGACGGGCCCTATGCGCCCGACATGAAGCTTTCAGAACAATAGCGCGGCACAACGCCGCCGAGAGGGAGGAACGAGCCTATGACGAAAGTGGCGTTGGTCACGGGGGGAACGCGCGGCATCGGGGCTGCGATCAGCCGGGCGCTGCAGGAGGCCGGCCACAAGGTCGCCGCCAGCTATGCCGGCAATGACGAGGCGGCGGCGAAGTTCCAGGCCGAGACCGGCATCCCCGTGTTCAAATGGGATGTCGGCGATTACGACGCCTGCGCGGCGGGCGTCGCCAAGGTCGAGGCCGATCTCGGGCCGATCGACATCCTCGTCAACAATGCCGGCATCACGCGCGACGGCTTCTTCCACAAGATGACCAAGGACCAGTGGTCCGCCGTCATCCGCACCAATCTCGATTCGCTGTTCAACATGACGCGGCCGGTGATCGAGGGCATGCGCGCCCGCAGCTTCGGCCGCATCATCGTGATCTCCTCGATCAACGGCCAGAAGGGGCAGATGGGCCAGGTCAACTACTCCGCCGCCAAGGCGGGCGATATCGGCTTCGTCAAGGCGCTGGCGCAGGAAAACGCCAACAAGAACATCACCGTCAACGCGATCACGCCAGGCTATATCGGCACCGACATGGTCTCGGCGATGCCGGAAGAAGCCCTGAAGCGCGTCGTCGCCGGCATCCCGGCCGGCCGGCTGGGCAAGCCGGAGGAGATCGCCTCCATGGTGGTCTGGCTGGCGTCGGAGCACGGCTCGTTTGCGACCGGCGCGACCTTTGCGGTGAACGGCGGTCAGTTCATGGCGTGAGGCTGGGCGCTTTCAATCAAACCTGCCGCGCGCTGCGCGGCAGGAAGAACGTCAGCAGCCCCAGCGCCGGCAGGAAGGCGCAGAGCCAGAACACCTGCACGATGCCGATCTTGTCGGCAAGCGCTCCGATCCCTGCCGCCGCGATGCCGCCGAGCCCGAAAGACAGGCCGTAGAACAGGCCCCCGACGAGCCCGACGCGGTGCGGCACGAGGTCGATCGCGTAGATCAGGATGGCCGAGAAGGCGCTCGCCATGATCAGGCTGATGACGATGCTCAGGATGCCGGTCCAGAGCAGGTCGGCATAGGGCAGCATCAGCGCGAAGGGCAGCGTGCCGAGAATGGACAGCCAGATCACGCGGTCGCGCCCGATCCTGTCACCGACCATTCCGCCGATGATGACGCCGAGCGCGCCGACGACGAGATAGACAAACAGCATCACCTGCGAGAACTGCAGGGTCACGCCGAAGCGCTCGATCAGATAGAAGGTGTAGTAGGAGGTGAAGGCGGCCGAATAGCCGTTCTTCGACATCAGAAGCACGATCAGGATCGCCATGGCGAAGACGATCCGGCCGCGCGGCAGGCCGTGAGTGGGCGCCGGCTCCATTGTCTCGCCACGCGCGGCCTCGGCTTCGGCGCGCCGGAAAGCCGTGTAGCGCGACGCCGTCCAGGCCATCAGGGCCATCGCCACCAGCACGACGCCGGAAAACCAGACCAGGCTCGCCTGCCCGCGCGGCACCACGATCGCCGCCGCCAACAAAGGCCCTGCGGCATAGCCGGCATGGCCGCCGACCTGGAAGACGCCTTGCGCCAGCCCCTGCCGGCCGGCCGCAGCATGGCGCGCCATCCGCGTCGCCTCGGGGTGGAACACGGCCGAGCCCAGCCCGATCAGCGCCGCCGACACCAGCACCATGCCGTAGCTGCCGGCAAAAGACAGCCCGACGAGGCCGGCCAGCGTCGAGGCCATGCCGGCCACCATCGCATGCGGCCAGGGCTTGCGGTCGGTGAGCCAGCCGAGCAGCGGCTGCAGCAGCGACGACGTCACCTGAAAGGCGAGCGTGATCAGCCCGACCTGTAGGAAGTCGAGCCGGTAGGCCTCCTTGAGCAGCGGATACATCGCCGGGATCATCGACTGGACGAGGTCGTTCAGCAGATGGGCGACGCTGAGCGCCGCGAGGACCGGCATCACGGGTCGGCGGGCGGAGAGCGGCAGCGGGATAGTGGTCATGGTCCCAACGCTTGATCCGTCCCGCCGATGCGGTCAATCGGCGCGCGCGCATGGCCGCCATGGCGAAAAATGCGCCATGGCGTGCGAATTCACCGGCGCGCAGCGAGCATCCGGTCGACGAAGCCGTCCAGCGACGCCCCGTCGATCCAGCGCAGCACCGCGACGAGGTCCTGGGCCGGATCGAGCCAGATCGCGTTCGTGCCGGCCCCGAGCGCGAAGGCGGCGGTTTCGGGAACATTGGCGCGCACTGCCGGCCCCCGGTTCAGCCACCACAGCAAACCGTAATTGCCGAGCGTCGCCGTGGGCGTCAGCATCGCCTCGACCCATTGGCGCGAGAGCAGTCGCCGCTCGCCCCAGACGCCGCCCCACGCGACCAGCAGGCCGAAGCGGGCATGGTCGCGCGCGCCGATGAAGAGCCCGCCGCCCCAGTGCCCGCCGCCCGGCACCGACTGGATACGCTTGCCATCGATCTCGACCCAGGAGGTCTCGTAGCCCTCCCAGCGCCAGTCCGGGCTGGCCCCGATCGGGTCCATGATGCGCTCGCGCAGCACCTCGGGAAGCGGCCTGCGGAAGCGCTGCAGCAGGCACCAGCCGAGCAGGTTCACGCGCACGTCGTTGTATTCGTAGAAGGAGCCGGGGCTGCGCATCTCGCGAAGCTGGCCCTTGCGGCTGTTGTCGGCCCCGGGCCCGATCTGGCGGTTGTGGTCGACCTGGTCCGACTTGCCGAAGATCTCGCCGCGCCATTCGCTGGCCTGCGTCAGCAGATGCCGCCAGGTGATCGTGCGGTTCTGCTCGCTCTCGAAGAACGGCCCCTCGACCGAGCGAGCCACGGGCTCGTCGAGATCGGCGATCAGCCCGTCATCGACGGCAAGCCCCGCGAGGACGGAGAGATAGCTCTTGGCGATCGAGAAGGTCATGTCGGTGCGGTTCGTGTCGCCCCATTCCGCGACGAGCCTGCCGCCCTTCAGGATCAGCCCGGCCGGGCCGCCGCGCTCGGCGACAGGGCCGACGATCTCGCTCCACGGCCCGGTCTCGTTCCACTCGACATTGCCGACATAAGCCCCGTCCGGATAGTACAGGCTGCGCGGCCAGGGACTTTCGTTCGCCTTCGCGAAGGCGATGGCCGCGTCGAGCGCGGCGGCGTCGAAGCCGGCCTCGGATGGCGAAAGGCCGACCCAGTCCTGGCCGGCGGGCGGGGGCGAATAGCTTGCGGTCGTCATGGCGTCTCGATCGGTTGGCGGCGATGTCTCCTTAAGTCCCACTCACGCTTTTCCAAAGCCCTCATCCTGAGGAGCCGCGTCAGCGGCGTCTCGAAGGATGCTCCAGTCGATGCTGGCTGGAGTATCCTTCGAGACGCGATCTTCGATCGCTCCTAAGGATGAGGGTGGCGGGGATGATGGCTGTGCAGGCGATGGCCGCTCTGCTATCGCCGCCCGATGACCGCCCGCGCCGCCACCCTCACCGGATTCCTCGCCATCCTGCTCTGGTCGACGCTGGCGCTGTTCACCGCCATGTCGGGCCGAGTGCCGCCGTTCCAGCTCGTCTTCATGACTTTCGTCATCGGCGGGCTGCTGATCCTCACTATCGCCGCAGTTCGCGGCAGGCTGGGCTCGATCCTGCCGACGCCGGCCTCCTTCGCGCTCGGGCTCTACGGGCCGTTCGGCGACACGTTCCTCTACTACGCGGCGGTGAAGACCGCTCCGGCGGCCGAGGCCAACCTGATCCATTATCTCTGGCCGCTGCTGATCGTGCTGTTCGCGGCACTTCTGCCGGGCGGAGGCCTCAAGGCACGCCATCTCGTCGGGGCGCTGATCGGGCTCGTGGCCACCGCGCTGCTGGTCTCGGGCGGTCTGGGGACAGGTGGCGGCCTGCAACTGGGCCATCTTCTCGCGGCGCTCGGGGCCTTCGTCTGGGCGAGCTATTCGGTGGTCTCGCGGCACTTTGCCGGAGTGCCCTCGGAGAGCCTTTCCATCACGCTGCTCGGCTGTGCCGTGCCGGCGCTGGCCTGCCATCTGGCTTTCGAGCAGACCCTGTGGTCGCTGAGCGCCGTCGAGTGGGGCGGCGTGCTTGGGCTGGGGCTGGGCTCGATCGGGCTCGCCTTCGTGGTCTGGGACATTGGCATGAAACAGGGCGACGTCGCGCTGCTCGGCGTCGCCTCCTATGCCGCGCCGGTGCTCTCGACGATCATCCTCGTCATCGCCGGCTATGCCGCGCCGAGCTGGCTGCTGGCGGCGGCGTGCGTGCTCATCGTCGTCGGCGCGCTGGTGGCGAGCTGGGGCGGCGCGTCCGAACGAAAGGCCTGAACCATGGCACAGAAGACACCCGAACAGCTCGCGCAGGAATTCGAGGGGCGCAAGGCCAAGGGGCTGGCCAAGGGCGCGGCCGCCTACTGGCCCAACATCATGGCCAACGCCGTGTTGCGGCTGGTCGCGGCCGGGACCGAGCCGACGGTCGGCGCGCTGACGGAGGCGCTGGAGAAGGATGCGGCAGCCTCCGATCCGCCACTGAAGGCCGGCGGAGCGGAAGCGCTGGCGCGGCTGAAGCAGGCGGTGGCGAAGGCGTCGTAAGGCTTATTCGGAACCTATCCCGTCATCCCGGACAAGCCGCGTAGCGGCGCAGATCCGGGATCCATCATAGAGCGCCGACAATGCCTTACGATGGATCCCGGAGCTGCGCGGCCTTCGGCCGCTTGTCCGGGATGACGGAGACGTTTTGCCGCTTACCTCGGAAGGATCGTCTCGCCCATCAGGTGCTTGTCGATCGCATGCGCCATCTGGCGGCCTTCTCGGATGGCCCAGACCACGAGCGACTGGCCGCGCCGCATGTCGCCGGCGGCGAAGACCTTGTCGACAGACGTCTTGTAGGCGAGCTGATTGGCCTCGACATTGCCGCGCCCGTCGAGCCTGACGCCGAGCTTTTCGATCAGCCCCTCATGCACCGGCGAGACGAAGCCCATCGCGAGCAGCACGAGATCGGCCTTGAGGTCGAATTCCGTGCCCTCGATCGGCTTGAACGAGGCATCGACCCTGGCGCAGCGCAGCTTGCGGACATGGCCGTTCTCGCCGGTGAACTTCACCGTGCCGATGGCGAAGTCGCGCTCGGCCCCCTCTTCATGGCTCGACGAGGTGCGAAGCTTCAGCGGCCAGTTCGGCCAGGTGAGCTGCTTGTTCTCCTTCTCCGGCGGCTGCGGCATGATCTCGATCTGCGTCACCGAGAGCGCGCCCTGGCGCACCGACGTGCCGATGCAGTCGGAGCCGGTGTCGCCGCCGCCGATCACGACGACATGCTTGCCGCCGGCCAGGATCGGCTGGGAGTTGGCGAGCGTCGCCGGCTCGCCGCCATTGCGCCGGTTCTGCTGCGGCAGGAAGTTCATGGCGAATTCGATGCCGGCGAGGTCGCGGCCCTCGATCGGCAGATCGCGCGGCTTCTCCGCCCCGCCGGTCAGGCCGATCGCGTCATGCTTGCCCAGCAGCTCGGCCGGGTCGAGATCGACGCCGACATTGACGCCGTAGTGGAAGACGACGCCCTCGGCTTCCATCTGCTTCACGCGGCGCTCGACATGGGACTTCTCCATCTTGAAGTCGGGGATGCCGTAGCGCAGCAGGCCGCCGGCGCGGGACTGGCGCTCATAGACATGGACCTCGTGGCCGGCGCGCGCGAGCTGCTGCGCGGCCGCAAGCCCGGCCGGGCCCGAGCCGATCAGCCCAATCGACTTGCCCGTCTTCGTCTTCGGCGGTTCGGGATGGATCCAGCCCTCGGCCCAGCCCTTGTCGACGATGGCGCATTCGATCGACTTGATCGTGACCGGCGTGTCCTCGAGGTTCAGCGTACAGGACGCCTCGCAGGGCGCGGGGCAGACGCGGCCGGTGAATTCGGGGAAGTTGTTGGTCGAGTGCAGGTTGGTCAGCGCCTCGCGCCATTTGTCGTTGTAGACGAGGTCGTTCCAGTCCGGGATCTGGTTGTTCACCGGGCAGCCATTATGGCAGTACGGAATGCCGCAATTCATGCAGCGCGCCGCCTGGTCGCGCGTCGCCTCGGGGCCGAGCGGGATCACGAACTCCTTGTAGTTCCTGATCCGGTCCGATGCGGGGAGATACTTCCGGTCGCGCCGGTCGATCTCGAGGAAGCCTGTCACCTTGCCCATCGATCTTACTCCGCCGCCACCGACATGCCGGCCTGCGCCTGCTCGAGTTCCTGAAGCGCCCGCCGATACTCGACCGGCATCACCTTGACGAATTTGGGCAGGTAATCGGCCCAGTTGTCGAGGATCTCCTTTGCCCGCTCGGACCCCGTATACTCGTGATGGTCGGCGATGAGCTGGTGCAGCCGCTCGGAATCATAGCCCGACATGTTGGCCATCACGTCGATCCGGCCCTTGGTCTCCATGTCGCCGCCATGGTGGTAGAGGCGCTGGGTCAGTTCCTCCTCCTCCGGCACTGGCTCGAGATCGACCATCGAGAGGTTGCAGCGCTTGGCGAAGCTCTTGTCCTCGTCGAGCACATAGGCGATGCCACCCGACATGCCGGCCGCGAAGTTGCGCCCCGTCTGGCCGAGCACGACGACGACGCCGCCGGTCATGTATTCGCAGCCATGGTCGCCGGTGCCCTCGACCACCGCGATCGCGCCCGAATTGCGCACCGCGAAGCGCTCGCCGGCGACGCCGCGGAAATAGCACTCCCCGGAAATCGCGCCATAGAGCACGGTGTTGCCGACGATGATCGACTGATGGGCCGGGGCCTTCGCGTCGGACGAGGGCCTGATGATCAGCTTGCCGCCCGACAGACCCTTGCCGACATAGTCGTTGGCTTGGCCCGTGAGCTCCAGCGTGACGCCGTTGGTCACCCAAGCGCCAAAACTCTGGCCGGCGGTGCCGGTGAGCTTCACGGTTATGGTGTCCTCGGGCAGGCCGGCATAGCCGTAGCGCTTGGCGACCTGGCCCGACAGCATCGCCCCGGTCGAGCGATCGACATTGTTGATCTTGCTCTCGATCACCACCGCCTCGCCCTTTTCGAGCGCCGCCTGCGACTGCGCGATCAGCGTCCGGTCGAGCACGGTGTCGATCGGGTGCTGCTGCAATTCGACATGGCGGATCGCTACCTCGGGGCCCATCTCCGGCTTGTGGAAGATGCGGGCGAAATCGAGCCCCTTGGCCTTCCAGTGCTCGATCGCCTGCTTCTTGTCGAGCCAGTCCGAGCGGCCGACGAGATCGTCGAACTTCGCCACGCCGAGCGAGGCCATGATCTCGCGCACGTCCTCGGCGAGGAAGAAGAAGAAGTTGATGACGTGCTCGGGCGCGCCCTTGAAGCGCTTGCGCAGGACGGGATCCTGCGTCGCGACGCCGACCGGGCAGGTGTTGAGATGGCATTTGCGCATCATGATGCAGCCGGCCGCGATCAGCGGCGCGGTGGCGAAGCCGAACTCGTCGGCCCCCAGCAGCGCGCCGATGACGATGTCGCGCCCGGTCCTGAGACCGCCATCGACCTGCAAGGCGATCCGCCCGCGCAGCTTGTTCATCACCAGGATCTGGTGCGTCTCGGCGAGGCCGATCTCCCAGGGCGAGCCGGCATGCTTGATCGAGGTCAGGGGCGACGCGCCCGTGCCGCCCTCATAGCCCGAGATGGTGATGTGGTCGGCGCGCGCCTTGGCGACGCCGGCCGCGACCGTGCCGACCCCGAGCTCGGAGACCAGCTTGACCGAGACATCGGCCGCAGGGTTGACGTTCTTCAGGTCGAAGATGAGCTGGGCGATGTCCTCGATCGAGTAGATGTCGTGATGCGGCGGCGGCGAGATCAGGCCGACGCCGGGCGTCGAATGGCGCACCTTGGCGATGCGCGCATCGACCTTGTGGCCGGGAAGCTGGCCGCCCTCGCCGGGCTTGGCGCCTTGCGAAATCTTGATCTGCATCATCGCCGAATTGACGAGATACTCGGTCGTCACGCCGAAGCGGCCCGAGGCGACCTGCTTGATCGCCGAGCGCATCGAGCGCCCGTCGGCCATCGGCACGAAGCGCTCCGGCTCCTCGCCGCCCTCGCCGGTGTTCGACTTGCCGCCGATCTGGTTCATCGCGATGGCGAGCGTCGAATGCGCCTCATGGCTGATCGAGCCGAAGGACATAGCCCCGGTCGAGAAGCGCTTGACGATATCGACGGCCGACTCGACCTGGTCCAACGCGATCGGCTTGCGGCCGATGCCGTCGGCGTCCTTGATCGCGAACAGCCCGCGAATGGTCGAGAAGCGCGAGGACTGGTCGTTGACGAGGTCGGAATAGGCTTTGAACTTGTCCTTGGCGTTGCCGCGCACCGCATGCTGCAGCAGCGCGATGTTCTCCGGCGTCCAGGCATGGTCCTCGCCGCGCAGGCGGAAGGCGTATTCGCCGCCGATGTCGAGCGAGTCCCGGTAGATCGGCGAGTCGCCGAAGGCGTCGCGATGCCGGCGCACCGATTCCTCGGCGATCTCGGCCAGACCAACGCCCTCGATCGAGGAGATCGTGCCGGTGAAATAGGTCTCGATCAGGTCGCTGCGCAGGCCGACGGCGTCGAAAATCTGCGCGCCGCAATAGGACTGGTAGGTCGAGATGCCCATCTTGGACATGACCTTGAGCATGCCCTTGCCGACCGACTTGATGAAGCGCTTCACCGTCTCGTAGCGGTCCACTTCCTTGGGGAACTCGCCGGCCTCATAGAGCGCTTCCAGCGTCTCGAAGGCGAGATAGGGGTTGATCGCCTCCGCGCCGAAACCGGCTAGGCAGGCGAAATGATGGATTTCGCGCGGCTCGCCCGATTCAACAACCAAGCCGACCGAGGTGCGCAGGCCCTTGCGGATCAGGTGATGATGGACGGCCGCCGTCGCCAGCAGCGCCGGGATCGGGATGCGCTCGGCCGAAACCTGCCGGTCCGACAGTATGATGATGTTGTAGCCGCCATGGACGGCCGCTTCGGCCCGCTCGCAGAGCCGCGCGATCGCGCCTTCCATGCCGGCCGCGCCCTCGCGCGCCGGATAGGTGATGTCGATCGTCTTGGTGTCGAAGCGGTCCTCGTAATGCCCGATGCAGCGGATCTTCTCAAGATCGTCATTGGTCAGGATCGGCTGGCGCACCTCCAGCCGCTTGCGCCGCGAGGTGCCCTCCAGATCGAGGATGTTGGGCCGCGGCCCGATGAAGGAGAGCAGGCTCATCACCAGCTCCTCGCGGATCGGGTCGATCGGCGGGTTCGTGACCTGCGCGAAGTTCTGCTTGAAATAGGTGTAGAGCAGCTTCGACTTGGACGAGAGCGCCGAGATCGGCGTGTCGGTGCCCATCGAGCCGACGGCTTCCTGCCCGGTCACGGCCATGGGGGCCATCAGGATCTTGGTGTCTTCTTGCGTGTAGCCGAAGGCCTGCTGGCGATCGAGCAGCGGCACGTCTGTGCGCTGCGCGCGCGCCTCGACCGGCGGCAGCTCCTCCAGCACGATCTGGGTGCGCTTGAGCCAGTCCTTATAGGGGTTGGCGAGGCACAGCGACGACTTGATCTCGTCGTCGGAGATGATGCGGCCCTGCTCCAGATCGATCAGCAGCATCTTGCCGGGCTGGAGCCGCCACTTCTGGACGATCTTTTCCTCCGGGATCGGCAGCACGCCGAATTCCGAGGCCAGCACCACGATGCCGTCATCGGTGACGAGATAGCGCGCGGGCCGCAGGCCGTTGCGGTCGAGCGTCGCCCCGATCTGGCGGCCGTCGGTGAAGGCGATCGCGGCCGGCCCGTCCCATGGCTCCATCAGCGCCGCGTGATACTCGTAGAAGGCGCGCCTTTCCTCGTCCATCAGCGGGTTGCCGGCCCAGGCCTCGGGCACAAGCATCATCATCGCGTGGGCCAGCGAATAGCCGCCCTGGACCAGGAATTCGAGCGCGTTGTCGAAACAGGCGGTGTCGGACTGGCCCTCATAGGAGATCGGCCAGAGCTTGGAGATGTCCGCCCCGAACAGCTCTGAATCGACGCTGGCCTGCCGCGCCGCCATCCAGTTGACGTTGCCGCGCAGCGTGTTGATCTCGCCGTTATGGGCGACCATGCGGTAGGGATGCGCCAGCCGCCAGGACGGGAAGGTGTTGGTGGCGAAGCGCTGGTGGACCAGCGCGATCGCGCTCTCGAAACGCGCGTCGGTCAGGTCCTTGAAATAGGAGCCGAGCTGCGTGACCAGCACCATCCCCTTGTAGACGATGGTGCGCGCCGACATCGAGACCGGGTAATAGGTCGCAGTCGAGCGATCCTGCTGCTTGTAGACCTTGTTGGAGACGGACTTGCGCAGGACGAAGACTTTGCGCTCGAAATCGTCGGCGTCGGTGACGCCGGGGCCGCGTCCGATGAAGAGCTGGCGATGGCGCGGCTCGCTTTCCTTCACCGCCTCGCCGAGATCCGACGAATCCACCGGCACGTCGCGCCAGCCCAGAAAGATCTGGCCCTCTTCCTCGATCGTCTGGGCAACGATGTCCTCGCAAACGGCGCGTGCGGCGTCATCCTGCGGCATGAAGAACTGGCCGATGGCGTAGTCGCCGGGCTGCGGCAGCGTGATGCCGATCTTCGCGCATTCCTCGGCGAAGAAGCGGTGCGGGATCTGGGTGAGGATGCCGCAGCCATCGCCGAGCTTGGGGTCGGCCCCGACCGCGCCGCGATGGTCGAGATTGTGCAGGATCTGCAACCCTTGAGCGACGATGGCGTGCGTCTTGCGGTTCTTCATGTCGGCGATGAAGCCGACGCCGCAGGAATCCTTCTCGTAGGACGGGTCGTACAGGCCCTGCCGCTCCGGCATCGCCGGATCGCGCACCGCCGGGAACGCCGCCGCTGCGGCCGCCACGCTCGCCTTGCTGATCTCGCTCATCGTCAAACCCCGCTTGCAGGTCCGCGCCAGCTTCCGCCAATTCGGGCCATCGAGTCCACTTCGTCCAGCCCGGGCTCGTCCGCGATCGACCCGGTCGGGATCGACAGCAAGGATGAGGCCAACCCGGCCATGTCGTCTTCGTCTCGGAAGGTGGCTTGCGCTGTCTGGAGGGCGCCCGCGTCTTCCGCAGGCGCCTGGGGCTCGCTGCCCGTCGCGCCTGTCTTAGGCCGCCGCTTTGCGGGCGGCGCGCGTACGATTGGTTTTGGCGTTGCCGGCCGTCCCCCTCGTCATCCGTCCGCTCCGTTGCAGGCGTCCGGCGCAGGGCTTGAAGCCTTGCAACCGGCGCGGTGAAAATGGGACAGCAACACTGTCCTATTGCGATGAATTTGCCAGAATTCCAATCTGGGCACAAGAGGCGATTTTAGCGCTTTTTGAAATAATATTGCGATGGCGCGGCCCGTCTCGACATTTCAGGCATTCTCCGGCCCGCCACGCGCATACATCTTGCCGCCCACCTCTGGTTCCTGCGCGAGCCTGACCTACCTGTTCAGCGCCGCCCATCGGAGCCGCATCAAATGTCGATCGCCATCGTCCCGGTCTATGCCGCGCTGCTCGCGGTGCTGTTCGTCGCCCTGTCCTTGCGCGTGATCGGCGCACGGCGCAGCGGCAAGGTCGCCATCGGCGCGGGCGGCGATGCGGGGCTGGAGCGGCGCATGCGCGTCCATGCCAATTTCGCCGAATATGCCCCCTTCGCGCTCCTGCTGCTGACGCTGGCCGAGTTGCGCGGCGCGCCAGGGCTTCTGCTGCACGCGCTCTGCCTCGCTTTGATCATCGGGCGCGCAGCTCATGCCTGGGGCGTTTCCAATCCGAAGGAGGATTTCCGCTTCCGCGTCTTCGGCATGGCGGCGACATTCACGGTGATCCTGCTTACCGCGCTCCTCCTGCTGGTCGGGTCCGCCCTGCGCTGAGGCGCTTGGCGCGGCCGCGGCCGACCGCTATCGCTGGGGCATGAACTTCATCAGCGACAACACCGCCGGCGCGAGCGCGCCGGTGATGCAGGCGATTGCCGCCGCCAATGACGGCGCGGCTTCCGCCTATGGGACCGACGCCTGGACGAAGCGGGTCGAGGCGCTGTTTGCCGACATCTTCGAGCGCGAGGTCGCGGTCTTCCTCGTCGCCAGCGGCACGGCGGCCAATGCACTGGCGCTCGCCAGCATCACGCGGCCATGGGGGGCGGTGATCACGCATGAGGAAAGCCATGTCGCCGACGACGAATGCGGCGCGCCGGAGTTCTTCAGCGACGGAGCCAAGCTGATCGGGCTGCCGGGTATCGGCAACAAGCTCTCGCCCGAGAGCGTGACGCAGGTTCTCGGCCGCTTTCGCGACGGCGCGCTGCATCAGGTCCAGCCACAGGCGCTCGCGATCACGCAGGCCACCGAATGCGGCATGATCTATACGCCGGCCGAGGTCCGGGCGTTGAAGGGCGCGGTCGCGGCGCGCGGCCTTAAGCTGCACATGGACGGGGCGCGCTTCGCGAATGCGCTCGTCACGCTCGGCTGCACGCCGGCCGAGATCACCTGGAAGGCCGGCGTCGACGTGCTTTCCTTCGGGGGCACCAAGAACGGCGCCTGGGCGGCGGAAGCCGTGGTCTTCTTCGATCCCGGAAAGGCCGGCGAGATGAAATGGCGGCGCAAGCGCGCCGGCCATACCCTCTCCAAGGGCCGGCTGATCGGCGCGCAGTTCGAGGGCCTGCTCGGCGGCGGGCACTGGCTGGAGCTGGCCCGCCATGCCAATGCGATGGCGCAGAGACTTGCCGCGGCCGTCGCCAGCGATGGGGCGAAACGCCTCGCCTGGCCCTGTCAGGCCAATGAAGTGTTTCTGGTGTTGTCGCCGGACCTCCAGGCAAGGCTGGCGGAAGCGGGCGTCGGCTATATCGCCTGGTCCGACAGGGCGCTTCCCAAGGATGCGCCGCTTGCGACAGGCGAGATCATCGGCCGTTTCGTGATGTCGTTTGCGACGCAGGCCGAAGCGGTGGATCGGCTGGCTGGCCTTCTGAACCGCTAGGACGCGCATTCCGCACCGATTTGCGCCCCATGCGCGCCGCAATCCCTAAGGAAGACTGAACCAACGGATCAGTCACTCCGAGGATGACCACATGCAGCCTGT
Organism: Beijerinckiaceae bacterium; assembly: GCA_019745195.1. Classification (GTDB taxonomy): domain Bacteria; phylum Pseudomonadota; class Alphaproteobacteria; order Rhizobiales; family Beijerinckiaceae; genus Allobosea. The sequence continues at coordinate 40,160 of JAIETL010000043.1, forward strand.
TTCCCTTCGCGAACCCTTCGCGAAACGCCAGACGCGCGGCGCGCTGATCGGCCTCGCCTTCGCCGGGGCGCTCGGCGCCGCGAGCCCGGCCGCCGCGCAGTATTACGTCTATGATGAGGTCGAAGCCTATGGCTATGGCGGCCCGGTCTATGGCCGCGGCTACGGCTATCGCGACTATTATGATGCGCCGCGCCCGCCCCGGCGGGTCGCCCGCGTCTCGGCGCGCGATTACGGTCTGGCCGAGATCGAACGCACGCTGCGCGCGCGCGGCTCGACCATCGTCGACGGCCGCAGGGCCGACGGGGCACGCGTGCGGCTGATCTTCGACAGCTACAGCGGCGCGTTGCTGGACCGGATCATCCTGCAGGGCCCCGGCCGCCCGGCCCAGCCTCGCGTCGCCCGCGTCGATCCGCGCGAGGACGAGCGGCCCGCTCCCCGCATCGTGCCGCGCCCGCCGGAACGCCCTGCCGCGCTGAGGCCTCCGGGACAGGCGAGCGCGCCAGCGACGGTCCTGCCGCCATCGCCCACCGCACCCGCCCGTCCTGTAATCCCCGAAAAACCGGCCGAGAAGCCGCCGGCCGCTGCCAGTGCCCCGGCGACGGTCGTGCCTGCTGCTCCCGCGCAGCCCACGGCGCCGACGCAAGGCCCCGTCAACCCGGCGACCGGGGCCGACAAGCCCGCTCTGGTGAATCCGCAGGATGTTCGCGGCGCCGACGTTCCCGAGCGCAAGCCGCCGCTGGCGCAGGCCGAACAGCCCGCGATCACTGTCGCGCCCGTGCAGTTGCCCCCAGTCCAGATCGAGGACATGACGACGGCGACGCCCCGGCCGGAGACGCCGGCGGTTCCGGTTACGCCGCTGGACTGAGCGGCGACATTCAGCCTCTACGCCCAGAAGAAAGCGGCCCCGGTTTCCCGGGGCCGCTCTGGTTTCGGGCCTGTGCCGATTACGCCGCCTTGGCGGTCTCGATCTTGGCCTCGAGCACCTTGGCCTTGCTGCCGCCGATCGCGATCTGGCGCGGTTTCTTGGCCTCGGGGATCTCGCGGACGAGATCGATATGGAGCAGCCCGTTCTCGAGGCTGGCGCCCGTCACCTGGACATAATCGGCAAGCTGGAAGCGGCGCTCGAAGGCGCGCGCGGCGATGCCCTGATGCAGGACCTCGCGCTTTTCGCCATTGTCGTTGGCCTGCTTCTCGCCCTTCACGCTGAGCGTGTTCTCCTTGCTCTCAATGGCAAGGTCGGCCTCGCCGAAACCCGCGACCGCAATAGTGATGCGGTAGGCGTTCTCGGCCGTGCGCTCGATGTTGTAGGGCGGGTAGCTCGGCGCAGTCTCGGCTGCGGTCGCCTGATCGAGCAGCGAGAACAGCCGGTCGAAGCCGACGGTCGAGCGATAGAGCGGGGAAAGATCGAAATGACGCATGGTGTCCTCCAAAGAAGCGACATGATGGTCAGGCCCGCCTCGGCGTGAGCACGGGCCCGGTTCTGGTCTTGCGCAGCCGGTCTCCGGCCTGCGCAGACAAACAGTTGGGAGACCCTTTTCGGCTTTTCAAGAGGTCTTTTCGGCAGGCATAACTGCGTCGCGCCGCCATGGGGCGAACGCCGATTCGAAAGCCCGACATGGCTCCAAAGCTGGCCCAGACCCCGGCCGACGCCGAGCTCTTCGCCCATCCGGGCTATCCCCTGCCCGGCCATGGCAAGGTCTGGTTCGCGACGACGCGGGACGGCGCGCGGCTTCGCTTCGCCAGTTGGCGGCCCACGGCAAGGCCGGTGCGCGGGACGGTGGTCGTCGTGCAGGGCCGGGCCGAGTTCATCGAGCGCTACAGCGAGACCGTCGCCGAACTGCGCCGGCGCGGCTTCCACGTCATGGCCTTCGACTGGCGTGGCCAAGGCGGCTCGCAGCGCTTCGTCGCGCGCGACCGGAAGGGGCATGTCGGCTGGTTGCGGCACTATGAAAATGACCTCGCGCTGGCCATGGCGCAGATGCGCGAGACCCTGCCGGGGCCTTACTTCGTGCTGGCCCACTCGATGGGAGCCGCGCTCTGCCTCGATGCGGCGCGGCGCGACGCGCTGCCGGTCTCGCGGCTGGTGGCGCTCGCGCCCATGCTCGGCCTCACTATCATCGACAGGCCCGACGCCGCCCGCCGGCTGGCGAGCCTCCTGTTCTGGCTCGGCCTCGGCAAGAACTTCGTGCCCGGCGGCGGCGACACGGCGATCGCGACCAAACCCTTCGAGGGCAACCGCCTGACGAGCGACGCCGTGCGCTACGCCCGCAACAGCGCGCTCTCGGCCGATGCCCGCCATCTCTCGGTCGGCGACCCGACGATCGGCTGGGTCCGCGCCGCCTTCCAGCTCATGGCGCGGCTGAACGCCCCCTCGGCTGCCACGGACGTCCGCGTTCCAACCCTGATCATCGCGGCGGGCCAGGACCCGGTCGTCTCGACGCCGGCGATCGAGCGCTTCGCGGCCCGCCTCAAGACCGGACAGGCGCTGGTGCTGCCGAGCGCGCGTCACGAGATCCTGATGGAGAGCGACGCGATTCGGGACCGCTTCTGGGCGGCGTTCGACGCCTTCGTGCCCGGCGAAGACAACCGCCCTGCCGCGTCAACCGGCGAGAAGGGCGAGCGCGGCCTGATGCAGCGCCTTGCTGCCGGCGGCGAGGACCGTGCCGCCTCCGGCGGCGCTGCCGCCGTCCCATGAGGTGACGATGCCGCCCGCGCCCTCGATGATCGGGATCAGCGCGACGATGTCGTAGGGCTTGAGCCCCGATTCGATCACCAGATCGACATGGCCTGCCGCCAGCATGCAATAGGCGTAGCAGTCGCAGCCATAGCGGGCCATCCGGACCTGGGCCTCGACGCGGGCATAGGCTTCAGCCTCCGCGCCCTTGAACAGCGCCGGCGTCGTCGTCATCAGCGTCGCGGCCGAAAGCTCCGTCGTGTCGCGGGTGCGCAAGGGTCGCGGGCCGATCGGCCCCTCATAGCGCGCCTGCCTGCCGTCGCCGGAAAAGCGCTCGCCCGTGAAAGGCTGGTGCATCATGCCGTAGACCGGCACGCCGTCGCGCATCAGCCCGATCAGCGTGCCCCAGACCGGGAGGCCTGCGATGAAGGCCCGCGTGCCGTCGATCGGATCCAGCACCCAGACATATTCGGCATCCGTGTTTTCCGATCCGAACTCCTCGCCCAGCACCCCGTGCCCGGGAAACTGGCGCTGGATCAGGTGCCGCATGATCACCTCGCCGGCGCGGTCGCCCTCCGTCACGGGGTCGAACACGCCGCCATGCGACTTGTCGTCGGTGGTGTGATGCGCGCGGAAGAAGGGCAGGATCGCCTTGCCCGATTCGGTCGCAAGCTCCGCGACGAAGGCGCCGAAATCAACGACACTCATATACCAGTCTCCCCCGATCGCCGTGCTGCGCAGCATTTCAGATCGGCGGCGCCCTGTCCCGGTCCGCGTTATCGCGCGCCGACCTGCCGGATAACAAGGCATTAACGCCGTTTTCGCGCCAACGCTTGCGTGCAGCGCATACCCCATAAGATTCGCAACAAATGCTCTTGCGTTTTTGCGCTGCACATCTAAATTGTGCACTGCGAAGGGGCGATGACCTCAAGCCTTCGTTGCCCTCCTTGGGCGTTTCCTCCCTAGACTTGGGCCGCCACGCAAGTGTGCGGCCCTTTTTTTCTTGGTTGCGTCGGCAAGCAATAGCCGGTCTGCACGAGGCGCCGCGCTTACTCGGCCGCCTCGCGCCATTCGTCGAGCCAGCCGCTCCAGCGCGCGAAGCAGTCGGCCATCGCGCTTGCGACCGCCTGCTGCAGTTCGCCGAAGCCGGAATGCGGTGCGAGCGTCGTCTCGTTCATGTAGAGCGCGCGGTTGACCTCGATCTGCAGGCCATGGACGCCCGCGCTCGGCGCGCCGTAATGCTCGGTGATGAAGCCGCCCGCATAGGGTCGGTTGCGCGTCACGGTCAGGCCGCGCCGGCGGAACGCCTCCTCGGCGATGTCGGTGACGTAGGGAGCCGCGCTGGTGCCGAAGCGGTCTCCCAGAATGATGTCGGCCTTGGCGAGGCCGTCGCGGTCGAGCCCCGTCGACGGCATCGAATGCGCATCGACCAGGATGCAGGTGCCGAAGGCGCTTTGCGTGCGCTGAACGAGGCTGCGCAGGCCGGCATGGTAGGGCCGGTACAGCGTGTCGATCCGCGACAGTGCCTCCTCGACCGGAATCCGCCCGAAATAGATCTCGTGCGCATCGCCGACGATTCGGGGAATCGTGCCCAGCCCGCCGGCCACCCGCATCGAGCGGGTGTTGGCGAAAGCCGGCAGCCGCCCGTCGAACATGCGCGGATCGAGTTCGTAGGGTTCGCGGTTGACGTCGAGAAAGGCGCGCGGAAACTCGGCGACCAGCAGGGGCGCGCCGAGATCGACGCACGACCCGAACAGCCGGTCGACATAGGCGTCCTCGGAGCGGCGCAGCGACTGAAGCGGCAGCCGCGCCCTCTCGACGAAGGCGCGCGGATAGCGCCGCCCGGCATGGGGCACGTCCACCACCACCGGCACGACATGCAGCAGCGGCTGATGCAGGGTAAAGGGCCGCTCGATCTCGGCGACGACGCTCAGCTGATCGGGCGGGAAAAAACCGGGTGGGACGTTCATGTCTTCGAAAGAAAGCACACAAAACGGCGCTGTAGAAGCGTTACCAGCGCGGCCCGGAAACCATGATGGGATTCACCCGTTGTTTACCATGACAGTGCCTTATAGAACGACTTGGTTCCACGCTGGCCGGCGGGTCGCTACCCCTGCCGGCGCACCACGCGCCGCGGCGCGATTCGAGACGAACGGCCGGGACTGTTCCCATGGGACGGGCGCGGCCTTGCGACAGGCCTTATCGGGGACGGACACAGCAGGCCCATGACGAAGATACTTCTCGCCGAAGACGACAACGACATGCGCCGTTTCCTGGTCAAGGCCCTGCAGAACGCCGGCTACGACGTGGCTTCGTTCGACAACGGGCTCTCGGCCTATAACCGCCTGCGCGAGGAGCCGTTCGAGCTGCTCCTGACCGACATCGTGATGCCAGAGATGGACGGCATCGAGCTGGCGCGCCGCGCCACCGAGCTCGATCCCGACATCAAGGTGATGTTCATCACCGGCTTCGCCGCCGTGGCGCTGAACCCCGATTCGCAGACGCCCAAGGACGCCAAGGTGCTCTCCAAGCCGTTTCACCTGCGCGAGTTGGTGAACGAGGTCGAGAAACTGCTGGCGGCCTGATCGGCAAGGCAGCCCGAATGCCTTGCCGAAAGCCCCTTGCCGAAAGCGCCTTGCCGAAAGCGCCTTGCAAGGCCGGCTGACAGCGGCTATAGCCGCACACCTCGCAACATGGTCACTGGCTTTCGGGCTGGCGGCCGGTTCCGTCTGCCGCGGCGGGTTTCCGACGCAGCGCATGGGCGCGTAGCTCAGCGGGAGAGCACTACGTTGACATCGTAGGGGTCACAGGTTCGATCCCTGTCGCGCCCACCATTTCGAAGCCCTGCAAACCCCCGTGTTTGCAGGGCTTTTTCCTTTCAGGGGCTGGGGATGGAATGGGAATGAAACGGGGGTGGTCCCGTAACTGGTCCAGAAACAAACGGAAAAGGCCCGGCGAGCTAGGCTCCCAGGCGGTGAAGGGCCAGGACACCACAGCGTCGGTTGCTCGATCTATGGACGTCGTCCACGACGACCGAAGTCGGGCTTGCCGTTACGTCAGCTTTGCATCTTGAACCCCCCATTCGGGCACATAGGAATCCGCCGCAGTCGGGGGACATGCTGATGCCATTTCGAAAAGCCGGCTTTGTCATCCGCAGGAGCTGCTCGTCGCGGAGGCCATCCAGGCGCGCGCGTGGGATTCCCTGGCAAGTGACGCGGAGGTCGCAGCCATCGACGAGCGCGCCGCGAAGGAGCGCCTAGCGTGCATCGTGCTGCGGCTGATTATCGAACGCGACAAGTCTATCGGCGACCTTTCCGAGAAGGCCATCTCCGAATTCAAGCGCGACGGTCGAACCGCAAGCTGAGTCCGCTGTTCTTCGACGGCGTGACGAGATCGCCAACATCGAAGCGTGCAAGGGCGCCAGGCTCATACCGATTGGCGAACGCACGAAGGCGGTCGACCTGCTCGGTGACGGGGAGCTCTGCGCTCTTGGGGCCGCGATCCTCGCCGGACAAAATGCTGGCCGATGCGACCATCGGATCGATATCGTCGGCGAGCTTCTTGCCCGCAATACGTCTCTTCGGCTTCTTGTCGGTAGCGTTGGACTTGGCAGCGGCCTTCGCCGCGGCGGCTCCATCAGCCCAGGGACCCTGCGTAGCGGTCTTCGAATGTTCGTCTCCAGTGCACTAGGTCGGCTTGACCTGGAAACGATACTGCCGAGGGAGGCCGCAAGACACCTCAGGCGCTATTCGCGAACCTGCGCCGGCACGGTGCCCAGGCTGTCCAGTAGCGCCTGGACGTCGTCCTGAACTGCCGGTGCTGCCGCTGGCGGCGCCCCCGTATGGGTCGATTCTCCGACGAAGAAGCCTGGTGGCACGACCGGAGATCCGACCGGTGGGGATGGAGCGACACCGGGCATGAGAGGGACGGCGAAACCGGTGGCACATACCGGCACGGCGGGCGGGAGGGAAGGAGCCGGCGGAGCGGGAGGCGGTGCGACCGTGATCGGCGAGAGCGCACCACCCTCGTTTATCGTCTTCAGCATTGCGATGACGTCCTTGGCGCCGAGCGCGGTGGCACGCTCTCGGAAGGCGTTGAACGATCGCTCCTGGATCTTGGGCGCCCCGTTGAGCCAGACCCTCAGCAGCGAGTAGTGCGGGCACGGCAGATAGATAAAGGAGATGTCGCCGTCTGTGCCGGATGCAGTCTCGATCATCCCGAGCTCCCGCAGCTTGACCAACCTTTCGATCAACAGACGCACGCCACGGGGACCGGTGTAGCCGCAGGCATACGCGATGTCCTTCGCGCGGCTCATCTTGATGAACGCGTCGTTGTTCCAGCAGAACGTCCAAAGCACCGAATAGGCGCGTCCGACTGGTTTGCCCTTGGTGATCTCGTCAAGGATCCGAACGATGAACGGCAGCGTCTTCGGGATCATGACGAAGCCCACTGACGGGAGCGGTTGCCATAGACGGTTACCCGCTCCGGCAAACATGCTGTCGCGCAGCACCATGTCGTTCGTCGCGCCCTTGCGGCTGCGGCCAGGTATCGTCACCATCGTCGTCTCCCCCGGATGCCGCCTGGAGCTTTCTGCCCCAGGCGGCTCGTCCCCCTGCCATCGAGCTATTCGGACCCCGTATTGGAAGCGAGGCCCTGACATCGGAGGGCTAAGGGCTCGAACCCGCCAACCGCTGTCTGAGGCCAAACTTAGCCCTGAGCGTCATACGAAATCAAAGACTTAGATAGGTCTAGGAGGCCTCTAGATGCGCCGGACCTGTAGTTTACACCATGCCTATCTGACGCAACCGTGTCTCGGACAACCCGCAACCAGACATGGCCGTGCTGAGCGAGGCCGAATTCTATAACGATATCAGGGGCTTGCGCCGGGTCGCCAGGGTATGATGCGGTCTGGACGGTATGTTGCGTACTGAATCGGAATGCTTCGTGCTGCCCGGTTCGCGCGCGCGAACCAGCGACCGTCCGGCGAAGACCCCTAAGCGAACCTATCCCTCGCTAGATTCACTTTCGATGTACCGCAGATTCACCGGGCTCCCGTTCGGCAACAGCGTCGCGATCACCCGCCTCAGACCCGGCTCCGGCACGCCGACGAACACGAACCCAGCCTGCTCCAGGACCTCCAGCAGCTCGCCGGCGATTTCCGTTGCCGGGCGTGGGGTCTCGCCGTCGAGGAAGAAGCGCGTAGAACAGCGCGATGTCCATCATGAGAATTCCTCGATTTCCGCGACGAGCGCTTCGAGATCCTGCCTGAGGGTGAAGAGGACGGGCGTCGTCATGTAGAGATCCGTGGCGCGGCGGCGCTCGTCGGGATCGACAAGGTCGGCGCAAATGCCCGGCCATGCGCATGCCGCGCGCGGTGCGGAAGAGGATGCGAATCTCGCCGCGGAGGCGGAGCATGTCGGAGTGCAGAGCGACATTCTCGCCGTGCAGCTCGCCGACCTCGATGCGAGCCGAATCCAGGCTGATGCCTAAGGCTTCGACGCGGAGCTGCTCTTTATCGAGCATTCCATTCAATTCGGCGCGGATGCTCTCGCCGGCTTTCCGGATTTGCTCGGACTCGTCGGCGACGGTCGAGTTCTCCTTCATCCACCGGCGCAGGAATGGATAGCCAAGCACCGCGAGCACGATGAGCGCGAAGATGAAGAGCAGCGGCGACGCGGTCGCAAGGCCAGCCAGGGCAGTGATGAGCGTATCCACCTCAGACCTAGGTGGCCGACGCGACGGCGACGCCTGTGTTGACCTTGCCGATGGCAGGCAGCGGCTGCCCCTTCGGCCAGAAATACCCGGTCAGCTGCGCGGGATCGAAGGAGGCCTTCGAGACGGGCGTCGGACTGGTTGCCGCCGACGAGGACGACACGGCCCGGGTGTCATGCCCGGCGTAGAAGCCCACGTGCCCTAGGCCGCTCTTCGGGCTGTTGCGCCACTTGCAGACGACGGCGCCTAGGGCCGGTCCCGCGAGCCTCACGAAATCGGTCAACCGCATGCGCCGGGCCTTCATCGACGCAGCCGTCGCCATCGGTCTCTGGACGCCGCCGCCCGGGCGCCCGGTTTGGGAGGCCTATAGGTGCGAGTAACAATAGCCGGCCATGCAGACCACCCGGCTCTCGCAGGAGCTGGGGACCATGCTCAAGGCTATCGATGCCAACGTCATCGATCCCGACACCGTGACGACGTCCATGTTTGGAATGCGTCCTGAGGTTCGCGATCGTCGCGCCGCTAAGGCCGGGGCCGGGGCCAGGGAACGGCGCTCGGCATCAAGGCCGGCGCCGAGCGCTTCGACGGCACCGGCGAGGTGGCCGCCCGAATCCAGGAGGAGGCCACCTCCGAAGAAGCCCGCGAGCGCGACGCCGTCGAGGAGAGCGCCCGCGAGGATTCGGTCATCGACAGGGACCGCCTATAAAATAACGGCCCCGGATCGCCCCGGGGCCGCCTTGGGCGACTAAAACGCCGCCAACGCTTGCAATGCCTGAATCAAAAGAATCCGGTGTGGTGCAGGTAGAGGATCACATCGATGATGATCCCGATCGTCATAATGATAAACCAAATATCGAACCCCAAAAGCATCTTACATTCCATTCCTTTCGTCTCGCCCGTTGTCGCCGACGAATGCGCCTGCTGAGACATCCCGACATTAACGCTACATTAATGTATTCGGCAGCTCTTGTCAAATATTTCTTTGATTCTCAAATAATGGACGATTTATATACTTAAACAAAAAGTCCTCGCGCCGATCGCGCTCAGGCGAATCTGGGGAAGGCTCCAAGGTCTGATTCCCGTCGCCGACGTGCACTGGCGCGGGCAACGGGCGCCCTGGCACCCTGTTTTCATGACGACCACGCCCCCCCAACAGCCCCGTCGCGACGCGCTTCTCGCGTGGCCTTCGCGAGGGCCAGATCCGGACCCGGGCAGCCGCCAACGGCGCGCCGGCGTCCGCGTCGTTCGACGCCGAGGCGATTACGTTCGAGTTCACCTTGCTGACCTCGCGGTCGTGCCGGGGCTACCGCTACATCCTCACCGAAGGCGACCGCTGGGCAGTCGCCACGGAATTCGAGGAGAGGCTCGACATGGACGGCGTCGAGGGACTCGACGAGCTCGTTGGAAGCAGCGTTCTCAACTCCATCGGTATTGGGACATCAATGACGTCGTCGGCGTGATCGAGGCCGGTGCCGTCGAGGGCGAGAACCTCAATTGCCGCGCCCGGCTTTCCCGCCGCGGGCCCATCCGCTGTCGGGCGACTTTCTCGCGCAGGGAGCTTGTCCGCGAGGACCCCAACGGGGTCTTGCTGCACAACGCCGAGCCCCGCTGGCCATGTTGCCCACGGCCGTCGCCCCGGACCTCGACAAGGGCGACCTGATTTTCATAGACAGCACGCTCTACGGCGTACGGACCGCCCTCAAGGACGGCGCCGCGCAGACCAAGCTCGTGCCTGAGCTGTCTCAGTGGCGCGTGGTCGACCGCACCGGTGATGAATTCCGAATCGCCTTCGCGGGCGACATCGAGAAGGGCGAGGCGCCAGTCGCGATCTGCAAGTCGAACGATTCGCTGGTCGCCTGCGACGAGATCGAGGGCGTCCAGGCTTGGACCGTGGTCAGCGTCGAGAGCTGGCAAGCGGGCTTCAAGCGGCTGGTGCTCGTCGCCGCATGAGGTTTCCAAGCGGGACCGGGCAGACCCGCCGCGAGCCCAGGTCGCCGTAGTCGCGCGCAATCCTCAGCGCGAGCTTCTGTCCCGGAATCAGACACGCTTCGAATGGCACGCTGTGCCCGAAGCCGGCCTGATACTGACCGAGCAAATACTCGGCCCCCTTCGCAACGATCAGCCCCATTTCGCCGTCAAGGTCCGTCGCGATGAAGATGACGACTTGGCTCGTGAACAGGTGCTGCATGAACGCGTCGAAGACCACGCCGCCATGGTCATTTTCCATATGAGCGTTCATCGCCTCGAACGAAGCGCTGGCGAGCTTCGTCACTTCGGCAAGATTGCTCGTCACGGCGTGCATGCCGGCCTGGAAGTGGACGTCGTTCTCGCCGGTTTCGTCGGCGCCGGCGGCGCGCTTGCGCTTGGACTCACCCATGACGGCGCCCCCCCTGGTTGGCCTTGGCGGCCGCAGCGCGACGGAGGCCCTTTTCTGCCCGCTTGGACTTGGCCCTCAGCTGAACCATGTCGATCTCACCGTCGTTCGAATACTGGCGGCCGATCCAGATGGCCTCTTCGATGTCATGACAGTGGATGGCCGTCGTCGACAGCATCACCGGCGGGGCATCGAGCGGACCGTCCAGGAGCTTCTCGAAGTGCTTGACGCCCTGCAGCGGACGGGAAGTCAGCAAGCTGTGATCGCGCGGATGCGGGAAGATCCCGTGGACCACGTCGTACGTCATGAAAAGCCTCTTGATGAGGTCACGCGCCGGCTCGCCCTGCCGGACCGCCTCCGCGTTGCGATCGGCGTAGACGAGATAATCCGGGTCGAAATCGATCCCGATCGTCCCTTCAGTGCTCGCCGCCCTATCGACCCACTGCTGCTTCGCACTGGCGACGACATGGTCCGTCAGCATCCGGCGCATATCGGAATCGACGGGACCATCCAATCCGCCGTCACCGAAAATGGTCGCGAGCATGGCCGCTTCCGCTTCCGACTTGGCATAGATCGCGGTCATCCGCTCAAAAGTGCCCGCCTTCGGCATGATACCGCTGGCCGAAGCCTTGAGGAGATCGGTGCCCTTGATCGGCAAGATCTGATGCTCGCCGTTTGCCGTGGGAACCAAAGCCACGACGACCTGGCTGTGATCGCAGAGGGTCCACAACACGGCATCAGGGGTCGTGCTGGGGGAGCGGATGAGCGCCTCGTTGACCTTGGCCACGCGGTGCATCTCGGTAAGGTAATCGTTGTTACTCATGGCGACTTTTACTCACCTGTTACAGTTTAGCTCAAAATTGAGCGCTTATACGAAAGCTATCTCAAGCTTTCTACTCCACGACAGTCGGCCGCCCCCGGGATCGAGGAGGTTTCCGTCATGAAGAATCTCTTCGCATCACCCAGGAGATTTCTGATCTCCTCGGCGGTATTCGCGTCCGGGACCCGGAGCACTGCGACCCGCGTGCTCTCCGTCACCGTCACGCGCTCTCCCAGCACGCACATATCGCGATAGCCGAACGGCACGCGGTGATCCGGCCAGCTTGTGAGCACCCGCTCGTACGCTGCGAAGAGCTCTTCGAGCTCCCGGATGACCTCGCCGCGGTAGCGCGGAGAGGTTCACACCGTCGTCGTCGGTCCGCGACGGGCCGCGTCGAGTAGTTTCCGCTCGCGACCGGTCATCACGCTGCCTCGCGCATCTTCTTGCGGATCTCATCGAGCCCGGCCTGGTAGAGGACGACCTCTTCGCGGCAGCTGACAAGAAACGCCGCGTTGGATTTCGACGTCTCTGACTTCACTACGTAGTCCGCGAAGTAACCGTCCTCACCCCGCCACAGCGCGATCACCGAAGCACCATCTTCGGCGAACTGCGCCATCGCGAAGCCAATCGTGAAGCCTCCGAAGGCTGCGCCGAGAGTATTCTCGCGCGCGGAATTCAACATCTGATATTCAATATCATTTGCGATGCCCATGTCGGCAGATCCTTCGCCCCTTCGGTTTCGATGATGCTACGATACTCAGGATCTCTTACTCGACCGTTAACAAATAAATCTGCCAGATCGCCTTTTATGGAAAAACGTTCACCAACCTAGATTGTAAATCTAGATACTAAAACTTGAAGTAACGGATCTTTAATTTGGGGTGCTGCATATTTGCACCGGGAGATTCCGGACGCTTGAGCAATGGTTAACGGCCGGACGTGCACTGGCGCGGGCAACGGGCGCCGTGTTGGCATGGACGCCATCACTCAGCTTGAGACCGCGTTGACCGCCGAGATCCGCGCAGCAGTGCCGGAGCTCAAGGGCGTCTACGGCTTTACGGACATGCCGCTGAAGCCGCATCAGCTTCCCGGCCTCGTGGTCGATTGGGGCGCCGAAAGCTTCGAGGACGTCAGCAACGAATCCCCGCGCATGGACGGCTACGTCAACCGCAGCATCCAGGCCGACGCTTTCTGATCACGACCGAGGTGAAGCGCGACTCCGACCGCGTCACGCGCCCGTTGCGCGACAAGGTCCTCCAGGTCCTGTTTTGCGCGGACCTGCCGGCGATCTTCACGCCGCTCGTTTCCACGCCTGCGAAATTCCAGGTCGAGGACGGCACTGTAGGCGGCCACCACATGGCCGTCCGCGTCGAACTCACGTCACCCGCCGACGACCTTGCGGTCATAGCCCCCGCCACTGAGAGGACCATTCCCATGTCCGCGATCTTCCAGCTCAAGAGCTCCGCTCTTTATAACCAGCCCGCCGGCCAGGGTGGCCTCGCCTTCGCAAACGATCCCGCTGGCATCCTACGCTATGCCGGCGACATGGCGCTGGACTTCGAGAAGTCCGCAACCAAGACCGAGATCAAGACGAACGAGGATCCCTCGCAGCCCGTCGTCGCGACCGACTTCAACGAAATCACCGGCACCGTGAGGATGACCTTCCGCCAGCTGGACGAGTTCGCTCTGGCCCTGGCCTTCATGGGCGAGGCCAAGGCCTTCACCCAGCTTGCCGTCGCTTCCCGCACCCAGACCTTCGAGGGCGTCCGCAAGGGCAGCCGCCTCGTCGGCATGGATCGGCACGGGGTCACGTTCCGCTGGAAGGACTATCGCGCCCGCTCCGCCGGCAAGGCCTGGCAAAAGACCATGACGCTGACGGCCACGCGTTCATCCGCCGCTTCCTGCTCCACGTCCTGCCCGACGGATTCCACCGCATCCGCCACTACGGACTGCTCGCCTCCAGCCGGCACGCCTATCCCATCGCCCGCATCAGGGAGATCATCGCGGCGCCGACGCCGGACGATATCGCCAGAGACGACGTCCCGGTCGCCGCAGCGCAACCCGAGCAGGCCTCTGAATTGCACCCGCCATGCCCATGCTGCGGCGGCCGCATGATCCTCGTCGAGCGCTTCGCGCCGGGCACCGCGCCGCGCACCATCGTCGCCGTCAGGATCGACACATCATGACAATGGCCCCATGGCGGCACCTTCAGGAAACACCGCCGATCGCGGCCAGAGAGCGGGCAATCCGGTTCGGCGCGATCGCGGAAACGGAGATGGCCGCGGTCTCGGATCCACCAAATGTGCAGCTAAACCTCCGCTTCGGGGCCGCTCGGTCGGAGCAACGCACCGTCGCCTCGCGCCTCGCACGATCCCGCAGATCATACCGCGCCGCGAAATCCCCATAGCCCACGGCCCCGGGCCGCAGCTTCCTTGTATGGAGCATTTGGTGTCAAGGCGTCCTGGCCCAGCTTTGTAACCTTCAGACGTTTCGAGGGTGAGCTCGCGTTCGGGCGCGATTGAACGCGCCGCAGCCTTGTACTCGGGTGCCGTTCGCGGAAAACCTATCGGTTGGTCGCCCCTTTGGAGTTGGCGGCTCGGCGGATTTCAGCCAATTGCATGAGCAGCTGAAATAGACGATCGGCATCCTCCGGCGTTTGATCCCAAAGCTTGTAAAGGCCTTTCTGCAGACGTTGGAAATGAGGATCGCTGGTCGGCACTCCCTCCTGAGGGGCCTCCATTCTCAGCCCAAGCGCTTTGCAAATCTGCACCACGTTCTGGCTGACTGTCTTGAATTGACCACGGCAGACCCGACTGACTTGGCTAACGTCGACGTTCGCTGACCGCCCGATATCTGAATACGACAGTCCCAAGTCGGCTGCGCGCTGCTGAATTTCAGCAACGAGTTCGCCCCTTGTCTTGTCGTCAATTTTCATGCATATTTGCATAGCTAAATCGCTGCTTATTTGCAAGGAAAGCCGAGAACATGGCGGAGCGGGCGGAGATCAAATTCTACAGGGCAAGCGACAAGCCCTACGGCCCGTTCAGCAATCTGTTTCGGCGTCCGGTTGAATTTGAGGGAGAGACTTACCCGACCTCTGAGCACGCCTATCAAGCTGGGAAGGCGCGCAAGGAAGCCGTGAGGCAATGGCTGATGGCAGCGCCGTCACCGGCGCTGTTGGCAATGGCCGCGCATGGTCTGTATTATTGGGACGTCGCGCCCGGTTGGTCGCGGACCAAATTTGATCGGATGCGTCGCATTTTGCACGCGAAATTCACCCAGCATGCCGACTTTCGGGAGCTCCTGCTTGGGACAGGACAGGCCCGACTGGTAGAGGCCGCCACCGAAGACAACGCGGTCAATCGCCTGTGGGGCGAAGTGAACGGCGTCGGCGAGAATATGCTCGGCAAGATGCTGATGGAGATACGGTCGGAATTGTCCGCGTCCGAGACGCAGCAATCCCAACCCAGCTTGGTTGCTGCGGAATAGACTACCCGTTGGAGAAGGCGACCACGGACGTCAGCGGATCACGATCGTCGCTGAGCAGGCGGCGCGCGGAGGCCGCTCCACACTTGGAGAAGAGCCCACGCGCCCCTGCATAAGCGCAGTTGGCTGCAGCCAGCCGTTGACCAGCGACCACGCCTTCCAACAGATCGTCCATGGCTAGCGACTGCGTGCTGCGTCCTCGCCCGACAATCCAGTCAATGATACCGACACTGACCATGTCGCCGGATCCACAGGTGTCCATCACCTTGGGAGCTAGAATTGCGGCCGACCACTTCGATTGCTCGCCTTGGCGTAGTTCGAGACCGTCAACGCCATGCGTAACCACCAGAATAGCGCCCTCCTTGAGCGGGGCGGCTTCCAGACGCGTCGCGAGACGGTCAGAGGAGTATTTCAGGATGTGGCTGCAGATCACCGCTCGTTCGAACAGATCCTGGTCATCGATGCTCGACGGCTCGAAATAAACGATTGCGCCGGCCCGACTGGCTCGCTCCATGGCATCCACGATGGGCGCCGATACGCGGTCCGCATAAAAGACAAGGCACGCCTCAAAAATACCGGCGGCCACGCGAACCTGATCGTCGTCGATGGACGCGTACTTCGGCAGCTCCTCCTCAGTCTCCGGGCATGTGAAACTGAACGAATGCACACCAGAGCCTGTGTCGAGCTTCTGAGCCAGAACAGGGGAAGCTCGCTCCTCAGAGCGGGAGATATAGCGAGTATCTGCACCCGCCCGCTCGAATTCCCCGATGAGACTTTGGCCCACTGCGTCGTCACCCAAGGCAATGACGGGAACCACCGCGCGATCGAGCATCGCTAGAGATACCAGCACGTTTCCGCATGAGCCGCCGAGCGCCTCGAATGCCATCACATCGTCCTGATAGACCCGGTCGAGAACCGTGAAGCCGGTTCCAGCGACATCGACTCCGCTCTGCGTCATATGCCTGCTCTCCCAGGTTTCGATGGATTCAGATTTCTATCGCATCCTTGCTTAGCACTAGTCCAACGTTGAGCCTGACAATCCCCATTCCATCCGCGTCCAACGCTCGCAGCAGGCGAAGCAGGGCATCCGGCCCCCTTATTTCGGCTCCGAACAGTGACCAGCATGCCCCAACCCGATCACACACTTCGTCAACACTGATCCCCAGCGGTGTGCCGAGGAGGATATGGTCATTGCCGGCCCTCCCCCCGCTGTCACCGACACATAGAAACTTGGCATCCGGCGATTTGCTCCGCTTGGACATAGCTTGCATCACTGCTGTCTTGCACGCGCTGGCGAGGCAAATATCAAACGTGTGTGACGACTGAACGATCCGCAGATCGCCCGCACCTCCAAACGCCTGCATAAACTCGCGCGCGAAGGACTCCGGGTCCCGGACGACCTCAAGGTCGACGGAGAGCTGAGGCCCGCTGTTTTTGAATTCCTGTTTGGACAGAAGGCTAGGATTGTCGTCGATCCATTTTGCGACGGCGGCGACCCGCGGCGAAACCGAAGGCCTTTGTTTCTTGATGTCCACACTCAGCGGCTGAAGGTAAGCGCCGTTGTAGTACCCGATCAAAATGTCGGGGTGGTGTTCCTGCGGGATGAGAGGCCGAAGATCTTCGCCGGCAGACTTACCCCTTCCAGTCGCGACTCCCACCAGCAATCCGAGCCCCAGAAGTCGACGAAGCTCGGTGATCAGTTCCTCTCGCGGCGGCTGGAACCGCCCCGTGTACGTTACGAGTGTGCCATCGTAGTCGAGGATCAATCCAGCGATGGCGCTTGCGGCCAGCCTCTCCGTGAACCCCCGAAAACGGGCCGGCAAATCCTCCCCGCGATTTTCGGGATGATCGCGACGGACAACGGCGGCCTGCTTCTGACGGACGGAGGGGTGCAGTCGTGCGTTAGCAGCAGAGAGCGAAGGGGCATCATAGATCGGGCGCGCAAAGGCACCGGTTCCAGGCTTCCCGGGGTCGATTCCTGAAAGGCTCCCGAGCGCCTCCACAACGGTCAGCCCCTGAAGAATTCCGAGTGCGTTCTGAAGGCGCCCGCAATTTCCATGGTCCAACGACGACACGGCGCAATTCGCAGGAACCTGCGATGCTATATCTGCCCAGACTTCCATCGTCTCAGTGCCGGTCAACGCGATAATGGCGGTGTCCTGGGCCCGCTTGTGCAGCCAGACGTGTCGACCGTGCGCGAAGTTCCGAAAATCCGTTCTTTGAACGGCGCAGATCGCGCACTCCCATAGCGAAGTCTCGATGAGTGTCCCGATGGATGATAGGCGCGGGTCCTCCAGAACGAGCAACGTCGAACGTCCCGCGAAGGGCGCAAGCAATTCCCGCATTGCCTCTCGTCGAGGCCCGGCCAGGATCTCTCGCCCGGCATCTCCGTAGGCCTTGGGCAATTCTTCGCCCACAGGGAATTCGGCCGCCTGATCGAACGCAAGCAGCAGAGCGGTAACAGCTCCGACAAGTGAATGCGTTGCGAGGAAGCCATCCTTCGGGTCCCGCACGGGGACGATATGCACCTGCGCGGTGGGGTGGCCTGCCGCAGCTGCAATCAGAAGGCTTCCAGGCTTGCTGGTGACAATCTGGATCGAGGCGGCACCGCGTGCCACTGCCGCGTCGAACGCGGCCAGAATGTCTGGGTTCTCGCCATTCGCGGTGAAAAGCCACACTTGGTTGGAAGCCAGTGAAGCCGACTCGATCACCAGCTCCAAAGGAGTCTGCACCGAAGTCGGCGCTGCGCCAACGGTCAGCCGACACCGGGCCAGGTACGCAGCCGCAACAGCGGACCCACCCGACCCCACAGCGATAGCCGGAGACAGCAAGCCTGTCCTCAGAGCGCCGCTCAATGCACTGAGCTCCGCATGCAAAACGGCTTCGACCGTTTGCATGAGAGTATCTAGCTTCTCAGAGAAAACCGTCATGCTCGCGCCTTAGGCGGCCTCTGGTTCAGGGGCAGATTCTTGCTGCTTGTAGCTGGCGTAAATCGGTCCGTGCAGCCACACATGCACCGTCATGTCCGCGTGGTGTTCATGACCGTTGCCTGTATGATCGAAGTCATATCGAAGCGTCTCGACGTACTGAACGAGCAGATTGTGCTCGATGGCCGCCATCATTGCGCCAGCCGCCATCACCTTGCTCCCCAAGGGTGAAAGAATGATCTGAGGCTCGAATATGCCGTCCACCGTGCGATCATATCGCTCCTTCAGGGTCGAAATCGTCCGATACGAGTCGAGCGGATTGCGCTCCGAAACGTAGATCAAGTCCCGCGAGTCGAAGTCCCATTCGTCCGTTAGCTGCGTGAGAAATTCTGTCAGCAGCTCGTCCGCTCGCCGTGGATTGCGAGCGGGGAACGGCAGCAGTGGGCAAATTTTGTAGACATCGCTGTGGCTCGCTCGAATTTTCTGCAGCTTGGCGGCCGATCCGTGCGCGAGGTGCGGCAACCAGATGCGAGCCACTGGCTTCGAAGCGTATTCGACATTTACGCCGGCGAAGCCGCGGACATTGATTACCTGCGGCGAAGGCTCACCCAAAATCCGCGCATCGAGCTCGGGGTTGGATGAGATCATCAAATGAAAGTTGAGGTTGTCGTCTCGCTCGCAGTGTTCGAGGCAAAAGCGTGCTGCCGGAAAAGCAATGCCCAGAGAGAGAGCGCTCATATCCAGAACGACGTCGGTCAGCGCTTCTGGCCACTCAAACTTAGCAAGAGTATCGCTGAGCCGCTGCCCGGCGACCGGGGCCCCGTCGTCAGCGAAGATCTGAATTTGCTGGACGATGGCGTTCGGCACCAAACTTAGGAGCTCTCGCTCGTTCGTATCCGCTTCCGTCGTCAGATTCGCGGCCGGATCGCCGCGCTCCTCTCGAAGGAATAGCGCATGCAGCCGCGGCCCCATCGCGGCGGCGAGTTTCTCGGCGACACGCCGAGCCCGCGGATCAAAGCCTGCGCCCGCGATTAGAAGGCACCGGGTCTTTGGGTCAGAAAAGTGCTCTTTGATGAAAGCATCAACGCGCTCGTCGAAATGCGTGATGCAGTTGCTCCAGTGGTCGCGCATGTTCGCCTCAGACTTCGTCGATGACGCGGGAGAGCGTTTCGGCGTCCCATTCGAGAAACCCGCCGCGATTGAGCGTAAGGCCATAAGAAAGGCAGACGGGGCCCGCGAGCTCCAAGAGGCACCAAGATTTGCCGCCCTGCCCGTAGCTGCGGACAGCGACCAGCGCACCGTAGGCGACGGCGAATTTCAGCACGAGCGCGGCCTCGCCGTCGTTCAGAAGCCGTTCCACTTCTTCGTCGGGAATCCCAATCGCGTTCGCGCCATAGCCGAGCGGAGCGTTGGGCTGCAGCGACTTCTCCAGGCAGGCGCTCGCAATATTTGCGATCAGTCCTCGGGTCTTTTTTATGAAAGGGAAGTTCCAGCCCCCGATGATGGCGTCCGCTTTTTCCTTCAGCGCGGCTTGCTGCTGCGCCGGCGTCAACGCGGGATCCTGGTTGCGGATGGCCTTGGTCTCCATCCTGTCGACCAGAGCGCCGGCCAACTGAAGGAACAGCTCAGCGTTTTCGTTGCTGGCATCGCAAAGCGCGTCGAGCCCGTAATGAAACGGTCGCTGAAACTCAGCGTGAAGATAGAGGCGGGCAGCCCCAGCAATATCCGCATCAGCCTTGAGGGGCTTTTTCGTCTCGGGCCCGTCATCACCAAACAGGCTCGGCGTGACCGATCTTAGCCTGACCGCATATCGGTTCAGCAGGACACGGCTCATCCCGAGCTGTACGTCCTCACCGACGTCTGATGATTGCGCTCCCTTTGAGTATCGCAATACGATATCGTCAATTTTCAAACGGCGCCCTTGCGGAATTCCCAGGCTGTTCTGCTCGCGGGAAGCCTTGCGCTTCAGCTCCTCGAATTTGCCGGCGGGCAACGCGGGTGGCTCGGAACTGAGCAAATCGCTGAAACGCGAAAAATTGCGAGCCTCCAGTGTCTCCACATGCCTAAGATAGCGATCGGCCATACCAGCCGCCATTTTTCGGAATTGGTTCCGCTCCACGCGCCTTTGTGTGGGGCTTTGCATGGCAATCGCGATGAAGTCTCTGTCCGGCTTCACCCCGGGGTGCTCATCGACGAGCTTTGATTGGAAGACGGCTCCTGGCGACAAGGCGTCCATCCGCATCATCATCCACCGTCCGATCCTGATCTCGCGGCGGGTAAGGGCTCTGAAGAGCCCATTCAGCTGATCCGGATGCAAGCTGTGCACGTCATCCAGGATAACGAGCGGCTTCAGCCGCGCCTCCTTTCCGTTCCAATCGATTTCGATTTCCCGCAGCACCTCGAACGGCTGGTATGGCGAGCTTGCATCAGCAGAGAGGTCCTCGATCCGCGGCGGCACCAGCCGTGCACCGATGTCGTAGATTGCCCTCTCGACGGCCCTGGCGCGATCAAGCATCGCCATCGCATCGCTACCGCCAATCTGTTCGAGCTGGGAGGTCGCGTCATCGCGCGCAATCAGGCGAACACCAGAGAGCTCGCGGCGACCATTGGCCGTCAGGTTCCTGAATAGGGCCAAGATGGCCCGTGCTTGGATCAGCGAGAGCAAAAGCTTGTTTTTGACTGTCTCGTCATAGGGAAGCTCCCAGAAATCGCGATATTCGGATTCCATCGGAAGGCGGACAGCCGCGACTTGCGGAATGAGCCTGTCGATGAAGCCACTCTTGGAGAGAGCAGCAGCAAGCGTGCGGCTGTTCTCGCTGCTTTGATCCCGAACGATCGCTTCAACCATTCGAAATTCGACCAGGCTTGCCATCATGGTCTTGCCGCTGCCCGGGCTGCCGACGACCCGCACTGGCATTTCAAACAGCCGCGCCTTGTCAGGGTTATTTCCGACAAACGTGATCAACGGCTCGGGGCTGACGATCGACAAAAACGCCGATGCATCCCGAATATACTCGGTCGCCCGCCGGAGAAATGGATTAGCCATTTATCTTATCCGTGCCGATCGCGGCGATGGAACAGCGACTGCATCGGGTGCGCGCCGCCCGTTCCATCCGTGTCCGCCCACAAAAGAGGAATGCTATTGTTGGGAGTATTGTGCTCCAAGACTATCGGCAACGCACAATCAGCGTAGCCAAACGCCATGGTTGTTTGTCCATTCTCTTCGCAGTGCACTCTCAGCCGCTCAAACAAGCGATTATCATAATACTTCTCGCATAATTTCATCATCGCCCCGTCGGCGGTCGACGACAGCGGCAAGGTGGATGGGAGCAGCAGCCCTTCAGAGATCGACCACCTGCCGTATGTGCGCTGCTGCCACGCTTCGGCGGCTTTCAATCGCTCGTTCAAATTTTCTTTCGCTTGCGCGCTCGATACATAGTGATGAATATGTAAGTCGAAATTATCGACAATCGGGAAACTAACTTTCAATTCGGCCTTTGCTTCAACAATAATATCGTTGAATTTCTTCAGCTTCCCCTTCCACTTACCCTCGACATTGCGAATAAAAGTTGTTCCAGATGCCGTGAAATCGTCAATCAAATACACGCTGTCGAACTTCTCGCCAGGTCGCATACCGTGATCGCCTTCGAGATTTTTGGCCAAATCTCGCCATTTTTCAAAATCCACGTTTAGCATCGGCACGACCTGCTCTTGCGAAAGGAGGCCAGAGTTGGCGCGGCGCAATACGTCGATGCGACTCCCATCGCTCATACCGACAAACAAGGTTTTCCGCCGCCGCTTGCGAAAGGTATCTGCCCCCTGCTTCGTGGCCCACACTTGATAGGCTGGGATTCCCAGCTCCTGCCCCACGAGCTTGCGCAGGTTCGGGGTCAGAATCTCGGGAACGAACGCCTCGATGAGGCACTGCATCTCCGCAACCGAAATGTATACGAGACGCTCTCGGATAAATCGGAACGCGGCCTCCCGGTCTTCCGGATCAAACTGCTTCAACCAGGTGGCCAAGCTCTCGACGAAGCGAATACCTGCCCTGAAATCCGAGTAGCTGTCGTATTTCACCGTGCTCATGAGCCGAAGCCACGCATACTCCCTGGTAGCTTCGCTCTGTGAATCGTCGGCCCATCCCATAATCTCAGCGATCAGGCTGAGCGCCATGCGGTTATTCAAGCGTTCCCCCTACGAGCCGTGACAAGCGAATATGTTTTTGAGTCCGGACCGCAATGCCTTCCAACGCGCGGAAAGCATACCATGGGAATGATTCGTATCGTTTGCACAAGCGATGCGGGAATTCTTGAACACTCTGGGGCACCGCTGCAAAGGCTCCGAGCAAGAAAAGTGACCCACCGACCTGTAAGGCAGCCTCCGCACTGTTGGCCTTTGGAGGAGTGCGCTTCAGTAGTTTGCCCGAAACCAGACGCTCCGGGATGTCAGGAATAGGCCATGAGCGGTCAGATCGCCCGATCACGTCTGATAACCAACGCTTATCAGATGTGAACTTTTGGGCATGCATCGAATGTGAATCTAAGGTGCCTTAGATTCTTTGCGCCCTCTCTGCATCGCTAAGATCTGCATCATCTGCGCCAAAACGGGGCTGGCCCGCTAGGCATCGGCGGATAGAAAATCCCGTGGGTCCGCCGATGGCGGCGCCGAACCCAGTGAAGGGGGCTCCACCAAGCTATCCTGCGTCCGGCTCGACTGCCGGCATTCCAGGAGATGCAGAGAGGTGAAGAAGATCACGAGAGGTCGTGTCCCATAGCGTGGTGTAGCTGAGGGGTGGTCATCGGCGATTGCCGGTTAGGTTTGGGTTGCGAACGCAA
>JAIETL010000013.1 GCA_019745195.1 Beijerinckiaceae bacterium
TGGTACGAGGTCTGCCACAGGGTCTACACCGTCGCCTCGACGCCGGAATGGTGGCGCGCCGAGGCGCAGCTCGCGGCGCTGGAGCGGTTGCGCTTCGGCGTCACCACCGCGGTCGCGCTGCTCGGCGGCGGCGACACGATCATGCGCTGCGACGAGCCCATCTATGGCGAGGCGCATCTCGACGGCGTCGCGGAAGTCGGCACGCGCTCGGTGCTGGCGGTCGGCGCGACGCGTCCGCCCTTCCCACGGACCTATGCCCGCTTCGAGAACGGCGTCGCAACCGAGCACGCCACCACGTTCGAGGACATGTTCGATACCTGCCGCAAGCTGGTCGAGCAACGCCATGGCACCCTCGGCCAGCGGCTCAACATCGCACTGATCACGCCGACACTGCGGGCCGAGCACGAGGCCTCGCTCTCGGCCTCGGACCTCGCGGATGCCCGCGCGCAGGGCCGCCGCATGTCCGATTTCGCCAAGGAAGCCGGCCTCGTCTTCACGCAGGACGGCCACACCAAGGGCAGCGTCGCCTATGCTCATGAGCTCGGCGTGCTCGGCCCGCACGCCCTGCTCTCGCATTCGACCGCGCTGACCGACGAGGAGATCGCGATCGTCGCCGACACAGGCACGAACATCGTCCACAACCCGAACGCGATCGCCTCGATTCTGGCGCGTTGCCCCGTGACGGAGTTGCTGGAGGCCGGCGCGAATGTCTGCCTCGGCTCGGACGCGACCGCGCCGGACCGTTCCGGCGACATGTTCCGCCACATGCAGCAATGCATGCATTACCACCGCACCTTCCATCACGATCCGAGCTGGCTGCCGCCGGGGCGCGTGCTGGAGATGTGTACGGTCGATGCCGCCCGCGCGCTCGGGTTGTCGAAGGAGATCGGCTCGCTGGAAATCGGCAAGAAGGCCGATGTCGTCCTGCTGGACTGGCGCAGGCCGCATCTCTACCCGGCCAACATGCCGCTGTTCCGGCTGGTCTATTTCGCCAACGGCAACGACGTCGACACCGTCATCGTCGACGGGCGCGTCGCGCTCAGCGGCCGCAAGGCGATGTTCGTCAACGAGGACGCCGTGCTGGACGAGGCGCAGGCGCAGACCGAGTGGATGCTCGACTATTGCGGCTTCCACCATCTCCTGGAGACGCCGGCGAGCTTCTGGGGCCAGGTCCGCGCCATGGATCAGGTCGAGGCGCGCAGCCTGTCGGGTCTGAAGAAGAGTTGATGACCGGAAGGCCCGCCCTGCCGCTCCGGCGTCAGGGCGCGGGGCGCAGCGGCACGCCGTCGCGCGCGACGATGCGGCCGCGCTTGACCACGCGGCGCAAGGGTGAGCGGCTCACCACCGCCTCGGCCAGCGTCTCGCCCGGCAGGACCACGAGATCGGCGGCGCATCCCTCAGCCAGGCCGTAGTCGGCAATCTGCATCAGTTTCGCGCCCTCGGTCGTGCAGGTCTCGAGCGCGAGCCTCATCTCGTCGTCACGGCGCAGATTGTTGCGCAGGCCGACCAGCATTGCCCGCTCCAGCATGTCGCCGTTGCCATAGGGATTCCAGGTGTCGCGGATGCCGTCGGAGCCGGCCGCGATGCGGATGCCGGCGGCGAGCAGCCGCTTCACCGCCGGAACCGGACGGCTCGCCGGCGCGGTGGTGACGATAGCGATGTCGAGCTCGGCGATCGCCTCGATCAGCGGGTCGACGAGGGCCGGATCGGGCGCGCCGAGGCAGAAGGCGTGGCTGACCGCGACCTTGCCCTGCATGCCGAGAGCCCGCGTCCGTTCGATGATCAGGTCGAGCGAGAAGGCGCCCATCTCACCGGGCTCATGCAGATGGATGTCGAGCGGCTTTCCGTAGCGCTGGCAAAGCCCGAAGATCGCGTCGAGATGGCCCTTGGGATCGCGGTCGATGGCGCAGGGATCGAGCCCGCCGACGACCTCGCAGCCGGCCTTCATCGCCGCATCCATCAGCTCCAGCGTGCCCGGCCGGCGCAGCAGGCCCGACTGCGGAAAGGCGACGAGTTCGATATCGACGATGTCGCGCCAGGCGTCGCGCGTCGCCATTACGCCCTCGGTGCCCCAGAGCCCGTGCTCGGTATCGACATCGACATGGCTGCGGATATGGGTCGCGCCGAAGAGCGAAGCCTGCACGGCCTGACGGGCCGACTGGCGCGCGGGTTCGATGTCGAGCCGCTTTTTGTTCATCCGCTCATTGTCGATCTTGTCGAGCAGCTTCGGGCCGACCTCGTTCACATACCAGGGCATTCCGAGCATGGTCTTGTCGAGATGGGTGTGGGCCTCGACGAGGCCCGGCACGACGATTTCGCCCCGCCCCTCCTCCACCGTGACGCCTGCGGGCGGCGCAAGGCCCGGCCCGATCCGCATGATCCTGCCGCTTTCGATGAGGATATCGATCGCTGCCCCGCCATAGGGGCGAACATCGCACAACAACAGGGAGCCCGACATCAGATCCCGATCCTCTCCCATGCTGCGGCCTCGCCGACAGACCTGTGCCGTCACGGCGGCGACTCGCCGCGCGAAACCACCATTGCATGCGATACGATACCGCCATTGCATGCAATAAAATCCGCCGAGCAGGGTCTGGCCGTTCGGCGTCGGGCCCCGCCGCGCCTCTCTCCAGCACGAACCGGGCCATCATCGGCCTGGAACTGGAGTCGACCCGGTTTTGTGGACGTCCTCGGAGTCATGGTCCGGAGCGCCCAACTGCTCCCGGGACCGATGACCCCTCGCTGACCGGCGACGCCGCCGCAGGACTTGCCGAGACGAAAAAATGGTCGGATTCGGTTGAGGGGCCTGGCTGGGGCGGGAGGATTCGAACCTCCGAATGGCGGTACCAAAAACCGCTGCCTTACCACTTGGCGACGCCCCACCGGTGCGCGCCTTCTAGAATGCGGCGCGCCCTTGCGCAACCGGCCACGCGGCCCATGCGACGCCGCGCCGGGATAAATCGTCGGGCCGCCGCGCCGGCGCTGTTGCATCGCCGGGCGGCGCTGGCTATAAGCCCGCCATCACATGATCGGAGTGTAGCGCAGTCTGGTAGCGCACTACGTTCGGGACGTAGGGGTCGCAGGTTCAAATCCTGCCACTCCGACCAGTGATGTTTCGACAAGGCCGTTCCCGACCGCCTTTTGACCCGTCCGATTGCTTGCGCGCTCCGCCCCGGCAGGCCGGCTGGCAGCCGCCTGCGGGCTCGTGTAAGAGCTTGCGTCGATCAGGAGCGCTGCCGACCATGAAACGCCTCGTCATTCTCGCCGGCCTGTTCGCCGTCTCCGTCGCGCTCGCGGGCTGCGACAAATGCGGCGATCCGGTGAAGTTCTTCAGCGCCGGTCCAGACAAGGCCTGCGGCGACACCAGGCCGGCCGGCTGAAAGCCATGCTGCCCATAACGAAAAGGCCGGAGCGCCAGCTCCGGCCTTTTCGATTCGCCTTCTGGCGGATGGTCAGCCGCGCCTGCCGATCAGCGACCAGCCTGCTCCGGTGAAGCAGGCCGCCAGCGCGACCTTGAGCGCATCGCCGATCAGGAAGGGCTGCACGCCGAACAGGAAGGCCTTGTCGAGGCCCAGGCCCGTGGCGCCGCTCGCCATCTGCGCGCCGAGCGCGAGCCAGAAGAAGCCGGCGCTCATCATCACGATCTCGGCCAGCGCCATGCCGCCGGCGAGGCGCAGCCAGGACGCACCGCGCTTCGCCGCCCAGCCGGCGATCGCGGCCATCGCCACGAAACCGATCAGGAAGCCGCCGGTCGGGCCCATCAGGTAAGCGAGGCCCGGTGCGACGGGCGGCGTGTTGGTGAACACGGGCAGGCCGAAAAGACCGTAGCCGATATAGAGCAGCACGGTCGC
This sequence comes from Beijerinckiaceae bacterium, assembly GCA_019745195.1. GTDB lineage: Bacteria > Pseudomonadota > Alphaproteobacteria > Rhizobiales > Beijerinckiaceae > Allobosea. The sequence continues at coordinate 3,852 of JAIETL010000013.1, forward strand.
CACGCCGAGCCGCGAGCCATAGGCCGCGCCGATCGAGAGCACGGCCAGCGTCTGGAGCGTCATCGGCACCGGCCAGAACGGCACCTTGATCTTGGCGGCGAGCACCAGCAGCAGGCTGCCGGCGACGGCCAGCGCGAGATTGCGCAGCAGCGCGGCGCGCGCGCTCGACACAGCGGGCAGCGCCGCATGCGCAAGCGTCGGGGCGTGAAGGGAAGAGCTCTGCGCCATGGCGTTGGTCCTGTCGATTCCGGCCGCGCTTTGCAGCCGCGTCAAACCGTCTATAGGAAATGCCGCAACGCCCCACAAGCGCCCGGCCCGGTGCGCGGATGGGCAACCCGGCAGGCGCATTGCGCCGGCAACTGCGCCTGCGGATCGGATGACGATGAACGACGAGATCGAGTTCGACCGGACGGCCGCCCCCGCGCGCGAGGTCGCCGAGCTTTCGCCTCTGGTCCGGCGGCTGATCGCCGGCAATGCCGGCCCGATGACCTTCACCGGCACCTGCACCTATATCGTCGGGCGCGGCCGCGTCGCGGTGATCGACCCTGGCCCCGACGATCTCGGCCACATCACGCGGCTGCTGGCGGCGCTCGGCAGCGAGACCGTCAGCGACATCGTCGTGACTCACACCCACCGCGACCATTCTCCGGCGGCCGCCGCGCTGAAAGCCGCCACCGGCGCGCGCCTCGTCGGCTGCGGCCCGCACCGGCCGGCGCGCGAACTCGCGCTCGGCGAACTGAACCCGCTCGACGCCGCAGCCGACCGCGACTACGCGCCCGATCTCGAAATGCAGCATGGCGACACGATCGCTGGGCGCGGCTGGACCCTGCAGGCGGTGGCGACGCCGGGCCACACCGCCAACCACCTCGCCTTCACGCTGACCGAGGAAAACGCCCTGTTCTCCGGCGATCATGTCATGGCCTGGTCGACCTCGGTGATCGCCCCGCCCGACGGTTCGATGGCCGACTTCATGGCCTCGATCGAACGGCTGCGCGGCATGGAGCATGCGCGCTACTGGCCCGGCCATGGCGGCCCGGTCGCGGAGCCGCAGCGTTTCCTCCGCGGCCTGGTGCAACATCGCCGCCAGCGCGAGGCGGCGATCCTGAACCGGCTTGCCGAGGGCGACGAAACCATCGCCGCCATGGTGCCGCCGATCTATCAGGGCCTGCCCGCGGCGCTGCACGGCGCGGCCTCGCTATCGGTATTGGCGCAACTGGAAGATCTGGTCCTGCGCGGCGTCGTCGCCTGCGACGACCCGCTGCCGCAACTCGCGAGCCGGTTTCACCGGGTCTGAAGCATCGTCCGAAAGGACAAATGGCGATCGACCCCTCAGCGCGCCTCGACCAGCAGCTCGACCTCCTCCGAGAAGGCCGCGATCCGGGCCGCGTTCGCGCCGAAATCATGGCTGCCCAGCCGCGAGGCCGAGCGGATGTCGATGCGGCTGCCATCGGCGCGCGGGCGCACGCGGATGGTGATGTCGTCCAAAAAGCGCAGGATGCGTGTACGCGCCACCGCCTCGATCCGCCCTGCCCCCGTGCGCCCGCCGGGTCTGGCCGATTCCAGCACCTGCCAGCCCTGGTTCACGGCGGCCTTGCGCGCGATGTCGAACGCGATCTCGGCCGGGAGTTCGAGCACGATCGGGACCACCTTCGGATAGGCCTGGCGCTGGATGCGCCGGCGCTCGGCGGATAAGTCTGGCGGCACGCGGCCCTTGCGCGCATCGAGCGCGACGCGCGAGCGGCTGAACGCCGGTGGATCGTCGACATCGGTCGAGACGTCGTTGAGGAGCGGCAGCGTCGTGAGCTTGAAGACGGCGTAGGCCGCCGGGGCGAGCAGCACGAGCGAGAGGAGAAATGCCTGCGCCGCCATGCCGACCCCGCGATGCCCCGATTGCCAGATGCGCATGAACGCCGCGACCGAGAGCAGCAGCGCCAGCACGACGAAGCCATAAGCCCCGATGATCGGCGCCAGCCCCTGCTGGCTCGGCTCGCCAAGACGGAAGGCGACGAGCGCGACGACCAGCACCGCGAGCGAAAACCACGCCAGCCGCCGGCTCCAGAGCGCGGCGCGCGAGACAGGCTCCTCGAAGACGAGACGGCGATGCATGGCCTTTGGTGACGCGGCGTCGGCCGGAAGGCAAGGGCGATGCTGGGACGCCCCGGACAGCCTCCCGCTCAGACCCCCGGAAAGCGATAATCCCTGAACTGCTCCCGGAGCGCCGTCTTCTGGATCTTGCCGGTCGCGGTGTGGGGAATGGCCTCGACCAGCACGACGTCATCGGGCAGCCACCATTTCGCGATCTTGCCCTCCATGAAGGCGAGCATCGCTGCCTTGTCGGGCGTCCGGCCAGGCTTGGGCACGATCACCAGCAGCGGCCGCTCGTCCCATTTCGGATGGACGACGCCGATCACGGCGGCCTCGGCGACATCGGGATGGCCGACGGCGAGGTTCTCCAGATCGATCGAGGAGATCCATTCGCCGCCCGACTTGATCACGTCCTTGGAGCGGTCGGTGACTTGCATGTACCCATGCGCGTCGATGGTGCCGACATCGCCGGTGTCGAAGAAGCCATGCTCGTCGAGGATCGCCTCGTCCTCGCGCCGGAAATAGGCTTTCGAGACCGCAGGCCCCCGCACCTTGAGCCGGCCGAAGGTCGTGCCGTCCCAGGGCATGTCCTTGCCGGCATCGTCGGTGATCCGGAACTCGACCGTGAAGGGCGGGTGGCCCTGCTTCATCTTGAGGTCGAGCAGGGCGTCGCCGTCGAGATGCTCGTAGGCCGGCTTGACCGAGCAGAACGAGCCGACCGGGCTCATCTCGGTCATGCCCCAGGCATGCGAGACGGTGACGCCGTATTTGCGCTCGAAGGTCTCTGTCATGGCGCGCGGGCAGGCCGAGCCGCCGATCATCACGCGCTTCAGCGTCGAGAGCCCCTGCCCCGTCGCCTCGAGCTGCTGCAGCAGTCCGAGCCAGACCGTGGGCACGGCGGCCGTCATGGTGACGCCCTCGCCTTCCAGCAGTTCCAGCAGCGAGGTTCCGTCGAGCTTGGCGCCCGGCAGCACGAGCTTGGCCCCGGTCATCGGCGCGGAATAGGCCAGCGACCAGCTATTGGCGTGGAACAGCGGCACCACGGGCAACACCGTGTCGCGCGAGGACAGCGCGAGAAAATCCGGCGCGGCGCAGGCCAACGCATGCAGCACGTTGGAGCGGTGCGAATAGAGCACGCCCTTGGGGCCGCCGGTCGTGCCCGAGGTGTAGCAGAGTCCGGCTGCCGTATTCTCGTCGAGCTTGGCCCAGGCGAAATCCTCGTCCGCGCCCGCGATCCACGCCTCATAGGCAACCGCGCCCTTCAGCGTGGTGTCGGGCATATGATAATCGTCGGTCGGGATGACATAGCGCTCGATCGAGGGCAGCTTGTCCTGGATCTGCTCGATCAGCTTGACGAAGGTCAGATCGAGGAAGAGCAGCCGGTCCTCGGCATGGTTGATGATCCAGGCGATCTGCTCGGGAAACAGCCTGGGATTGACGGTATGCGTGATCGCCCCGAGGCCGGTGATGCCGTACCAGAGCTCGAGATGGCGCTCGCTGTTCCAGGCCAGGGTCGCGACACGGTCGCCCTGCCTGATTCCCGCATCGGAGAGCCGGCGCGCCACCTTGAGCGCGCGCTGCCTGACGTCGGCGTAGGTCGAGCGCCGCAGCGCGCCGTCCTCCACCGCGCGGCTGACGACCTCGCGCCCGCCATGCTGGATCGCGGCATGGTCGATGATACGGTGCAGCAGCAGGGGCCAGTCCTGCATCAAGCCGAGCATGGGCGTCTCTCCGGTCAAGTCTTCTGGTTGTTGCCCGCAGGATAGACGCAGGCCCGCGCATTGGGAAAGCGCGGCGCTTGGGCGAGGGGCTCGCGTAAACCCGCACGATGGGTTAGGTCGGATGGGTCCGCTTCCGGAGCATGGCCTGTGCCCGCCACCAACGCCGCCCCCCGTCCCGAGCCGGCCGAACCCGACCGCGTCTGGTTCCGTTTCCTGCGTCTCCATGCGCGGCTGCTCGGCCAGATGACGCAGCGCATCCGCGCGCTCGGGCTCTCGATCCCGCAATTCGACCTGCTGTCCACCCTCACCGAGCGCGAAGGCATCAGCCAGAGCGAACTCGCCGAGCGGCTCTACGTCACCAAGGGCAATGTCTCGGGCCTGGTCGACCGGCTGGTGCAGGCGGGGCTTGTCGAGCGCCGCGCCATCGCCGGCGACCGGCGCTCCTATGCGATGCATCTGACGCCCGAGGGCCGCCGCCTCGCCGAGGCCGGCATCGCCGCGCAACGCGATTTCGTCGCGCAGACGCTGGGCAAGCTGCGCAGCGATGACCTTGCCGAACTCGACCGGCTCGTCGTCGCCTGGCGCGAGGTCGCCCGCGGCGTCGAGGCCGGTTGAGCGCACGCCCATGGCAGCGCCGATCGACCTCACCGCGTCGGCCACGCAGTTGCGCGAGGCCCTGCTCGCGCGCCGCTTCAGCGCGAGCGACCTGCTGGAGGCGAGCTTCGCACGCATCGACGCGCTCAACCCGTCGCTGAACGCCGTCGTCGCCCAGGACCGAGACGCGGCCCGCGCGATGGCGAAGGCGTCCGACGAAAGGCTGTCGAACGGCACGGCGCGCCCGCTGGAAGGCTTAGCCGTCACGATCAAGGACGCCTTCGACGTCGCCGGCCTGCCCTCCTCCGGCGGTCTGCCCGCTTATCGCGAGCGCCTGCCGGAGCAGGACGCCACCGCCGTGGCCAGGCTCAGGGCAGCCGGCGTCGTCATCATCGGCAAGACGAATGTCCCTGTCTTCTCCGGCGATTTCCAGAGCTACAACCCGGCCCACGGCGTGACGAACAATCCGTGGGACGCGGGCCATTCGCCTGGCGGTTCGTCGGGCGGGGCCTGCGTTTCGGTCGCGACCGGCATGGCGGCTTTCGAACTCGGCTCCGATCTCGGCGGCTCGATCCGCTGGCCGGCCCATGCCTGCGGCGTCTATGGCCTGAAGACGAGCTGGGGTCTGGTCTCGACATGGGGCGTGATCCCGCCGCCGCCCGAGCGTCGCACGCCGCGTAATGCCGACCTGCTGGTCGCCGGGCCGATCGCGCGCAGCGCAGCCGATCTCGATCTGATCCTGCCGGTGCTCGCCGGCCCGCGCGATGCGACGATCGCAGGCTCCTCCCTCCCGCCGCCGCGTCGCACGGATGCGCGGGCCTTGCGCGTCGCTCTCTGGGCCGACGACGCGTTTGCGCCGGTCGATGCCGAGGTGGCGGACGCCGTGCGCGAAGCCGGCCGCTGGCTGGCGGATGCCGGCGCGGTCGTCGACGAGACCGTGCGGCCGAGCCTGCGCTTTTCCGAGGCCTTCGAGGTCTATGCGCTGCTCAACCACGCGGTCGTCGCCTACGGCCTGCCGCCAAAGGTGCGCGCGCGCATCCAGGCTCAAAGTCCGAATTACCCGCGCGGCGACCTCTCGCATCAGGCGCTGCAGGCGCGCGGCGCAGGGATGACGCCGAGCCTCTATCAGGAGATCGGCCAGCGCCGGCTGACGCTGAAGCGGCAATGGGCCCGCTTCTTCCAGAGTTACGACGTGTTGCTCTGCCCGCCCGCTCCGGTGGCGGCGATCCCGCACGACCACGGCCCCGACATCCACGCAAGGCGGCTGAACGTGAACGGTACGGAGCGGCCCTATCTGGATTTCCTGCTCTGGGCTTCGCTGGCCACGGGCGCGGACCTGCCGGCACTCTCGGCCCCGGTCGGATTGTCCCGCAACGGCCTGCCGCTTGGCGTGCAGATCATCGCGCCCTTCGGCGAGGACCGTCTTGCGATCGCAGTCGGCGCAATGCTGGAGCGGGCCGACTGCGGCTACCGCACGCCGCCGATTGCGGCCCCTTAGGCGGCCACCTTGATCTTCTCGATCGTCGAGCGCCCGCCGACGCCCTGCTTCAGCACCAGCCGTTCGTCTGATGCGACCACGCCGAGCTGGACCTCGCTATCGGCCATCACCGCCGTCGCCAGCTTGTTGACGAACACGATCACCGGCTGGCGGCTGGCCGCCGCCCAGCGCTTGAACTGGCCGTAGAACGGCTCCTTGCGCCAGGCCCCCGCCGCACCCGGATCGACCTGCGCGAAGAGCCAGCGCGTCGTCGGGTCCATGGTCAGGACGAAACGGCTCTTCTCGGGCTTCCACTCGGGCCCGAGAAAATCCTGCGTCATCCACAGGCAGAAGAAGGCCCGGCAGTGCTGGGGCCGCGTTTCGTGGATGCCGCAGCCGCGCGCGGGCTGGCAATGCCGGCACCAGGTCCCGGCCGGGCTCTCGACGGCGGGCACCTCGTAGACCTTGCAGCACAAGGTGCAGGTGCCGCAGTCGCGGCCGGCGGCCGGCCGGTTCACCATCGTGGCGGGGTCGATCAAAAGCTCCTCCAAAATCGCCGTCACCATGGCGACGACGACCGGCACTGGCAAGCTTTCGGCTTCAGCATTTACCGTCATTGCGAGCGCAGCGAAGCAATCGAGGCGTTTGCGCGAGACGCTGGATTGCTTCGCTGCGCTCGCAATGACGGCAGGGGCGAAAGCCGGCATTGCGCCAGAGTCTGCCGCGACCCGCGAGAAAATCGCTCAGCGCTTGCGCTGTCTTGGGTCTATGGTCGCATAAGCGATCCATAAAGACCGGGAGCCATCCGATGCTGTCAAATCTCGCCGTCCGCGACATCGAGACCCTGGTCCACCCCTATACCAATCTTGCGACCCATCGCGAAGTCGGCCCGCTGGTGCTGGAGCGCGGCGAAGGCATCACCGTCTACGACAGCGCCGGCAAGGACTATATCGAGGCGATGGCCGGCCTCTGGTGCACCTCGCTCGGCTACTCCAACCAGGAACTGGTCGAGACCGCCTACGAGCAGATGAAGAAGCTACCCTTCACCCACATCTTCTCCGGCCGCAGCCATGATCCGGCGATCGAGCTGGCCGAGAAGCTGAAGGAGATCGCGCCCGTGCCGATCTCCAAGGTGTTCTACGGCGCGTCGGGCTCCGACGCCAACGACACCCAGATCAAGCTGGTCTGGTACATGAACAACGCGCTCGGCCGGCCCCACAAGAAGAAGATCATCTCCCGGCTGAAGGGCTATCACGGCGTCACGGTCGCCTCGGCCTCGTTGACCGGCCTGCCCAACAACCACATCGACTTCGACCTGCCGCTGCCCGGCATTTTGCACACCTCCTGCCCGCATCACTACCGCTTCGCCGAGCCCGGCGAGAGCGAGCAGGACTTCTCCTCGCGCATGGCGGCCGAACTTGAGGAAATGATTCTCCGCGAAGGGCCCGACACGGTCGCCGCCTTCATCGCCGAGCCGGTGATGGGCGCGGGCGGCGCGATCACGCCTCCGGACGGCTATTTCGAGAAGATCAACGCCGTGCTCGCGAAATACGACGTGCTCTTCATCGCCGACGAGGTCATCACCGGCTTCGGCCGCACCGGCAACATGTTCGGCACCACGACCTATGGGCTCAACGCCGACACGCTCTCCTGCGCCAAGGCGATCACCTCGGCCTACTTCCCGCTGAGCGCCGTGATGATCAACGAGGCCGTCTACGAGGTGCTCGTCGACCAGAGCCGCAAGATCGGCGTGTTCGGACATGGCAACACCTATGCCGGCCACCCCGTCGGCTGCGCGGTGGCGGTCAAGACGCTGGAAATCTACCAGCGCGACAAAATCGTCGAGCATGTCCGCGCCGTCTCGCCGACCTTCCTGCGCTGCCTGCACAAGCTCGCCGAGCACCCGCTCGTCGGCGAGGCGCGCGGCGTCGGCCTGATCGGCGGCATCGAGCTGGTCAGGGACAAGCTCACCAAGGCCCCTTTCGAGGGCAAGAAGGGCGTCGGTCCGAAATCGGTGTTCTTCGCGCAAGGCGAGGGCCTGATCACCCGCGCGATGGGCGACCGCGTCGCCTTCTGCCCGCCCTTGATCATCAAGGAGGGCGAGATCGAGGAGATGTTCGCCCGCTACGAGCGCGCGCTGGACAAGACCCTCGACTGGGCCAAGGCCGAGGGCCTGCTGGCCTGACCGTCAGGGCGAGCATTCTTTGCAACGGCCTCACGTCGTCCCGGACAAACGGCGCAGCCGCGCCGATCCGGGAGCCATTCCTGAGCCGTTCCGGAATGGGTCCCGGGTCTCCGCTTCGCTACGCCCGGGACGACGGGAGAGGGTCGGCGGCCAGTCAGATTGTGGCGGCCGGATACATCCGCGCACAAAATGCCTTGAACTGTCCCGATTCACGCCGCGCCGCCGGCCGCTTTGCCGGCGATGGTGGCATGGTCGGCGGCCAGGAACCGCCGGCACCTTGCAGTCGCAGGACATCAGGAGCCATGATTACCCAAAGCCCGCGTCGCCAGACGCTAGCCCCCGCGAGTTCTCGCAATGCCCCGGCGACGGACGCCCAGACCCCACGCTTCCGCCCGATCGGACTTCGCGCCGTTGCGGCGGGAACAAGATACGCGTCCGGGGCGTTGCCTGACAGAGACCACGAGCGGCGGGTCGAGACCCCCGGCGTTCTGCGACACGACTTCGACGAGTGATGATCGTCTGAGTTTCTTCGAGACCCTCCATGCTTGACCGGCGCGGCGTCCTTCGGACCCTCGCCGGTCTTTTTTTGTCCGGCTTCGGCCTGGGCAGCGCCTATGCCTTCGGCTGGGCGCCCCTGCACCATCAGGTCACCCGATACCGCATCGCGCCGCGCCACTGGCCGGCGGGCCGACGCCTGCGTGTTGCGGTGGTCTCCGATCTGCATGTCGGCGGCCCGCATATGCCGGTCGCCCGTGTCATGCGGATCGTGGCGGAGACCAACGCGCTCGAGCCGGACCTGACGCTGCTGCTGGGCGATTTCATCGCCAGTCGTCCGCCGGAACCCGACGATCCGCCGATGGCCGCGTGGGCCGCCGCGCTGGCTGGGCTCAAGGCGCGCGACGGCGTCTTCGCCATCCTCGGCAATCACGACTGGTGGCATGACGAGGCGGCGCTTGCCGCACGGCGCGGGCCAACGCAGGTCGGCCGGGCGCTACAGACGGCCGGCTTGCGACTGCTTGAAAACGAGGCGCTGCGGCTGGAGACTGCCGCCGGGCCGCTCTGGCTGGCAGGTCTCGGCGACCAGATCGCCTTCGAGACGCTCCGGCGCGGCCGCACGCGCGGCATCGACGACCTGCCCGGCACGCTGGGGCAGATCACTGAGGACAGCGCGCCCGTGATCATGATGGCGCATGAACCCGACGTTTTCGCGCGGCTGCCGGCGCGGGTCTCGCTGACCCTGTCGGGTCATACCCATGGCGGGCAGATCAGGCTGCTCGGCTGGTCGCCGGTCGTGCCGTCGCGCTATGGCAACCGCTACGCCTATGGCCATGTCCGCGAGCACGGCCGCGATCTCGTGGTCTCCGGCGGGCTCGGAACCAGCAAGGTTCCGGTGCGCTTCGGCGTCCCGCCGGAGATCGTGCTGATCGAGCTGGGGTGATGCGGACTACGCTCCCCGTCATTGCGAGCGCAGCGAAGCAATCCAGCGTATCGCGCAACCTCTGGATTGCTTCGCTACGCTCGCAATGACGGAAAGGTCGATTTGATCTTAAACCACAATAACCTTCGTGCCGTTCGGAACGCGGTTGAACAGGTCGATCACGTCGATATTGCGCATCCGGATGCAGCCCGACGACGCCGCGCGGCCGATCGTCTCCGGCTCGTTCGTGCCGTGGATGCGATAGAGCGTGTCGCGGCCGTTCTGGTAGAGATAGAGCGCGCGCGCGCCGAGCGGGTTTTCCGGGCCGCCCTCCATGCCGCCGGCGCGCGGGGCGAGATGGGGCCAGCGCGCGATCATCTCGGCGGGCGGCGTCCAGCGCGGCCACTCGGCCTTGCGCTGGATGATGGCCTCGCCGGTCCAGCCGAAGGCCTCGTCGCCCGTGGCGACCCCATAGCGGATCGCCTTCTTGTTGGGCAGGACGTAATAGAGATATTTCTCGCGCGTATCGATATAGATCGTGCCGGGAGCCTGGCCCGTCGGGTCGGCGATTTCATAGGGCAGATGGGTGATCTCGTGCTGGAACGTCGGCACCAGCGCGATGTATTCGGCATCGCGCGCCGAGAGCGCGGGCGCATTCACGGTCTTGTACTGGCAGGCGCCGAGCAGGCTCGAAAGCGCCAGTGCGAGGACGATGGACTGCTTCATCTGTTTCACCAGCGCCGGATCGGAGCGCCCTTTATGATGAATCCGGGGTTAACGCTTCGTGTCCACACACAAGCCCTGCGGAACGAAGAAGATGCGGATTTCCTAGGCCCGAAACCTTTATGGCGCAATCCGGTTCCCTTTATGGCGGCGATTTCGCAAAGAACCCGCCACACCGTGGCAATCGCGCCACGCGGTCATCGTTTGGACACCCGCTTCCGACGCAGAATAAGGCATAGCTTCTCGTGACGACGCTTCTGATTACGCATCCGGCCAGCCTGACTCACGCGACGCCGCCCGGGCACCCGGAGCGCGCCGACCGGTTGCGCGCCGTCGAACAGGCGCTGGAAGACGAGCGATTCGCCCCCTTGAGTCGCATCGACGCCCCGCGCGGCACGCTCGATCAGGTCGCGCTGTGCCACCCCCGCGCCTTCGCGGAAGCGCTTGTCGCGGTCTCGCCGAAATCCGGCCTCGTCCAGGTCGACGCCGACACGCTGATGTCGGCCGGCACGATCGAGGCGGCGCTGCGCGGCGTCGGCGGCGCGGTCCATGCGGTCGACGAGGTGATGGGAGGGCGCGCCGCCAACGCCTTCAGCGCCATGCGCCCGCCCGGCCACCATGCCGAGAGTGTGAAAGCCATGGGCTTCTGCTTCTTCAACAGTGCCGCCATCGCCGCCCGCCACGCGCAGACCGCTCATGGCGCGGAGCGCGTCGCGATCATCGACTGGGACGTCCACCACGGCAACGGCACGCAGGAGATTTTCTGGGACGACGAGAGCGTGCTCTACGCTTCGACCCATGAGATGCCGCTCTATCCCGGCACGGGCGCGCCCTCCGAGCGCGGCCAGCACGGCACCATCGTCAATGCGCCGCTGCGCGCCGGCGACGCCTCCGAGGAGTTCCGCGAGGCCTTCGGGAGCGCGCTCCTGCCGCGCATCGACGCCTTCCAGCCCGATCTGATCGTGATCTCGGCGGGCTTCGACGCGCATTGGCGCGACCCGCTCGCCAACATCAACCTGAGGGAAGCCGACTTCGCCTGGGCGACGCGGAAGCTGATGGAGATCGCCGACAGGTATTGCGGCGGCCGCGTCGTCTCGGTGCTGGAAGGCGGCTACGATCTCGAAGGCCTGGCGAAATCGACAGTCGCTCATGTCCAGGCGCTGATGCGGGGGTAAACAAGCGGCGCTTCACCCTCCGCCCTCATCCTGAGGAGCGAGCAAAGCTCGCGTCTCGAAGGATGCTCCAGATGTCTCCGGAACCTCCTGCAGCATCCTTCGAGACGCCGCTGAAGCGGCTCCTCAGGATGAGGGCGGTGGTTGACGGAAACCGTCGCCTACTCCAGCGGCTCCGTGCCCGCGATCTCGATTCCAAACCCGCTCAGACCCACGAAGGAGCGCGGCGAGGACGCCAGATTGACGATGGAGCCGACGCCGAGATCGCGCAGGATCTGTGCGCCGAGTCCGACCTCGCGCCATTGCTGCGAACGAGCTGCGTCCGAGCCGTCCTCGACGCTCTTGATCGGCACGCCGGCCGAGCCGTCGCGCAGATAGATCAGCACGCCCTTGCCGTCCTTCTGGAAGCGCTTCAGCGCGCACTGGATCGCGGCGCCGCCGCCGAGCACGTCTCCGACCACATCGGCCCGGTGCAGCCGCGCCGGCACCTTCTCGCCATCGCCGAGCTTGCCCATGACGAAGGCGAAATGCTGCGTGTCCTCGAAGGGCGTGACATAGACATGCCCGGTCATCTCGCCAAACGCCGTCCTGACCGGAAAGGTATGGACCCGCTCGACCAGCTTTTCGCGCGCCTGGCGATAGGCGATCAGGTCCGCGACCGTGATCTGGCGCAGATTGTGTTTCTTGGCGAAGTCCGCGATCTGCGGCCCCTTCATCACCGTGCCATCGTCATTGGCGAGTTCGCAGATCACGCCGACCTGGGGCAGATCCGCAAGTTTGCAGAGGTCGACGGCGGCCTCGGTATGCCCGGAGCGCATCAGCACGCCGCCATCCCTGGCGATCAGCGGAAAGACGTGGCCGGGCCGCACGAAATCGGCCGCGCCCATATTGCCGTTGGCGAGCGCGCGCACCGTGTTGCAGCGCTGCTCGGCCGAGATGCCGGTGGTCAGCCCGTGCTTGACGTCGACCGTGACCGTGAAGGCGGTGCCGAGCGGCGCGTCGTTGCTGGACACCATCGGATCGAGGCGAAGACGCCGCGCCTCGGCCGAGGTCAGCGGCGCGCAGACGATGCCGCAGGTGTTGCGGATGATGAAGGCCATCTTTTCGGGCGTACAGAGCGAGGCGGCGACGATCAGGTCACCCTCGTTCTCGCGGTCATCATCATCGGTGACGATGACGATCTCGCCGCGCGCGAAGGCCTCGATGGTCGCGGCGACGTTGCCGGCGTTGGCGTGGGCGGACATGGCAGGCTCCTTCGGCGGGCTGAGGCCGAGAAAATCATTGGGCGTGACGGCGCCGCCCGTGGCGGTCGCGATGCGCTCGGCGCTCTCGCGCGAGATCCAGGCGGAGGGGTCGTTGCAGAGCGCGGTGACGCTGGCCGGCGACAGGCCGACCTGCCGCGCGAAGGCGCTGCGGCCGGTGTTGTTCTGCGTGAGCCAGGCGTCGAGCTTCATGCGGAGAAGCTAGTGCAACCGAACTTCAGTTGCAATGAAGAAACTCAGAATTTCAGCCTGACTGAAACGGCCACCTCGGCTCGACCACGCCGACCTGCGCCCGATGCCGCAGGAACTGGTCCGCCAGCACGCAGGCGACCATCGCCTCGCCGACCGGCACGGCGCGGATGCCGACGCAGGGGTCGTGGCGGCCCTTGGTGAACATCTCGGCCTCGCCGCCGGTGCGCGTCACCGTCGCGCGCGGCGACAGGATCGACGAGGTCGGTTTGACCGCGAAGCGCGCGACGATAGCCTGCCCGGTCGAGATGCCGCCGAGAATACCGCCGGCATGGTTCGAGAGAAACAGCGGCGCGCCGTCATTGCCGGCCCGCATCTCGTCGGCGTTCTCCTCGCCGCAAAGCTCGGCGGCGCGGAATCCCTCGCCGATCTCGACGCCCTTGACCGCGTTGATGCTCATCAGCGCCGCCGCGATCTCAGCGTCGAGCTTGCCGTAGATAGGCGCGCCCAGACCCGCCGGCACGCCCTCGGCGACGATCTCCAGCACCGCGCCGATCGAGGAGCCGGATTTGCGGATGCCGTCGAGATAGCCCTCGAACAGCGCGGCAGCCTTGGCGTCGGGGCAGAAGAACGGGTTGCGGCCGATCTCGTCCCAGTCCCAATTGGCCCGGTCGATCTTGTGCGGCCCCATCTGCACCAGAGCGCCGCGCACCAGCATGCCCGGCACGACCTTGCGCGCGATCGCGCCGGCGGCGACCCGCATCGCCGTCTCGCGCGCCGAGGAGCGCCCGCCGCCGCGATAGTCGCGGATGCCGTATTTCACGTCATAGGTGAAATCGGCATGACCGGGCCGGTACTTGTCCTTGATGTCGGAATAATCCTTCGAGCGCTGGTCGACATTGTCGATCATCAGGCCGATCGACGTTCCCGTCGTGACCTGCACGCCGTCGATCTCACGCGCAAAGACGCCCGAGACGATGCGGACCTGGTCCGGCTCCTGCCGCTGCGTGGTGAAGCGCGACTGTCCCGGCCTGCGCCGGTCGAGCTCGACCTGGATATCGGCTTCCGTGAGAGGCAGCAGCGGGGGGCAGCCATCGACGACGCAGCCGATCGCCGGCCCATGGCTCTCGCCGAAGGTGGTGACGCGGAAGAGATGGCCGAAGGAGTTGTGGGACATGAATGGGCCTGCGTGACGATGTGCAGGCTCTTAAGCCGGAATGCATCGACGTGAAAGCGGCAACCTTGAAGCCAATTGCTCTTGGCGCGAGGCGGCGTCTCGACTAAATATGACCTATATTTTGGTCAGGGAGAAGACAATGAAGTCCGTGAGCCTTGCCGACGCAAAAACGCATTTGAGCGCTCTGGTCGAGGAGGCGCATGCGGGCGAGCAGGTCTGCATTACGCGCCATGGTAAGCCCATGGCGCGTTTGATGCCGCTTGAACGCAAACGCAAGCCCATCGATGTCGCCGCGCTGAGGGCCCTGACAGACTCCATGACCTATCAGACCGAGGGCGCAGGCGACTTCATCCGTCGGATGCGTGACGAGGATCGCTATTGACGTTCTATCTCGATACGTCGTTCGTCGTCGCGGCGCTGACACGTGAAGCAGCGTCGCCCCGCGTCTGGACGTGGTTGTCTGATCATTCGGAGGCAGAACTCCATATCAGCGAATGGGTGAAGACCGAGGTCTCCGCCGCCCTTTCGATAAAAGTCCGGAATCGCGACCTAGCTGAACATGAACAGGCAGCTGCGCTCTCGCGGTTTGCAGCTTTATGCAGCGAGAGCTTCCTGTTCTTGCCGATACCGATCGCAGCCTTTGGGCGAGCGGCCAGGTTCGCCGACCGCTTTCAGCTCTCCCTCAGATCGGGAGACGCTTTGCATCTGGCGATCGTCGAGCCATCGCGCATGCCACTTGTCACCCTGGACAAGCGACTTGCCGAGGCCGGCCCGAAGCTCGGCATCGGTACGATTCTCGCCTGACCTCCTCTCAATGTCCCCCCGCCGGCACTGCCGGCGCGCCCTCCCAGCGCGTGTTCGCCGGCAGGTTCTCGCCCTTCATGATCACGGTGAGCAGGCCGATCTGGGCGTAATCCCCAACATGGGTGTCGTAGAGTACGGTCGCCGCCGCGCCGACACAGACGCCCCGGCCGAGCCGCACCCGGCCGACCTTCATCACCCGGTCCTCGTAAAGATGCGTCTGCAGCGCCGAATGGGCGTTGATCTGGCAGAAATCGCCGACGGTCACGCAGTCGAACTCGGTGATGTCGGTCATGTCCATCCAGACGCCTTTGCCGAATTTCGCCCCGAACAGGCGCAGGAACCAGGGCAGAAACGGCGTGCCGCGCAGATACTCGAACAGCACCTTGCCGCCGAGGCCTGAATAGAGCACCGCGACGGATTCGGTCCGCATCGCCCACCATGACCACATCGGCTTCATCACCGGCTTGTAGACGCCCATGGCGAGCCACTTATAGGCGACGCAGATCAGCGCCTGCGTCACTGCGATCAGGATCGCGACGCCGATGAAGGAGAGTACGAGGCCGCTCCAGTCGCCCTCGTTGATCTCCTGCTGCAGCACGAGATCGACCGCCAGCGTGCCGAAGGTGATGAACAGCATCGCCGGGAAGGAGGTGTGCAGCGCCTCGAAACCCGCCCGCGCCAACTGCTTGCCGAGCGAGGGCTGGTAGGTCCAGTTCGCGCCGAGATCGACCTTTTGCCGCGTCGGCAGCTTGATCGGCGGCGAGCCGAACCAGGTGTCGCCGGGCGACATCAGGTCGTTGGCCGGCGGCTTCGACTTGATGCCGATCAGCACGCGGTCGGGAATGATCGAGCCGGGCGGCACCACCGCGTCGTTGCCGACGAAGACCTGGTCGCCGGTGCGCGTCATGTCGAGCCGCATATAGCCGCGGCGCATGTCCTCGTCGCCGAAGACGACCTCGTCGGCGATGAAGTTTCCCGCGCCGATGCCGGTGATGTCGTAGCGGCCCGAGAGGTTGGTCGAGATCTCGGCGCCCTTGCCGATCCGGGCGCCCATCATGCGATACCAGGCCCGCATGTAGATCGTCGCAAACAGCGAGGACAGCGTCTCCAGCGTCACCTCCGTCGCGAGCCCGACCGTCCATTTCCGGGCGTAGAAGGCCGAGTGGATCGAGTAGGTGCCGGAGCTGACGCGCGGCAGGATGGCCCAGCGGAAAGCCGCCATCAGGAACACCGTCAGCGTGATGAGGCCGATCGCGGTCGGCCAGGTCAGGATCGGCAGGTACCAGAGATAGCTGACCTCCGACCAGGTCGAGATCCAGTCGTCGATCTGGTCGAACAGCCAGAAAGCCGGAAAAATCGGCAAAAGACTGATCGGCGGCAGCACAAACAGCATCAGGATGTAGAACGCCGTCATCGCGGCGCGGCGGCGCTGGCTGGCTTCGGCGCGCGGCGGCAGCGAGGCGAGATCGACCGCGCCGACCTTGCGGCCGGGCGAACCGTCCCAGATCTCGGCCGCGCCGACGCTGGAGCCGGGCCGGATCGTCGTCAGGTCGCCGATCTCGACATTGTCGCCGACGGAGCAGCCATGGCCGAAGACCACGGATGCTCCCGCCGAGACGTCCTTGCCGATCGTGATCTTTCCGAGGATCAGCTTGTCGCCCAGCGCCTCGCCATTGGCGAAGGTCGTCTTGGAGCCGAAGGACGCGCCGTCACCGATCTCGATCAGATCGACCGCGCCGGCCTCGTAATCCGACAGGATAACGTCGCGGCCGACCTTGGCCCCAAGCAGCCGCCAGTAGAACCGCATCACCGGCGTTCCCTGCAGCCATTTGATGTGGACGAGGCCGGCGACGCGCGAGGCGAACCACCAGCGGAAATAATACACGCCCCAGAGCGGGTAGACGCCCGGTTTCGTGCGGCCGAGCACGATCCATTTCAGCGCGACGGAGATGAAGCCCGTGACGATGGTGATCGCGACATAGACGCCGAGCAGCGCGAAGACCTGCGCTGGCAGGGACAGTTCCTCGCCCGAGAGCAGCATGTAGGTGACGAAGATGCCGAGCCATTGCGCGGTCGACAGGCCGATGATGACCGGCAGCGCCGCCGCCTGGGCGAGCCCGCAGAGGAAGCGGCGCAGGAAGGGTGGCGGCGTGAAGGAGAGATCTTCCGCCACCGCCGCGCCGCGCGCGTCGAGCAGTTCCGCCATGCCGCGCAGCGTGCGCGCGCCGTAGACGTCCTGCAGCGTGATGCCGGCATAGGCCTGCGTCTCGCGCACGATCGAGATGAAGCGCGCCGCCAGCAGCGAGTGGCCGCCAAGATCGACGAAGAAATCCGCCTCCAGCGGCAGGGTCTGCGCGCCGAGCACGCGCTTGGCGGCCTCCAGCAGCGCCGCTTCCGTGGCGTTGCGCGGCGGCTCCTGCTCGCCTTCGGCTGCCGGCGCGGTCAGCGGCGCGGCCTTGAGCATTTTCCGGTCGACTTTTCCCGAGACCATGCGCGGCAGCGAGCCGACGGCCTCGAAATGCGCCGGAACCATGTAAGGCGGCAGCTTCTCGCGCAGCGCCGCCCGCAGGGCCGCGCCGTCGACGCCGACGCCGGGCTCGGGCACCACGAAGGCGACGAGCCGCTCGATCTCGTTGTCGGTCCGCAGCACGACGGCCGCCTGGCTGAGGCCGGGCTCGTCGGAGAGCTTGGTCTCGATCTCGCCGAGCTCGACGCGGAAGCCGCGAATCTTGATCTGGTCGTCGATGCGGCCGTGAAAGACGATGTGGCCGTTGTCGTCGAGGCTGACTGCGTCGCCCGAGCGGTAGAGCACCGGATCGTCGATGCCGCCGAACGGGTTGGCGATGAACTTCTCCGCCGTCAGCTCGGGGCGGCCGTGATAGCCCCTGGCGACGCTAGGCCCGCCGATCAGCAGCTCGCCCTGCTGGCCGGGACCGACGAGGCGCATCTCCTCGTCGACGATGTAGGCCGTGTAGTTCGCGATCGGCCGGCCGATGGTGACGGTTTCGCCGGGCACGACCTCCGCGGCGGTCGCCACCACCGTCGCCTCGGTCGGACCATAGGTGTTGAGGATGCGGCGGCCTGGCCGCGACCATTTTTGCACGATCGCCGGCGGCAGCGCCTCGCCGCCGAGCAGGATCAGCCTGAGCGAGGGAATGTCGGCAGGCAGGATGCCGAGCAGCGTCGGCACCGTGTCGATGATGGTGACGCCGGCTTGCGTCAGAACCGCCGGCAGCTTCTCGGCGTCGCCCATCGTCTCAGGGCTGGCGACGAACAGCGTCGCGCCGACGAGATAGGGCGTCCAGATCTCCTCCATCGACAGGTCGAAGGCGACGGATGCGCCCTGGAAGACGATGTCGTCGGGGCCGAACGCGTAGAAGGCGTTTCCCGAGCGCAGGAAATGGCAGATGTTGCGGTGACTGATGACGATCGCTTTTGGCGTACCGGTCGAGCCCGAGGTGTAGATCAGATAGGCTGGATGGTCCTTGGTCAGGCCGGGCGCACGGGCCGGCGTCGCCACGCCGTCATCGGCAGCGTCCAGCGCCTCGGGCGTCCAGACCGTGCGGCCGGTCGCGGTCGCCCGCGCCTGCCAGCCGAGGCAGGTGACGAGGCCCTTGGCCTGCGCGTCGTCGAGGCAGGTTGCGATGCGCTCGACCGGAGCTTCCGCGTCGAAGGGAATCCACGCCGCGCCCGCCCGCGTGATCGCGATCTGCGCGATCAGCAGCGCGATGCCGCGCGGCATCCACAGGCCGACCATGTCGCCAGGCCCGACGCCCGCCAGGACGAGCGCCCTCGCCTGCCGGCCGGCGGCGGTCCACACCGCCTCATAGCTCAGCGACTGCGCGCCATCGGTCAGCGCAGGATGCGCGCCGCGCTCCGCGACCGTAGCCGAGAAAATTTCGCCGAGCACTTCGTCGCGCAGCAGATCGGGCCGCTTCTCGCCGGCAAGCATGGCGAGCGGCTTTGCGCCGAGCCCGGGCGAACCGACCGGGAGGTTGCTGATGTCGTTCATCGTGCCCCGCTGCGCGTGAGCTTCAGCCGACCAGGCGGGAGGCGCGCCGGCGCCAGCCTCCTATCGTCCAGCCCGAAAGACTGCCGCGCACCTTCTCCCGAACCCGGATCGCCGCATCTGCCGATACGCCTCTCCGGCTTTGCCCCCCGGCCAAGCCAAGCCGCAAAACCTGCCGCCGCCGCGCAACGTCCTGCTACCATGGGACTGGTGCAAAAGCACGGCTGAACCATGGATGAATGCGGAATTGGTTACGTCTGTCGCGTCGATCAGACCCGGTTCAGGCCCATTCGGCTTTGCCGCGATCGACGATGAGGATCTTGCCCTGCCAGATCTCGGCCAAAGCGGCCTTCTGCGGCGAGACGCCGGCGCAAAGCGCCAGCACGGCCCGCGCCACGCCGCCATGGCTGACCATGACGGTTTCGCGCCCAAAGCCGGCCAGAACCGGCCTGATCCGCTCGGCCAGCATCGCATAGCTTTCGCCCTCGGGCGGCACGAAACCCCATTTGTCGCGCATCCGCGCCCGTGACTGCTCGGGCTGCGCCTTGCGCATCTCGCGCCAGGTGAACCCCTCCCAGGAACCGAAGGTAAGTTCGCGCAAACGCTCGTCGATGGCGTAGTCGTCCGGGGCCAGGCCGAGTCTGGCCCGCATGATCGCCATGGTCTCGCGGGCGCGGTGCATCGGCGAGCACAGGAAATCGACCGCCGCGAGATCGGGCACGAGCGCCCGCAACCGGTCCGCCGCCTCGGCTGCTTGTGTTCGTCCCAGCGCGTTCAGCGGAATGTCCTGCCCGCCCTGCAGCCGCCCCTCGCGATTCCAGTCGGTCTCGCCATGGCGGA
Source organism: Beijerinckiaceae bacterium (assembly GCA_019745195.1). Classification (GTDB taxonomy): domain Bacteria; phylum Pseudomonadota; class Alphaproteobacteria; order Rhizobiales; family Beijerinckiaceae; genus Allobosea. The sequence goes on from JAIETL010000013.1 coordinate 23,507, forward strand.
CGAGGATCAGGCGATGGGCGAGGGCGATCGGGACCATGCCGGGCTCATGCACGCTGGCGTCGATGACGTCAAAGCCCGCAGCCGCCGCTGGACCATGCGTCGCAGCCATGCCTCGCAGCCGCGCTTTCTGTTGGCCTGCCCGCCGCGCCCGTATAGAGGAAGCGCAACTGGTTCCGAAGATCGACACCCATGCCCCCGGCTCTCACTCTGCCCGACGGCCGCAGGCTCGTCCTCGACGCCGCGCCGCTGCTGATGGGCGTCGTCAACATCACGCCCGATTCCTTTTCCGATGGCGGCATGCTGACGAACGCGACCGACGCCATCGCCCATGGCCGCAAGCTGGCGCAGGACGGAGCCGACATCATCGATGTCGGCGGCGAATCGACACGTCCCGGTCACGCCCCGCTCGACGCCTCCACTGAACGCGCCCGTGTCATCCCGGTGATCGAGGGGCTCGTTGCGGGCGGTGCGACGCCGATCTCGATCGACACCTACAAGGCCGAGATTGCGCAAGCTGCGCTGGAGGCAGGCGCCTCCATCGTCAACGACGTCTGGGGTGCGCAGCGAGACCCTGCCATCGCCGACGTCGCCGCTCGCCATGGCGCGCCGATCATCCTGATGCACAACCGCGAAACGACCGACCCTGCGCTCGACATCCTCGCCGACGTGATGGCCTTCCTCGAACGCTCGATCGCGATCGCGATCGAGGCTGGCGTCCCGCGCGAACAGATCGTCGTCGATCCCGGCATCGGCCTGTTCGGCAAGACGCCGGAGCAGTCGCTGACCCTGATCCGAAACCTGGCGCGGCTGCGCGAACTTGGCTGCCCCATCCTGCTCGGGGCCTCGCGCAAATCGGTGATCGGCGTCGTCACCGGCCAGTCGGTGCCGGCGCAGCGTGTCGCCGGCAGCATCGCCGCCCATCTGTTCGGCGCGTCGCAGGGCGCTTCGATCATTCGCGCCCATGACGTCGCCGAACATGCGCAGGCGCTGAAAGTCTGGGCGGCCCTGACCCGACAAGCGGAGCCGATCCAGTGAGCGAGACCGGCAGCATCCTGATCGAAAAGCTCGACATTTACGCCTATCACGGCTGCTTCTCCGAAGAAGAGCGGCTGGGCCAGCGCTTCACGCTGGACATCGCGCTCCAGACCGACATTCGCGCCTCGGCGATCAGCGATTCCCTCGGTGACACCGTGGATTACGGCAAGGTCGTCGCGGTGGTGACGGCCGCCTTCACAGCTCGGCGTTTCAACCTGCTGGAGGCGGCGGCGCGCGCGGTCGCGCTCGCCATCCTGTCGGAGTTTCCGCCGGTCGGCCGCGTCGAGATAACGTTGCGCAAGCCCGCCCCGCCGATCCCGGCGACACTGGCCGCCGTCGGCATCAGGCTGGACTTCCGACGTGAAGATTGAGGCAGCGCTGGGCTTCGGCGGTAATCTCGGCGATCCGGTCGCGGCCTTCGCGGGCGCGCTGCGCGCGCTCGACGCCCATCCCGAGGTCGCGGTGCTCAGGCTGTCGAGCGTCTGGCGCACCGCGCCCTGGGGCAAGCTCGACCAGCCGGAGTTCCTCAACATGGCGGCGCTGGTCGAGACATCGCTGCCGCCGCGGGCCCTGCTCGCCTTTTGTCTCGATCTCGAACGTCGGGCCGGCCGCGAGCGCGGCGAACGCTGGGGCCCGCGTACGCTCGACATCGACATTCTGAGCTATGGCGACGAGCAGATCGACGAGCCCGGCCTGCAATTGCCCCATCCGCGCATGGCGGAGAGAGCGTTCGTGCTTGGGCCGCTGGCGGAGATCGAGCCGGGGATGGTGTATTTGGGGGTGACGACGCTCGAACTCTGGCAGGCGAGCGCACATCCGGGCGTAACGCAGGACGAGGCCGCCACTCAGAGACTGGCGAAGCAATCAGGTCTTCCGCTTCACTCCTCGTAGGTTTCCCGGATGATTTCCAGAACCTCCGCCAGAAGCGATGGCGGGGCCGATCCCAGACGCTTCACCAATCGCTTGCGATCTAACGCGCGAACTTGTTCGGTGAGAATCAGTCCGTCCTTGCCGTCGAATCGGATTGGAACGCGATAGGGAGCCGGTCGGCCTTTTGACGTCATCGGAGCCACGACGACGGTTCGCAGATGATCGTGGATATCGGGGGGTGAGACGACCAGGCAGGGTCTCGTCTTACGGATTTCGCTGCTTATCGTCGGATCGAGTGTCGCGAGCCAGATATCGCCCCGTCTCACCATACGAGCTCTTCATCCTCGTCATTCGCGAACTCCGGCCAAACGAGACCGTCATCCCCTTCGGCGGCGAGGCGCTTCGAGGCTTCCGCCCATCCCGCACGCGGTTCCCTCCGCGCCCGCTCAACGATAAGTCGACCGTCTTCAACGACGAGATCGACCGGGTCACCCGGTTTTGCTCCGATCCCGGCAAGAAGCGGCTTGGGAATAACGATCCCGGCCGAGTTGCCGATCTTTCTGATTGAGTTGCGCATTGTGCGTCTCCGAGACAGGAGCGTCTAGCACGAGCACGCGTTCCGTGGCAACGAAGTTATAACACGCAGAGATTCGAAGGCGACCCAGCCTCACTCGCCCTTGTCGAGCGTGATGTCCGGCGCGGTCGGCACTTTCATACCCACCACATGGTAGCCGGCGTCGACATGCAGCACCTCGCCGGTGATGCCGCGCGACATGTCGGAGACGAGGAACACCGCCGTCTCGCCGACCTCCTCGATCGTCACGGTGCGGCGCAGCGGCGAGTTGTATTCGTTCCAGCGCAGGATGTAGCGGAAATCGCCGATGCCCGAAGCGGCGAGCGTCTTGATCGGCCCGGCCGAGATCGCGTTGACGCGGATGTTCGAGGGGCCGAGATCGGCGGCAAGATATTTCACGCTCGCCTCCAGCGCGGCCTTCGCCACGCCCATGACGTTGTAATGCGGCATCCACTTTTCCGCGCCGTAATAGGTCAGCGTCAGCATGGCGCCGCCATCGCTCATCAGCTTTTCGGCGCGCTGCGTCACCGCCGTGAAGGAGTAGCAGGAGATCAGCAGCGACTTGGTGAAGTTGCCCTCCGTCGTCTCGACATAGCGCCCGGTCAGCTCGTCCTTGTCGGAGAAGGCGATGCAATGGACGACGAAGTCGAGCTTGCCCCAGAGCTTTTCGACCTCGGCGAAGACGGCGTCGATCGAGGCCCCGTCGGTGACGTCGCAATGGCCGACGAGATGCCCGCCGACCTGCTTGGCCAGCGGCTCGACGCGCTTCTTCAGCGCATCGCCCTGGTAGGTGAAGGCAAGCTCGGCCCCGGCGTCGGCTGCCGCCTTGGCGATGCCCCAGGCGATCGAGCGGTTGTTGGCGACGCCCATCACGAGGCCGCGCTTGCCCTTGAGCAGGTTGGCGGTCGGGGCGGCAGTGCTGGCGTCAGGCATCGGAGACCCTGGAACGATTGGAAAGGAGCGGTCTCTTAGAACAGGATGGCCGAAAGGGGAAACCGGATTTCGCGGTCATTGACGCCGCCATTGTTGCGCGATCGCCTCAAGACAAAAAAGGGGCGGGTCCCGTCGGAGCTATCGGGGGACGCCATCGAGGAAACGCATGCGCCCGTTGCGACCAGTCAGGTACGGTCAGGCCGATGTGGAGGCAGCAACCCGCCTGCCCCCGGCCCGAAACTTCTCCACCTTCGCCGTCCCGGCCACCTCCCCTCCGAGCAGACCCACGAATCGCCGCATCGCCTCGCTTTCATAGGCGTCGCGGCGGCGCACGAAGAGCGTCGTCGCCTCGCCGCCCTCGCCGTCGAGCTTGTGCCAGCGCAGCGCCTCGCGCTGCGCCGCCTGCGCCACGACCGCGCGCGGCATCAGCGTGATGCCGACGCCAGCTGCCACGCAGCCGAGAATGCCGTCGAGCGTGCCGAATTCGAGCCGGGCGTAGTTCGGCTGGCCGAAGCGGGCGAGCACCTGTTCGAGGCGCTGGCGATAGCTGCAGCCCTGCCGGAAGGTCAGGATCGTCAGCCCCTCGCGCCCGAAAGCCGCAGCGAGATCGCCTTCGCCGATCGAGGCCTGCGTGACGAGGCCGAGCTCTTCCGTGAAGGCCGGCAGCGCGGCCAGCTCGCCATGCTGGATCGGGCCGGCGACGAACGCGCCGTCGATCTCTCGGCGCAGAACGGCCTCGACCAGTTGCGCGGTCGGCCCCGCCTGCACGCTGAGGCGCACGGCGGGACAGGCCTGATGGAACGCCGCCAGCAGCGGCGGCAGGCGGATCGCGGCGGTCGTCTCCATCGCGCCGATGCCGAGCGGGCCTTGCGCCGCCCCGTCCTCGCGCGCCGCCTGGCGCGCCTCGCGCAGAAGCGCGAGCACACGCTCGGCGTAAGGCAGCAAGCGCTGGCCGGCCTCGGTCAGCGCCATGCCGCGGCTGCGGCGCTCGAACAAGGGAAGCCCGATCTCGTCCTCCAGCGTGCGGATGCGCGCCGTGACGTTGGACTGCACGGTGTTGAGCTCGCGCGCGGCGGCGGTGATCGCGCCGGCGCGGGCGACAGTCAGGAAAGTGGTCAGTTCGGTGACGTCCATGCGAGCGCTCTCAGCGACGGGCAGCATTTTTGGCATTCTGCCTGACAGATATTTGACATCTATATAAATCATTTTTTCGGAATGAACGATCGCGCTACTCTGGCGTGACCGATCATCCTTTCCGCGAGCTTGCCATGACCCTCGACACGCGCCTGACACGCCTTCTTGGCGTCCAGCATCCCGTGCTGCTGGCGGCGATGGATATCGTCGCGGACGCCCGGCTGACACAGGCCGTATCGCGGGCCGGCGGCTTCGGCATCCTTGGCGGCGGCTATGGCGACGCCGACTGGCTGGCGGCGGAACTGCCGGCGCTCGTCGCCGCGAAGGCGCAGTCCGGCCTGCGCTTTGGCGTCGGTTTCATCACCTGGAGCCTGGCCAGGCAGCCGCATCTGCTCGATCAGGCGCTAGAGGCGAAGCCCGACGCGATCTGGCTGTCCTTCGGCGATCCAGCGCCCTTCGCGGAGCGGATCAGGGCGTCGGGCGCGCGCGTCATATGTCAGGTCCAGTCGGTTGCGATGGCGGTCGACGCCGTCGCCAAGGGGGCCGACATCGTCGTGGCGCAAGGCTCGGAGGCCGGCGGCCATGGCGCGTCGCGCGGAACCTTCGCGCTCGTGCCGGCGGTGGCCGACGCCGTCGGCGACAAGGCGGTGGTCGTCGCGGCCGGCGGCGTCGCGGATGGGCGGGGGCTCGCCGCGGCGCTGATGCTGGGGGCGGAGGGCGTCGTCGTCGGCACGCGCTTCTATGCGAGCCTCGAGGCGGCCGGGCACGTAGCGGCCAAGGAGCGCATCGTCGCGGCGTCGGGAGACGACACGGTGCGCGGGCTCGTCTTCGATATTTCGCGGCGCAACGTCTGGCCCGCGCCCTTCACCGGCCGCTGCCTCGTCAATGCGCATTCCGAGCGGTGGACGGGCCGCGAGACGGCGCTGATGCAGCATGCGGCCGAGATCGCGCCGCGCTATCAGGCGGCGCGCGAGGTCGGCGATTTCGACATGGCGGCGGTGATCGCCGGCGAGGGCGCGGGGCTCGTCAAGGACATCCCGCCGGCGGCCGCGATCGTCCGCGACATCGTCGAGCGCGCCGAGGCGCTGCTGGCCATCGGACAGGGCGGGTCGGTCAGGCCGGCATAGGACTTCAGTGCCGCGTGCCGGCGGTAAAGGCGCCGCCGCGGATCTTCTCCGGCAGGGCCTCGGCGAAGACGGCGGTCGCCTCCTCGCCATAGGTCCCGACAAGCGTGCGGAACGCGGCGAACAGCGCCGCATGGGCGAGCGCATCCGAATCGAGCCCGTCGGACTGGGCCTCGGCGAACGCGTCCTCGACATAGCCGTAGGCGACACGGCGCTCATCGGAGCGCTCCTCGCTCACGGCGGCTTCGAGCGGCAGTTCGTCGGAGAAGCTGGACATCGCGGCTTGCAAACTCTGCGGCATGGTCGCGCCGGCGAGCCGGCCTCGGCCCTCACAAGCCCGAGTCGTATTCGTCAGCATGGCGAGCATACGGGGCCTGCGCCTGCGCCGCCACCGCCGCCTTTAAGAAAGGTTAACGCCGCAGGGAGAGTTTTGGCGAAAATTCGGCTTTGTTCAGCGCCGGACTAACCGCCATAGCGCCCGGCCAGCGTGGTCGCGAGGCGCTCGCCCTCGCCGGCGAGCCGGGCGGATGCTTCCTGGCTGCCCTCGGTGCAGAGCCGGTGCGTCGCCGCATAGGCGCGGAAACCCCGGTTATAGGCGCTGGTCAGGCGCTCGCGGCGCTGGGTGGTGCGGCCTTCCGCCTCGATCAGCGCCGCCATCCGGTCGCGCCAGTCCTGCGCCTCGCGCGCGGCGCAAAGCGTGCGCAGATAGGACAGCGAGCCGATGATCTCGGCGAGCTTGAGCAGTTGCGGCTCGTAGGGCGGTGGCGGCGGCTCCGGCGGCGGCGCCGGCTCCCTCGCTGGTGCTGCGGGGCGTGTCGCGGCAGGCGAACGCTGGGCCTGCGCCAGCGCCGGGCCCGCGGCGGTCAGCCCGGCAAGCAGCCATGCGGCGATGAGGATGGCGCGCCTCATGGTCGCGCAGCCTCGTCGAAGATCGCAGCGGCCCGACGTAGCACGTCACCGAGTTCGCGCGTGGTCGGCAGGCCGCCGAGCCTGTGCGGATCGGCCCACATCACCGCGCCGGCCTCGGGACCGGGTTTCGCCTCGCCCGAAAGCCATTCTCCGACGAAACTCGCGACCACGAAATGATGCGTCACCGATCCCTTCTCATCGCGTCCGAAAATCTCGACACGGCGGTTGAAGCCGATCAGGCGCGCCGTGACGCCGACCTCTTCCTCCAGTTCGCGCAGCGCCGCTTCCTCGAGCGTCTCGCCGGCCTCGACCTTGCCGCCCGGCAACGACCAGAGCCGGTCGGCCGGCGGCCTGGTTCGCGTCGCCAGCAGCACCTTGCCGTCGCGGAAGACGGCGACCGAAGCCGCAAGCACGGGCCGCGTCGCCGCCTTGCCGGCCGTCGGGAACGGAATGATGCGGCCGCTCGTCGTCACACGTGCTGCCCGCCATTGATGTGGAGCTCCGCGCCGGTAACGTAGCTCGACGCGTCGGTGCAGAGGAAATGGATCGCCTTGGCGACTTCGGCCGTCTTGCCGAGGCGGCCGAGCGGCAGGGTCGCGACGATCTTTTCGGTGCCGGGAGACAGGATGGCGGTGTCGATCTCTCCGGGAGAAATCGAGTTCACCCGGATGCCGAGCGGGCCGAAATCGGCCGCCATCTCGCGGGTCAGGCTGGCCAGCGCCGCCTTCGAGGTGGCGTAGGCCGCGCCCGCGAAGGGATGGACGCGGGAGCCTGCGATCGAGGTCACGTTGACGATCGTTCCCTTGGCGACGGTGAGTTCGTCCAGGAGGCCCCGCGCCAGCATGATCGGCGCGAAGAAATTGACCTGAAAGACCTTGTGCCAGTCGTTGAAGGAGGTCGTCGCCGCGCCCAGCCGCGAACCCTTCAGGCCCTTCGGCGAGATGCCGGCATTGTTGACCAGCGCGTTGAGCTTGCCGCCCTCGGTCGCGAGCCGCTTCTTGATCTCAGCGATGCCGCGCATCGTATCCTCGGGGTCGCCTAGATCGATCTGGACATGGTCGTCGGCGCCCGATGGCCAGGGGCATTTGTCGGAAAAGGCCTGGCGCGAGCAGGACAGGATGCGCCAGCCCGCCATGGCGAACTGCATCACCGTGGCGTGGCCGATCCCCCGGCTCGCGCCGGTCAGCAGCATGACCGGCCGCTTGCCGGCCTCGGTCTTGGGGAAATCGAATACCGGCATGGCCATGGCTGGGTCATCCTCAAGGGTAAAGTCGGTCGCGGGTCCAGGGCTCGCCGGCCGAGGACCTGCGGAAGACGACGCGATCGTGCAGACGGAATGCGCCGTCGCGCCAGAACTCGATATAAACCGGCGTGATCCTGAAGCCCGTCCAGTGCGGCGGGCGCGGAATCTCGCCGAGGCCGAATTTCGCCGCATGATAGGCCACGGCCTTCTCAAGCGCGAAGCGGCTCTCAAGCGGCCGCGACTGCTGCGAGGCCCAGGCGCCGATGCGGCTGTCGCGCGGGCGTGACTGGAAATAGGCGTCGGCCATCGCATCGTCCACGACCGAGACATGGCCGCGAATGCGGACCTGCCGGCGAAGGCTTTTCCAGTGGAACAAAGCGGCTGCCTTCGGCTGGCCGAGGAGCTCCCGGCCCTTCTGGCTCTGCGTGTTGGTGTAGAACACGAAATCATCGCCGTCGCGGCCGTTCAGCAGCACCATGCGGCTGTTGGGCATGCCGTCGGCATCGACGGTGGAGAGCGCCATTCCGTGCGGGTCGTTGGGCTCGCTGAGCTTTGCTTCCTCAAACCATTCCGCAAACAGGGCGAAGGGCTCGTCGGCCTGCGTGAAGTCACCGCTCGTTAACCGGTCCACGTGTTTAATCCTCGGTGGTTGAAGACGGCGTCGGGCGAGCGCGATCTGTGATCCTGGGACTTGCAGTGCATCTATATAGGGTAGCGTCAAAGGCGAGCCAAAGCCTTCCGCAGCGCAGGACGCCTGCGCGCGCGGCCTGTGTCGGTGGGGCCATGCTGCTCGCCTTCGCCAGCGCCGGCTGCTCGGTTTCGTTCCCGATCCTCGGACTCTCCTCCAAGGCCGAGGACGATGTCGTCACCACCTCGTCGGTGCTGCCTGCCCGCACGACGGGAAAAGGCGCGCTGGCGTCTCTTTCGGCCGATCTCGGCCCCGAGGACATACGCAGGGCTGAAGGAGCCCTGTCGGTTGCGCTCGATCCGCAGGGCAATGGCGCGGCGGTGTCCTGGGACAATCCCCAGAGCGGCATCAAGGGCGCGTTCACGCCCGTGGGCGGACCCTATGTCAGCGCCGACGAGATCTGCCGCAGCTTCATCGCCAGCGTCCATCTCCAGACGAAGCTGACCAGGCTGCAGGGCAAAGCGTGCAGGCCGACGGGCGGGGAGTGGGTCGTCAAGGAGACGCAGCCCTGGAAGGGCTCCGTCTAGGGCGCGCCGCAGAAATCGCGGCTCGAACCAGATCTGGATGTTGCATTCCCGCCACAGCCTTCCCAGATACAGGCCCAATCAGATATCTGGCGCGCCTGAAGCCCGGCCGCGAGGCGTGAGGCCGGCGCGCCGCATCAATGGGGTTCATGAATGCGCGACCCGTATCAGGTCCTGGGCGTCGCCCGCGCCGCCAGCGACGCCGAACTGAAGAAGGCTTATCGCAAGCGCGCCAAGGAACTGCATCCCGACCGCAATCGCGACGATCCGAAGGCGCAGGACCGTTTTTCCGAACTGAACACGGCCTATGAGATCCTCGGCGACGAGGCCAAGCGAAAGCAGTTCGACAAGGGCGAGATCGACGCCGAGGGCAAGCCGAAGTTCCAGGGCTTCGAGGGCATGGGAGCAGGACGCGGCGGACGCGCGGGCGGCTTCGAGTTCAATTTCGGCCAGGGTGGCGGATCGCCCTTCGGGCGCGGCGGGCCGGAGCCGGGCTTCGACCCTGCCGACATCTTCGGCTCGCTCTTCGGCGATGCTGCCAGGCGCGGCCGGGCGCGGCCCGAGCCGCAGAAGCCGGCCGACCAGAGCTTCACGCTCGAGGTGACGCTCGCGGAGGCCGCCAATGGCGCGTCGCGGCGCGTCAGGCTGCCCGGCGGGCGCGAGGTCGAGGTGACGATCCCCGAGAACGTCTCGGACGGCAAGGTGATGCGCCTGCGCGGGCTGGGGCAGCCTTCTGCGCATGGCGGAGAGGCCGGCGACGTGATGATGACGATCAAGGTCAGGCCCGATCCGCGCTTCACGGTCGAGGGGCGCGACCTGCGCACGCGCGTCGCGGTGCCGCTGGCGGTCGCCGTGCTGGGCGGGCCGATCCATGTGCCGACGCTGACCGGCGCGGTCGAGATGAAAATCCCGCCCCTGACAGGCACGACCAAATCCTTCCGTCTGCGCGGCAAGGGGTTGAAAGGCGAGAAGGGCGAGGCCGGCGACCTCTTCGCCGCGATCGACATCGAGATGCCGGCGAGCGACGAGGAGTTGGTCGCGCTGATGAAGGCTAGGGCGGGTTAGGTTGAGACGATAAGTTGTCAAGTATCGGATCTGACTGGAATTTAAAGCACGTTGGCTTATGCGCCCTCGTTAAAGATATCCCGTTTGGACCGACGTGCCCTCTTGAAGATCACGTGGATAAATCCGCCGGCAGACATTGCCACGAGTGTGACGTGGATCACGACGTTGATCCAGAATTTCACGGGATTGGATTGAAATTTAACCCACTCGTCGTCAGCGAATTTGACCGGATGCCATATCGCTCCTGATTGATATGCGCTGATCAGCAGATAGAGGCTCGGCGCTCCTAGCGATAACAACACGAAGGCCGCTAACCAAAATCTCATGGTGCTCGATCTCCGGCTTGGCTTGCGTAACGGGGACGCTAACACCATCGTTCGCCAATCACCGGTATCTGAAACGGTCGGGTGGCGTCTCGATATAGGGACCTCGCCTACAGATCGTCTGCAACCCCCAAAATCCGGAATCCCCCCTTTCCGCCGTCCTGTTCAAAGAGACCGCGCCGTTCCAATCGTTCCAGGGTCTCCGATGCCTGACGCCAGCACTGCAGGCCCGACAGGCTACCTGCCGAAGGGCAAGCGTGGCCTCTTGACGGGCGAAGACGCGAGACGCTCGGTATTCTGTCCAGCGACGATATGGATGGCGGCGGACGTTGTCTGGCGAACGGAGGGCTACGGCACCTGCTGCGAAGCCTGGCGCCTGAACCGCATGGAGATATCCGCGCCTCAGCTCAAACGCCTATGAAACAACCTGATCCACTGCGTCGGCCACCTCACATGGCCCGCGCTAGCGCCTCCACGAACCGGGCCGGCTCGCCCTGGCTCGGCGTCGCCAACTCCCCCTCCCACATCACCTTCCGCCCGCGCACGAAGGTCCCGACCGGCCAGCCTGTCACGCTCACCCCGTCATAGGGCGTCCAGCCGCATTTCGAGGCGATCCACGCGTTGGTGATCGTCTCGCGACGCTTCAGATCGACGATCGTGAAATCCGCGTCGTAGCCGGCCGCGATCCGGCCCTTGCCTTCCAGCCCAAAAATGCGCTGCGGCCCCGCGCTAGAGAGATCGACGAAGCGCTCCAGCGTCAGCCGGCCGGCATTCACATGGTCGAGCATAACCGGCACCAGGGTCTGCACGCCCGGCATGCCGGAATGGCTTTCTGGATAGAGGTGGTGCTTCTCCTCATGGGTATGGGGCGCGTGGTCGGAGCCGAGCACATCGACGATGCCCTGCTCCACGCCCCACCAGATGCGCTGGCGATGGCTCTCGTCGCGCAGAGGCGGGTTCATCTGGGCGTAGGTGCCGAGCCGCTCATAGCAATCGGGCGCGACCAGCGTCAGGTGGTTGGGCAGAACCTCGACGGTCGCGACGTCCTTGCAGTCGCGCAGAAACTCCATCTCGTCTCCGGTCGAGATGTGCAGGATGTGGACCCGCGCCCCGGCTTCGCGCGCGATCCGCACCAGCCGCTTGGTGCAGCTCAGCGCGACCTCGGGCGAGCGCCAGACCGGATGGCTCGACGGATCGCCCTTCACCCGCAGAGGCATGCGCTCGCGCAGCATCATCTCGTCTTCGGAGTGGAAGGCGGCGCGCCGGCGCGTCTGCCGCAGGATGGCGGCGACACCCTCGTCGTCCTCGACCAGCAGGTTCCCGGTCGAGGAACCCATGAACACCTTGATGCCGGCCGCGCCCGGCAGCCGCTCCAGCTCTTGAATATCGGCGACGTTCTCATGCGTGCCGCCGACCCAGAAGGCGAAGTCGCAATGCATGCGGTGGCGCCCGCGCCGCACCTTGTCGGCCAGCGCCGCCGCGTTCGTGGTCTGGGGATTGGTGTTGGGCATCTCGAAGACGCAGGTGACGCCGCCGAGCACGGCCGCGCGCGAGCCCGATTCGAGGTCCTCCTTGTGGTCGAGCCCCGGCTCGCGGAAATGGACTTGCGAATCGATTACGCCGGGCAGGATGTGAAGGCCGGCGCAGTCGACCACCTCGCCCGCCGAGGCGCGCGACAGATCGCCGAGTGCGACGATCTTGCCAGCCGTGACGCCGAGGTCGCGCTGTACGCGCCCGTCCTGGTTCACAACCGTGCCGCCCTTGAGGATGAGGTCGAAGGTCGGGGGCATGGCGGTCTCCGGGTTGAGCGGCAGGCTGAGAGCGCCTAACTATCGGCCGCAACGCCGTTTGGAAACAGCGGCCGGGAGACTGAAACCATGACCGCAGTGCAACTGATCGACCGTGGCGTCATCTGCGTCGGCGGCGAGGAGGCAGCGGGCTTCCTGCAAGGCCTGCTGACCTGCGACATCGACCAGGTCATGCCCGGCCAGGCCGGCTATGGCGCGCTGCTGACACCGCAGGGCAAGATCATCAGCGATTGTCTCATCGTCGCCGTCCCGAGCGCGGATGGCGGCGGTTTCCTGCTCGATGCTCCGCTGCTGCAGACCCCGGACCTGATGAAACGGCTGAAGCTCTACAGACTGCGCTCCAAGGTGACGCTCGACGACCTCACGAGCGACAGCATGGTGATCGCAGCATCTGATGGCGGCGCGCTGCCGGAGGATTCAGGCCTCGTCTACGCCGATCCGCGCCTGCCCGCGCTCGGCGACCGCGCCGTCACCGACCGCGCCACGGTCGCCGAGATCGCGACGACCGACACGGACGGCTACCACGCCCGCCGCATCGCGCTTGGCGTGCCCGATGGCGGCAAGGATTTCACTTACGGCGACGCGTTTCCGCATGAGGCCCTGCTCGACCAGCTCAACGGCGTCTCGTTCAGGAAGGGCTGCTATGTCGGGCAGGAGGTGGTCTCGCGCATGCACCATCGCGGCACGGCCCGCACGCGCATCGTCCCGATCGTGTTCACAGAAGGTCTCGTCACCGAGATGGGCGTCGAGGCGACCGCCGGGGATAAGACGCTCGGTCGCGTCGGCTCCTGCGCAAACGGGCGCGGGCTGGCCATGCTGCGGCTCGACCGCGTCGCCGACGCCATCGCGGCGGGCGAGCGGCTCGATGCCGGCGGCCTCGCCTTCACGGTGGAGAAGCCGGCCTTCGCGCGCTTCCCCTTCCCCGGCGAACCGGGTTTTGGAGCGGCCGCATGACGTCTGGCGACATGAGCGGCCGCGCCGCCGTCGAAGGGCCGGACGGAAAATTCCGCTGCGTCTGGCCGGGAACCGACCCGCTCTACCTCGCCTACCACGACACCGAATGGGGCGTGCCGGAATATGACAGCCGCGCTTTGTTCGAAAAGCTGATCCTCGACGGGTTTCAGGCCGGCCTCTCCTGGATCACCATCCTGCGCAAGCGCGACGCCTTTCGCGCCGGCTTCGCGCAGTTCGAGCCCGAGGCGATGGCGCGCTTCGATGAGGCCGATGTCCGGCGCCTGCTCGGCGACGCTGGCATCATCCGCCATCGCGGCAAGATCGAGGGCGCGATCAAAAGCGCGCGGGCCTACCTCGCCATCAGCGAGCGCGAGCCCTTCGCCGACTACCTCTGGAAGCATCTCGACGGACGCGTGACGCAGAACGCCTACCGCACCCATGAGGAGGTGCCGACGCAGACGCCCGTCTCAGTCGCGATGGGCAAGGAACTTAAACGCGCCGGCTTCACCTTCTGCGGCCCCACCATCGTCTACGCCTTCATGGAGGCCTGCGGGCTGGTCAACGACCACCTCACCGGCTGCTTCCGGCGCGAGGAATGCGCGGCGCTGGCGCGGGACGTGCGGGCGGCATGACCCGAGCACTCGTCCCGCCCCGCGCCTGGCAGCGTATGCTGTCTGGCCGCCGGCTCGATCTGCTCGACCCCTCCCCGCTCGACATCGAGATCGCCGACATCGCCCATGGGCTGGCCCGCGTCGCGCGCTGGAACGGGCAGACGCAAGGACCGCACTCCTTCTCGGTGGCGCAGCATTCGCTGCTGGTCGAGGCGATCGCCGATCACCTCAATCCCGAATGGAGCAACGCCTGGCGGCTGATGGCGCTGCTGCACGATGCGCCCGAATACGTCATCGGCGACATGATCTCGCCCTTCAAGACGGTGATGGGCGACGCCTACAAGGCGGTGGAGACGCGGCTGCTGGCTGCGATTCATCTGCGCCACGGCCTCCCCGCGACGACGCCGGCCATCCTCAAACGCAGGATCAAGGACGCCGACAGGATCGCCGCCTTCCTGGAGGCGACGGAGCTCGCCGGCTTCGGCCGCGAGGAGGCGCTGCGCTATTTCGGCCGGCCGCAGGCGCTGCCGCGCGCGGTTCTGGCATTGCTCGAACCGCTCTCGACGGAGGCAGCCCAGGCGCGCTTCCTCGCGCGCTTCGCGGCGCTCCAGCCTGAGCGCAACGCTCAGCCGGTGAGATAGGCCTTCGATACCACCTTCTGGAACAGCGCGTTCATCGCCTGCGAGATGCCGTCGGTCGGGGTCACCTCGAAGAACAGGCCGGGGCTGGCGCAGGCCTCCATGTTCTTGCCGATCTGCGACTGGAACGGGCTGATATAGGTCTTGTACCAGTCGTTGGTCGGCAGCGGCAGATAGGTGGTGTAGAGCACCGCGATCCTGATGCCGCGATCCTTGATCGCCTTGCAGAAATTCGTGTCGATCGGCTCCTGGCAGCGCGAGCCGACGAGCGGCTTGGAGCAGCTTGTCGGGTTGTAGAAGTCGCCCACCCCGTCGGCGACGAAATACAAGACCTTCTGCGGCTTGCTCGGGCTCGAACCATCGCCCGGCGCCTCGATCTCCTTGTCGATCGCGGTCAGGTTCTTGTCGAAATCGGTGCACTGGTCGTTGTCGAAATTCTGCTTGGGAATCGACATCAGGTCGATCTTGCCCGCCGCCGCCTTGACCGAGGCGAGATCGGACGAAATGCCCTTGATCTGGGTCAGCTTCTTGCCGTCGCAGGACGCGCCGAACGTATAGGCCGCCATGCGGAACTGGTTCTTCTGCGTCTGCGTGGTCGAGGCGGTGTCCATCAGCTGCTGCGAGGCCTGCCGCACCACGTCGATGCGCATCTGCACACCGAGCTTCTTGGCGAGGTTGTAGTAGTTGTTCTTGTTGGACTGGTCGTGACAGGCGAAGGCGCATTTGTCCGAGGTATTGGCGATCATCTTGTTGATGTCGGCCGTGGTCGCGCCCACGCCCATGGAGGGCGAATTGTCGAGCAGCAGATAGAAGTCGATATAGGGCGGGTTCGCCGCCGAGGAGCGGGCCCAGCCGCTGACGGAGACGGTCTTGAACCCCGCGATCTTCATGAACGCGGTCTCGACCTTGGCGCTGTAGCTGACCTCGACGGCGCGGGTCGCGCCCGTCTGCGTCACGCTCACGCTGCGCTTTTCCAGCATCGCGCCGGCATGGGCGACCTGCGCGTCGAAGATCCGTTCGGCCTGGGCCTGCGCCTCCGCCGCGGTCTGCGTCATCGCCGTCTTGGAGACGGCGGCCAGCGCGGCGGCATCCGCCAGCGCGTTGAGGTGCTGCCGGCTGTTTGACGCGGTCGCGTAGTCGATCAGCGCTCCGGCTCCCAGCACGATCGGCAGCAGCGCGAAGGCAAACAGCATGATCACGTTGCCGCGCTCGTCGGCAACGAACCGCGAGGCGATGCCACGCTTGGGGCTGTGCTGGTCTGGCATCATGGTCACGGCTGCGGTCCTGGCGGCTGCTCGATGCCCAGAACGCGACGATTGTCTTTAATTGCGCGTGAAGCCGGCTGCGGAAACATCGGCCTGTTCGCGGGTTTTGCCCGCAATGGCCGGAAATCCAGCCGATATCCTTGCCAGAACGCTAAGGCGATGTACTGCGAGGGCTTGCCGCGCATCGGACAGGAAAACCGCCATTTTTCTCGTTTTCGAAAAGATGAGCCGCCATTCGAGACGATTGCGTCGAAAGCCAAGCGCGCGCATGGTTCGCGTGAGCACAGGAGACGATCATGTCCGCAGTCGAGAAGCCGTCAGCCAGCCTGCCCAAGGGCGTCGTGATCAAGGGCGCGATGGGGGACCGTTTCGACGGGATCCTCACCCATGAGGCGCTCGCCTTCGTCGCCGATCTGCAGCGCCGCTTCAACGAGACGCGGAAGCGCCTGCTGAGCCTGCGCGCCGAGCGCCAGAAGCGCTTCGACGCCGGCGAGACGCCCGATTTCCTGGCCGAGACGAAGCATATCCGCGAGGGCGACTGGAAGGTCGCTCCGATCCCGGCCGACCTGCAGGACCGCCGCGTCGAAATCACCGGCCCGGTCGACCGCAAGATGATCGTGAATGCGCTGAACTGCGGCGCAAAAGTCTTCATGGCCGATTTCGAGGACGCCTCCTCGCCGGTCTGGGCCAACATGATCGAGGGCCAGCTCAACCTGAAGGACCGCTGGGCCGGCAAGATCGACTTCACCGACGCCACCACCGGCAAGGCCTATGCGCTGAAAGCCAACCCCGCCGTGCTGATCATCCGCCCGCGCGGCTGGCACCTGCCGGAGGCGCATATCGAGATCGACGGCGAGGTCGCGTCCGGCTCGCTGGTCGATTTCGGGCTTTATCTCTTCCACAACGCCAAGGCCGCTCTGGCGGCGGGCTCCGGCCCCTATTTCTACCTGCCCAAGCTCGAGAGCCATCTCGAAGCCCGGCTGTGGAACGACGTCTTCGTCGCCGCGCAGAACGCGCTCGGCCTCAAGGTGGGCACGATCAAGGCGACCGTGCTGATCGAGACCCTGCCCGCCGCCTTCGAGATGGACGAAATCCTGTTCGAGCTGAAGGACCACATGGCGGGTCTCAATTGCGGCCGCTGGGACTACATCTTCTCCTTCATCAAGAAGCTCGCCCGCAACGCCGATTATGTCCTGCCCGACCGTTCGCAGGTCGTGATGACCAAGGCCTTCCTGCGCGCCTATTCGCTGCTGCTGATCAAGACCTGCCACCGTCGCGGCGCCTTCGCCATGGGCGGCATGGCGGCGCAGATCCCGGTCAAGAACAACCCCGACGCCAATGCGGCGGCCTTCGCCAAGGTCAAGGCCGACAAGGAGCGCGAGGCCGGCGACGGCCATGACGGCACCTGGGTCGCCCATCCCGACCTCGTCCCCGTCGCCATGGAGGTGTTCGACCGGCTGATGCCGCAGAAGAACCAGCTCGACAAGGCGCGCGAGGACGTCAGCGTCACCGCCAGGGACCTGCTCGAAGTCCATCAGGGCACGCGCTCGGAAGAAGGCTTCCGCGAAAACATCCGCGTCGGCGTGCAGTATCTCGAAGCCTGGCTGCGCGGCCGCGGCGCGGTGCCGATCTACAACATGATGGAGGACGCAGCAACCGCCGAGATCAGCCGCGCCCAGATCTGGCAGTTCGTCGCCTATGGCGTCGAGGTCGATGGCGGCACCAAGGTGACGCCGGAGCTGTTCAAGCGCTGCCTCGCCGAGGAGATGGAGCGCGTGAAGGGCGAGCTCGGGGCGGAAGCCTACGACAAGGGGAGGTTCCCCGAGGCGATCGAGCTGTTCTCGGGGCTTTCGCTCGCGCCGCAGTTCGAGGAGTTCTTGACCGTGCCGGCTTATGGGAAGTTGTGAGGGTCGAGCGAGGCTGCCGGCGCCGGCGATGGCCTTCGGCCTCAGTCGATCCCTATGAAGACCTTTTCAGGCCATTGAGGGTGGCTCAACCAGATGTTGATGACGACGGACATCTCGTCGACGCTCTGATCGTGGACCACAAACTCATCGACCTGATCGATGAGTATGCGGCGACCGGGCGCTTCGATCGAGCCGGTGAAACTTGGCGGGTATCCCGGATCGACTTCATGCGCATGACCGATCGTTAGTTCCGTTGGACCATCGATCTCCGGGAACAAGCCAACGATAAAACAGCTTGACGAGGCGGCGACGAGACTAAGCTTCGGCTCGAATGACTCGGCTGGAACGACAAAGTCGCCTCCGCCATGAAAGAAAACGATGGAACTGACTGGGCGAATATCGACACGACGTACCATGAACATATGAACCGCGCCGGGTTTGTCGGAGGCTCCAACTCCTGAGAAGGTGGAGTCATGACGAGCAAGACGACGAACAAGTTTTCGCCTGAGGTGCGGGTCCGCGCGGTTCGGATGTTGCTGGACCACGAGGGCGAGCATCCGTCCCGTTGGGCGGCGATCATGTCGATCTCGGCCAAGATCGGCTGCACGGCGCAGACGCTGAACGAGTGGGTCAAGAAGGCCGAGGTCGATAGCGGGCGCAAGCCCGGCCTGACGACGGACATGGCGGCCAAGCTCAAGCTGCTGGAGCGCGAGAACCGGGAGCTTCGGCAGGCCAACGAGATCCTGCGCAAGGCATCGGCGTATTTTGCCCAGGCGGAGCTCGACCGCCCGTTCAAGCGATGATCGCGTTCATCGACGATCATCGTGGGGATTACGGGGTCGAGCCGATCTGCAGAGTGCTGCCGATCGCCCCGTCAACCTACCACGCTCATGCCTCGCGGCGTGGCGATCCGGCCAAACTCTCGATCCGAGCGAGACGCGATGCCGCCCTGTTGCCGGAGGTCAAACGGGTTTTCGACGAGAACTACCAGGTCTATGGCGTGCGCAAAGTCTGGCGGCAGATGAAGCGAGAAGGACGTCAACTCGCTCGCAGCACCGTGGCGCGCCTGATGCGAAGCGCGGGTCTACACGGTGTGATCCGCGGCAAGCCCATGCGCACCACGGTGGCCGACAAGGCGGCGCCGTGCCCGCTGGATCATGTAAACCGGGTTTTCCGTGCGCCGGCGCCGAACAGGCTTTGGCTTTCGGATTTTACCTATGTCAGCACCTGGTCGGGCTTCGTCTATGTCGCCTTCGTCATCGACGCCTATGCCCGTCGCATCGTCGGCTGGCGCGTATCGCGAACCGCACATGCCAGCTTCGTGCTCGACGCGCTGGAGCAGGCCCTGCATGAGCGACGGCCCGTCCATCGCGGCGGCCTGGTGCACCATTCCGACAGAGGTTCTCAATACGTCAGCATTCGCTATACCGAGCGCCTCGCCGAGGCCGGCATCGAGCCCTCCGTCGGCAGCGTCGGCGACAGCTATGACAATGCTCTCGCCGAGACGATCAACGGCCTTTACAAGGCGGAGCTGATCCACCGCCGCGGACCCTGGCGGAGCTTCGAGGCAGTCGAGTTTGCCACGCTTGCCTGGGTCGACTGGTTCAACAATCGCCGGCTGCTGGAGCCTATCGGCAACATCCCGCCGGCCGAGGCCGAGGAGCGCTACTACGCCATGCTGGACGAGCCAGCCATGGCGGCGTGACTCAAACGAAATGGTCTCCGGGAAACCCGGCGCGGTTCACATATCCTGATCAGCGTTCAATCGATGCCGATCAAGACACGGCTGGGCCAAACCGGATTATTGAACCAAATTCGCAATTTGGTTGTAAGCGAGTCGACAGCTTGTCTTACTAGAATCTTTTCATCAACAGTTTCGACGATCAGTTCACCGTGAGGCGTGTCGATTTCACCGACAAAACCGGCAGGCCAACCGGGATCTAGCTCATTGCTGTATCCGAACGTCAGTTCCGTCTCACCATCGACCTCGGGCAGCACGCTGACGATCAACGACGATTTCGAAGCGGCGACAAGATGGCGATCTGGATCGACTTTGTCGAAGGGAACGTCGACCTTCCCCCCGCCTGACACGAAGACGATCGAATTCACGGGTTGTATCATCTGTTTCCTCATCGTGAGCCCATCCCTTTGAAGTGAAGCATGAACCCGCCTTGCTTAGCGCTGCAAGTCTTGCAGTGTGGAAACAAGCGTTGGCCGCTTTGCGGGTTGAGCGCACTTGGAAGCTGGTGATCGCCGATAAAGCTGCCGATCGATGTTCCGGGTCTGGTAGTCCCGCAGGTGTGGCAACCGAATATCCGACCTATCCGATCGATTTCGGCTTGTTCTCTTGCATTTGCGCGACCTGGTCCCCGAGCCGGAATATATTCTTCAGCGAAAGGACCTGGGCCAATTCCTCGCCCCTGTAGTTCCCGCAGTCGCACCTCGGCCTGCCGGACCGCCGCCTGATTGCTGAGGATCGCACCTTCGATCCCCTCCGACATGCTGGAAGGCGGACGCCAGCGCGGATCGATCTCCTGCACCCGCCGGATCGCCGCCTGCGCCTGACTGTCCGACGCAGCCAGCCGAGCCTGCTGTCCGGGCGTCGCGCCCGGCCAAGCACCGCCGCCACGGCCGCGATTGCCGACCTGCTCGACACGTGCCTCGTCATCCGGCAGGCTCCACTCGCCGAGTTCTTCGCCGGCGCCTTCGCTGCCGCTCGCGCCGAAATCGGCCCAGCCGCCGGCCAGCCATTCCTCGAAGCTCATCGGGCCGGAGCCGCCGCTGCCATCGGTCCACCGGCCGCCTTCGGGGCTGCCAGCCGGCACGCGCGGCTGGTCGGGCCGGTATTTTGCCGTCCGCCTCGGCAGCCTCCTCGCGATCAGATCGCGGCTGAGCGTCAGCCAGTCGAGCCGGAGCCCGAGCAGCGTGAACTCGATATCCGCCAACTCCTCAGCCCAATCGGCCTGCGCCATGCCGCCCTCCTGCGATGGCGCGCATGATGGGAGCGGTCGGGTGGGACGGGGATTTGCGGCGCGGCTATCCCCGTGACAGCCTGCGGCAGGAGGCTTTTCTGAACGCTCCGAAATCGCCGACGAGCGGAGCGCCACGGGGCGTGCGGGCAGTGGCTCACTCTGCCCGCGCCGCAACCTGGCTCAATGGTTGCGGTTCGATACCAACGCGACTCGCGGCGCTCCGCTGCCCCTCGATGATCACCTACGCTGGGAAGCGGGCGGCGGCGGTCGCGCGCGTCCCTTCTCCCCTCGGGGGAGAAGGTGGATCGGCGAAGCCGAGACGGATGAGGGAAGACCGGGTGAGTGGGATGGAGGTGAAGACCGCGCCTCCGGCCCGGCCCTCATCCGTCAGCGCTGCGCGCTGCCACCTTCTCCCCCGAGGGGAGAAGGGACGCGCGCTGCCAACCCACCTCGAATCGGCTAACGAAAGCCATGCCCCAGCCCTTCCTCCCCCGCCTCGCCGAAACCGTCGGCCGCTACCGCGCCGAGGTCGCCTACCGCTACGAACACCTCGCCCTCCTGCGCTGGCAGATCGCGCAGGGGCATGCGCTCGACTCCCGCGACACCTTTCCCGGCCATCTCACCACCAGCGCGATCGTGCTCTCGCCGGACCACGGCCAAATCCTGCTGATCGACCATGTCGTGATCGGGCGCTGGCTCCAGCCCGGCGGGCATTGGGAGCCGGCCGAGAGCTTCCACGCATCGGCGGCGCGCGAGGCCGTCGAGGAGACCGGCGTGCAGGGGCTCACCCTCCACCCCTGGCACAAGGGCGAGGACGTACCCTTCGCCATCGACAGCCACGACGTGCCCGGCAAGAAGGCCCGTGGCGAGCCGGCCCATATCCATCACGACCTGCAATATCTCTTCCTCGCCGACCCCGCATTGCCGCTGGTCGCGCAGATCGAGGAGGTCCATGCCGCCGCGTGGAAGCCGGTGGCGGAACTGGCGGAGATCGCGCCGGTCGCGGCAATGCGCCTGCGCGGCGTTCAGGCCCCATGACCGCCCTGTCACCACGGTACAACATGGTGTGACATTGCATCTTCGGCCGTTTGGAAGCCGTCGCAGCCGCAGCGCGGATCGGGCAGCTTGACGATCGGTTCGATTCCATTTCTTATTGCAACTCGTTCGCAATTGCATAGGTTGGGACGACATCGTGCTGGGGACATCGTCATGCTTCATTCGTTTCGCGGCCTGAGCGCCGCTCTGATCGCCGGCTGCGGCCTGTACGCCGCCGCCGCATCCGCCGCCGACCTGCCCTCGCGCAAGGCCGCGCCCGCCGCTCCGCCGCTCAGCGTCTGCTCCGAAAGCGAAGGTATCCCGACCGACGCCTTCGGCTTCACCACCGGCTCCGACGTGGCCGAAAGAGGCTCGTTCAGCCCGAGCCTGAGCTATTTCGGCACGTTCGGCATTCGCAGCGGCCGCTTTGCCAGCCATCTCGGCCAGTTGCAGGGCTCCTATGGTCTTGCGCCCTGCCTCGAGGTCGGCCCCTATCTGCTCGGCGGGTATTCCGACGCGTCGATCGGCGGCTTTGACGTGGATTCGCGCGGCTGGGGCGCGGGCGTCGAGACCAAGTACAAGATCCTTGGGCGCGACGTTCACGGCATCGGCCTGACCGTGGTGATCGACCCGAGCGTCAACCGCACCGACCCTTCATTCGGCGGTCCCTTCACCGGCTACAACACCGGCTTCCGCATCTTCGCCGACAAGACGCTGGTTCCCGGCAAGCTCTATGCCGCGCTGAACGTCTCGCATGACATGAGCTGGACCGGGCCCTCGCCCTATGCCCGATCCTCCACCTTCTCGGTCGGCGGCTCGCTGGCTTATCAGGTCGTCGAGGGCGTCTATCTCAGCGGCGAGGTCCGGCATCAGCGCCGCTACAACGACCTCGGTTTCGGCAACGAGGCCGGCTTCGCCACCTTTGCAGGGCCTGGCGTCTACTGGCAGGCGACGAAGCAGTTCGCGCTCTCGGCCGCCTACAACGTCCAGCTCGCCGGCAAGGCCAAGGGCCAGCCGGGCGACCTCGATCTGGTCAATTTCAGCCAGCATCTGGTGAAGGTGAAGGCGGCGTACAGCTTCTGAGCCATCTGTCATTCCGGGGCCTTGCGCAGCAAGGAACCCGGAACCCACGACCGGGTGAGCGTGATCGACCGGATCGAAGGGCTCTCCCGGTCGTGGGTTCCGGGTTCAGGCCTTCGGCTTGCCCCGGAATGACATGCGTGGGCTGTCGCAAATGTAGCCCGCCGCGCCGCATCCCGCGTTGACAAGCTCGACGCCAGCCGGCCCTAGATAGGGCTCGGCCGCAGGCGTCTCGCTTCCGGCACCGTGCCGTCAGCGAGGAATTCGGACCATGAAGACACGCGCCGCCGTCGCCTGGGAGGCGGGCAAGCCGCTCACCATCGAGACCATCGAGATCGGCGGGCCGAAGGCCGGCGAGGTGCTGGTCGAGGTCATGGCGACCGGCATCTGCCACACCGACGCCTACACGCTGTCGGGCCTGGATTCGGAGGGCAAGTTTCCGGCGATCCTCGGCCATGAGGGCGCCGGCATCGTGCGCGAAATCGGCGCGGGCGTGACCTCGCTCAAGGTCGGCGACCACGTCATCCCGCTTTACACGCCCGAATGCCGCAGCTGCAAAAGCTGCCTCTCGCGCCGCACCAACCTCTGCACCTCGATCCGCTCGACGCAAGGCCAGGGCGTGATGCCGGACGGCACGAGCCGCTTCTCCTGCGACAGCGGCGACATCTTCCACTACATGGGCTGCTCGACCTTCGCGAACTTCACCGTCCTGCCCGAGATCGCGCTGGCGAAGGTCCGCGAGGACGCGCCCTTCGACAAGATCTGCTATATCGGCTGCGGCGTGACGACCGGCATCGGCGCGGTGATCTACACGGCCAAAGTCTGGCCGGGCGCGAATGTCGTCGTCTTCGGATTGGGCGGCATCGGCCTCAACGTCATCCAGGGCGCGCGCATGGTCGGCGCCGACAAGATCATCGGCGTCGACATCAATCCGGCCAAGCAGGAGATGGCGCGCAGATTCGGCATGACCGACTTCGTCAACCCCAAGGAGGTCGGCAACGACAAGGTCGTGCAGGCGATCGTTGATCTCACCGGCGGCGGCGCGGATTTCTCCTTCGACGCGACCGGCAACACCAACGTGATGCGTCAGGCTCTGGAATGCTGCCATCGCGGCTGGGGCGAATCGATCGTCATCGGCGTCGCCGAGGCCGGCAAGGAGATCGCCACCCGGCCCTTCCAGCTTGTCACCGGCCGGGTCTGGAAGGGCACGGCTTTTGGGGGCGCGCGCGGGCGCACCGACGTGCCCAAGATCGTCGACTGGTACATGGAGGGCAAGATCAACATCGACGATCTGATCACGCACAAGCTCGCCCTCGACGAGATCAACCATGGCTTCGACCTGATGCACGAGGGCAAGTCGATCCGGAGCGTGGTGGTGTATTGAGCTGTCTCTTTCTGGCCGCATCGGCCGGTCATCAAGCACGCCGTCATCCCGGACAAGCGGCGTCAGCCGCGCAGATCCGGGATCCATCATCGGGCATCTCGGCACTCTATGATGGATCCCGGAGCTCCGCTTCGCTGCGTCCGGGATGACGGCGGAGGGTGCGATGAGCACCGAGTAAAAAGGACACCCGATGGACCTCCTCTCCTCCTCAAAGGCCTTCGGCGGCTCGCAGCGGGTCTATCGCCACCAGAGCGAGACCTGCGCCTGCCCGATGACCTTCGCGATCTTTCTGCCGCCGCAGAGCGAGGAGCGGCCGGTTCCGGTTCTGTGGTACCTCTCGGGCCTGACCTGCTCGCACCAGAACGTCATGGACAAGGGCGAATATCGCGCAGCGGCGGCCGCCAACGGCGTCGCCATCATCTGCCCCGACACCTCGCCGCGCGGCGAAGGCGTGCCCGACGAGCCGGAGAACTGGCAGTTCGGCTCCGGCGCGGGCTTCTATCTCGACGCGACGCAGGAGCCTTGGGCGAAAAACTATCGCATGGAGAGCTATATCCGCGACGAGCTGCCGTCGCTCGTCTCGGAGCACTTCCCGCTCGACATGGGCCGGCAGGGCATCTTTGGCCATTCCATGGGCGGCCATGGCGCGATCACACTCGCGCTGAAGAACCCGCAGCGTTATGGCTCTGTTTCCGCCTTCGCGCCGATCAGCCAGCCTTCGACCGCCGGCTGGTCTCGGCCCGCGCTGGAAAAATACCTCGGCCCGGATGAGGCGGCCTGGCGCGCTTACGACTCGACGCTGCTGATCGCCGACGGCCATCGCGTTCCCGATCTGCTGATCGACCAGGGCACGGCCGACGGCTTTCTGGAGGAGGGCCTGCGCCCGCAACTGCTGGAGATCGCCTGCGCCACGGCCGGCATCCCGCTGACGCTGACGATGCGAGAAGGCTACGACCACTCCTATAACTTCGTCTCGACCTTCATGGCCCAGCACATCGCCTGGCATGCGGAGAAGCTGAAGGCCTGAATCTTTTTTCCGGCGCATGTCGAAATCGCGCGGGACTGGACGTCATCATGGCAGCCGGGGGATGGTTCTCCGGCATCCATGACGAGGCCAAGCCATGCAGTACATGCTGATCTTCCGCGAGAACGCGACCGAGTTCGACCTGCGCGACGACCCCGAGAAGGCTCCGGCCTATTGGGGCTCCTGGATGGCCTATATCGGCGCGCTCAACCAGGCCGGCGTCGTCGTCAGCGGCAACGGCCTGCAGCCGCCGTCGACCGCGACCATGGTGCGCATCCGCGACGGGAAGCGCCAGGTCCAGGACGGCCCCTATGCCGACACCAAGGAGCAACTCGGCGGCTATTTCATCATCGAGGTGCCGGGGCTCGACGAGGCGCTGGACTGGGCGGCGCGCAGCCCGTCTGCCGCCTATGGCTCGACCGAGGTCCGCCCGGTGCTGCCACCTCCGCCGCAAGCACAGGCCTGATGGCGTCGACGGCCGGCCATGACAGGGAAGCGCGCATGGCGGCCGAACTTGCCGCCCGCGCCTCCTATGGCCGGCTGGTCGCGTTGCTGGCGCGGCAATGGCGCGATCTGGCGGCCGCGGAGGACGCGCTCGCCGACGCGTTCCGCGCCGCGCTGGAACATTGGCCGACCTCCGGCGTGCCGGCGCGGCCGGAGGCCTGGCTGCTGACCACGGCGCGGCGCGTCCTGATCGACCGCGCGCGGGCGCAGACCGTCCGCGCCGACGCCGGGCCGACGCTCGCCCTTCTGACGGACCAGTTCGCCATGGCGGAACCCGCGCTTTTTCCCGATGATCGGCTGAAGCTGCTCTTCGTCTGCGCCCATCCCGCGATCGACGCGTCGGCGCGGACGCCGCTGATGCTGCAGACGGTGCTGGGGCTCGATGCTGCCCGCATCGCGGCCGCCTTCCTGACCTCGGCGGCGGCGCTGGGTCAGCGGCTGGTCCGTGCCAAGGCGAAGATCCGCGACGCCGGGATTGCCTTCGCCGTGCCTGAGCAGAGCGAACTCGCGCCGCGCCTCGATGCCGTGCTGCAGGCGGTATACGTCGCCTATGGCAGCGGCTGGGAGGATGTCGCGGGTGCAGACCCGAAGCGTCGCGGCCTCGCGGAGGAGGCGATCTGGCTCGGCCGCCTGATCGCAGGCCTGCTGCCGCGCGAACCCGAAGCACATGGCCTGCTGGCGCTGATGCTGCATTGCGAGGCGCGACGCGCGGCGAGGCGCGACGCAGCGGGCGCGTTCGTACCCCTCGCCGAACAGGATGTGGCGCTTTGGTCGCGTGCGATGATCGGGCAGGCCGAAACCGCGCTCGGCGAGGCCGCGAAGCTCGGCCGCATCGGCCCTTTCCAGCTCGAGGCCGCGATCCAGTCGGTCCATGCCGCGCGCGCCGTGTCGGGCCGCACCGACTGGCAGGCGCTGGCGCAACTGCACGAAGGGCTGGCTCGACTCGCTCCGACGACAGGCGTGCTGGTCAGCCGCGCCGCGGCCTTCGCAGAGGCCTTCGGGCCGGAGCGCGGGCTCGCGCTGCTGACGGAGCTGCCCGAGGCGGAGATCGCGTCCTATCAGCCGTTCTGGGCGTTGAGAGCACATCTGATGCAGCGGCTTGGCCTGGAGGCCGAGGCCCGCCTAGCGTTCGACCGCGCGATCGGGCTGGCCGACGACCCGGCGGTACGGGCCTTTCTGGCGCGGCGACGCGACGCTTCCGTCGGTTGATATCCGCAGGCGCGAGGCGCGATAGTCGCGCGGTCTCGCAACGGATGTCGCGCCATGTCCTCGCCGACCGACCCGATCACCGACCGTTCGCTTTTCACCCGCATGTCGCAGGCCACCGCGCGCTGGGACGGCAAGCCGCAGACCTTCTTCATGGCGGTCGCGATCATCGTGGTCTGGGCCCTGTCAGGGCCGTTCTTCGGCTTCGGCGACACATGGCAGTTGGTGATCAATACCTCGACCACCATCGTCACCTTCCTGATGGTCTTCATCATCCAGAACAGCCAGAACCGCGACACCGCCGCGATGCAGATCAAGCTCGACGAGCTTCTCGCCAAGGTCGAGGGCGCGCGCGAGGAACTGATGGATCTGGAAGAGCTCGACGAGGACAAGATCGAGGCGATCCGCGCCGAGTTCGAGGCCCGCGCCCGCAAGGCGCGCGATGGCCGCCCCTGAGCGCTCAGACCACCGCCGTCATCCCGCCATCGACCATCAGCAGATGGCCGTTGACGTAATCCGACGCGGCCGAGGACAGGAAGATCGCGGCGCCGACGAGTTCCTTCGTCTCGCCCCAGCGCCCGGCGGGCGTGCGGCTCGCGACCCAGGCGGTGAAGGCCTCGTCCGCCAGCAGCGCCTTGTTGATCTCGGTCGCGAAATAGCCGGGGCCGATCGCGTTGATCTGGATGTTGTGCTTGCCGAGTTCGGCGGCGAGCCCGCGCGTCATCAGCTTCACCGCGCCCTTGCTCGCGGTATAGGGCACGATGGTCGACCGGCCGAGCTCGCTCATCACCGAGCCGATATTGACGACCTTGCCGCGCTTGCGCGGGACCATGCGCCTCGTCACCGCCTGCGTGACGTAGAACACCGAATGCAGGTTCGTCGCCATCACCTGATGCCAGTCTTCGGCCGGGAACTCGGTGAAGGCCCCGCGCTTCTGCATGCCGGCATTGTTGACCAGGATGTCGATCGGCCCGGCCTCGGCTTCCACCGCCGCCACGCCGGCCTCGACGGCCGCCTGATCGGTGACGTCGAAGGCCGCGATCGAGACCTTGCGGCCTGCCGCCGCGATCTCTTTTTGCGCCGC
Organism: Beijerinckiaceae bacterium; assembly: GCA_019745195.1. Classification (GTDB taxonomy): domain Bacteria; phylum Pseudomonadota; class Alphaproteobacteria; order Rhizobiales; family Beijerinckiaceae; genus Allobosea. Next base: position 51,401 of record JAIETL010000013.1, read on the forward strand.
TTCCAGCTTGCCCCTGTCGCGCCCGTTCAGCACGACATGCGCCCCGGCCTCCGAAAGCCCTTCGGCGATGGCGAGCCCGATGCCCTGCCCTGAACCCGTGACCAGTGCGACCTTGTCTTGGACGCTGAACAGGGAAAGCGACATCGGCGTATCCTCGTTTTTGTCAGGCCGGGCAGTTTGGGTTTGCCCCGGCAGGGTCGGTTTCGCTAAGCATCATTCAAACGATTAGACAACTGAGCGAAAGCCGTCGCAACTCAACTCAGTCTTCATCCTGAGGAGCCGCCTAAGCGGCGTCTCGAAGGATGCTCCAGATGGCTCCGGTGCAAGCTGGAGCATCCTTCGAGACGCGGGCTTCGCCCGCTCCTCAGGATGAGGGCTGAGGGATACCAATCGGCGTCAAGCTGTAAGGAAACACCGCCATGCGCGCCGTCGTCATCCATGCCGAGAAGGACCTGCGCGTCGAGGAAACGAGCGCGCCCGAGCTCGGCCCGCTCGATGTCCGCGTCCGGATCGAGGCCGGCGGCATCTGCGGCTCCGACTTGCATTACTACCTCCACGGCGGCTTCGGCACGATCCGTGTCCGCGAACCTATGATTCTGGGCCATGAGATCGCGGGCATGGTCGAGGCCGTCGGCGCGGAGGTCTCGCGGGTCAGGCCGGGAGACCGCGTCGCTGTCAATCCGAGCCGCTCCTGCGGGCGCTGCCGCTATTGCCAGTCCGGCCAGCAGCAGCACTGCACCGACATGCTGTTCTACGGCTCGGCCATGCGCTTCCCCCATGTCCAGGGCGGGTTTCGCGACATCCTCGTCGTCGAGCAGCGTCAGGCGGTGAAGGTCGCCGGCGGCGTGAGCGCCGCTATGGCGGCATTCGCCGAGCCGCTCTCGGTCTGCCTGCACGCCGCCAAGCGCGCCGGGCCGCTGCTGGGCAAGCGCGTGCTGGTGACGGGGTCCGGCCCGATCGGCATTCTGGCCATGGTTGCGGCGAAGGCCGCGGGCGCGGCCGAGATCGTCGCGACCGACGTCGTCGACGGACCGCTGCCGACAGCGCTGCAAATGGGCGCGAGCGCCGCGATCAACGTGATGGCGCAGCCGGACCGGCTGAAGGCCGATTACGGCGCGGAAAAAGGCGCTTTCGACGTGATGTTCGAAGCCTCGGGCAACCAGCATGCCCTGACCGGCGCGTTCGATGTCGTGCGACCGGGCGGCGTGATCGTGCAGATCGGCGTCGGCGGCCAGTTTACGCTGCCGATGAACGTGCTCGTCGCCAAGGAGTTCGACCTGCGCGGCTCCTTCCGCTTCCATGAGGAGTTCGACTGGGCGGTGGCGATGATCGGCTCCGGGAGCATCGACCTGTCGCCGCTGCTGACGGCGAGCATCCCGGTCGAGCGCGCGGTCGAGGCGTTCGACCTGGCTGCAGATAAGAGCAAGGCGATGAAGGTGCAGTTGGCGTTCGGGTGAACGCGGCGGCAGGCGCTATTGGGCCTTTATCTCGACATGCCACCATTTCGGCCGCCCGGCTCGATAGGAATGCGAGGCCGGCGTCAGCTCTTTGCGACCGCTTGAGTCGAAAGCGCCAACGAGCAGTGCGACGATGGGGGCGTCATCGATTGCGCCGATCGAGCTGCCACAGCTCGGGCAGAATGCGCGGCTCGAAAATTCCGAAGAACGATAGGTAGCCGGCATGCCACCAAGGCCAGTCCACGTCACCGCCTCTTTCGGAAACTCGACCCAGGCAGCCGTCAGCGCTCCCGTATGGCGTTGACACATCTTGCAAGAGCAGGTGTGCGGCTTTCCCGGGCTCCCTATAGCCTCGAAGCGGATGGCGCCGCACAAACACCCTCCTGAAAAGCGCCGGCGCGAAGCGCTATTGACCTTAGCCATTGTCCTTTCTCCCCAGCGACTCAGAACAACCCCTCGATCCGCCCCTGCGCATCGATATGGATCCGCTCCGCCGCCGGCTCGCGTGGCAGGCCTGGCATCGTCATGATGTCCCCGCAGATCGCCACGACGAAGCCCGCGCCGGCCGAGAGCCGCAGCTCCCGCACATTGACCGTATGGCCCGAGGGCGCGCCGCGCAGCGTCGGGTCGGCCGAAAACGAGTACTGCGTCTTCGCGACGCAGATCGGCAGGCCGCCATAGCCGGCGGCCTCCAGTTCGGCGAAACGGGCGCTGACCTTGGCGTCCGCCGCGATGCCGGCCGCGCCATAGATCTCGCGCGCGATCGTGCCGAGTTTTTCGCGCAACGGCATCGTGTCCGGGTAGAGCGGCGCGAAATCGGCCTCCCCGCCCTCGGCCAGCGCCACGACCTTGTGGGCGAGTTCCTCGGTGCCGGCCGAACCCTCCGCCCAGTGCCGGCAAATCACCGCCTCGACGCCGAGATGGTTGCGGCAGAAGCTCATAATCAGCGCATGCTCGGCGGCGGTGTCGCTGGTGAAGTTGTTGATCGCCACGATCGGCGGCACGCCGAACTTGCGGATGTTCTCGACATGGCGGGCGAGGTTGGCGAGGCCCGCCTCCAAAGCCTGCAGGTTCTCGGCACCCAGCGCGTCCTTGGCGACGCCGCCATGCATCTTGAGCGCCCGCACCGTGGCGACGATGACGGCGGCCGCCGGCTTCAAACCAGCCTTACGGCACTTGATGTCGAAGAACTTTTCCGCCCCGAGATCGGCTCCGAAGCCGGCTTCGGTGACGACATAGTCGGCGAGCTTGAGCGCCGCCTTCGTGGCGATCACCGAATTGCAGCCATGGGCGATGTTGGCGAAGGGCCCGCCATGGACGAAGGCCGGCGTGCCCTCCAGCGTCTGCACGAGGTTGGGCATCACCGCATCCTTGAGCAGCACGCTCATCGCGCCCGTCGCCTTCAGGTCGGCGGCGGTGACGGGAGTCTTGTCACGGGTTCGTCCGACGACGATCTTGCCCAGTCGCGCCTCCAGATCGGCGAGGTGCGTCGCCAGGCAGAAGATCGCCATCACCTCGGAGGCAACTGTGATGTCGAAGCCGTCCTCGCGCGGAAAGCCGTTGCTCGCCCCGCCGAGCGACGAGACCGTCGCGCGCAGCGCCCGGTCGTTCATGTCCATCACGCGCCGCCAGGCGATGTGGCGTGTGTCGAGCCCGAGCGCATTGCCCCAGTAGACATGGTTGTCGATGAGCGCCGCCAGCAGGTTGTGCGCCGAGGTGATGGCGTGGAAATCGCCGGTGAAATGCAGGTTGATCTGCTCCATCGGCACGATCTGCGCGTAGCCGCCGCCGGCCGCGCCGCCCTTGACGCCGAAGCAGGGCCCCAGCGATGGTTCGCGCAAGGCGATCATGGTGCGCTTGCCGATGCGGGACAGCCCGTCGCCGAGGCCGACCGTTGTGGTGGTCTTGCCCTCGCCGGCCGGCGTCGGGTTGATCGCGGTGACCAGGATCAGCCGCCCGTCGGGCTTCTCCGCAAAGCCGGGCATCGCCATGGTGTCGACCTTGGCGATGTGCTTGCCATAGGGATTGAGAGCGTCCTGCGCGATGCCGGCCTTCTCGGCGATGGCGGCGATCGGCTGAAGCGTCGCGGCGCGCGCGATCTCGATATCGGTCGGCATTCCTGTCCCTCGGCAACGCCTTTCGCCGGGACGGCAGGCGCGGATTCGTTCCCGCGACATTGCCGCGAAATGTGGGCCGCTGCCAGATGCTTTCCAGGCGAAGGGCTAACATCCGGAATGTCTTTTGATCGGTCGGACGAGCCGCGCGGCTGCTATGCAGGCGAGAACGGCGGTCCACGGCTTGCGAAAGCCCTCGCATTTTGCCACGGACCATCTCGCTGGCCAGCCATTGCGAGGCCGGACCATAACGGGCGCGGGGGATAGCGGCCATGGAAGATGCGCGATGGCCGGTGGCCGGCGGCGAGGTCGGCGTCATGCTGCGCGGCTGGAGCGGGGGAGAATGCCCGCTCGGCGCGCCGGCGACCTGGCCCGCGCCGCTCAAGGCTTCGCTGCAGCTTGTCCTGGCCTCGCCCGCTCCGATGGTGATGTTCTGGGGCGAGACCGGCATCCTGCTCTATAACGACGCCTATGCCGTGATCGCCGGCGCCAAGCACCCACTGATCCTCGGCCGCAGCCTGTTCGACGCCTGGCCCGAGGTGACCGAGTTGCACCATACGGTGATGGCCACGGTCTATCGCGGCGGCGAACCGCTCTCATATCGCGATCTCTCGGTGGTGCTGCATCGCAATGGCATGGCCGAGGATGTCTGGCTGAACGTGGACTACAGTCCGATCTTCGCAGAGGACGGCAAGGCGCTCGGCGTGCTCGCGGTCGTCTTCGAGACGACGGGCGTCATCAACGCACGGCAGGCGCGCGACGCAGCCGAGAAGGCTCTGCGCCGGCGCGAGCAGGAACTGGCCCAGGCGCAGAAGATCGGCCGGGTCGGCGGGCTCGAGGTCGATCTTCGCAACGGCTTTCGCAACAGGCGCTCGCCGGAATACCTGCTGATCCATGGTTTGCCGCCCGATGCGGCGCAGGAAAGCCATGAGGATTGGGTCGCCCGCATCCATCCGCAGGACCGCGCCGCGACCGAGGCGCATTTCCGTGAAACGGTGCTGGGGTCAGCGCGCGACTATCAGGCCGAGTATCGCATCATCCGCCCCAGCGACGGGCAGTTGCGCTGGATCTCGGCGCTGGCGCAAATCGAGCGCGACGAGACCGGCAAGGCGATTCGCCTGATCGGCGCGCATCTCGACATCACCGAGCGCAAGGAGGCCGAGGCGCGTCAGGCCCTGCTGATGCAGGAACTGGCGCATCGCGTGAAGAACTCGCTGGCGATGGTGCAGGCGATCGCCTCTCAGACGCTGCGCAATGCGCCGTCGATCGAGGTCGCACGGGAGACCTTCGGCGCGAGGCTGGCGGCGCTGTCGCGCGCGCATGATCTTCTCGTCGGCGGCGACTGGGCCAGCGCCTCGCTTGCCGCCATCGTGGAGAGCGTGATCGGCATCCAGGGCGAGCCCGAGCGCTTCACCACCGCCGGCCCCGACATCGCGCTCGGCCCCAAGGCCGCGCTCGGGCTGACGCTGATCCTGCACGAACTGGCGACCAACGCCGTGAAGTATGGCGCGCTGTCCAACGCCACGGGCCGTGTCCGGCTGAACTGGCGGATCGATGAGATCGAGGGCGAGCCGCAGTTCAGGCTGCGCTGGCAGGAGAGCGACGGACCGCAGGTCGAGGCGCCGACCCGGCGCGGCTTCGGCTCGCGGCTGATCGAGCGTTCGTTCCCCTCGACCCGTTGCCTGATCGAGACCGCCTACCTGCCGGACGGCGTGCTGTTCACGCTGGATGCCCCGCTCGCCACGCTGCGCGAGGGCGATGCCGAGGAGCGCGCCTGAGACGGCCAGCGATACGCCCCTGAACAAAAAAGCCCCCGCCGAAGCGGGGGCCGGATCGCGATGTCCGAGACGTCGGGTCTCAGAAGGTGCTGAAGCGGTAGTTCAGACCGGCGCGAACGATGTGGCCGTCATTGTCGAAGCGCGAGACATAGGATCCGGGAGCGAGCGCAAGGTTCTGCTGCACGACCGGGACCTTCTTGGTGCCGAGATCGTAATAAAGGTACTCGGCCTTGAGAGAGAGGTTGTTGGTGAAGGCATATTCGAGGCCGGCGCCGACAGTGTAGCCGACTTCGACGTCGCTTGAGCGGCCGATATAGTCGACCTGCGTCGGGACGGCGGCGTTGAAGAACGTCGCGCGGTTCGAGACGTCGCCATAGGCGAGACCGCCGGTGGCGTAGACCATGAAGCGGTCCATCGCATAGCCGACCTTCAGGCGGACGGTGCCGAGATAGTCCATCTCCTGGTTGAAGACGGAGTTGGCGCCGCTGGTGCCGACGCGCGAGGTGCGCGAGTTGATGTCGGTGTACTGGATGTCGGCCTCGGCGCCGATGACCAGCGCGCCCATCTGGTAGTTGTAGCCGATCTGCGCGCCGCCGATGAAGCCGACCTCGTCATTGCCGATCGACGACGGACGACGCTCGGCCAGAACGTTGCCGATGGTGAAGGGCGCGGTGCCTTCGGTGCGGATCGTGTTGTCGGTGAAGACGGCGCCGGCGTTCACGCCGACGTAGAAGCCGGTCCAGGTGAAGATCGGAGCGACGGGGGCATAGACCGGGCCCTTGCGCGACGGCAGGTCGGCTGCGAAGGCGGTGCCGCCGAGAGCGACGAGCGCCAGGGTGGCGAGGATACCTTTGGTCATGGGAACTCCGAAGAACTGCTGGCGCTTGTCAGGCGGTGGTTGTCGCGTGCCAATCTGATGACGCAGACTGCATCCGGGCGCTATCGCATTCCTGCAACACCCGAAGGCAAATGCGTCGATTTTGAGCTGTTTCCCGAGATCACGCATCCGTGATCCGTCCCAAAAATGGACTACTCATGCCAGTTCCTAAGAACTGTTAAGCTATTCGAGCTTCATGCGCCACGATTTTGACATAATTCGGCCTGCGCCAGGATGTGCCATGATCGGCGGGACATTAACGAACTCTTGCCGGCCGCGCAGAGACGCCGGCCCGGCATAACGGATTCGACGGGAGACCTTGAGCATGGAACAGCACGATCCCGACCGCAGACACCTGATCGCGACCCTCTCGGCGGCCGGTCTGGCGGCGCTGGCCCTGCCGCGCGACGCGCTGGCGCAAGCCGAGCCGCTGCCGCTGACCCCGTCCTGCGGCGCTCCGGCCGCCGCGACGAAGCGCCAGACGGAGGGACCGTTCTTCACGCCGGCCTCCCCGGCGAAGGCCGATCTGCGCGGCGATGGACCGGGCGATTTGCTGGTGCTTTCGGGTTTCGTGCTGACGCGGACATGCCGGCCGGTGCCGGGCGCGCTGCTCGATCTCTGGCACGCCGACAGCGCCGGCGCGTACGACAATGCCGGCTTTCGCTTTCGCGGTCACCAGTTCAGCGACGCGCAGGGGCGCTATCAGTTCGTCACCCGCGTGCCGGGGCTCTATCCGGGGCGGACACGCCATTTCCACGTCAAGGTCAGGGCCGGCAACGGGCCGGTCCTGACGACGCAACTCTACTTTCCCGAAGAGGCCGCCAATGCGCGCGACGGGATCTTCGACCGCAGCCTGCTGATGCGGCTGAGCCCGGCGCAAGGGGGCCGGCTCGGCCGCTTCGACTTCGTCATCGCCGCCTGACGCGAGGAGCTCGCGACCGGCGGCGACCGAAATGACATCTCAGGCGACGAGATGCGCGTTCTGCGGAAAGAGGATTCGTCGCGCCTCGTCGTCGAATTCCGTCTTGAACGCAAAACGATCCTTCAGCGCCACCGCGCGCTGCGCCGCCGGCCGCGCCGAAATCTCGTCGAGATGGCGCTTCACATGCGGGAACATCGCAGCCCAGTCCTCGCCGATGGCGAAGCCCAGCCGCGTCGCCCAGCCCCAGACCGACATGTCGATCAGCGTGTAGGCGTCACCCAGCATGTAGCGGCGCTTGGCCAGTTGCGCATCGATGATGCCCCAGTGGCGCTCGGCCTCTCGGGCGTAGCGGTTGATCGCGTAGGGCAGCTTCTCCGGCGCGAAGCGGGAGAAATGCACCGCCTGGCCGCAATAGGGCCCGATGCCGGTGGCGACGAACATCAGCCAAGAGAGCATCTCGCCACGAGCCTTGGGCGTGTTCTCCGGCAGGAACTGGCCGGTCTTTTCGGCGAGGTAGAGCAGGATCGCGTTGCTGTCGAAGATGGTCGCGTCGCCATCGGTCAGCACGGGCGTCTTGGCGTTGGGGTTGAGCGCCACGAACTCCGGCTTGAACTGGTCGCCCTTGCGGGTATCGACCGGCACGAGTTCGTAAGGCGTGCCCGTCTCCTCCAGGAACAGGGCGATCTTCGCGGGGTTCGGCGAGGGGTGGTAATAGAGTTTTATCACGAGCATCGTCTCCCAGGCCCGGCGCCATCCGGCCGGTTCGGCGCGCAGCATAGGCAGCGGCCGATGCTCGCGCCCATCAAGAATGCGTTGTCGGCCATGCCGGCGGCGCAGGGCGCGCCTGTCTCGCATGCGCGGGAAGCCTGTGCTATCGCGCGGCTGTTCCGGAATGCCATGCCCTGAAGGTCCGCCATGCCGATCCGCCCCGTGATGCTGATGATCCTCGACGGCTGGGGCTGGCGCGAGGAAGCCGAGAACAACGCGGTCAGGCTGGCCCACACGCCGCATTTCAACCGGCTCTGGGCCTCGTCTCCGCATGCCTTCCTGAAGACGTCCGGGCTCGATGTCGGCCTGCCCGAGGGGCAGATGGGCAATTCCGAGGTCGGCCACCTCAATCTCGGGGCCGGCCGCGTCGTGATGCAGGACCTGCCCCGGATCAACGCCGCGATCGCCGATGGCTCGATCACGGCGCGCGTGGACGCCTCCGGGCTGATCGACGCGCTGCGCGCCAGCGGCGGAACCTGCCATCTGATCGGGCTGGTCTCTCCCGGCGGCGTCCATGCGCATCAGGACCACGCGCTGGCATTGGCCCGCGTGCTGACGCAGGCCGGCATCCCGGTCGCAGTGCATGTCTTTACCGACGGACGCGATACGCCGCCGCAATCGACCGCCGGCTTTCTCGCGAGCTTCACAGCCGGACTGCCGGAAGGCGCGCACATCGCCACCGTCAGTGGCCGCTATTTCGCCATGGACCGCGACCATCGCTGGGAGCGCGTCGAGAAGGCCTGGGCTGCGATCGCGCTCGGCGAGGGCCGACACTTCGCCGATGCGCAGTCGGCGATCGCCAGCGCTTATGCGGAGGGAACGACCGACGAGTTCGTCGTCCCGGCCGCGATCGGCGGCTATTCAGGCATTCGGGACGGCGACGGGCTGCTCTCGTTCAATTTCCGCTCCGACCGCATCCGCGAGATCCTCTCGCCCCTGCTGGAGCCGGATTTCGCCGCCTTTGCGCGCCCTTGCATGCCCAGGCTCGCCAGCGCGGTCAGCATGACCTCCTACGGCGCAGAGCTCGACGCGCTGATGCCGCATCTCTTCGCGCCGCAGAGCCTGGCCCACGGGCTCGGCGAAACTGTCGCCAGCGCCGGGCTGCGCCAGATCAGGCTGGCCGAGACCGAAAAGTATCCGCACGTCACCTACTTTTTCAACGGCGGCGACGAGGTTCCCAATCCCGACGAGGAGCGCGTCATGGCGCCCTCCCCCAAGGTCGCAACCTATGACCTGAAGCCGGAGATGTCGGCGGTCGAGTTGACCGACCGCGCCGTAGAGGCGATCGCGTCCGGCCGCTTCGACCTGATCGTGCTGAACTTCGCCAATCCCGACATGGTCGGCCATACCGGCGTGCTATCGGCCGCGATCACGGCCTGCGAGACGGTCGATGCCGGGCTCGGCCGTATCGCGGCGGCGATTGAGCAGGCCGGAGGGGCGCTCCTCGTCACCGCCGACCACGGCAACGCCGAGCTGATGGTCGATCCGCTCACCGGCGCGCCCCACACCGCCCACACCACCAATCCCGTTCCGGTCATGCTGATCGGCGGTCCGTCCGGGGCACTGGCCGATGGCAGGCTCGCCGATGTTGCGCCGACGCTTCTGGCGCTGCTCGGCGTGATGCAGCCGGCCGAAATGACCGGCCGCTCGCTGCTGCGCTGACCTTGCCGTCATTGCGAGCGCAGCGAAGCAATCCAGCGTCTCGCGCCGACATCTGGATTGCTTCGCTGCGCTCGCAAAGACGAAGGGCGCGGCTCGCGCCGCGCCCCCCGCACAATTACGATGGCATGTACGATCAGTACTTGCGGACCACATGCGGGGCCGGCGCGTAGGCGACCGGGCGCTCGACGGGGCCGCAGCACTCCGGCTCGCCAAAATTCCAGCGCATGCCGATCTTGATGTCGTGGCTGTCGATTTCCTTGGCCTTGAGCGGGCCGTAGGTCTCGTTGCGGAAGGCGTTGCGGATCGGGCCCGACTGCGCATCGCCGAGATTGAGGTAGCGATAGCCGACTTCGAGGGTGAGGTTCTTGTTCACCTCGTAGCCGACGCCGGCCATCAGCGCCCAGGCCACGCCCGACTTGTCGCCCTTCGAGGCGGTGCCCAGCGTCGGCTGGATGACCGAGGAGAACGCGCCGGTCGGATCAGGGTAGTTGATGCCCTGGTCGGTCAGGCCGGAGATGGTGTTGCTGGCATAGCCGATGCCGGCGCCGATATAGGGCGTCAGGCAGTTCCAGGTGCCGAGATCGACATAGGCGTTGAACAGGGCGACCATCGAGGTCAGGTTGCCCTTGTAGGTGTTGGTCAGGCGGCCGGGCCGGCCGAAGCTGTTGGTGAAGTCGATGCTGTCGCTGACGCCAACGGTCGAGCCGCCGCGATACTCGAACGTGCCATCGACGCGGAACCAGTTGTTGAAGCGATAGCCGACGCCGGCCCCGCCGAAGAAAGCGCTGCTGCGCTCCTCCTTGCCGAAGAAGGTGGCGTTGGCCTGACGCGCCTCGCGCTGGTCGTATTTGCCGACGGTGACGGCGCTGACGCCGACATCGCCGCGCAGATACCAGCCGCTGCCGATCGAGCCCTTCAGACCAAGCGGTTCATGGGGCGGCGGCGGAGGCGGCGGCGCATAAGGGTAATCGGCGGCGTTGGCGAGCGCGGACGCGCTGACGGCCATCGCGCCTGCCAAAGCGAGGGTTTTCAGGCTGCCCATGGCAGTGTCCTTCGTGTTTGCGCAGCGCAAGAAACGCAAGCCCGCGCGAGTTACCGACGAGAAGGACGATGCCAGTGATTTCTTAAACGAGACTTAACCTTAGGAATTAACCTCAAGAAAGTCTGAAGGGCGGAGCTTTACTTACGAATGCGTTAACATCGACAACTGCCTCAATCGTCATTGCGAGCGGAGCGAAGCAATCCAGCGGGCGTAGAGCGAAACGCTGGATTGCTTCGCTCCGCTCGCAATGACGGGAGGGACTTCGCCCGCGACCTCAGGCCGCCGCCTTCGTCACCGCATCCACGACATCGTCCACCGCGCGCTCGACAAGGTCGCGGTCGTCACCCTCGGCCATGACGCGGATCACCGGCTCGGTGCCCGACGGGCGGATCACGAGGCGGCCCGCCGCTCCGAGCATCTGGGTCGCGGCCTCGATGGCGTTGACGACCGGCTGCTCCTTGAGCGGCTGCCCCCGGCCGTAGCG
>JAIETL010000040.1 GCA_019745195.1 Beijerinckiaceae bacterium
TGCGTTCGCAACCCAAACCTAACCGGCAATCGCCGATGACCACCCCTCAGCTACACCACGCTATGGGACACGACCCCGCTGGCCTGGATCGACCAGCTCGATCGGCTGCGCGAAGCGAGCAACTGACGGCGCTCCCGCCAGCATGTGGCTTCTTGTGACGGCAAAACACGCGGCAGGGGGAATTCGCGCAAATGTCCCAGCCGACGCTTGTCAAATCGACCGGCGATCGGGCATAGAGCTTCCAACGGAGACGTGGCCGAGAGGCTGAAGGCACTCGTTTGCTAAATGAGCATACCCCACAAGGGTATCGAGGGTTCGAATCCCTCCGTCTCCGCCACCCACCCTTGAAATCATTACGTTTTCTCCCGCCTCGCTCCGCATGCCCTAACTTCTGCCCTAACAAGGGGAGAGGTTTGACGCTTATGCATGTAGATGTATCGGCATGTCCGTACGTTCCCATCGACGCTTGATCGGCCACCGTTTCCCGGCGACGATGGTTCATGGCCGACGACAACGTGACGCCGTTCCCGACTCGAGCCCCGCGCGGTGATGAGCCGTTCGTGGCCGAGGCCGCGCATTTCCCCTATGAGAATGACGAATGGGCGGCGGACAATCTGCCCGTTGTCCGGCAGGCTATGGCCCTCGTGCAGATGCCGCCCGAGCAGGTGCAGGCCTATGTCGCCATGATCGCCAGCACGGTCGAGAGCGCCGACGACCTATCGGCCGAACTGGACCGCGTCGCCGGCCACCTTGGGGCGCTCGCGCAGGCGTGTGAGGCTGCGTCCGGCCGGCTGGCCTGGGCGAAGGCTCAAGAGCCGCTGTAGCCCGCGACGATGGACCTGAGGCACCTTTCGCCATGGCAACGCATCAGGCGACGAGTATCGCTGCTTGGCGGCTGCTACACGCACCCTGACGGCCATATCGAACTCGACTTCGAAGGACCGGCCGGGATCGATGGAAGGAACGACAGCGACGAATTGCAGGCCGCGAAGCTCGCCCGATACGAGCGCCGCCAAGCTGACTTCTCGGCGCGGTTCTGGCCGTTCATCGCCGGGCTCATCGTTGGCGCAGCATTGATCCACTATCAGCCTGCGCTTTGGCCATTTTGACGCATGGCCGGAACTGCAGCGAAGGCCGGACGACAGCGGCGCCGTAAGCCTGTCACTATCACGCGCAGTGAGGCAGTGCGCCGCCTTGGCGGCATGGTGAAAGCCATCCATCGCGATGTTGCCATCGTGCTGGCCACCGAGGCCGCGCTTGAGACGGCGAACGCGATCATTGTCGCGACGCCAGACATAGAGCGGCCCGGTGCGGTGACCTATGAAACCGTTGCGCAAAGCCTCGTGCTGAATCTCGCGATGTCGCTCGCTCGCGTTTATGACGAGGGGTCGAGGTTGCGCCATCCGAACAAGCGCGAGCTTGCGTCGATCCCGCTCATCGCGCGCCTGTTAAGCCAGAAGCGCTGCCAGGATGAATTGGCCCGGCGGGCCCGCCAATGGACGCCGCAATATCCAGAGTTCGCAGACAGTCAGGAGGCGGCGTGCCGCAAGGCGATCTCTGACGCGCTGGCAGCTTTCGACAGGCTTCACACCGACCGCGTCGGGCGCGAGGCCGTCCGCCGGCTCCGGCTGATGCGCAACAAGGTTCTCGCCCACAGCTACATGGACGAGGTCATTGTCGCGATGCCGACCTATGATCAGGTGTTTCTGCTCGCCGATGTAGCGCGCGACGTGGCGTCGGGAGCCATGCTGGCGATCGATGGACGCCACGTCGACCTTACCGAGTTCGAAGAGGGCCGTGTCGCGCAGGGCCGGCTATTTTGGGAGCATGCGTTGCGCGCCTTGGAAGGCGATCAACTGGCCGGCGGCAACAGCGTTTGATCCTGATCTGTCAGCGAGAGCAGCACATAACTGCTTTTCGATGCCTGCCCGCGTGTCTGGATATCTCGCACTCGCAGGCGCACGGTCCTACGTGTCCCTATGATGCCGGGTCGCACTTCGGACCCTCCGCCCGTGACGGATTGGAGGAAGTCAGGCGCGATGATTCCTCTGATATCATCAGCACCGTCCGCAGGGTGCATCTCAAATCGGCGACTGCTGGGGAGCAGATACAAGATGCCCGTAACAGTTTCCTCGCGCTCCACCCACTCAACGGCCTCGACACGCTCCCTCCCGAGCGTCACCAGATTCCGGTCAAGCGTGAACTCGCGCTGATCCTCAACAACGCGAACCGTTGCCCCGGCATCGTCGAGCACCTTGAAGAAGGAGGTCAACGACGCGAACACCCGTCGCTCAACATTCTCGGCGACTGACTCGAACGCTTCCTGATCAGGCGACCCCACGCGGTAAACAAGATCAATTGCTGTGCCAACAACCTGCTTCATCTGCGAATCGACCATCTGGGGTTCGTCCGCCTGTTCTAGTATGAAGCCGAAAGAACCTCGGGCTACGTCGGTGATTAGCAGCTTTGTCCGGTCGCGCTGGGGCACAGGTCCGCGAGCGCCGACAACGCCTTCAGCGGCGGCAAAAGCGTTTGACACGAGGTTCTGAAATTCGGCGACTGCTTTCGTTGCAAAGTCAGCGATGATTCCGTGAGATCCGACTACGGGCCGGCCACCGAAAAACAACCCAACGCCGGCATAGGCGGAGACGGCCGAACCAGCGGCAGCAAGTTCCTCGGCCAGCATCTCGCGGCGCTGGTTGAACTGGAGCCAGCCGACTGGATCCTCATCCTCGGTGGTCGCGGAGAGCAGAGCTTCGATAGAGGCCAAATCTGCCCGGATCGCATCACGTTCTAGGCGCTTGAGCATGGCATGCCCTCACAACAGCCGAGCCGCAGCGGCATCGTCGGATGCCAGGTTCACCACAACGACGCCCTTCCAAAGGGCGGTAGATTTCTGGTGAGAAAACAATCCCCACCAATAGAACGTTTGCTGCACAACTTTCGCAGGCGGGATATCGAGATCGACAAAATAAGCGTCACAACGGAATGAATTTTTCGTCACCAACGGGTTAAACAGCTGCTGGTTCGCTGCAAGGAGAGCTTTCCACGCCCCCAAGTCGGAAGTTGGGCGATGAGCAAACGTCACGAGGTCGATATCGGACGGTGGGCGGCCCCTTTGCTTCTCGCATTCTTCGACAAAGCTGCCGTCCATGAGTTGAAAACCGCCGGTAATCCCTAGTGAGCCGAGAGCGGCCCGATAACGAAGCAGGCCCCGTAGAATCTCAGCACGTTCCTGCGAGGTGGCGAACGTGTTCACGAGTTCTGTCATCGAAAGCGGGTAGGGCGATGTTTTAGTTTGATCCGTCGCATCTGCGCCATGGAAAGGGGGAAGCACACCAGAGGGGGTGAATGGTGGCAGCAAGTCAGGCCCCGCAATCGCGATTTTTTCCAAGCTAGACGATTGGCCGGGAGTCGAGCAATAGCGCTTGCCTTCAAGCTATGGCTCTCGACGGGCAGGATGCGCCCTAGAGCCCGCAACCGGCCAATTTGCCTCGGTAACTGAGGGCTCAAGGATTTCCCACCCGCCCTCTTCGAACTGTGGCACCTGCCGGGCTGCCGCCTCTTTGGCGTCGAGTTCCAGCGCCTCGGCCTCCAGCGTCTCCGCGAGCGCGCGCCGGTGCGCGAGGGGCATGCCGAAGCCGCGCCCGTAATAGGTGGTGATCTTGACGCCGTAGGGCTCGAGCCTTGCGCGTAGACGCGCCACGTTGACATCGACGTGCCGAGGCGACGACGGATCCACACGGGCATCTCCGCCGCGCATTTCGATCAACGTTATCGACAGAAAATCCCGCGACCACTGAGGGCGATGGATCAGGCACGCCAACAGATCCGCCTCGATCGGCGCGAGCCCCAGCGCCGAGCGTGGGTGCGGGAATAATGGAGGCGGCAGCCAAGCTCGTCTGAGCGCGGCCCGCTCGGCCAAGAGGGCCTTTTCGCGGGCGCGCAGGGCTGCGACCTCATCGGCCAGCGTCAAGGCGAAACGCCCGCGTCAGCATGGATGCCGCGCAGGGCCGCGCCGCCGCCGGTAAGGCTCGGCGTGATGTTGAGCTGCAGGCCGGCAGAGGCGAGCTTGGACCGGGCTGCGGCGATGATGGAGTCGACCTGACCAAGGATCTCGGCCTGCTTGCCTGATAGCCCTTGCTTGATGCCGTCGCCGAGTTCTGCGCCCGCCTCGACGCCAGCGGCAGCGCCATCGGGCATGACATCGCGGCCCATCATGGCCCGCCCGCGCGCAGCTTCGGGATCACGGCGGCGCTCATCCTGCGCGCGGCGCGAGCGCTCGAAATCGGCCGGGTCCAGAGGTCGGGGCATCGGGCGCTTATCGGCCTGATCAGCTTCCGCCGTCGCGCGCGCCCATATCTCCTTCGCCCGCTGCCAAGCCGACTTGTTCATCTCGACCTTGGGGTCATAGCCGGCCGGCATGTTCGGCTTGGGCAGCGCGTCGAACAGCTTATCGATCAGCGCCTCGCCGGCATACTGGACGACGCCGCCGATGATGCCGCCCTTGAGCCCGTTCGCGACCTTGGACAGACCCGCCGACCCGGACAGCGCGGCCGAGCCCTTCGCGGCGCTGGCGATCTCGGCCGGCGTCATCACGCGCGGCGTCGTCGCCGTGCTCGCGCTGCCAGGCGACGCCGTTTTCGGAACCGACGCGCCCGGCGTCAGGCCTGCACCCGCCTTCGGCGCAATCGGCACCGCCGGCTTGGGCACGATCGACGATGCGGTGACGGGAGCCTTCGGAGTCCCTCGGGGCGCGAGGTAGTCGAGAAGCTTTCCCCCGCTGATCAGAGACAGGAGTTTTGCCGCGCCTATCGCAAGCTTCACGGCCTTGAACGCAATAGCAAGGGCAAGAGCCGCGCCGGCAGCGCTGATCAAGTTGCCGGCAAGCGTCTGGTTTGCCGAGGTCCAATCGGCAAGCGCGGAGACGGCTGGCGTCAGTATATCTGCGAGCCGACTCAAGTTCGGGATCAACGACTCGCCGACCGATACCGCCAACTTTTCGAACGCCTGCGATGTCCGGTCGATGACCGACTGAAAGGTTTCCATGCGGATCTTGTAGTCCGCCTCGACAACGTTCGCGGCTGACTCGGCCGTGTCGCGGGTTTTCTTATAGAATTCAAGATGCTCGATGAGAGGGCGCAAGAAATCCTGAACCTGCGCATCCTGATAAAGATCGCCTAGCTTCGCGATGTCACCCTTAAGTGTTTTCTTTGTTAGTTCGGCAACCATCTCGAAAACGTCGCCGCCCGCATCCTGCGTCTTTTTGACCTCCTTCCGGATGTCAATGTTGAACTTCTTCCATTTCTTAACCGCGTCTTCTGCCTGCAGCTTTTGCATCAGGTTTTTGACGTTGGTCGCCGCCTCGCTATCGCTGCCCGCGCCTTTTCTGGCCACCTGCAAAGCGGCCGACAACTTGGCGACGCCCTTGACGCCCTTCATGCCGAGCGCAGCCGCAGCGGCTGTCAGGGATGGGAACTCGGCCGCCATCGCCTTCAACTCAAAGCGGCCGTCCTTTCCTGCCTGCGCCATGATGTCGAGTGCGCGCTTAAGCCGGTCGGCAGGAACCTTCATATTGTCGATCACGGAAAACGACGCCGCTGCAATATCCGCCACTTCGGCGCGGTAAGCCGTGGCCGTCTTGCCGATTGCGGGCATGATGCCGAACGCGGTTTCGGGGTCCATGCCCGCGCTCATCAGCGAGTCAACGCCCTTGGCAACCTCGCCGGCAGACTTGTTCACGGTAGGCGCAAGCGCCTTGATCCTATCCCCGAGCCGCTTGGTCGCCTCGGCCGACAAGTCCGCCTTCTGGCGGATGTCAACCATGGTCGTCTCAAAGTCCGTGCCAGGCTTCATGACGCGCTTGAGCGCCAGCGCCGTCGCGCCGCCCGCGATACCGATGTTCAACAGCGTCGAGCGCAGTTCCCGAGCCCGAGCGCTGGCGTCCTGAATCTGCTTGGTGATGCCGAGGCGTGCGCCGGACAGCGCCTGCATGTCGCCCCGGATGCCACGCAGGGCATTGCGGACGATCTGCGCGGGCGCGGAAAGCTGGTCGAGCAGCTTGACCGTAACCGATGCTGTGCGCGCGACCATATCAGGCGACCTCGGGCATGACGAATGCAGGCGGGTCGCGGCGCAGCCTGATTTCTTCGCAGAGACTGTTGGCGAAGGCGATCACTGACGATGCGCCCGGTCGCGGCGCGGGAAGGTCGATGCCGAGTTCTTGCGCCACGACACGCAGCGACTCGAGCCCCGCCGCGTGCAACCCGCCCGCCAACTTGATCGCGTCGACGGCGTCCAGTTCAAGATCGCCCCAAGCATCTGGAGGCAAGGCGACCAGATCAAGTATATGGGTGTCTTTTTCAGTGATGCGGATCATGGTCGCCTCGCAAGCCGTATGGCTGAATCTAGCGGGAAGTCTTTGCCAATTCTTCGCGCTGCTCGGGGCTCAACGCCAAATATGACTCTTGAACGAGAGCCATCTCGGTTTTCAGCATAGCGATGACATCGGGAATGGATGCGTTTGATTTGATCGCGCCCTGAACGTCGAGGTCGATGCGGAACTCGTCCCAAATCCACGCGCCCAAGGCGATGATCGCAACGCAGCGGTCGTTCGTCCGCCCGACAGCCTCTTGGATCAGACGCTGCTCAACCGGGGCCGTTGTCATCGGCCCGATCCCGGCATTGCGAGGCCAGCACGCTTGGCTGCGCGAGCCATCGCCCGGTCCCACATCTCGTCAGCGCTCGCCGCCGCCGCGCTGACTCTGGACGGCATCACGAAAGTCGGCAACGCTTCGTCGGCGGCTGCGGCCGCATCCATGACCTGCTTGCGCGCCTGGCGGGGGGACATGCCGGAGGCGAGCGCCGTCCTGAGGTCGAAGGAAACGCCATGTTTCGCGGCATATGCGCTGATGCTGGACATCTCGGCGGCACGGGCATTGGCAACGGCGACGGGGTCCAGCGACGCCGGCAGCGCCGCCATTGCCTTTGCGGGTGCTGCCGGCGCTTGGGCGGGTTCCGTGGACGCCGGGCGGAA
Organism: Beijerinckiaceae bacterium; assembly: GCA_019745195.1. Classification (GTDB taxonomy): domain Bacteria; phylum Pseudomonadota; class Alphaproteobacteria; order Rhizobiales; family Beijerinckiaceae; genus Allobosea. The sequence goes on from JAIETL010000040.1 coordinate 7,037, forward strand.
GCCGAGCGCCCTCATACGGCGATGCATATGCTCGGCGCGCGGATCGCGCGCCATCGGCTCGGCCTTGGCCTTTTTGATCGGGGTCGGCTTAACGCCGCGAGTGGGGCGGTGCATCTTGGGCTCCGTGAGGTTGCGAGGGTTTCGGCTCGACGAGGCGGATCGTCTCGTTCAGGAGCCTGCGCAGCACGTCGGCACGCGCGGCCGGCTGCAGAGAAGGCGAGCGCTGCGGCGACCGGAGCGCTGGATCAAGATGACGACACAGGATCATCGGTGGCTTTCCCCTCGGGGCTCGAGTCGACCGGAATCGCTGCCGGCTCCGGCAACGGGTCAGGTGCAAAAGCCGCTGCGGCGACTGACCAAACGTAGGCGTAGTCCGGGTGCATTCCCTCGGGCAGGTCGCCGCTCATGGCCGCGCCTCCCATGCGCTCGCATCCTGTGCGGGAGCCGCCGGCCTCATCTGCGCGATCTCGGCGAGCGTCTGCCTAAGGGTCGCTTCCAGAGCCCCCATGAGGCTCTTGGGTTCGCCGCCGCATGCGGCGGCTAGCTGCAGTCCATGTCGATCAGCCACGCCGATCAGCTTGTCGCGGATGGTCCGGCTGAACGCTGCTATAGCCCGCGTCATATCACGCCGGTCGACCGTCTCGGCCGCCAGCACGGAAATGCGCTGATGCAGAAGCTCGATTTCGGCCTCTAGCTTTTTGTCCCTGAGAGCCGCAGTCGCCAAAGCCGAGTGCGACGCCTCGGGCGTGGAAGCCGTAGCCGGGCGGCCGCGTCCGCCCGAGCGGACCTTGCTGCCGTCGCGCGTCAGTTTCCAGCGCTCGACCTGAGTCGTCGGATCGATCGATCCGTCATCGCTTACGATGATCCGGCCGCGCTTGATGCCGCGCCTCACGACCCCTTCGTTGACGCCGATTTCGGCCGCAAACTCACTGATGTTCATGATCTTGATCCTCGGTCGCGCGCGTGCGCGGAAGTAGGAATTTCGTCCTCAAATTCTGAGCTAGACGTTGTTGGAACAACGCGGCGGCGCACCTCCGCATCGGGGTGGGGTGCCGCCGGAGGACCCGTTGGGGTGGGGGTGCCTGCCCCCCGGTGCCCTCGGCCGGGCTCGCGGCGGGGACTGGCATGCCCTCCTGTCCCCGCCGCTGCCGCATCGACGCGTCGTGACCGCCAAGCCTAACGCGCAGATGATCATCGTCACGCGTCCGCCAGGGTGCGAAGTTCTGCATCAGGCGCGAGCAGCACGGAAGGATCAGCGCCGACGCGACGGGCTGCGGACAGGCCCGATGCCTCAAGCTGCCTGATCAGAAGCTCTTCGGAGGCCGCGAGTCCGCGAGCCTCGGCGCTCAGCTTCTCGATGATCCTGTTCCGCTGGTCGTCACTCAACGGAGTCAGACCGGAATCGCTGCCCGCTGCGATAGCCTCGCGGGTCAAGCCGGCGATCGCGGCATCGCGCGACAACAAGCAGGCGAACTCGAAGCTCTTGATCGTTTCGGCCGAGACGGACGCCGTGTTCGGATTGAATCGGTCGTGGGGCAGAGCCAGCACGTCCAGCAAGCCGCCCCTTGCCCGGACGGTCGCGATCACTTCGTCGACCAGAACACGGCAACGGAGTCCGATCGTCGCAGGATCTGCCGGCGCTTGTTCAGCTTCGCCGATGAGGCGTTCGCAGTCGGCGATCCGGGCCCGCAGGCCGGCGAGGTCGTTTGCGCTTCGGTCGGTGGCACTACGGAGAGTGTTCAGGAGGGTGGAGAGGTTGGATTTGACGGACATGGCAGCCTCAGAGGGGGAAGCCGCGAGAGGCGGCATAGTCGGTGCAGAGGCGAGCGACTTGCCCGGCAGGGCGGGCCTCGGCGGCGATGCGGTTGTGCTCGGCTTCGGCCTCGCGGACGGCTATCTCGGCTGCCTCGACGGCGGCGGCGGCGCGAGCGTGGCCCGCCTCGGCTTCGTGGCCCCGCCAGCGGCTCAGTTCATCGCGAGCCTGTCGCAAGGCGTGCCGGCAGTCGCGGACGCGCTCCGAAGCGCTGGACGCGGCCCCCATCGCGGCGTCGCCGGCAGCGACGATGCGGCGTAGGCGGCTGCGATCAATGCTGAGGGTGGTCATGAGGCAATATCCCGTTCTTGTTTCGTGAGGGAGTATTGCCGGGACATTGGGCAAAATCGATACAGGTTTTGCCCAATCAATTCGGAGCGATATCTGTGCGGATTGTCCGATCAGATGGTATTCCACCAGAGAATATGATCGCGTCGCAGATGCGGTCTTTAGCCCTGCTTCCGGTGGATAGGGCAGGATTACCGCCACGCCGGACAAGGTCCGCCCTGATGGCTCGTGAGGCCGCACGCTCGGTCATCGCGGCAAAGGCTTGGCCATGCAGTGCGCGGAGCGCGCGACGGCGCAGTATGCGGTGCTCGCAAGGGGAATGCAGGGCTTCGGCCTGCGCGATCAGCAATCGGCGGCGCTCGGCGTCCGCGTCCTGAACTCGGTCTAGTAGCCACTCGCGCTCGGCATCGCGACTGGCTTTGTCGAATTCGTCGACGAGGCCGCTGGACCGGCGCGGCGGGGCGGCCGGTGCTGCAGCGACCGGAGCCGGCGCGGGCGAAGCGCCACGCGCGGCGAGCGCGAACAGCGCCGCGAGGGCTTCGCGTCCGTCCGCCATCGCGGCATCGATGAGGCGCTGAAAGCCAGGCGAGTCCGGCCGCCACTCGGGAAGCGGGCCGACGAGTTCGGCGACGATGTGCCGGGGCCGCTCGGGAGCGTCGTTTGAACGAGAATGATCCATCTCACCCCGGCTTTCTGATCAAGTGTAGGCCTAGTGCTGCCTTAGTGCTTGTCTAGTGTAGCCTAAGTCATTGAAAGTGTTGAGAGTGTAGGGTCACCCATTGATAACAACCTATACGCAAGGCTTGTGTTTGCAGAACGCAAACAGAATGATTTCTATATCTATATTGACCGCCTGCAAGGCTACACTCTCAACACTTTCAATGACTTAGGCTACACTAGAGCAGCACTAGGGCAGCACTGAGCCAGCACCAACCGGCGCCGGCATCTGCAGTCATGGATAGGAGTCCGCCAACACAACTCCGACCGCGATACGCCCGGAAGCATGGCGAGGCAGTTCGCGCACGCCTTTGACGGTCTCCAGCTTCTTTTTGAACTGGCCTGGATCGATGACGGCATTCTCGCGATAGCCCTCATCAACGCTCCAGCGCTTGAAGTCGTCTCGTAAGGCGCTCACCTTCATCCAACCGCCGGCGGGGGGCGTCTCGACGACCTTGAGGCGAGCGACGGCCCATTCCTGCATAGGTTCGTCATGCAGCCATTCTGCCAGCGCCGTCTTGGATGAGTGCGGCTCGGTGTAGACCTTGTTCTTCACAAGGCGCGCCGCCCCCATGACGGCCAGGCCGAGCAGATTTTCCAGTTCCTCAGAAGCGATGCGCTCCGCGATCCCGGCGATGATTTCCCCCTTGGGAATCGGCCGCGAGAACGGAACGACGACAAGCCGGCGCTGTAGGCCTCGATCAAGCCCGCCTCCGAAACGTGGCAGCGCGTTCGTTGTGAAGCAGTGGAACGCCGCCGGGCGGAACGTGACGGCAGATGCGCGGACATCCCGGCCGGTCATAGGATCGCCGGTCACTGCGGCCTTTAGGGCCTCACCCGCGACCGACGCACCGCCCAACTCATCGGCGACGTTTGCGGCGCAGCCCGCCAAGTGAACGACACGCCGCTCATCCGACATCGCAGACGGCGAGATAGAGCAAGTCGCGCCCTGGGGCAGAAGGGCCGCGAATAGCGCGGCAATACTGGATTTGCCGTTGGAGGCAGTTGCGCCAAAAAGGATGAGCGCCTTCGGTTGGGCTACCCGCGTCGCCATGCCCGCCGCAGCCGCACCAAGCGCTTCGGCTATCAGCCGAACCTTGTCGGGCGCATCATGGTCATCATGGAACGCTCCTGCGAATAGGCGTTGAAGCAGGCTACCAGGCGGGGGATCGGTCGGGGTCAACAGCACGTCGAAATCGGCGTCGATCACGAAGCGACGACGGTGGTCGGGAGCATGCGGGACCGTCACTACGCGTCCATCGGGCGCGAAAGTGATCAAGCAGTTCTTGGCGGGTATGCCTTGAGCCGGGGTGTCGAAGAAATGTGGATCGCCTGCCGTCACAGCCAACTCGCGCAATATCCCATCGATCATTCGGCTGGACAGTTTTAGGACTTTGCCCGAGCGCCCTCCGCCGTCGATGTCGGCGCCATCCAATATGTGGATGGTGCGGCGCATGTGGTCTCGGTCGATCGGTCGCCAACAACGCCCATCGAAACTCCAGAATTCTCCTTCGGCATAGATCAAGGAACCGAGATCGCGCAGAACCACGTCGTGAAACGCGCGAGCAATCTCGACTTCCGAACCTCGATCGAATCCCTGAGAGCGCAGTTTCAAGGCCAGAACTTCTGAAAGTTCCGGGGATCGCGGCAGTTTGGGTTCCGGAAGAACGGGCACGTCATTGGGGCGCTCGACGTGCCGGCGCGGGTCCGTGTGGTTTTCGATGTCTTCCGGGCGCTGCGCCGCTGCGAAGCACGCCGCGACAGACTCGAGGTTCCCGCGCAGCGCGGCAAGGTCATTGAAGTCGGTCGGCGTGCCGCCGCCGGGCAACTCGGCCTCGCGCTCGAATTCCGGCCACGCCACGAGCCCGTCAACGGTCGCCGCCGCCTCGCACGCCTTCGTCATGCCAGGGTTCGGGACGGGCTTCATCGTCAGCCGGTCATTATCCGCGCCCATGACGATTTCGTGCGCCGGATACTTGCGCTTGATCGCCTTGGCGACCGCCATGAGGTTGCCGGAGTCGAACGCGATGACCGTGCAAAGCCCGGTCGCCTTGTGGATGGTCCCGGCCGTGCTGAACCCCTCGGCGATGACGATGGTCGGCGTCAGCTTGCCGATGCTGTGATAGTGCCCGGCCTTGTTCGTGCCCTTGATGAAATGCTTCGTCCCGTCCGGCGCGATCGTCTGGACGCTGTGAAGCGTGCCGTCCGGCCCCTTGATGGGGTTTACCAAGACGCCGGCTTTTGCGGTGCGCTTGGGGCGCTCGTCGTCGGCGACCTCATAGCGGACATCGGTCTTAAGCTGGCGGGCGTTGGGCAGCCCCGCGATGCCCTTGGCGACCAGATAGGGATGGTCTGCGTCAGCCGGCCCGCAGGCCGCCAGAATGGCAGCGGCGGCCGAGCGCGCCATCTCGTGCGCTCGGGCTGTCACTGCCTCACGTTCCTGCTTGGACCGCTCCATGCGCTCGCGCAGCACATTGCGTTCCTCGGGCGTCATCCGCTCGGGCTTGTCGATGGTCCATGACTGACTGATGCCAAGGCGATACGAACCAAAGTGACCGGACTCAGGCGCGTCGGAGTGGAACGTCAGGAATCCATTCTTCGTCCCCTTGCGGTCGCCCTCGACATAGAAGCGCTGCAGCTTGCCGTCGCCCGTCAGCTTGTCGGGCGTGCGGATTCCGGCTGCGGCCATCGCGCCAAGGAAAGCGGAAAAGGGGTCGCTCATGACCGGCGAACCCGCCCGAGGGTGACGGTTTTCAGGCCGTCAGGACAGCGCGCCATGCGCGTCCGGTTGCCTCGAATCGCCAGCATGCTTGGCGTCAGGTGAGAACGACCACAATGCGGGCACTGATAGAGATCAAAATACGGGCTATCGGTCGAGTATAATTCGACGATGGGCGCGCCGAAGTCACTGACTTCCTCAAGCGAAATGTTTGCGAGATGCAAACAGTGCTTGCGCTTATACAGATTCGTGATAGACATGGTCTGCCAATCCAATGTTTCCTTGATCAGCTTTGCCGAGCCGACGATCAAGGTTGAGACGGAAATCAGAAAGCCCCGCGAGGCAGCCCCTCGCGGGGCTTTCTCGTGCGCGGCGTGCGCGGCGCGGTTCGGCGGCGCAATGGTCCTGTCAGGCGGCGCGGCTATCGGTAGGTGCGCGCCGGGGAACAGCCGCAGCCTCATCTACGATCCGCTCGTATTCGCTCTCGCGGATGAACGCCCTGCCACCGATCTTGACGATCGTGATCTCGCCGCGATGGTGCTTGGCGTAGGCGGTCTGCCGGCTGCAATGCAGCCGCTCACAGAACTTGGCGATGGGGATTACGGCCTTAAGCATTGGGGTCGCCCTCGTTGTCGATGGCGATGATTATGGACCCTACCTATGTCCAATCTGTTGCCCGGCGTCAGTATCAATCCCACCGCGTCAAGCATTCCATACGCGAATGAGCCCGAATATGCGCTACGTATATGACTTCCGTAGGGCTCAATATTGACGCAGATTGATGCAATACGACGTCAATTGCGCGCTGTGCAGAATTTCTTATTCAAATCAGGAGCTTGCCGTTCTTGCCGTCTCAGCGTCAGAATGTCGCGGCTTGCTTTAGCCCCTGCGTATCTGAATGACGTTACCGGCAGCGCTCTCGTCGCAATAGTCGCTCCAAGCTGACATAAGGGCACGCCTCTTTTCAAATAGGTCGCCACGCCGATAGGCGGCCTCGGCCTTGTTGCCGATGGTGTGCGCAAGGGCTGATTCGCAGACCTCATTTGCAAAGGGCGTGCATTCGGCCGCCCAGTCTCGAAACGTCGATCGAAAACCATGAACGGTGATGTCGGGGCGACCCATTCGGCGCAGCAACATCTCCATGCTCATGCCCGACAAAGGGCGACCTGATTTCAGTCCGGGGAACACATACGACGATCCGTCGTCCCCTTCCGGCCGCAATGCGGCGAGTTCGCTCAAGATATCGCAGGCCCGCTTTGCCAGCGGCACCCGATGCTCACGCCGGGCCTTCATCCGTCCGGCTGGCACAGTCCACAGAGTCTTCGCCAAATCGATCTCGCGCCACTGCGCGCCTAGAACCTCACCCGTCCGTCCAGCGGTCAAAATGGTGAATTCCAGAGCAAGGCTCGCCAAGGAACTCCGGGCGCGCAACTTTGCCACAAATCCGGAAATCTGATCGTAGTCCAAGGCCGCATGGCGTCCACGGGTGAGACGTTGGCGCTTGCTTAGAAGTTGATCGAGATGTCCGCGCCAGCGCGCCGGGTTCTCCCACGGCGAAGAGATCAAGCCCTTGGCCTTAGCGGCACTCAAGATGCGTTCGATGCGACCTCTAAGCCTCGACGCGGTTTCCGGCTTCGTCTGCCAGAGCGGCTGCAAGATTTCGAGGATATCGGTGGTCGAGATTTCGTCCAGCGCCTTATCCCGCAGAGGGACCGCGTAGGTCGTAAGCGTGTTCGTCCATTGCTGGCGATGCTTGGGGTTTGAAAATCCTTCGACCAGACTTGCGACGAGCGAGTCAGCGAACGCGCCGAAGTTCGGCCGCTCTGGCTCGGCTACGGGTTCGGTTCGCTTCACGGCAAGCGGGTCTTGCCCGTCCGCCAAAAGATCACGAGCCGCCTGCGCGCGCTCCCGCGCCTTGGCCAAGCTAACATCGCGGGCGCTGCCGAGCCCCATTTCGCGAAGCTTGCCGTTCTGCCGAAACAGGAATGTCCAACGCCTCCCTCCATTGGGCGAGATGGAGAGATACAGCCCGGCGCCATCGCCGTGCCGGCCGGCTTCAGTCGCGGTCGCTACGAACCTCGCTGACAGTTTGTGCATCGCCCTGGCCATGACCTGTCCCAATCTCTGCCCTAACACCTGCCCCAACAAGAGCGCTTGTTTGTAGCATACGGGACTTGACAGAGGAAGACAGGTGCTCGCGAGGGATCAGCCTAATGCGTTGAAAAATCGTCGCTATATAACTGATCGCCTGACTGCATCTGACGCCTCAGGACGATAGTTCGGCGGACTCCGTCTCCGCCATTTTATCTCTTGGTTCAGGACCAAAATCGGTCACACGGCCGGGCGCTTTCTCTGCAGCCCCGAACGTCTGCACGAGGCCACCAGGTCGCCATGCTGGTTGTAGGCGCGGTGCAGGAAGGTGACGATGCCGGCGTCTGGCCGCGAGCGGCTTTCGCGCAGCTCCAACACCTCGGTCTCGACGCGGATCGTGTCGCCGTGGAACAGCGGCTTGGGAAAGCGCACCTCGTCCCAGCCGAGATTGGCGATCGCGGTGCCCAGCGTGGTATCCCCGACAGAAATCCCGACCACCAGGCCGAGCGTGAAGGCGCTGTTGACGAGCCGCTGGCCGAACTCGGTCTGGGTCCGGCAATACTCCTCGTCGAGATGCAGATAGGCCGGGTTGTGCGTCAGCGCGCTGAAGAAGACATTGTCGGCCTCGGTGAGGGTGCGCCTGATCTCGTGCCTGAAGAGTTGGCCGACCGTGAGTTCGTCGAAATGCAGGCCGGCCATGATCGTCATCCTTGTCGGGGGGAAGGGGAGGGGGCGGCGGCTCAGCGTCCGGTGAAGCGGGGCGGACGCTTCTCGGCGAAGGCGGCGGCGCCTTCCCGGACGTCGTCGCTGGTCTGGAGCAGCCGCAGCATCGCCTGTTCGAGCCGCAGGCCCGAGGCGAGATCGAGGTCGCGGCTGCGAAGCGCCAGCTCCTTGGCGGCCTGCACGCCGAGCGGCGCGTTGGCCGCGATCCGCCGGGCGACGTCCAGCGCGGCCGGCATTAGCGCATCGGCCTCGACGACGTGGTTGACCAGCCCCCAGCGCTCGGCCGTCGCGGCGTCGATCGCGTCGCCCGTCAGCAGCATCTCCATGGCGATCGCGTGCGGCAGTTGCTGCAGCAGCCGCTGCGTGCCGCCATTGGCCGGGAAGAGCCCGCGCTTCACCTCCGGCACGCCGAAGGTCGCGTGAGCGGCGGCGATGCGGATATCGGTCGCCAGCAGCAGCGTCATGCCGCCGCCGAGGCAGGCGCCGTTGACCGCCGCGATCACCGGTTTCCAGATGTCCAGGCCCCGGTTGAGCAGCTGCCCAGCCTGCGTCAGCATGATTTCACCTAGCGGCGGCGGCTCGGCGGTGAAGCTCTTGATGTCGGCTCCGGCGCTGAAGGCCCTGTCGCCCGCGCCGGTGATGATCGCGGCGCGGATGGCGGGATCGTCGCGGATGACGATCCAGGCCTCCGACAGCGCGCGGTAATGAGCGGCGTCGAAGGCGTTGCGGCGCTCGGGCCGGTTGATCGTGACGATGGCGACGCCGTCGTCGCAGGTCAGGTCGATCGGCATCGCGTCAGCCCACCGCGCGCTGCTCGCGCAGCCCGGCGATTTCGGCCTGCGAGAAGCCGATCTCGGAAAGGATCGCGTCGGTATGCTGGCCGAGATCGGGCGGCGGCAGGCCCGGTTTCGCCGGTTCGCCATTGAAGCGCACCGGTTGGCCGATGCCCTTCAACACGCCGCCCGTGGGGTGGTCGTACTCCATCACGATGCCGCTGGCGGCGGTGTGCGGATGCTCCAGCAACTGCGCCAGGCTGTTGATCGGCGAGCAGGGAATGCCGGCGCGCGACAGGCTTTCGTGCCAATGCGCGACGGTGTTCGCCGAGAGCGCCTGCTGCACCCGCGCCAGCGTCGCCGGCCTGTTCCTGACCCGGTCGGAATTGCTGCGGAAATCGGGATGATCCGCAATGTCGCCGAGCCCCGCCGCCGCGCAGAACTTCCGCCAGAGATTGTCATTGGCGACGCCGATCATGATCGGCCCGTCGCTCGCCTCGAACGCCTGATAAGGGCACAGCGAGTCATGGCTCGAGCCGCATTTCCTCGGCTGCACGCCCTTCTCCCAGAAGGTCTGGAGATTGTAGCCGAGCAGCCCCATGGCGGTGTCGTAAAGCGAGACGTTGACTGTGCCGCCTTCGCCCGTGGCCTGGCGCTGGTAGAGCAAAGCCAGTATCCCGGCCAGCGCATGCGTGCCGGTCATCTGGTCGATCGGCGAGATCGGGCTGCGGATATGGCCGCCGCTCTCGTCGCCGGTCAGCGCCATCACGCCGCAAAAGGCCTGCAGGATGACGTCGTAGCCGGGCGCGTCCTTCATCGGGCCGGTCCGGCCGAACCCCGAGATGCTGCAACAGATCAGCCTGGGGTTGATCCCGCGCAGGGTCGCCGCATCGATGCCCAGCCGCTCCACCACGCCGGTGCCGAAGCTCTCGATCGCGATATCGGCGGTCTCGGCCAGTTTATGCACGATGGCGCGGCCGGCCTTCGTCTTCAGATCGACGGCGATGCTGCGCTTGTTGCGGTTGGCGCTGAGGAAGACGGCGCCCAGCCCAGGCCCCGCGAAGGGCGGCCAGCCGCGCGTTTCGTCGCCGGTCCCGGTCGCCTCGACCTTGATGATCTCGGCGCCCATCTCGCCGAGATACTGCGCGCAGAGCGGCCCGGCCAGAACCTTGGTCAGGTCGAGCACGCGGATGCCGGCCAAGGGTTTGCCGACGGGTTTGGCGACGCCTTGGCCACCGATTCCGGCGGTGCTCATTTCTTCTCGATCTTTGCGATCTCGACGAGGTCGATCCAGCGCTTCGCGTCCTCGTCGACGTAAGCGCCGAGCTCGGCCGGACTGGTCGCGAGAATCTCCGAGCCGATCTTGTCGATGAAGCCCGTCATGTCGGGCTCGCGCAGCAGCGCGTTCAGCGCCGTATTGAGCTTCTGAACGACCGCTTGCGGCGTGCCGGCCGGCGCGAAAGCCGCGACCCAGGCGACGATGTTGAAGTCGGGGACGCCCAGCTCCATCACGGTCGGGATATTCGGCAGCGTCGGGATGCGCTTGGGGCCGGTGACGGCCAAGACCTTGAACTTGTTCTCCTGCAGCATGCCGAGCGCGCTCGCCGGATCGGGGAAGAACACGTCGATGCGCCCGCCGATCAGGTCGGTCAGCGCCTGCGGCGAGCCGCGATAGGGCACATGCACCATGTCGAAGCCGAGCCGGGCCTTGAGCAGTTCGCCCGAGGCGCGGCTGCCCGTGTTGCCGCTGCCATAGGAGATCGCCGGATTGGCGGCCTTGGCCGCCTTGACGAAGCCGGCGAAATCGTCGGCTGGAAAATCCAGCCGCGTCGCGACCATGAATGGGATGCGGATGATGCCGCCGATCGGGGCGAAATCCTTCTTCGGGTCGTAGGGGAGCTGGCGGTAGATCGCAGGATTCGCCGAATGGGTCGTGTTCGTGGTGATCAGCAGCGTATAGCCGTCGGGCGCAGCAGAGGCGACGGCGCGGGCCGCCAGGATGCCGTCGGCGCCCGCCTTGTTCTCGACGATGAAGTTCTGGCCGAGCTGGCGCTGCAGCCCTTCGCCGACCTTGCGCGCCACCGCGTCGGTGGCGCTGCCGGCGGGGAAGGGTATGACCAGCGTGACGGGCCGCTGCGGAAAACCGTCGGCCTGCGCCAGCGCGCCGGTCGCGCCGGCCGCTATCAGGGCCGCCGCCATCAGCAGGCGGCGCGTCGGATGCGATGTCATGGAAAGTCCTCCCCGAGATGCTTTTTGGTGTTTCTGCCCGCTCAACCGGCGGCGCTCATGGCGGGCCGGTTCCGGCGCGCGGCCTCGCGCCGGAAGCCGCGATAGCCGTTGGCCGCGACCTCGTCGCAGATCGCGCGATAGGCCCCCACGCCGCCGATATAGGGCATGAACACCCGCGTCTTGCCGGGGATGTTGGCGCCCATGTACCAGGAGTTGGCCTGCGGATAGAGCGTCCTGTGGGCGACCTCGTTGACATGGGCGACCCATGTCTCCTGCGCCCCGATCTCCGGCTCGATCAGGTGGTCGCCGGCCGCCCGCAGGGCCTCGATGCAGTCCGCGATCCAGTCGACATGCTGTTCGATCGAGACGATGACGTTGCTCAGGACCGAAGGGCTGCCCGGCCCGGTGATCATGAAGAGATTGGGAAAGCCCGCGCTCATCAGCCCGAGATAGGTCCGCGGCCCCGCCGTCCAGGCCTCCTTCAACGCCATGCCGTCGCGGCCGCGGATGTCGATTGAGGCGAGCGCGCCCGTCATCGCGTCGAAGCCGGTCGCGAAGACGATGGCGTCGAAGGCGTAGTCCTTGCCCCCGGCACGCAGCCCGGTCTCCGTCAGCGTTTCGATCGGCGCATGCCGGACATCGACGAGCGTGACGTTGTCGCGGTTGAAGGTCTCGTAATAGCCGGTATCGACGCAGATGCGCTTGGTGCCGAGTGGATGGTCGTGCGGCAGCAGCGCCTGCGCTGTGTCGGGGTCGCTCACCGTCTCGCGGATCTTGGCGCGCACGAAGTCGGCGGCGGTGGCGTTGGCGGCCTTGTCGACGAGAATGTCGTTGAAGGCATGCATGAAATTCGCGCCGCCCTTGCGCCAGCGCCGCTCATACTCGGCCTCGCGCGCCTCGGGCTCGACCTGCAGCGCGCCCTGCGTGCTGAACTCGTAGATCGTGCCTGAGCGCGTCTCCGCACGGGCGCGCTGCCTGAGCGCCGCATAGTCGTCCTTCCATGACCGCTCGTATTCCTCGGTCATCGCCCAGTTGCGCGCCGGCACGCTGAAGTTCGGCGTACGCTGGAACACGGTGAGATGCGCGGCCTGGGCTGCGATCGGCGGGATCGACTGGATCGCCGACGAACCCGTGCCGACCACGGCGACGGACAAGCCGCTGAAATCGACGCCCTCATGCGGCCATTGCCCGGTGTGGTAGGTCTTGCCGCGATAGGCGGCCATGCCGGGAAAATCGGGCACGCGCGCGGCCGAGAGGCAGCCCGTCGCCATGATGCAGTGGCGCGCCGCGATGGTCTCGCCGCCCTGCGTCGTCAGCCTCCATTCGGCCGCGCCCTCGTCGAAGACCGCCGCGGCGATGCGCGTCTCCAGTGCGATGTCGCGGCGCAGGTCGAAACGGTCGGCGACGTGGTTGATATAGCGCAGAATCTCGGGCTGGGCGGCGAAACGCTCGCTCCAGCGCCAGTCCTGCTGAAGCTGCTCGTCAAAGGAATAGGAATACTGCATGCTTTCGACATCGCAGCGCGCGCCGGGATAGCGGTTCCAGTACCAGGTGCCGCCGACATCGGCCGCGGCCTCGAAAACACGCGTGGAAAAGCCGAGCCGGCGCAGCCTGAGCAGCATGTAGAGGCCGGAAAAGCCGGCGCCGACGATCGCGACGTCGAGCCGCTTGTCGCCTCCGGCCTTTGCCTCGTCCAAGCGCGTCATGGCGCTGTCCTCCCGGAACATGGTCGCGGCGCTGGACGCCGTCATTTGAAGACAGGCTAGCGCAAATCAAGAAATGGTCAAACCATTTGACGATTGCGTGCGCGTCGCGCTAACGCTGCCCCTTGGCAGGACAGGCCTGCCCGGTGGGAGAGCTGCGATGAAGCTGCGTTCGATGCTGTTCGTGCCGGCAGACAGCGAGCGGAAATTTGCCAGGGCGCAGGCGAGCGGGGCCGATGCGCTGATCCTCGATCTGGAGGACTCCGTCGCGCCACTGAACAAGGCCACGGCCCGCGCCATGGTCCAGAGCATGCTCGCCGCCGACGCCGCGCGGCCGTGGTCGTTCTGGGTCCGCATCAACCCCTTCCACACCGGGTTGACGCTGGACGATCTCTCGGCGGTCGTGCAGCCGGGTCTCGACGGCGTCATGGTCCCCAAGGCCAATGGCGCGGCCGACATCGTCCGGATCGGGCATTATCTCGACGCGCTGGAGACGCGCAGCGGCATGGCGCGCGGCACGGTGAAACTCGTCGTGGTCGCGACCGAGACCGCGATCGCGATGTTCAATCTCGGCAGCTATGCGCCTGCCCATGAGCGGCTCGCCGGCCTGACCTGGGGCGCGGAGGACCTCGGCGCCGTGGTCGGCTCAAGCGTCAACAAGCAGTCCGACGGCGACTGGACGCAGCCCTATCGCGTCGTGCGCTCGTTGTGCCTTTTCGCCGCCGCCGCGGCGGAAGTCGCCAAGATCGACACGCTCTATGCCGATTTTCGCGATCCGGCCGGGCTGGAGGCGAGCTGCATCGCCTCCCAGCGCGACGGTTTTACGGGACGCATCGCGATCCACCCCGATCAGGTCGAGACCATCAACCGCTGCTTTTCGCCATCGCCGGAGGATCTGGCGCAGGCGAAGCGCATCGTCGCGGCTTTCGACGCCGATCCCGGCATCGGCACCATCGGCATCGACGGCAAGATGTACGACATCCCCCATCTCAAGCTCGCGCGCCGCATCGTCGCGGCGGCGGGGTGACAGGCTTGCGCCGGAGCCCGGGACTTCACTCCAGCGGCAGATCGGCATCCTCGCGCGAGCGAGACATCGCCCGTGTCGCCTGGACATGGCGCGCCATGCGCCGGAAGGCGGCTTCGCCGTCGCCATCGGCGATCGCCACGATGATGCGCTCATGCGCTCTCACCACCTCGGCGCGCAGGCCCGGCGTGTCGTACTCCTCGATCACGGTCGAGACCACGACGCCATAGGAGATCGAGTACAGGAAGGCGGCGAGCAGATCGTTGCGGCTCGCGCTCGCGACGGCGTTGTGCCACTCGATGTTGATCGCCGCGAACTGGTCGCGGTCGTCCAGCGCGCCGGCCATTTCGGCGTTGAGCGTCCGCAGCCGCTCGACATCCTCGTCGCTGCGGCGTTCGGCGGCGAGCCGCGCCAGCGCCGGCTCGAGCGTTTCGCGCGTTTCCTGCAGAGTCCGCAGCGAGAGCCGTCGGCCGCGGATGAACTGCGTGATGAAATGCGCCATCGATTCGTTGCCCGGCCGGCTGACGATGTTGCCGCCGAGCCTTCCGAGTCGCGTGGTCACCAGACCCTCGACCTCGAGCTTTCGCAGGGCCTCCCGCACCGAACCGCGGCTGAGCCCCGTTTGGCTCACCAACTGGCGCTCGGTCGGCAGTCGCGAGCCTTCGGCCATGGCCCCGTCGATGATGGTCCGGCGCAACTGGTCGGCCAGCACCTCATAGGATTTCTGGACCGTGATCCGGCCCAGCACCGGTTCCGTCGCGCTGTCGGGATCGGTCATGCAGCCTCCTCGCAATCAGCCAGCCGCGCCACCATAGGCGAACAATGATATAATGGTAAGAGCAATCTAGGGTCCTGCTTGGCCGAGAGGCGCGAGCACCTCGGCGGTGTGCTCGCCCAGATGCGGCGGTGCATGGCGCAAGCCCGGCGTCCAGTGGCTCCAGTCGCCCGGCGGACGGATGAGCCGCAGCGCCTCGCCGTCGGGCGCGTCGACATCCTCGAAGAAACCGGTCGCGGCAAGATGCGGATCGTCGCGCAAGCCCGAAAGCGAGGCCATCGCCACGGCGGTGAGACCGGCAGCGCGCAGCACCGTGAGCCAATGCGCCGTCGGCTCGCGTCGCGTGATCCCGGCGATGAAGCTAAAGAGCGCATCGCTGTTTTGCGTCCGCGTCGCCATGTCGGCGAGGCGCGGATCGCGCGACAGGTCGTCGTCATGCCCGACCACGCGCAAAAAGGCCCGCCACTGGGCATCGGTGTAGATCATGCAGCAGATATGGCCGTCGCTGGTCGGCAGCGGGCCGCGATCGCGCACCAGCAGGCGCGGATAGCCGAGCCCGCCCTGCGCGGGCCGGAAGCTCTCGCCGAAGAGATGGTCGCCAAACAGCAGCCCGGCCATGGTCTCGAACATCGGCACGCCAAGCTCGCAGCCGAGCCCCGTGCGCTCGCGCCGAAACAGCGCCGCCGAGATCAGTCCGAAGGCATAGAGCCCGACCGTCCGGTCGGCGAGATTGGCCGGCACATAGCGCGGCCGCCCGTCCGTACTGGCGCCCATCAGCTCGGCTAGGCCCGAGATGGCCTGGATCAGATCGTCGAAGGCGCCGTCCTCGGCATAGGGGCCGCGCTGGCCGAACCCGAAGAGCCCGGCATAGACGAGCCTCGGATTGACCGCCGCCATCGCGGCATGGCCGAGCCCCAGCCGCGCCATCGCCTGCGGGCGCATCGAATGCACCATGACGTCGGCGGTCGTCACCAGCGCCTTGAGCGCCGCGCGCCCGGCTTCCGTCTTCAGATCGAGCACGACGCTGCGCTTGTTACGGTTGAGGTGGAGAAACAGCGGCCCGCGATCGGAGCCCGCCGGCGCGCCGACCTTGCGCAGCACGTCGCCGTCTGGCGGCTCTATCTTGATCACATCCGCGCCGAGATCGGCCAGCACCTGCGTCGCCAGCGGGCCCATCACGATGGCGGTCAGGTCGATGACGCGCACGCCGGCCAGCGGCGCGGCAGAGGCCTGAGCCGTGGCGACGCCCGCGCTCAAAGCCGCACGAGCTGCTTGCCGGAATTGCGGCCCGCCATCATGCGCAAAAAGGCCTCGGGCACGCGCTCGAAGCCGTCGAGCACGTCTTCCTTCGTGATGAGCTTGCCCTCGCGATGCCAGCCCGCGAGGCGGCTCATCGCCTCCTCGCGCTTGTGCCACCAGTCGAAGACCACGAGCCCCTGGATCATCGCCCGCGTCACGATCAGCCGCGAGGAGGCGCGCAAGCCGATATCCTCCTGCTCGAAATCATTGGCCAGCGCGATGCGTCCGCAGATCACGACCCGGGCCGCGACCGCAAGATTGCGCAGCACCGCGTCATGGATCGGCCCGCCGGTGTTGTCGAAGAAGACGTTGACGCCCTGGGGAGCCAGCGCCGCGATCGCGCCGGCCATGTCGTTCGTCGTCTTGTAGTTGATCGTCTCGTCGAAGCCGACCGAGCGGCACCAGGCGAGCTTCTCGTCGGAGCCGGCGATGCCGATGACGCGCGCGCCGCAGAGCTTGCCGATCTGCCCGACGATCTGGCCGACGGCGCCCGACGCCGCCGAGACGACCATCGTGTCGCCGGGCTTCGGCCGGCCGATCTCCAGCGTGCCGACATAGGCCGTCAGCCCCGGCATGCCGAGCCAGGCGAGCGTCGCCTGCGGCGGAGCCAGCGCCGGATCGACCCTGTTGACCTTTGCCGAGCCCGGCAGGTCGGGCGTCAGCACGGCATATTCCTGCCAGCCGACGTTCATCGCCTCGGCGATGTCGCCGGGCTTCCAGTCTGGATGGTTCGACGCCACGACCTCGCCGACGCCGCCGCCCTGCATCACCTCACCGACCGAGACGCCCTTGGCGTAGTTCGCGGACGGGCTGATCCGGCCGCGCATATAGGGGTCGAGCGAGAGCCATTGCGTCCTGATCAGGATCTGGCCGGGGCCGGGCTCTGGCATCGGCGCATCGTGCAGCGACCACGTCTCCAGATCGGGCACGCCGCGCGGATGCGAGGCGAGGCGCCATTGGCGGTTGGTCATGGCGGGCTCCTGAGCGTTTCTCGCCGATGGTCATACATAGACGACCCATCGCCGTCATCCCGGACAAGCCGCGTAGCGGCGCAGCTCCGGGATCCATCATAGAGCGCTGTCGTGCCTTACGATGGATCCCGGAGTTCCGCTTCGCTGCGTCCGGGATGACGGCGAAGGAGACGTGACTGACAGATAGTGCTCGCCGCCGTCAGCCCTTGACCAGCGGGCAGGACGGATCGGGCTTCTGGAACGCCTGCTCGCCGGGAATGGTGGAGAGAAGTTCGTACAGGTCCCATTCGCCCTTCGAGGCGGCGGGAGCCTTGACCCGGTAGACATACATGTCGCGCACGACGCGGCCATCCTCGCGAACCTTGCCGTTCTTCGTCATGAAGTCGTTGACCGGCGTCTCCTTCATCTTCGCCGAGACCTTGGCCGTATCATCGGCGCCGACCGCCTTCACCGCATTGAGGTAATGCATCACCGCGCCGTAGGCGCTGGCCTGCACCATGTTGGGCATCCTCTTGAAGCGGTCGAAATAGCGCTTCGCGAAGGCGCGCATCTCGTCGTTCTGGTCCCAGTAATACGGCGCGGTGACGAGCAGCCCCTGTGCCGATTGCAGGCCGATGCCCTTGACGTCGTGCAGGGTCAGGCTGAGCGCGGCGAGCTTCTGCTTCGGCCTGACGCCGAACTCGTCGGCCTGCTTGACGATGTTGGCGACATGCGAGGTCGTCGTCGCGAGCGCGATCACGCCGGCGCCCGAGCCTTGCGCCTTGAGCAGGTCGGAGGAGAAGTCCTTGACGTCGAAGGCGTGGCGCGTCGCGCCCAGCACCTTGCCGCCCGCGCCCTCGATCATCGCCGTGGTATCGCGCTGGACGTTGTGGCCATAGGCGTAGTCGACCGTCATGAAATACCAGTTCTTCTCGCCGGCGTCGTTGTAGAATTTCGTGACGCCCAGCGCCTGGCTGTAGTTGTTGTAGGTCCAGTGGATACCGTTGGGGCTGCAGAACTTGGCGGTCAGGTCGCTGGAGGCCGAACTGAGATAGATCGCCATCCGGTTCTTGTCGCGGGTCAGCTGCTGCACGCCGAGCGCCACCGAGGTGATGCCGATATCGAAGATCGCGCTCACACCCTCGTCATACCATTTGCGCGCCGCGGCGATGCCGACATCGGGCTTGTTGAGATGGTCGGCCTCCAGAACCTGGATCGGCCGGCCCAGCACCGAGCCGCCGAAATCCTCGACCGCGAGCTTCATCGCGGTGACCGTGCCCGGGCCTGACAGATCGACCACGACGCCCGACATGTCGCTGAGCGCGCCGATCCTGAACGGTTCCTGCGCGATTGCGGGTGAGGTTGCCGCCGCACTCAGCAGCGCCGCGCCGGTCAGGCTCGGCAGGGCGTGGCGGAGAAGGCTGTTGCGTGGCGTTGTCATGACGTGTCGCTCCCGGTGGCTGCTGTTGTTCCTCGGGGCAGGGCGGTCTGATCCGGCCGGAACCTGCCTCTGGCATCGCGTCCTGCCCTATCACTAGCATGCGCTCTTAAATGGTCAAACCATTTGACGATTGAACGTCCGCTGTTTACGCCTGAGCGGAATGGCACGGCGGCGGCGCTGCGGAAGCGCAGCCTCGCAGAGGCTAATCGGAGGAGATCGCACGATGCGGGCGATGATGCAGTGCTATCAGCTCACCGGGTTCCACCAGGAGCTCGGCCGCAGCGAAAAACCCCGTCCCGAGCCGACGGGGACCGAGGTTCTTCTCAGGGTCGCGGGCGCGGGCGTCTGCCACAGCGACGTGCATCTCTGGGAGGGCAGCTACGATCTCGGGGCTGAGCGCAAGCTCTCCTTCGCCGACCGGCTCAAGCTGCCGCTCACGCTCGGCCACGAGACGGCGGGCGAGGTCGTTGCGCTGGGGCCCGACGCGACGGGGATCGCGCTCGGCGCGTCCTGCATCGCCTGCTCCTGGATCGGCTGCCGCGAATGCGTTGCCTGCGAGGCGGGTGACGAGCATCTCTGCACCGCGCCGCGCTTTCTCGGCGTCAACCGCGACGGCGGCTATGCCGACTACCTGCTGGTGCCGCATCCGCGTTATCTCGTCGAGATCGGCGATCTCGACCCGGTGGCTTCGGCCCCGCTGGTCTGCTCGGGCCTGACCACCTACAGCGCCCTGAAGAAGTTCGGCCCGCTGCTGGCGCGCCAGCCGATCGCGATCATCGGCGCGGGCGGGCTTGGGCTGATCGCGCTCGGAATCCTGAAGATGCTCGGCGGCAAGGGCGCGGTCGTGGTCGAACTCGATCCGCGCAAGCGCGAGGCGGCGACGGCGGCGGGCGCGCTGGCGACGATCGACCCCCGCGCGCCTGACACGGCGACGCAACTGCGACAGGCGCTCGGCGGCGCGGTGCTGGGCGTGCTCGATCTCGTCGGCAGCGGTGAGACCGCGACGCTCGCCGTTGAGACGCTCGACAAGGGCGGGCGGCTGGTCATCGTCGGCCTATTCGGCGGCGCGATGACGCTGGCCGTGCCGCTGGTGCCGATGAAGGCGCTGACCATTCAGGGCAGCTACATCGGCAGCCCCGCCGAACTGAGCGAACTCGTCGCGCTGGTGAGCGAGCACGGCATGCCGGCGACGCCGGTCGATCGGCGGCCCCTTGCACAGGCCGCCCAGGCGCTTGACGATCTGCGCCACGGCAAGGTCGTCGGCCGCGTCGTGCTCGTCCCCTGAGAGAGCGATCATGCCGCTGCATCCCTTCATCGAGACCATGCTGGCCCAGCTCGCCGCCGCCGGGCGTCCGCCCGTCTCGGCAGGGACGCCCGAGCAGGCGCGCGCGCTGGTCTCGGCGGCGCGTCCCGCTCTCGGGGAAGGGCCGGAGGTCGGCTCGGTCGCGCGCATCGATGTGCCGACGCGAGCCGGCTCCGTGTCGGCGCTGCTGCTCAAGCCCAAGACCGAGCCGGTCGGCCTGCTCGTCTATCTCCACGGCGGCGGCTGGGTCGTCGGCTCGGCGGATGATTTCGAGGCGCTGGCGCGAGTCGTCGTCGCCGAGAGCGGCTGCGCGCTGTTGCTGCCGGATTACCGCCTTGCCCCGGAGCATCCGTTCCCGGCGGGTCTGGAGGACAGCGAGGACGCGACACTGTTTGCAGCGAGCGATGTCTCAGCGCTCTGCGGCAAGGCGGTTCCGCTCGCCATCGCGGGGGACAGCGCCGGGGCCAACCTCGCCACCGTCGTGGCCCGGCGGCTCAGAGGCCGGGTAGAGTTCTGTATTCAGGGCCTGATCTATCCGGTCGCCGATTGCGACTTCGAGCGGTCGAGCTATCGCGATTTGAGCGACGGCATGCCGCTCAGCCGCGCCGACATGATCTGGTTCTTCGATCACTATGCCCCGCGCGAGCGGCACGCAGATCCCGACATCTCGCCGCTGCGCGCGGCCGATCTCGCCGGCCTGCCGCCGGCCCATGTCGTCACCGCGCAATACGATGTCCTGCGCGACGAGGGCGAGGCCTATGCGGCCGCGCTCGCCGCCGCGGGCGTGCCTGTCACCCACCGCCGCATCGACGGGCTGACCCATGGCTTCGCCCGGCTGCACAACCATGTCGATACCGCGCACGCCGCTGTCGCCGGCATGGCCCACGCCATCGCTGCCGCCTGCCGCGCCGCCGCCAGCCGGGGATCCGCCAGATGATCGAACTGAATGACGACCAGCGCGCGCTCTGCGAGGGCGTCGCCGCCGTCTGCAAGCGCTTCGGCGACGAATACTGGTCGCAATGCGAGCGCGAGGCGCGCTTTCCGCGCGAGTTCCATCAGGCGATGGCGAAGGATGGCTGGCTCGGCGTCACCATGCCGGAGGAGTATGGCGGGGCCGGGCTCGGCGTCACGGAGGCTGCCCTGGTGATGCACACGGTCGCCGGCTGCGGCGGCGCGATGGCCGCGGCCTCCTCGATCCACATCAACATGTTCGGCCCGCATCCGATCGTGGTCCATGGCACGCCCGAGCAGAAGCAGCGCTGGCTGCCAAGGCTGGTCTCGGGCGCGGATCAGGTCTGCTTCGGCGTCACCGAGCCCAATGCCGGGCTGGACACCACCAGCATCACCACCTTCGCAAGAAAGGTCGAGGGCGGCTATCGCGTCTCGGGCCGCAAGATCTGGACATCGACCGCGCAGGTCGCCAGCAAGATCCTGCTGCTGACGCGCACCACCGCGAAAGCCGATGTCAAACGCCCGGTCGATGGCATGACCGTGTTCTACACCGATCTCGACCGCACGAAATTCGAGGTCAAGAGCATCGAGAAGCATGGCCGCGCGGCCGTCGATTCCAACATGGTCTTCATCGACGACGTCTTCATCCCGGACGAGGACCGCATCGGCGAGGAGGGCAAGGGCTTCTCCTACATGCTCGACAGCCTGAACCCGGAGCGCATCCTCGTCGCCGTCGAGGCGATCGCGATCGGACAGGACGCGCTCGGTCGCGCCGCGCGCTATGCCCGCGAGCGCACCGTCTTCGGCCGGCCGATCGGCCAGAACCAGGGCGTCCAGCATCCCCTTGCGGAGCGCTGGCTGGCGCTGGAGGCGGCCTGGCTGATGACGATGAAGGCTGCAGCCCTCTACGACGCCGGCAAGCCCTGCGGCGCCGAGGCGAACGGCGCCAAGTTCCTCGGCGCGCGCGCGGGCTACGAGGCCTGCCTGCAGGCTGTGCTGACCCATGGCGGCATGGGCTACGCCAAGGAGTATCAGGTCGAGCGGCTGCTGCGCGAGGTCCTGGTCACGCGCATCGCCCCGGTCAGCGAGCAACTGATCTTGTCTTTCATCGCGGAGAAGGTGCTGGGACAGCCGAAATCCTATTGAGCCGGCGCGCAGCGGCGACATCGGCTCCATCGCCGGGAGTCAAGCTCTGTCCCATGCTGCAAGCTCCAAATCCTGCATCGCGCTCAGCAATCGCTTCAAACTGATCATTTGATTGCACAATCATTCGCCGCCATCCTGTCATGACAGGATCGCCGTGGCGTTAGCGGCCGTCCTGATGATCCGCGCCACCATCAGGGCGGGAGGCCGAGGCCCGATGCAAACCGCCATACCGTGCATGCTGATCCGCGGCGGCACCTCCAAGGGCGCGTATTTTCTGGCGAGCGATCTGCCGGCGCAGCCCGCGGCGCGCGACGCCGTCCTGCTCGCGCTGATGGGCTCGCCCGACAAGCGCCAGATCGACGGGCTCGGCGGCGCGCATCCGCTGACCAGCAAGGTCGCGATCGTATCGGCCTCCAGCGAGCCGGGCTGCGACATCGATTTCCTGTTCGCGCAGGTCGGCGTCGAGACGGCCAAGGTCGATACGACGCCCAATTGCGGCAATATCCTCGCCGGCATCGGCCCGTTTGCGCTGGCGCGCGGGCTGGTGGCTGCGACCGGCGCCTCGACCACGGTCAGGGTCAGGACGCTGAACACCGGCACAATCGCCGATCTCGTGATGGAGACCGATGGCGGGCAGGCCGCCGTCGACGGCGAGGCGCGCATCGACGGCGTGCCCGGAACCTCCGCACCGATCGCGATCAGCTTTCTGGGAACCGAGGGCTCGGTCTGCGGCGCGCTGCTGCCGACCGGCAACGCGGTCGACATCGTCGATGGCGTGGCCTGCACGCTGATCGACAACGGCATGCCCGTCATCGTGCTGCGCGCCAGCGATGTCGGCCGCACCGGCTACGAACCGCGCGAGCAACTGGACAAGGATGTCGGGCTCAAGGCCCGCATCGAGCGGATCAGGCTCGCGGCCGGTCCACTGATGAATCTCGGCGATGTCTCGGGCAAGGTCGTGCCCAAGATCGCGCTCGTCGCAGCCCCGGTCGCCGGCGGCGCGATTGCGACGCGCAGTTTCATTCCGCATGAATGCCACGCCTCGATCGGCGTTTTCGCCGCCGTCACTGTTGCGACCGCCGCCGCTTTGCCCGGCTCGCCTGCAGCTTCTGTCGTCGTGATGCCGCAAGGTAGCGAGCGCACGATATCGGTCGAGCATCCGACCGGCGAGTTCACCGTGCGGCTGACGATCGGCGGCACGGCCGAGAACCCTGTCGTCGAGCGGGCAGGGCTGCTGCGCACCGCCCGCATCCTGATGGATGGCAATGCCTATGTGTCGCCCCGGATTTGGCAGGCTGACATGCTGCGCGCGGCCGAATGAGTGTCTTGAGAGAGGATTTTTGAGCCCATGCCGAGCCTGCAGAAGACGGGGCTGGTGATCACCGCCCATCCCGGCGACTTCGTCTGGCGCGCCGGCGGCGCGATCGCGCTGCATGCGAAACGCGGGTTTCGCGTAAAGATCCTCTGCCTTTCCTACGGCGAGCGCGGCGAGAGCCAGTTCGCCTGGAAGAAGGCGGGTGTGAAGATGGAGGACGTCAAGGCGCAGCGCCGAGATGAAGCGCAGGCCGCTGCCGACATGCTCGGCGCGGAGATCGAGTTCATGGACGCCGGCGACTATCCGCTGCGCACCACGCAGGCGATGCTCGACCGGGCGATCGACATATTCCACGAACTCGCCCCCAGCTTCGTGCTGACGCATGCGCTGGAAGACCCCTACAATGTCGACCATCCCGAGGCGACGCGCTTCGCCCAGGAGGCCCGCATCATCGCCCAGGCCGCCGGCCACAAACCCGATCCGGAGCGAGCCTATGCCGCCCCACCGCTCTTCCTGTTCGAGCCGCACCAGCCCGAGCAGTGCAACTTCAAGCCCAACGTCATCCTCAACATCGACGAGGTCTGGCAGGTGAAGCGCAGGGCCTTCGAGATACTCGCCGCCCAGAAGCATCTCTGGGCCTATTACGAACGCGTCGCGCTCAATCGCGGCATGCAGGGCGGGCGGAATTCGGGCAAGGCCATGACCTATGGCGAGGCCTATCAGCGGCTCTTTCCCGAAGCGCTGGAGGCGCTGGCATGACCCCGACCGTCATTCGCACCAACAAGCGCGCCGCCGCGTCCGACATCGCCGCGCTTGCAGGCTTCGGCGTCTCGACCACGCATGAGGCGATGGGCCGGTCGGGCCTGATGAAGCCCTATATGCGGCCGATCTATCCCGGCGCGCGCATCGCCGGCAACGCCGTCACCGTGCTGGCGCAGCCGGGCGACAACTGGATGGTCCATGTCGGGATCGAGCAGATGAAGCCCGGCGACATCCTCGTCGTCGCCTGCACGACCGACAACACCGACGGCATGTTCGGCGATCTGTTGGCGACGTCGGTGATGGCGCGCGGCGGCCTGGGCCTCGTCATCGACGCCGGCGTGCGCGATATCCGCGATCTGACGCAGATGGGCTTTCCGGTCTGGTCGCGGGCGATCTCGGCCAGGGGCACGGTCAAGGCGACATTGGGTAGCGTCAACGTGCCGGTCGTCTGCGCCGGCGCGCTGGTCCATCCCGGCGATGTGATCGTCGCCGACGATGATGGCGTCGTGGTCGTGCCGCGTCTGGAGGCCGCGAGCGTCGTCGAGGCCGGCCGCAAGCGCGAGGCGAACGAGGAGGACAAGCGTCGCAGGCTGGCGGCGGGCGAACTTGGGCTCGACATCTACGGCATGCGCGAGGGGCTGGCCAAAGCGGGCCTCGTCTATCGCGACGATCCGGAGAACTGAGCCGCCATGAAGCCCGAACCCTGCCACGACATCGCCCATCTCGCCCATATCGAGCTCTTCACCGACAAACCGGAGGCGAGCCTCGACTTCTTCGTGAATATCTACGGGCTGACCGAAAGCGGCCGCGAGGGCGACAGCGTCTACCTGCGCGCCTGGGACGATTACGAGTTCCACACGTTGAAGCTGACGGCGTCCAACACCACAGGCGTCGGCCATATCGGCTATCGTGCAACGAGCGAGCAGGCGCTGCTGCGCCGCGTCTCGGCGATCGAGGCGCTGGGCGCCGGCATCGGCTGGGTCGAGGGCGATCTCGGGCACGGCCGCGCTTTTCGCTTCCGAGACCCTGACGACCATGTCTTCGAGATCTATTTCGACACCCACAAATACAGCGCCCCGCCGCATGAAAAGCCAGCGCTGAAGAACCAGCCGCAGCGCAACCATGGCCGCGGCTGCGCCGTGCGCCGGCTCGACCATGTCAACCTGCTGGCGCGCGATGTCGCGGCGATCCGCGATTTCCTGCCGAAGGCGCTGGGCAGCCGCGTCACCGAGCAGATCGTGCTCGATTCAGGCGAGGTCGGCGGCTGCTGGTTCACCGTCAACAACAAGAGCTACGACATCGCCTATACGCGCGACTACACCGGCACGGCCGGGCGCTTCCACCATCTGACCTATGCCGCCGACCAGCGCGAGCATGTTCTGGAGGCGGCCGACATCTTCCTCGAGAACGGCGTCCATATCGAGACCGGCCCGCACAAGCATGCCGTCCAGCAGACCTTCTTCCTCTATGTCTACGAGCCGGCCGGCAACCGCATCGAGATCGCCAATGCCGGCGCACGCCTGATCCTCGATCCGGACTGGCAGACCGTGACCTGGACCGAAACCGAGCGAAAGAAGGGCCAGGCCTGGGGGCTCAAGACGATCGAGAGCTTCCACACCCACGGCACTCCGCCGGTGAAGTCGGCCTAGCGCCCGGTCCAGTTCGGCGGCCGCTTGCCGAGGAAGGCTTCTATGCCCTCCCGGAAATCGGCGCTCATATAGCACATCACCACGAGGTCGTCGGTTTCGGCGTGCGCGCCGTCCTGCGCCAGCCGCCGCAGCGATTCCTTGGTGGCGCGCAGCGTCAGCGGCGCGTGTCCGGCGATCGTGGCGGCGAGAGCGTAGGCGCGCGCCAGCAGCGCGGCGTGGTCGGCGACGACCTCGTTATAGAGCCCGGCCCGCTCACCCTCCGGCGCTTCGACGAGGCGGGCGGTAAAGACCACGTCCTTGACGCGGGCCGGGCCGAGCAGCGCGACGAGCCTTGCATAGCTCTTGGCGGAGAGGCAGTTGCCGAGCGTGCGCGCCACGGGAAAGCCGAAGCGGGCCGAGGCGGTCGCGATCCGCATGTCGCAGGCGCAGGCGATGCTCGCCCCGCCGCCCGTAACCGCGCCCGAGATCGCCGCGATGGTCGGGATCGGGCAGCTCTCGATCATGGTCAGGATGCGGTCGATCTTCGCCTCATAGGCGAGCGCGTCCTCGGGCTTTTCGAATGCGCGGAACTGCGAGATGTCGGTGCCGGCCGCGAACGCCTTCTCGCCGGCGCCGGTCAGCAGCAGCACCTTTGGCGAGCCGTGCCCTGCAACGTCGCCGCAGATGTCGGCGATTCGCTCATACATCGCGAAGGTCAGCGCATTGCGCGCCTGCGGTCGGTTCAGCGTGATCGTGCCGATGCCGTCCTTGACCTCGTAGAGGATTTCGTCGTCCATTCGGTCAGGCTCCTTCAGATCGCGCCGCTCGTACGCAGGGCCGCGATTGCGAGCGCGTCGTAGCCGAGTTCGGCCAGGATTTCGTCGTTATGGTCGCCGGCGTCCGGCGTCGGGGTCGCTATGCCGGCCGGGGTGCGGGACAGGCCGACGGGCTCGCCGACCACGCGGTAATCGCCGATGACCGAATGCGACACGGCCTGCGCGATGCCCAGATGCTTAACCTGCGGGTCCTCGAACATCGCGTCGACATCGTAGATCGGCCCGGCTGGCACGGCGGCCGCCTCGAAGGCGTCGAGCCAATGCCGCGCGTCCTGCGTGGTCAGGATCGCCTCGATCAGTTCGCGCAGTTCGGGCCGCGCTTTGAGGCGCTTTTCCATGTTGTCGTAGCGCGGGTCGGCCGCAAGCTCCGGCCGGCCGATCGCGCCGCAGAAGGAGCGCCAGTGGCCCTCCGCGCCGACGCCGATATTGATGTGCCCGTCGCGCACCGCATAGACGCCCATCGGCGTCGAATAGGGATGGTCGTTGCCGGCCTGCGGCGGAACCTTGCCCTCGACCAGATAGCGCGCGGCCTGGAAATCCATCATCGCGATCTGCGCCTCGAGCAGCGAGGTCTGGACCCATTGACCGAGCCCCGAGACCTCGCGCTCCTGCAACGCGACCAGCGCGCCGACCGCGCCGTAGAGCCCGGCGGCCGAATCCGCCACCGCGATCCCGGCCCGCACAGGGCCCTGTCCTGGGAGCCCGGTCACCGACATCAGCCCGCCCATGCCCTGGGCTATCTGGTCGAAGCCGGCGCGCGTCCGGTAGGGGCCGCTCTGCCCGAAGCCCGAGATCGAGACCAGAATCAGACGCGGATTGAGCGCGTGCAGCGTCTCGAAGTCGAGCCCGAGCCGGTCCTTCACGTCGGGCCTGAAATTCTCGATCAGCAGATCGGCCGTGCCGATCAGCGTCCGCAGGATCGCCTTGCCCTGCGCCGTCTTGAGGTTGAGCGTTAGCGAGCGCTTGTTGCGATGCAGGTTCTGCATGTCGTAGCCGTGGCGCGGTCCGCTCATGTTCTCGTTGGGGTCGAAGCCCGGCGGGCTCTCGATCTTGATCACGTCCGCGCCGAAATCGGCGAAGATCCGGGCGCAGGTCGGCCCGGCCCGGACACGCGAGAGGTCGAGGACGCGCAGGCGCGCGAGGGCGGAGGACGGCGTTGGGCGAGGCATGGCTTATCGGGTTTCGACCAAAGGGCCGCGACTATCGGGGCCGTCTCAGGGAGCGTCAATGCGCCGGCCAGGCATGACCCCAATGCGCGGTTCGGCCGGTCGCCTCAGGTTTCCTCCACATAGCGCCGGCGCAGATGCGCCTTGAACACGCCGGCGTCGAGCGGCTTTCCGGTGGCTTTCGTCAGCAGATCGTCGGTCTCCAGCAGGCAGCCTTGGCGATGGATGTTTGTCCGCAGCCAGCCGACGAGCGGCGCGAAATCGCCGCGCGCGATGCCCGGCAGGATATCGGGCTGCGCCTTGCACGCCGCCTCGAAGAGCTGCGCCGCCGTCATCGCGCCCAGCGTATAGGTCGGAAAATAGCCCCAGCCGCCGCTCGGCCAATGCACGTCCTGCAGGCAGCCGAGCCGGTCGTCGGGCGGCACGATGCCGAGCAGGGCGCGCATGCCCTCGCTCCAGGCCTCGGGCAGGGCCGAAAGCGGCATGGCGTCCGCGATCAGCGCCTACTCCAGCCGGTAGCGCAGGATGACATGCGACGGATAGGTCACCTCGTCGGCGTCGACCCGGATGAAGCCGGCCTCGACATGGGTGAAGCGCCGGTGCAGCGCATCGGCCTCCCAGGCAGCGCCGGAGCCGCCGAAAGCGTCCCGCATCAGCGGCGCGGCGAAGGTGAGGAACTCGCGCGAACGGCAGGCCTGCATCTCGACCAGCAGCGACTGGCTCTCATGCAGGCTCATGCCGCGCGCCTGCCCGACCGGCTGGGACAGATAAGCCTGCGGCCGGCCCTGCTCGTAGAGCGCATGCCCGGTTTCGTGCAGCACGCCCATCAGCGCCTTGTCGAAATCGGCCTCGTCATAGCGCGTGGTGATGCGGACATCATTGTCGGCCCCGCCGCAGAACGGATGCGTCGAAACGTCGAGCCGCCCGCGCGAAAAGTCGTAGCCCAGCGCCGCCATCATCCTGAGGCCCAGCGCGCGCTGGTTCTCGACGGGGAAGGGGCCGGGCAGGTCAGGCGTCGCCGGCCGCCGTGCCTGCACCGCCAGCGCCTCCTGCGTGAAGCCCGGCAGGAAATCGGCGAGATCGTCGAACAACATGTCGATCTTGGCCGAGCGCCCGCCGGGTTCGTAGTCACTCAGCAGCGCGTCGTAAGGCGACAGGCCCAGCTTTTCGCCCTTGGCGACGCCGATCTGGCGCTGGAGGTTCAAGACCTCCGAAAGCGACGGCAACAGCCCCGCGAAGTCAGACTCCGCCCGCGCTTGCCGCCAGCGCATCTCGCAGGCCGAGACGGCCTTGCTCGACGCCTCGACGAGATCGGCCGGCAGCGCCGTCTCCACCGTCCAGACCCGCCTGATCTCACGCAGATTGGCGCGCTCCCACGCACCGAGCCCGTCTTGAGCCTCGGCTTCGGCCAGCCAGTCGCCAATCCGCGGTGCGGAGGCGAGATCGTGCCGCATCACCTGCAGCAGCGCCATGCTCTCGGCCCGCGTTTCCGCCGCGCCCTTCGGCATCATCGCGTCGTTGTCCCATTGCAGGATACCGATGGCGTTTCCCAGCGCGGCAATGCGGCCGTAATGGGCGGACAGGTTCGCGTAAGCGGTCATGGCTCGGCTTTTGGCTTGGGTTCGAGGCGGGGCGCGATGCTAGCTCAGCCGATGGCATGGTGCGATGCGCAAGATGCAGTGCGCGGTTGCGATCACAGCCGCGCGGTCGGCCAGGAAATCGCCGCAATCGATCCCATATCGTAAGCAGGCTTATCATATGGAGGCTGCGCGATGCCACGACCGCTCAAGCGCGAACTGATGTTCCAGCTCGTCGAGACGGCGCGCCTGCTGCGCACCTATGTCGATCAGCGCGCCCGTCAGAACGGCACGACGCGGGCACAATGGGGCGTGCTGGCGCGCTTGCGCCGTCAGGAAGGGCTCAATCAGGCGGCGCTGGCCGAGCAGCTCGAAATGCAGCCGATCTCGCTGGCGCGGCTGATCGACCGGCTGGAAGGGCAGGCGCTGGTAGAGCGTCGCGCCGATCCGCGCGACCGCCGCGCCTACCTGCTGCACCTGACGCCTGATGGAAGACAGCTCGTCGACGATCTCGACGCCCTGCGCGGCGACATCGCCGGCGAGGTGCTCGACGGCATCGAGGAAACAGCGATCAAGACGGCTCTGGAGACCCTTGCCGCGATCCGCGAGCGCACCCGCACCGAAAAGCCCGCCCGTTCATTGCCCGCCGCGCCCGCCGCCTGATCCATCGCGAGAACAAGACCATGCAGCGCAACACCGTTCTCGCGAGCGCTTTCCTCGTCGCGATCGTTGCCGCTGCCGGCGGTTGGTACGCGACCTCGCGCCACGCCGTCGATCCGGGCGAGGGTGCGCGTTCCGCCCGTGCTGGGCGCGGTGGCGACGGAGCGCCGATCGCCGTCGTGATGGCCAGGGCCGAGCAGGCCGACATGCCGGTGGTGAAGCGCGCCATCGGCTTCGTCGAGACGCCCGCCAGCGTCGTGGTCAAGTCGCGCCTCGACAGCCAGATCATGGAGCAGCACGTCAGGGACGGGCAGTTCGTCAAGGCCGGCGACCTGCTCTTCGTGCTCGACGATCGCGACATCAAGGCTCAGATCGCCAAGGACGAAGCGGCCATCGCCCGCGACGAGGCGACCCATACCCGCACGCAGCTCGATCTCGCGCGCTATCAGCAATTGCTGGCCAGGAACGCCGGAACCCAGCAATCGGTCGATCAGGCCACGGCCGACGAGCGCACGGCGGCCGCGACCATCCTCGCCGACAAGGCGACGCTGCAAGCTGACCAGCTCAAGCTGAGCTATGCCCGCATCACGGCCCCGATCGACGGGCGCATCGGCGCGGTGCAGGTCACGCCCGGCAACCTGATCGGCGCAAACAGCACGGGCACGGGCCTACTGACGATCACGCAGATGAAGCCGCTGCGCGTCACCTTCACCCTGCCCGAGCGCGATCTGCCGGTGCTGCAGGCGGCGCTCGCCAGCGAGGCGGCGGTTCCGGTGAGCGCCAAGGCGCCCGATGCCGGCAAGCCGGCCATCGAGGGCAAGCTCGACTTCGTCGATTCCAGCATCGACATGACCTCGGGCACGATCACCGCCAAGGCGCTCTTCGCCAATGACGATCTCTCGCTCTGGCCCGGCCAGTACGTCGATGTCGAGATGGTGGCCGACACGCTGAGGGGCGCAACCATCGTGCCGACGGTCGCGATCCAGACCGGGCAGAAAGGCCCGTATGTCTATGTCGCAAAAGCCGACGACACGGTCGAGCTGCGCCAGGTCAGGCTCGCGCTGAGCGATGGCGACCGGACGGCGCTGAGCGAGGGCCTCAGACCCGGCGAGCGCATCGTCACCGACGGCCAGATGCGGCTGAAAAGCGGCGTGAAGATCCGTGAGCGCGACGGCAAGGCGGCTCCGCCCGCATCCACGCCCGAGGGCACGCCCGTCGCCGAAGGAACCAAGCCATGAGCCTGCCAGGCTTCTGCATCCGCCACCCCGTCGCGACGATCCTGATGTCGCTGTTTCTCGTCTTGGCCGGCCTCTTCGCGTATCGGTTTCTGCCCGTCGCGGCGCTGCCGCGCGCAGAATTTCCGGTCGTCAACGTCTCGGCGCAATTGCCCGGCGCCTCGCCCGACACGATGGCGACCTCGGTCGCGACGCCGCTGGTCAAGCAGTTCGCCACCATTGCCGGCATCGACTCGATCGCGACGACGAACTCGCAAGGTTCGACCTCGATCGCGATCCAGTTCGTGCTCAGCCGCAACATCGAAGCGGCCGCCGCGGACGTTCAGGCCGCGATCGCCCGCGCCCAGAAGCAGCTTCCGCTCGAGATGACGACGCCGCCGAGCTACCGAAAGGTCAATCCGGCCGATGCGCCGATCATCCTGCTGGCGCTGAAGAGCGATGTCGTGCCGCTCTCGCAACTCGACGCCTTCGCCCAGCAGGTCATCTCGCCGGCCCTCTCGACGGTAGACGGCGTGGCGCAGGTGCTGATCTTCGGCAGCCAGAAATATGCGGTCCGCATACAGATCGACCCCGTCGCGCTCGCCGCACGCGGCATCGGCGTCGACGAATTGCAGGCGGCGATCACCGCGACCAACGCCAACACCCCGGTCGGCACGCTCCAGAACACCAGCCAGCAGCTCACCATCCAGGCGCGCACGCAGCTCGCCAACGCGGCGCAGTTCGCCAACGTCATCATCACCACGCGCAACGGCAAGCCGGTCCGGCTCGGCGATGTGGCCAGGGTCATCGACTCGGTCGAGAATACGCAGACGGCGAGCGCCTATGACGGCATGCCCGCGGTGGTGCTGGCGGTGCAGCGCCAGCCAGACGCCAACACGGTCGAGGTCGTCGATCGGGTCAAGGCGATGCTGCCGGCCTTCTCCGGGCAACTGCCGGCGGCGGCTTCGCTCGCGCTGCTCAACGACCGCTCGACCTCGATCCGCTCGGCGGTGGACGACGTCCAGTTCACGCTGCTCCTGACGATCGCGCTCGTCGTCATGGTGATCTTCGTCTTCCTGCGCCGCCTTGCCGCGACCTTCATCCCGGCTGTGGCGGTGCCGATCTCGATCGTCGCGACGCTGGCCGCGATGTACGCCTTCGGCTTCTCGGTCGACAACATCTCGCTGCTGGGCCTGACGCTCTCGGTCGGCCTCGTCTTTGACGACGCCATCGTCATGCTGGAGAACATCGTCCGCCATATGGAAGAGGATGGCCTGCCGGCCTATGAGGCGGCGCTGAAGGGTGCCGGGGAGATCGGCTTCACCATCATCTCGATCTCGCTCTCGCTGGTCGCGGTGTTCATCCCCGTCCTGCTGATGGGCGGCGTCATCGGGCGCATCTTCAACGAGTTCGCCGTCGTGGTCACGGTCGCGATCCTGGCTTCGGCCTTCGTCTCGCTGACGCTGACGCCGATGCTGTGCTCACGGCTTTTGAGCGGCTACGGCAGGGAGCACAGTGAAAACGCCTTTGGGCGTGCGCTGGAGCGCGGCTTCGAGGCCATCCTGCGCGGCTACGACCGCGCGCTGACCTTCACATTGCGATTCAAGCCGCTGATGCTGCTGACCTTCTTCGTCACGCTGGGCTTGAGCGTCTGGCTGCTCCAGAGCGCCCCAAAAGGCTTCTTCCCGCAGGAGGATATCGGCCAGCTCCAGGTCGCGACCGAGGCGCGGCAGGACATCTCTTTCCCGGCGATGAAGGAACTGCAGGCGAAGGTTGCCGATGTCTTCCGGGCCTCGCCGCACGTCGCCCATGTCGCCTCGACGGTGGGTGGCAGCACCGGCAGCGCCGGCGCGCTCAATGCCGGCCGGCTCTTCGTCGAGCTGGAGCCTCGAACGGAGCGGCCGGCCCTGCAGAAGGTGCTCGCCGACCTCCGCCGCGACCTGGCGCAGGTACCGGGCATCGCCGCTTACATAACACCCGTCCAGAACCTCAACATCGGCGCGCGCTCTTCCAAGAGCCAGTATCAGCTCGTCGTGCAGGGCCTCGATCAAAACCTGATGAACGACTGGGCCGTGCGCCTCGCCGACGCCATGACGCGCGACCGCGCGACCTTCGCCGACGTCACGACTGATCTCCAGAACAGCGCCGCCGAGGCAACGCTGGTGGTCGATCGCGACAAGGCGAACCAGTTGAAGATCAGCTCGGATGTGCTTCGATCGACTCTGTATTCCGGCTTCGGCGTCCGTCAGGTCTCGACCATCTACGCAACCGGCGACAGCTATCAGGTCGTGGTCGAATTCGATCCCAAGAACGGCTGGTCGGCCGACAGGCTGGACCAGATCCGCATCCGCGCCGGCAACGGCACGCTGGTGCCGCTGAGCTCGTTTGCACGCGTCGAGCGCACGGCTGGCCAGCTTACCGTCAACCAGCTCGGCCAACTTCCG
Source organism: Beijerinckiaceae bacterium (assembly GCA_019745195.1). Classification (GTDB taxonomy): domain Bacteria; phylum Pseudomonadota; class Alphaproteobacteria; order Rhizobiales; family Beijerinckiaceae; genus Allobosea. Next base: position 40,584 of record JAIETL010000040.1, read on the forward strand.
GCGGTGACGATCTCCTACAACCTGCCGGCGGGTGTCGCGCTCGGCGACAGCGTCACGCGGATCAACGCGCTGAAGAGCGAGATCGCGTTACCGGCCTCTCTTTCGACGACCCTGGCGGGCACGGCAAAAACCTTCCAGGATTCGCTCGCCAATCAGGGCCTGCTGATCATGGGCGCGATCCTGACGATCTATATCGTGCTCGGCATCCTCTATGAGAGCTTCATCCATCCGCTGACGATCCTGACCGGGCTGCCCTCGGCCGCGATCGGGGCGCTGGCTGCGCTGCGGCTGTTCGGGCTCGATCTGTCGGTGATCGCGATCATCGGTCTCCTGATGCTGATCGGCATCGTCAAGAAAAACGCGATCATGATGATCGACATCGCGCTTGTGCTGAAGCGCGAGGGCCGAATGCCGCAGGACGCGATCCATCAGGCCTGCGTCATGCGCTTCCGGCCGATCCTGATGACGACGCTGGCCGCGCTGATGGGCACGCTGCCGATCGCGCTGGGGGCCGGCGCAAGCGCCGAACTGCGCCAGCCGCTCGGCATCGCGGTCGTCGGCGGATTGCTGATCAGCCAGGTGCTGACGCTGCTCATCACGCCGGTGCTGTTCCTCTACATGGAAAAGTTCTCGGACTGGATAGGTGCGCTGACGCGGCGGACAGGGCTCGGCGGCAAGGGCGCGCCGGAGGCTGTCGTCACGCAAGCGCCCGCCGAATGAGACGCGTCGAGCGTCTGTGTCAGGTCAGCAGGTTGCGGTACTGGCGCGGCTGCGAGCGCAGATACTGGCTCGGGGCCTTCACCGTCGCGCCGAGCTGGGCGGCCGCATGCCAGGGCCAGCGCGGATCGTAGAGCATGCCGCGCGCCAGAGCGACGAGGTCGGCGTCGCCCGTGCCGACGATGGCCTCGGCTTGATCCGGCTCGGTGATCAGCCCGACCGCGATGGTGGGCAGGCCGGTCGCAGCCTTCACCGCGCGCGCCATCGGCACCTGATAGCTCGGCCCGAGCGGGATTTTCTGCGCCGCCGAGATGCCGCCGCCCGAGACGTCGATGAAATCGCAGCCGCGCGCCTTCAGCGCCTGCGCGAAGGCGATCGACTGGTCGATGTCCCAGCCGCCCTCGACCCAGTCGCTGCCCGAAACGCGGAAACCCACCGGAACATGCGCCGGCACCACGGCGCGCACGGCGTCGTAGACGGCGAGCGGAAAGCGCATCCGGTTTTCCAATGAGCCGCCATAGGCGTCCTCGCGCCGGTTCGAGAGCGGCGAGAGGAACTGGTGCAGCAGATAGCCATGGGCGGCGTGGAGCTCGATCGCCTCGAAACCGATCCGCACCGCGCGCCGGGCCGAGGCGGCGAAGCTCTCGACCAGCCGCGCGATCTCATCCTCGCGCAGCGCGCGCGGCGCGCGGGCGCGCCCGTCGAAAGCGATCGCCGACGGCGCGACCGCCTCCCAGCCGCCGGCGTCGAGGCCGAGCTGGCCACCGCCATGCCAGGGCTGCGCGGCCGAGGCCTTGCGGCCGGCATGGCCGAGCTGGATGCCGAGCGCCATCGGCGACTGGCCGCGCACGGCCGTGATAGTGCGGGCGAGCGCGGCCTCGGTCTCGTCCGACCAGAGCCCGACGCATTGCGGCGTGATCCGCCCGGCCGCCTCGACCGCCGTCGCCTCGACGAAGAGCAGCCCGGCCCCCGACAGCGCCATATGCCCGAGATGGATCAGGTGCCAGTCAGTGGTCTGTCCGTCCTGCGCGGAATACTGGCACATCGGCGAGATGACGATGCGGTTGGGCAGCGCGAGACCGCCGAGCTGGAAGGGAGCGAACAACTGGCTCATGGGACGGAGGGATCCTGCGGTCTGACGGATAGGGCGACCGACACTAGCCACAGGCCTTGTCTGCTGGCCATGCGCGGATGCGCAGGTGGCCTGCGTCCCCTGCGCACGCCCCCTGTCGGGTCCTGCCATGTTACGCTGCCGCGTCACGACAGGCCGGAACCGACCATGCAGGACAGCCACCGCGCGCTCTTCACCAGCCCCGCCGAATTCATCGACAGCGACCATCCGGCGATCGTCGCGCAGGCACGCCGGATCACCGAAGGCGTCTCCGACCCCGCCGAGCAGGCGAGCCTGCTTTATGAGGCGACGCGCGACGGCGTGCGCTACGATCCCTATCGCGACTTCGCCTCAGCCCAAACCTATCGCGCCAGCGACGTGCTGGCGGCTGGCGAGGGCTACTGCGTCGGCAAGGCGGCCCTGTTCGCCGCGCTTTGCCGGGCGGTCGGCATCCCGGCCCAGATCGGGCTCGCCGACGTCCAGAACCATCTCGCCACGCCACGCCTGATGGAGGCGGTCGGCAGCAACGTCTTTGCCTGGCACGGCTACACGCTGGTGCATTTGGGCGGCCGCTGGCTCAAGGCCTCGCCGACCTTCAACCGGACGCTCTGCGAGAAGCTCGGCGTCGCGACCTTGCCCTTCGACGGCCGCACCGACGCGCTGCTGCAGCCCTATGACGGGGAGGGCCGCGATTTCATGGCCTATCTCGCAGACCATGGCGCGTATTTCGACGTGCCGATGAAGTTCCTCGTGATCGAGATGGCGCGGCTTTTCCCGAAGCTCTGCGTGCCCGGCGGGATGCGCGGCAGCATGGAGCGAGAGGCGAGGAGCCTCACTCCGCCGCCGGCTTGAGATAAGGCCGCTTCACGCCCTGCTCGGCGAAGGTGCTCCGGTTGCTCTCGCGGCGCTTCTTGATCTCGGTGCGCGCGACGGTGCGCAGATGCACCTCGTCTGGCCCGTCGATGAAGCGCAGCGCCCGGCCCCAGGAGTAGATGAAGGCGAGCGGCGTATCGTTGGTCAGCCCGCCTGCGCCAAAAACCTGCATGGCCCTGTCGGCGATCTTCGTCTGCAGCCGGGCGGCGACGACCTTGATCGCAGAGACCTCGGTGCGCGCGGCCTTGTTGCCGTGCTTGTCCATCATCCAGGCGGCGCGCAGGCAGAGCAGGCGCGCCTGGTCGATCTCCATGCGGCCCTCGGCGATCCAGTCCTGGATGTTGGAATAGTCGGCGATGTTGCGCCCGAAGGCTTTTCGTTCCAGCGCCCGTTCCACCATCAGCTCCAGCGCGACCTCGCATTGCCCGATCGTGCGCATGCAATGGTGGATTCGGCCCGGACCCAGCCGCGCCTGCGCCAGCGCGAAGCCCGCCCCTTCCTCGCCGAGAATGTTGCTGGCCGGCACGCGGACCATGTTGAAATCCGTCTCGGTATGCCCCTCCAGCGAGATGTGGTTCAGCAGGGGCAGGTTGCGCATCACAGTGAGGCCGGGCGCATCCATCGGCACGAGGATCATCGAATGGCGCTTGTGCGGATCGGCGTCCGGTCGCTGGTCGGAGAGGCCCATCACGATGCAGAATTTGACGTTGGGATGCAGCGCCCCGGTCGTCCACCATTTGCGCCCGTGGACGATGTAGTCGTCGCCGTCCCGCGTGATCGTGGTCTGGAGATTGGTCGGGTCGGACGAAGCCACGCCGGGCTCGGTGATGCCGACGCAGGAGCGGATCTCGCCGGCCAGAAGCGGCACGAGCCAGCGCTGGCGCTGCTCGGGCGTGGCGAACATGTGCAGGATTTCCATGTTGCCGGTGTCGGGCGCGTTGCAGTTGAACACCTCGGACGACCAGTAGAGCCGCCCCATGATTTCGGCGAGCGGCGCATATTCGAGGTTGGTCAGCCGCGTGCCCGGCTCGTCGGGCTTCAGCGCCGGGATGAACAGGTTCCACAGGCCGGCCGCCTTGGCCTTCGCCTTCAGGCCGTCGATCAGCGCCATCGGATAGCGCCCGTCTTCCGTCTCGTGTTTCCACTGGGCATCCGCCGGCTGGACATGGGCATCCATGAAGTCCTGCAGTTTTGCCCGCAGGCCCTCGACCTTGTCGGAATAGGCGAAATCCATGGCGTCCCTCGTCCTGTTCAGTCTTGTGCGTCGATCACGGCCTGCGCCCTGAGCGCGAAACTCTCGGCCATCGCGCCGACATCGGCGGCGTTTTCCGCCGCGGCGTTGCCGGATTTCACCCGCGCCGCGATGCCGTCGAGGATGACGGCGAAGCGGAACAGCGAAAAGGCCAGGTGGAACCGGCCCGGCCCCTCGCTGCGGCCGGCTGCGGCGCAGTAGGCGTCGAGATAGTCGGCTTGCGTCGGGATGCCCAGCGCCGCGCGGTCCAGCCCGACGATGCCGGAATACATCTCAGGCGTCGAATGCCAGGGCAGGCAGGAGAAGGCGACGTCCGAGAGCGGGTGCCCCAGCGTCGAGAGCTCCCAGTCCAGAACCGCGACGATGCGCGGTTCGCCGGAAGCGAACATCAGGTTGCCGAGCCGGAAATCGCCATGGACGATCGTCGTCTCCGCGCTCTCGTCGAGATGGGTCTCCAGCCAGTCGATGGCGCGGTCGATCGCGGGAATGTCGCGCGTCTTCGTCTCGCGCCACTGCCCGCCCCAGCGCCTGAGCTGGCGGGCATAATAGTTGCCGGGCTTGCCGAAATCAGCGAGCCCCGCCGCCCGCCAGTCGAAGCCGTGCAGCGCGGCAAGCGTATCCGCCATGGCGAAATACATCGCGCGGCGCTCCGCCGGCGTCACGCCGGGCAGGGCGGTGTCGTGGAAGACGCGGCCGTCGAGCCGCTCCATCAGGTAGAACGGCGTGCCGACCACGTCGTCCTGCTCGTGCAGGAGCAGCACCGGCGGCACAGGTACGGCCGAACCGGCGAGCGCCTTCAGGATGCGGTATTCGCGATCGACGGCATGGGCCGAAGGCAAAAGCGGGCCAGGCGGCTTCTTGCGCAGCACGAGCCGCGTCCCGGCATCCGGGTAGGAAACGAAGAAGGTCGGGTTCGACTGGCCGCCGCCGATCCGCTCCAGGCTCATCGCGCCGCCCGTCCGGCCGGGCAGGGCCTGGCGCAGGAACGCGTCGAGGCGCGCAGGGTCGAACTCGGTCTGGGAGGCGTGGCCGCTCGTCATGGCCGTCATCATCGTGAGGCGCGGTGCGTCGGTCAACGCGCGAGAGCGCACAGCCACGCCCGGAAACGCGATGCCGCCCCGCGCCTGTTCCCTGTGGAACAGCGCCGGGTCCGGGCGTCCTCTAGGGTCAATTCATCGGCGGACACGGATCGCCGGCAGCCCCTGAAGGAGGCCATCATGACCAAGAGCGTTCTCTCCAAGACCCTCGCCGCCGTCGTCGCCATCGCCCTGATCGCCGGCTCCACCATCTCCTCGGCCGAGGCCAAGGACGGCCGCCGCACCGCCGTCATCCTGGGAGCGCTCGCCGGCATCGCAGGCGTTCTGGTCGAGGCCTCCGGCGGCCAGTTCGACGAGGGCCACCGCCCCGCCCGTCACGACCGGGTCAAGCGCCAGCGCTTCGCCGGCGAGAATTTCAACGGCAACCCCTTCCCCGGCTATCGTCACGAGATGCGCGGCCCGCGCTTCGAGGGCCACAGGTTCAGCCGCGAAGACCGCCGCGACCATGGCTTCAAGAAGGATCGCGGCCCCCGCACCCGCATCGGCCAGGCCTGGTGCTCCAACCCGGGCGATTGCTGAAACGGGACGCGTTCCCTGATCCGGCATGAAGAAAGAACCCCGGCGCTGAGGCGCCGGGGTTCGTTTCGTGCGCGATCACGGGCGAGGGCGGCTCAGGGTGGATCGTTCGACGGCGTGAACACATCCATTTCGCCAAGCCCGGCGATCTCGGCGCGCGCCAGCAGCCTGACCTCGCCGGCTGCGCAGAGCGCCGCGGCGGCGGGGCCGACGCAGATCGAGGAGCCGAGCTTTTTGTTGAGCGCCTCAAGCCGGGACGCGGTGTTCACGGCGTCGCCATGGGCGGTGTAATCGAGCTTCTCGCCGAAGCCGACGTCGCCGACGATGACCGGCCCTGTCTCCAGCCCGATCCGCGTCCGCCCGAGCCCGGCCGCGCTGGCGAGGCTCTCGCGGCGATAGCCCTCCGTCCAGGCCAGAAGCGCGACCGCGCAGGCGACGGCGCGGCGCGGATGCTCCGGCAGATCGAGCGGCGCGTTGAACAGCGCATGCACGGCGTCGCCGACGAATTTGTCGACCGTGCCGCCATGGGCGACGACGATCGCGGTGACGCCGCCGAAATAGCCGTCGAGCACCGCGACCAGCGTCTCGGGCTCGATCCGCCGCGTCATCGCGGTGAAACCCTCGATATCTGTGAACATCGCGGTCACGACGCGGCGCTCGCCCGAGAGCTTGAGGCTGGTCGGATCGGCGATAATGCGCTCGACCACGCCCGGCGCAAGATGTTGCTCGAAGCGCCGCCGGAGTCGCGCCTCGCGCAGACGGGCTTCCGAGAAGGTCCAGAGAGCGGTGACGACAAAAGTCGCGAGCGCCGCGACGAGCGGCAGGGACGGGTCGTAGAGCCGGTCGCCGGCCGCGGCGGCAAGTGCAGCGACAACGAGCAAAGCGCTGGCGGCGGCCAAGACCGCTCCCGCCAGCAGCGGGCGCAGCCGCCGCGCCAGCAGGATCGAGAAGCCCGACAATGCGGCCCCGAGGCCGAGTTCGAGCGTGCCCGCATGGGCCGGCCGAATCGGCACGATGCCGGCGGCGAACTGTCGTGCGGCGTCGAGCTGGATCCGGGCCGAGGAGACCAGCGGGCCGCTCGCGCTCGCCCGCAAACCGCCGAGTTCGGCAGCCGATCCGCCGACGAACACCGTCGCATCCTTGAGCACGGACGCGTCGGCGCGCCCGTCCAGCAGGGTCGCGGCCGAGAGCGTTTTCGGCTCCGAGCCGAGCGGAAGCGGCGCGAGCCTCAGCATCCCATCGCGCGGAACGGGCCGGTCGAGCGGGCCGACGCCGAGACGGGCGGGGTCGCCAGCGACGAGATAGGCTGACGCGCCCTGCGCCAGCCGCAGCGCCTCGAGCGCCAGCCCCGGCCGGACCGCGCCCGCGATCGACACCATCAGCGGCACGCGCCGCACCAGCCCATCGCCATCGCCCGGCAGCGAGAGCACGCCATGTCCGGCCGCCGGCCGCGCGAGATCGGCGGGTGGGCCGGTCGCGCCGGTGGAGGGCCAGAGCGTCCCGAAGGCTGCTCCGTCGCGGCTCAGGATCGGCGTTTCCGGCATCTCCGTTCTGCCGCGCGGATCGAGCACATAGCCGAGCGCGACCGGAGCCAGCGTCAGCGCATCGGCCAGCGCGACATCGCCGTCGACCAGCGTCTGCGCCAGCGCGCCGAGATCGGCCCGGCCGGTCTCCGCCGCGAGGCTGCGCGCCAGCGCCGCCGGCGAGCGCGAATCGGGCTCCGCCAGCAGGATGTCGAGCGCGACCGCGGCTGGCTCGGCCTGGGCGATGGCGGTCACCAGCTTCGCCATCACCTCGCGCCGCCAGGGCCAGGGACCGATGGCGGACAGGCTCGCGGTGTCGATGTCGACGAGAACGAAGGGCTGGCTCGCCTCGACCGGCCTGACATGCGCGACAGTCGCCAGCATGGCGTCGAAAATGCGCTCGCGCCATGTCGTCGGCTGAAACACTCCGGCGAGCGCGACGGCGAGCCCGGCGCAGAGTCCGGCCAGGATGGCGGGCGGCAGCCGCCGGCGGCGCTCAGGCATCCGCGACGCCGGCAAGACCGGCGAGCAGGGCCGGGTCGCAGAAGATCCGGTCGGAGGTGCGCTTGATCGCGCCCGCCTGTTCGAGCGCGCCGAGCGCCGCGTTGACCTTGGGCCGGCTGGCGCCGAGCAACTGCGCCAGTTCGCCCTGCGACATCGCCATGTCGAGCGGGATCCGCTTGCCGGCCGGGGCCTCGCGGCCGGCAAGACCCATGAGCAGGAAGCGCGCGAGCCTGACCTCGATGGAAAACAGCGCGATGCCCTCCATCTGGTCGGTCGTCTCGCGCAGCCGGCGGCAAAGCAGCGCGATCGCGCCCGTGGCGATCGCCGGGTGCCGCTCGATCAGGTGCAGCAGCGAGCCCCGCGTCAGCACATGGGCGATGACAGGCGTGATCGCCACCGCATCGGCCGAGCGCGTGCCGCCGTCCAGCGCCGCGATTTCTCCCAGCAGATCGCCCTTCACAGCATGGCGCACGCTGAGTTCGCGCCCGTCCTCGGTCGTCACCGCAAGCCGGACGCGGCCCTCGCCCACGAGCAGCAGCCGGTCTCCCGCATCGCCCCGGTTGAACAGCATCTGGCCCTGGCCGTAGCTGGTCGTGCGGAACGGCTCGGCGCAGGCCGCGAGCACGTCCGGCGCAAGCCCGCCGAACAGCGCGGTCGCGCCCAGCATTCCGGCGAGGGATTGCGGCTCGCTCACTCAGTTGACCTGCGCGAGCGCTGCCGCGATGCGTGCCTGTCCCCAGCGGCGCACGGGACCAGGCGGCGAGCCGGGCCTCGCAATGTCGGCCCCTTCGCCAGCCAGCAGCGTCACCTCGCGGCCGGCGGCCCTCACCGAGACGCGGCCGCGCGCCACGAACACGCCGAAGACGCCGTTGCTCGGCCCGGCGAAAACCTGCGTGCCGCGCACCGCGATCAGGCCATAGGCCGAGCGAATCTCGACTGGCCCGTTGCCTGCGGCGGGCTCGCGGTCGAGCAGCAGAGCGCCCGTGCCGAGTGTGATCGTGCCGCCGGCTGCCGTGATGAAGCGGTCGATCGTGATCCGCGCCTTCTCGCCGAGTTTCAGCGTGGTCTGCGTGCCGAGCCGCATATTGGCGCGCGCGCCGGCGCCGGTGGCGACGCGGTCGCCGACGAAGACCGGGTCGGTCGCGGCGAGGTCGCGCCGCGCCGGGCCGAGCTGCGCGCTGACGCTGCCCTGCAAGGCCGAGACGAGCCCGGCGCGGTCCTCGGCCATGGCCGGTAGCGAGGCCCCGGCCAGCATCGCGAGCAATGCGACGACAGGCGCGCATCGTACAGGACTCGCAGGGCGCAGGTTGGAGTTCATGAGCGTTGCGTCCTCCGCTTTCTGCTCATAGTCGCCGGCTCCGCTCTCCTTAAGTCAACCCCCGTTGGAGCGGACCGCGCTGAACGCAGGCGCGCCTGTCGCGGGGGAAGGGCCGACCATCACCGGCAGCCGCACCAGGCCTGCCGCAAGGGCGAGCCCCATCGTGACGATGCCGAGGCCGAGCATCTGAAGCGATGTCGGCCATTCGGCCGCGACCGGAATACCCAGGACGATGGCGACTGCCGGCACGAGCGCGGGAAACACCGCCGCCCGTCCGGCGCCGAGGCGCTGGACCGCCGCCGAAAAGGCGATCACGGCGACGACGCCAGACAGCAGCCCCTGCACGACGATCTGCGGGACGAGGACGCTCGGGGGCTGGGCGAGCAGCCGCTCGACGCCGACGAAGCCGAGATAGAGCGGCCCGTAGATCAGCACCGACAGCACAGAGACGGCAGCCGTGGCGGCCAGCGGCGCGATGCCCCAGCGGCGCGTCAGGACCGTGAACCCCGCCCACATCAGGCCGGCGGCGACGAACATGGCGTCGCCGAGCGGCGTCAGCGCCCCGCCATTCATAAGGCCGGGCCCCGCGATCACGGCGAGCCCGAGAACGATGACCAAAGCTCCGGCGAGCCGCGCCCGCGTCAGTCGATCGCCGAGCACCAGCGCCGCGAGCCCCATCCCGGCCAGCGTCAGGGCGGCCGGCTGCAGCACGGCGCCGTGAGCGAGCGGCGCGTAGCTGTAGCCGCCGACGCCGATGAGGATGAACAGCGGCCCGACCAGTGTGGCGAGGATCAGTCCACGCCGCCAACCGACGCCGGCGAGGGTCGCCGGCTGATGAGCCAGCAGCCACGGCGTCATGACGAGGCCTGCGACCGAATAGCGAATGAAGGCGATGTCGCTTGCGGCGAGGCCGGCTGCGACGCCGGCCCGCGCCAGCGCCAGATAGCTGCCCCAGATCAGGGCGGCGAGCAGTCCCAGCGCGAAGCCGACCGAGACGGGTTGGCGCAGCATGGCCGGGAGCCGGGGAAGCCAGCCGGGCCGACCGGCCGGCTCGAACGACGGACAGGACATGATCTCGATCCTTTTCAAAGGGCTTCTGCGGTTGAAAGCGCGGCGACGGCGGAGAGCGCCTTTTCCGGGTCGAGCCGCGTGCGATAGTCGGGATCGGCGAAGACGCTGGCGATCACGCCGCCTTTGGCGACGATGAACGTCGCCGGCATCGGCAGCGACCAGCGGCCGTCGCCATTGCGCGTCGGCAGGTCATGGCCGAACTTTTCATAGAGGGCCCGGATCGCGGGCGTGAGCTGGAAGCGGATAGCCAGCGCATTGGCCAGCCGCCCTTCGACATCCGACAGCACCTCGAAGGCCAGCGCGTTCTTCTGCGCCGTATCGAGCGTGTCGTCGGGCGTCTCGGGAGAGACCGCCACCAGCGTCGCGCCGAGCCTGTCGAAGTCACCGAGCCGTTGCTGGTAGCTGCGCAGTTCGAGATTGCAGTAGGGGCACCAGCCTCCACGATAGAAGGTGATGACGAGCGGGCCCAGCGCGGCGAGGGCTCTCAGATCGACGGTCTCGCCGGCAGCGTTGGGCAGCGCCAGGGCGGGAAGGAGATCGCCGGGGCGCGCGACCCCGTCCAGCAATCCGGAGCTGCGCAGATCGTCGATATCGCCGGCGACGAGGCTGGCGATGTCGGGGCCGACGCGCTGCGTCCACGCGCTGCGAAAGTCATCGAGTTCGGTCTTGAGGGTCATGGTTCCGCTCCGGGGAAAGAGAGCGGCCGGGGGCGAGTGCCCGCCGGCCGGCAGGATCAGGCGGCCTGGTTGCGGTTTCGCGGCGCGGTCCATTTGGTCTGCGCCATGAAGTCGTCGAGCGGGGTGTGCGTCAGGTGGTTGACGTAGTTCGAGATCGTCTTCGTCGCGACGATCACCACCAGTTCCAGCACCTGCGCCTTGCTGAAGCCCGCCGCGATGAAGGCGTCGACGGCGTCGTCGCCGGCAAAGCCGCGCTCGGCGACGATACGCTCGGCGAAGCTGCGCAGCGCCTGCAGGCGCGCGTCCGCGAGCGGGGCGCCGTCGCGCAGGGCCGCGATTGTGTCGGGCTCGACGCCGGCCATATTGGCCAGCACCGAATGGCCCGCCGTGCAGTATTCGCATTCGTTCAAAACGTTGATCGCCATGAAGGCGACCTGCTGCTCGGCGGGGGTGAAGCTGGTCTTGGCGACCAGCGCAAACAGCGCATCATAGGCCTGCAGGGCGACAGGGCTCTCGGCCAGGGTGCGGTGCAGATTGGGAATGAACTTCCAGGCCTTTTCGATGCCAGCGAGGGGCTCCTTGGCGGCCGCGGGCGCGGTCTCGACGGTGTGAAGCGTGAACTTTGTCATGGTTGTCTCCGGGTTGCCTGGCGGCGGCCTCGCCGTCGTCCATGCCCCGACCATGCTTCATTCGCTCGATTACCATAACGCGGCTTGATCGCAGAAGATTGATACGTAGAGTGTATAAATGTCGGATGTGATCACCCTCTTCCGCACCTTCGTTCGCGTCGTCGAGGCCGGCTCCTTCACCGCCGTCGCGGCCGAGTTCAACACCAGCCAGCCGACGGTCTCGCGCCAGATCGCGGCCCTCGAGGACCAGCTCGGCGCGCTGCTGTTCCAGAGAACGACGCGTGCGCTGACGCTGACCGATGACGGCCGCGTGCTTTACGAGCAGGCGCGTCAGGCGCTCGACAGCGTCCAGCAGGCTTTGGGCTCGGTCGGCCGGCTTCGCGGCGCGCCGAGCGGAACGCTGCGCCTCGCCTGTCCCGTCGTGTTCGGCCGCCTCCATATCGTCCCGCGGCTGCCGGTTTTCCTGGAGCGCTATGGCGACGTGGCGATCGATCTGATCATGAACGACGGCTTCACCGATCTGGTCGAGGAGGGCGTCGATCTGGCCATCCGCATCGGTGAAATCACGGATCTGGGGCTGATCGCGAGGCGCATCGGCATGACGCGACGGGTCACGGTCGCGGCGCCCTCATACCTCGCCGCGCATGGCGCGCCGGCTCATCCCGGCGACCTCGCTGACCATGACTGCATCGTCTATTCGCGGCTGGCGACCGGCGCGCGCTGGGAGTTTTCAGGCGCGGCGGGACCGGTCGGCGTCCATGTCTCTGGTCGCTTCCGGGTCAACAATTCGGAGGGTGTGCGCGAGGGAGTCCTGCGCGGCATCGGCATCGGTGTGGTGCCGATCTGGCATTTCAGCGACGAGATCGCATCCGGCCGGCTGGTCGTGATCCTGTCCGAGTTCGAGCCCAGCCCGCTGCCGACGCATGTCGTCTACCCGTCGCGCCGCTTTCTGGCCCCGAAAGTCCGCGCGATGATCGATTTTCTGGCGCACGAGTTCGAGATCGACCCCGTGCTCTCGGCCTATGGCGTGGCCGGCTAGCCGGTGAGCCGACAGCTCGAACGCAGCCGCCTCCGAGAACCTTTCTTTAGGCCGCGTCGAGCCCGTAGAGCGAATGCAGCGTCCGGACCGCGAGCTCGGTGTAGGCCGCGTCGATCAGCACGGAGAACTTGATCTCTGAGGTCGTGATGGCGCGGATGTTGATGCCCTTCTCGGCCAGAGCCCGGAATGCGCGGGCCGCGACGCCGGCATGGCTCCTCATGCCGACGCCGATGGCCGAGATCTTCACCACGTCGGTCGCGCCCTGCAGCGACTGATAGGCGATCTGGTCGTGCCGGCTTTCCAGCAGGGTCTTCGCCCGCTCGTAGTCGGCGGTCGGGACCGTGAAGGTGATGTCGGTCGTCGCCTGGTCGTCGGAGACGACCTGAATGATCATGTCGACATTGATGTTGGCGTCGGCCAGCGGGCCGAAGATGGCCGCTGCCACGCCCGGCTTGTCGGCGACGCGCCGGAGCGTGAGCTGGGCTTCGTCGCGCGAGAACGCGATGCCGGTGACGATCTGCTGTTCCACGATGTCGTCCTCGTCGCAGATGAGGGTGCCGGATTTGGGATTGTCGGGGTCGTCGAAGGAGGAGCGCACGTAGGTCGGCACACGCTGGACCATGGCGATCTCGACCGAGCGCACCTGCAGCACCTTTGAGCCGAGCGAGGCCATTTCCAGCATCTCCTCGAAGGAGACGCGGTCCATGCGCTTGGCCTTGGGCACCACGCGCGGATCAGTGGTGTAGACGCCGTCGACATCGGTGTAGATGTCGCAGCGGTCGGCCTTCAGTCCGGCCGCCAGAGCCACTGCACTGGTGTCGGAGCCGCCGCGCCCGAGCGTGACGATGCGGCCGGACTGGGCATGCACACCCTGGAAGCCGGAGCAGACCGCGATCTCGCGGTTGCGATCGAACCCTGCGACGATGCCGGCCGGCTCCACCGCCTCGATCCGCGACGAGCCATGCGCGTCCGAGCCATGGAGCGGGATCTGCCAGCCCTGCCAGGAACGGGCGGGCAGGCCGAGCTCCTGCAGCACGATCGCCATCAGGCCCGACGTCACCTGCTCGCCCGAGGCGACGACGACGTCGTATTCCGCCTGGTCGAATAGCGGCGAGGCCTCCTTGCACCAGCCGACAAGCTCGTTGGTCTTGCCGGACATGGCCGAGACGACGACCGCGATCTCGTGGCCGGCGTCGAATTCGCGTTTGACGTGGCGGGCGGCGTTCTTGATGCGCTCGACGGTCGCGACGGAGGTGCCGCCGAATTTCATCACCAGACGGGCCATGGCGGTCCAGAGGCTCTCATATCGAAAGTCCTGGCATGGAGGCCGGGACGAAAGGTCACCCTCGCGCCGGGCGCGAGGCGGGTGTAGATGACGGGCAGCGGCCGGCCTGTCAATGCGATGGGTGACGGCGGGCCATAAACGGGGAATCAGGCCATGGCGGCGACGGCGCAGCAGGGCGGGCAGACGATCGACGCAGCCGAGGTCGCCCGCTTCGACGCCATGGCGAAGACCTGGTGGGATCAGAAGGGGCCGATGGCGGTCCTGCACAAGTTCAATCCCGTCCGCCTGAGCTTCATCCGCGATCTCGCCTGCACGCAATTCTCGCGCGATCCGAAGAGCCTGCGCGCGCTGGATGGCCTGAGCCTCGTTGATATCGGCTGCGGCGGCGGCGTCCTGTCGGAGCCGCTGGCGCGGCTCGGTGCGAGCGTGACAGGGCTCGATCCCGCGCCGACGAACATCAGCGTCGCCCGCGCCCATGCGGAAAAATCAGGCCTCGCGATCGACTATCGGCAGGAGGCGATCGAGACGGTCGTCGCCGGCGGCGGACGCTTCGACATCGTGCTGGCGATGGAGGTGGTCGAGCATGTCGCCGATGTCGAGGCTTTCGTCGCGGCCTGCTGCCAGGCGGTGAAGCCCGGCGGTCTGCTCGTCATGGCAACGCTGAACCGCACGCTGAAATCCTACGCGCTCGCCATCGTCGGCGCGGAATATGTCCTGCGCTGGCTGCCGCGCGGCACCCATGACTGGAACAAGTTCGTCACGCCCGACGAGCTCAAGGCCGCTATCGCCGCCAACGGGCTCGATCTCGGGCAGGAAACGGGCGTGGTCTACAACCCGCTGTCCGACCGCTGGTCGGCCGCGCGCGACATGGACGTCAACTACATGCTGGCGGCGTCGCGGCCGGTCTGAGGGCGCCGGAGCATCGGGCCGGCCGCGTCAGACCAGCCGCCTGATCGTCCCGGCCAGCACCAGCGTTGTCAGCGCGGAGCCTGCGGCGGCCAGCGCCGTCGCGGCAGGCTGGCCGATGCTGACACTATAACCGGTTTTCCGCCAGACGATCGCGCCGATGACCGCGCCGGCCAGCAGCAGCATTCCGTTCAGGACCAGGCCGAAGCCGCCATCGCCGAGAATGCCGTCGGCGAGCCAGCCGAGCATGATCGCGCTGGTGACTGCGAGCGCGATCAGCGTGATCATGTGCAACGTCGGCATGTCGGGGATGCCGACCATCGAAAGCAGCATGCGCATCGGAGTTCCCCCTTTCCATGGGCGCTGGGATGACTGCATCATCGCCCAGTTGGGTTAAGCGATTGCTCGCGGCGTCGAACCGGCGATGCAGATTGCCACTTGTTTTTTGCACTGCGGCATAATTCCATAGACCTATGGCGCGCCGCAGCATGAGACTGCATCATCCTCAGCCGGACCGCCGGATTTGAAACAAGCGGACGCTGATCCGCAGGCTGACAACGAGGGAGACGACCATGTCGACGCAGACCGGCGCCGCGCCGCTCAAGGATCTCTACGAACTCGGCGAACTGCCGCCCCTCGGCCATGTCCCTGCCAACATGTACGCCTGGGCGATCCGGCGCGAGCGCCACGGCCCGCCGCAGGAGAGCTTCCAGGTCGAGGTTTTGCCGACCTGGGCGATCGGCGAGGAAGAAGTGCTGCTGCTCGTGATGGCCGGCGGGGTCAACTATAACGGGATATGGGCAGGTCTGGGCCAACCGATCTCGCCCTTCGATGTCCACAAGGGTCCCTTCCATATCGCCGGTTCCGACGCATCGGGTATCGTCTGGGCGGTGGGGTCGAAGGTGAAGCGCTGGAAGGTCGGCGACGAGGTTATCGTCCACTGCAACCAGGACGACGGCGACGACGAGGAGTGCAATGGCGGCGACCCGATGTTCTCCTCCTCCCAGCGCATCTGGGGCTACGAGACGGGCGACGGCTCCTTCGCCCAGTTCTGCCGGGTCCAGTCGCGCCAGCTCATGCTGAAGCCCAAGCACCTCTCCTGGGAGGAGGCCGCCTGCTACACGCTGACGCTGGCCACCGCCTACCGCATGCTCTTCGGCCACGCTCCGCACACCATCAAGCCCGGCGACAACGTCCTGATCTGGGGCGCGTCCGGGGGCTTGGGCGTCTTTGGCGTGCAGCTCTGCGCAGCCTCGGGCGCCAACGCGATCGGCGTCATCTCCGACGAGAGCAAGCGCGACTATGTGCTGGGCCTTGGCGCCAAGGGCGTGATCAACCGCAAGGACTTCAACTGCTGGGGCCAGATGCCGACGGTCAACTCGCCCGAATACGACGCCTGGGTGAAGGAGGCGCGCAAGTTCGGCAAGGCGATCTGGGACATCACCGGCAAGAAGGACGTCGACATCGTCTTCGAGCATCCCGGCGAAGCGACCTTCCCGGTCTCCTGCCTCGTCGCCAAGCGCGGCGGCATGATCGTGTTCTGCGCCGGCACCTCGGGCTTCAACATCACGTTCGACGCGCGCTATGTCTGGATGCGGCAGAAGCGCGTGCAGGGCTCGCATTTCGCCCATCTCAAGCAGGCCAGCGCCGCCAACCAGTTCGTCATCGACCGCCGGGTCGATCCCTGCATGTCCGAGGTCTTCCCTTGGGACAAGATCCCGCTCGCCCATCACAAGATGTGGAAGAACGAGCACGCGCCCGGCAACATGTCCGTGTTGGTTTATGCGCCGCGCACGGGCCTGCGGACCTATGAGGACGTGGTCGAGGCGCTCTCGATGTGAGATGTGACCAGCGGCCTCGATCTGCCGCTTGTCGTTGCTGCAGGCGAAGCAATCGCCGCCGCCCGGAACATTCATCCCTCGCACTCGTTTGAACCCTGCGGCCGGCACTGAGCCGACGCACCGGCGTTGGCTCGCCGGCCTTTCGAACCTGACGGGGGATTTATCATGGGTATCATCGGTACGATCGTGATCGGCTTTCTGGCCGGACTCGTCGCAAAGTTCATCTCGCCGGGTTCCAACGAGCCTTCTGGCTTCATCCTGACCACGATCCTCGGCATCGTCGGCGCGTTCGTCGCGACCTATCTCGGCCAGGCGCTGGGCTGGTATTCGGCAGGGCAGGGCGCGGGCTTCATCGGCGCCGTCGTCGGCGCGATCATCGTCCTGACCGTCTGGTCGATGATGAGCCGTCGCAGCGCGTGAGCGCGGTTCCTCGAAGGGAGAAGACTGATGAGCAATAACGGCTTTCCGTCGATGACGGCGCTTCTCGGCCTGCTGGCCGTGGCCGGCTTCCAGAACCGCGACAAGCTCGCCGAGTGGTTCGGCAGCGCGCAGGGCGGTCGCGCGCCCGAAGGCGCGCCTCCCGGCCTCGACAGGGCGCTTGGCGACCAGCGCGGCGCGCCCGGCGGCCTCGGCGGCCTGCTCGGCGGCGGCCTCAGTGAGCTGATCGAGCGTTTCAGGCAGGGTGGTCGCGGCGAGACCGCCGAGTCCTGGGTCCGCAACGGCCCCAACCAGCAGATTTCGGGCTCCGATCTCGAGCAGACGATCGGCTCCGACGTGCTCGATGATCTCGAAAAGCGCACTGGCCTTTCGCGAGCCGAGCTTCTGGCGAGGCTGTCGCGCGATCTGCCCGACGCCGTCGATCGCTACACCCCGGACGGACGTATCGCCGCCTGACGGTCGTCGTCATCCAGATAGCCTTGGCCGCCGCGGCGAGTGTCTCTCGCTGCGGCGTTCGTCGTTTCCGGCTTGCACCTCGTTGTATCGTCGCGGACATGGGGGGCTGGCGTCGGCGCGCTGTCGCGCAGGGCGAGGGCAGGGTAGAGCATCGCCTCGAACAGGCGATCCATGCTCAAAACCCCGCTCTTCCTGCGCCTCGTGCCCGTGCTCTTCACCTTGCTCTGGTCTTCGGGCTGGATCGTGGCGGGCTATTCAGCGCTTTATGCCGATGCGCTGACCTTCCTCGTCGTGCGCTATGCCTGCGCGGCCGTGGCCATCACCGCGCTGGCGCTCGCCATGGGCGCGCCCTGGCCGAAGGGGCGGCGCGCCATCCTGGACTGCGTCGTCACCGGCGTGCTGATCCACGCCGCCTATCTCGGCGGCGTCTGGTGGGCGGTGCGGCACGGCCTGCCGACCGGCATCTCCGGGCTGATCGCCGGCCTTCAGCCGATCCTGACCGCGCTGTTCGCGCCCATGCTGGTCGGCGAAAGGATCACGCCCGTCCGCTGGCTCGGTATCCTCGCCGGCTTCGTCGGCATCGCGCTCGTGCTCCAGCCGAAGCTGGTCGGCGTCGCGCCGACCGTGCTCTGGGCCGTTCTGATCCCGGTCGCCGTCAATGTCGCCGGCATGTTCGCGGTCACCTTCGGCTCCTTTTACCAGAAGGCCCGCATCGTCACGGGCGATCTGCGGACGGTCACGGCCGTGCAGTACGTCGCGGCCTTCGTCGTGACCTTGCCAGTCGCCTTCGCGCTGGAGCCGATGCGGATCGACTGGAACCTGACCATGGCGCTGGTGCTGGCCTGGTCGGTGCTGGCGCTCTCGCTCGGCGGCGTCGGGCTTTATCTGCTGATGATCAGGCGCGGAGAAATCTCGCGCGTCTCGACCTTCCTCTATCTGGTGCCGGCGCTGGTCGCGGTCGAGGCCTGGATTCTGTTTGGCGAGGCCCTCACCCCGCTGCAGATTCTCGGCATGGCGGTGACGATCCTCGGCGTCGTGCTGGCGAGCCGGAAATAGCAACTCCGTCATTGCGAGCGTGAGCCGAAGCGATCCAGCAGGGCGTAGAGCGAGACGCTGGATGGCTTCGCTTACGCTCGCAATGGCGGATTGGCTGAAAGACGGGTTTCCGTGTCAGCGAAGTTGGCCTTATGCTGCGTCGCAACAAGGGGAGAGACCGTCATGAGCGCCAACGCCGCCCTGAAGTCGCAGACGCCTGCCAGTTCGCCCGCCACCGCGACCGCCCTGATCGCGGCCGCGCTGCCGGGCTTCGAGACCCTGGTGCAGGAAGCGATCGCCGCCGTTCGGCAGAAGGTCCTCGTCGACGGCAGGATTTCCACCGCGAGGCTCGAAGCCGAGCAGCACGCCGCCCATGGCCTGTCCTGGCTCGCGACCTACGTCATGGCGCTGCGCGAACTCAAGGCTTATGGCGAGCGCCTGCAGGCGGAGGACCGCTACGGCGCCATCGAGGATTACTGCATCAGGATCGGCGCGGGCGAATACGCCGCGCAGATTTTTGGCGGCATCCCGATGTCACAGGGCGAGATCGTCAGGCTCGGCGCGCTCGGCGTCTCGGCCAGGGCGGTCGAGGCCGCCTGCTCGGACGCCGCCGATGCGCTGATCGGCGAAGGCAACACGCCTGAAAACCGCGCCCGGCTCGTCGCCTTGTTCAGCCAGAACGACGGCCTCTCCAGCGTCGGCGATCCCGGTCTCGACGAGACGCTTGAAGCGATCCGCTCCGAAATGGCCCGCTTCTGCGCGGCGGAGGTGACTCCCCACGCCCATGAATGGCATCTCAAGAACGACTACATCCCGATGGACGTGATCGAGAAGATGGCCGAACTCGGCGTCTTCGGCCTGACCATCCCGGAAGAATTCGGCGGCATGGGCCTGACCAAGGTCTCGATGTGCGTCGTCTCGGAAGAGCTGTCGCGCGGCTATATCGGCGTCGGCTCGCTCGGCACCCGCTCCGAGATCGCCGCCGAACTGATCCTGTGCGGCGGCACGCCCGAGCAGAAGGCGCATTGGCTCCCGAAGCTGGCCTCGGGCGAGGTGCTGCCCACCGCCGTCTTCACCGAGCCCAACACCGGCTCCGACCTGGCAAGCCTTCGGACGAAGGCTGTCAAGGACGGAGACGTCTGGAAGGTCTCCGGCAACAAGACCTGGATCACCCACCCCGTCCGCGCCGACATCATGACGCTGCTGGTCCGCACCGACCCGGCGGCGGAAGGCTATCGCGGCCTCTCCATGCTGATCGCGGAAAAGCCGCGCGGCACCGACGAAGACCCGTTCCCGGTCGCGGGCCTCAGCGGCGGCGAGATCGAGGTGCTCGGCTATCGCGGCATGAAGGAATACGAACTCGCCTTCGACGGCTTCGAGGTCAGGGGAGAAAACCTGCTCGGCGGCGTCGAGGGGCAGGGCTTCAAGCAGCTCATGCAGACCTTCGAGGCCGCCCGCATCCAGACGGCGGCCCGCGCCGTCGGCGTCGCGCAATCGGCCTTCGATCTCGGCCTGAAATACGCGCAGGACCGCATCCAGTTCGGCAAGCCGCTGATCGCCTTCCCCCGCGTCGCCGACAAGCTCGCCATGATGGCGGTCGAAATCCTGATCGCCCGCCAGCTCACCTATTTCGCAGCCCGCGAAAAGGACGCCGAGCGCCGCTGCGATCTCGAAGCCGGCATGGCAAAACTGCTGGGCGCCCGCGTCGCCTGGGCTGCGGCCGACAACGCGCTGCAGATCCATGGCGGCAACGGATTTGCGCTGGAATACAAGATCAGCCGCGTGTTGTGCGATGCGCGGATCTTGAACATTTTCGAGGGGGCGGCGGAGATTCAGGCGCAGGTGATCGCGAGGAGACTGGTGGAGGGGTGATCAGCTCGGTGGACTAAACCGGCTTGTAAATTCCCTCTTCCATCGCCCACAACGCCATACCTGCGTCACCCGCTTGCGGAAAATCGTCGGACTCGGCGATTTCTTCAATGACTCGACGCGCATCGACATAATCGATGGCGAGCGTAGCGCGAGCAGCCGTGAGCGCAACCTGCGAGTTTCGGTGATTATAGAACTGACGCAAAAGGATCCTGCGGTCACCCGCTCGAGATTGAAGTTGGTCGTGTCCCATAGCGTGGTGTAGCTGAGGGGTGGTCATCGGCGATTGCCGGTTAGGTTTGGGTTGCGAACGCAAA
>JAIETL010000102.1 GCA_019745195.1 Beijerinckiaceae bacterium
CCAGTCATAGACACGACATTACTCCTACCCCTTACGGAAGTGGGAGGACGTGTCCGGTCAATTAGGGGGCGGCTTCATTGACCACCGCGGTCGTCGTCGCGCCGGCTAGAAGCGCTACGATGCAGGCGACGACCGAATAGTTGACGGCCATGCCAGAGCGAACCTCCTCTATCAGGCTCAGCCACGTCCAATCGCCTTGCAGATTGGTGATCAGTGCGCCGGTGACGCCAAGCGTTGCATAGGCGGACCGGCGTGACAGCAGTAGATGCTTGTAGGTGAACGCTAAGGTCACAAGGGTACAAGCCAAAACAATCAGCAGCTAGTACAGTCCCTGGAGATGGGGAAGTCCGGTCGTTTGGTGTTGTAGTCGCACTGGAGCGAGAACCAGGCCGACAAGAGCGCCACGCACCAGCTTAGCCAAATAACTGAGGTCGCCGCGCGCCAGCCTTCCCATCGTACCGAGCGCGCATGCGCCGTTGACCAACCCGCCGAACGCAAAAACTGCCGCTCCTGCCAGCGTGAGAAGCGTTGGATAGAACCACGGCGCGGCGCGCCTCTGCAGCTGAAATTCCGTATCGATGTAAAAAGACAAGCGACGCGCAGACCACGGAAACCAGCACGCTGATGGCAATTGCGGGCTTGCCTATCGCAAGATCTCCCGCTGCGCGGACACCACAGATTGTGCCCATGTCGATCGCACTGCCGGCTAACAGACAAATAAAAACGGACACCAGCATGTAGTCCAACTGAAATTCTTCCCGGAAAAAGGGAAGCCGTGGGCATCGCAACCTTGATGTGAGCAGACCGCGCGGTCGCGCCGGCCACCTATGCCGAGGATGCTTGACCTCGCCTGATTTCCCCCGTTGACAGCAGTCGGCAACGGAAAGCCGCCAAGGCAAGTGCTTGGCGGCTTCTTCTTCAGGTAGCGGGCGTCTTGTGTGCGTTAGCGCTGATAATAGCTTTCGGCGATGATCTTGTCACCGCGCCATTTGCGGACGAGCACCTCGTTCCAGATAATCGGTTCGTTATTCCCGCCAGTCATCTTGAAGGTCCACTCGCTCATCGAAACATCATCGCCAACGGCCTGATTGTGCAGCGTCGCGCCGTCAAAGCCTTTGAGGCTCGCGAAGAAAGATGCGAGATGCGCGCGCTGCTCTTTCTTGGACGAGCGCTTCGAGCCGTCAGATTCTGTGAAGACGCAGTCGTCTGCGTAGAATTGATCGATGGAATCGAGGATTTTTCCCTGCTTCGTGAGAGCATTCGATGCGGTTTCGTTGGCCGCGACGCTTGTCATAAGAAATCTCCATGAATCTTTTTCAATCCCCCATTCCTGGGGCGATCAGGGTGAGAGCGGCAGCCTTGCTGTTGGGCGAGCCTACAAAGCCGCAGTCGGCTGCAAAAAAGACGCACCGGGCAAGCCGGCGCGTCCGAACAAAGCAGTCGTTACAGGGCGGCTGCGGCCGTATGCATGATCACTGGCCAATTCGCGGCAGCCTTGGAAATCGTACCGGCCTTGTCCTTGAGATACATCTGATAGATTTCCTCGTTCAAGAACACGTAGAGCTTGCCGTCGACCGCAGCATGATAGCGAGGATCGCCATCGAATTTTTTATTGACCGAAACGCCGAATGTACAAAATCCGCCATTCTGCGGGAGATACTTGGCCGGGCTGGCTTTGAAGGTGTCCAAATTGGCTTTCGAGCTGAAATAGAACGAAACCTTGTCGTAAACGACAGTGAAGGGTGCGACGCCCGCAACGTTCTTGCCATGGTCGAGCAAGGCGACCGGATCGGAACCGTGCAGAGCAACTGGTGCTCCGGCGGCGGAAATACCCGGCGCGACGTTGAGTTCTTCCACCGCGAGAGCGGGAGCGGCAGTGAAGGCAGCAGCGCCGAGAAGCGCAAGCGTGATCAGATGGAGTTTCATGATAGATGTCCTTGGATTGGGGTGGATGTGGGCATCAGTTAAATTACGACGAGCAGCGAGTGCGATCGTTTCAAGCTCGCATGTGATGGCAACGCCATCACATTGATCCTTGAGGACAAGACTAGGGCGATATGGCCGATTGTTTCAGAGTTGGCGCGCGGCCGCCCCTGTCCAATCCGCCGCAAAGCTTAGCGCTTGCTTCATTGGAACATCTGCTCGGATCGTCGAACTATCGGTACCGGAGTGGAGCCCGGCAATAAAACCGGAGTGGAGCCCGGCAAGCCCTCATCATAGTGATATAGCTCCGGCACGCGATGATGCTGCGTCCGCCAGAGGATACTCTTCGTCCCAGCAAATCCGTAGGCGGCAAAGGCCTTTGGTCAGGATTTCGATCGGCGCAATTGGCCAGGCGTAGTGCCGAAGCTGCGCTTGAAGGCGCGGGTGAATGCCGCTTGCGACTGATAGCCCGCTGCTTCCGCAATCTCGACAAGCGGATCCTCGGTCGAGAACACGCGTTGCTTTGCGTTCCGCATCCGCCATTGCGTCAAATAGTGGATCGGGCCCATACCGACGAGCTGCGTAAAACGTTGGGCGAAAGCCGTCCGTGACAGTCCTGCTTCCTTTGCCATCATTTCAACAGTCCAGCCTCGCGAAGGTGATGTATGGACCGCTGAAAACACTCGGCTGAGCTGCGGGTCCAGCAAGGCGGCAAGGCAGCCAGCGGCATCGCCAGCGCGGGTCACGAACGAGCGTATGACCTGAATGAAGATGATTTCGGTGAGACGGTACATAATCGCATCTGCTCCCGGTTGCGACGAAGCTTTCTCGGACGCAACGAAGTCGAGTACAAGCTGCAACCAATTTGAGCTGAGAGTTTCGGCGCTCGGCATGTAAATGTATTGCGGCAGCGCATCCAGCATGGGATGCAGAGCGTCTTCAGCAAATTCGAAGTGGCCGCAAAAAACTTGGCAGCCTTCTCGTGCGGGTCCGCCATAAACCAAGGCCCCGGAGCCCTCGTACCCCGTTTCCTTCAAGACCCAATCCAGTTCCCTAGCGTCTCGATCGGCGCTGTCGCTGAGTATATGAGAAGTCCCATGCGGAATGACGATGAGATCCCCCTCATTCAGATGAACCGGCTGCGTTTCGCCATCGACCCTCACCCAGAATGCGCCGCGCATCGCCAAATGAAAGCGCGCGACGTTCTTGTAACGAGGAACCTTGATGCCCCAGGGCGGCGAGAAGCGGGCATGAAAATAGACCGTGCCGCGCATTTTAACGGCAGCGAAAATCTGGCTTAAGACATCACTCGTCATAGCCGCTCCCGGATACGTATTGCACGGAAATAGCGCTCCGAAGCACTTTGCAAGCCACTTCTGACACCCCTACTATCGTACCGGCACGAGGCAAATCTGTTTTTTGGAAAAAAATTTAGTACGCGGTCCACATGTTGTCCGATTCGACGGATTCAAGTGTACGTCCCCCGAAACGGCAACCTTCAGAAGGGGATCACCGTGTTCGGCAGACATCGCGACTGGTAAAAGTTTCTTTATTGCGCTGGCAAAAACTAGCTCTGAAAGGTCCCCCATGACAGCAGTCCGTATTTCGGCGCTCCTCGCTGACATCAGAGACTGCACTCTTTGCGTGGCGCACCTGCCCGCAGGGCCAAGACCGATCGTTCAATTCAGTGGCATCTCTTCGATCGTTATCATCGGCCAGGCACCCGGGACTCGCGTTCATGAAAGCGGTATTCCCTGGGATGACGCGAGCGGCGAGCGTCTCCGTGAATGGACGGGTTTGACGCCGGCGGTTTTCTATAATCCGGACCGCGTTGCTCTCGTGCCCATGGGATTTTGCTTTCCGGGGACAGGTGTCAGCGGGGACTTGCCTCCGCGACCCGAATGCGCTCCGACTTGGCATGACAAAGTCATGTCAGCTCTTCCTGCCAATCGCCTAACGCTTCTCGTTGGCAGCTATGCGCAGGAACACTATCTTCCGCTAACACGGCGACAATCGCTGACCGAGCGGGTTTCGCGTTTTCGAGATTACATGCCCGGTCTTTTGCCCCTACCACATCCCTCCTGGCGCAGCACCGGATGGATGAACCGCAACCTCTGGTTTGAGGCGGATCTACTTCCGTCACTTCGAAGCTTAATTAGCGAGCGTCTGGTAACGGATAACAAGACTCGACCGTGAGTGGCCTGCCCCCTGAGAAGTAGCCCTCTTTGATGGAGGCTTTTGAGCCTTTGGAGGACGCCCGATGCCGCAGAAGAAGCACAAGCCTGAAGAGATCGCCGCTAAGCTACGTTAGGTCGACGTGCTGTTGTCCCAGGGGCGCCCGGTCGCGGAAGTGATCCGGGCCATCAGCGTGACGGCGTTCACCTATTACCGCTAGTGCAAGGAGTTTGGCGGGCTGAAGTCTGACCAGGTGAAGCGCCCGAAGGATCTGGAGAAGGAGAAAGCGTGCTCTGGAGGCCGCGCTGCTCAGGCGGCGATCTTCTGTGTTTCTGCCGACCAATGCCACGGCATGAGCTCGTCGATGCGGCTGTTGGGCCAGCCTTCAGCGATCTTGCGGATGACGTCTGCGATGTAGGCGAAGGGCTCGACGCCATTCATCTTGCAGGTCTCAATGATCTAGTAGATGGCTGCGGCCCGCTCACCCCCGGCTTTTGATCCGGCGAAGAGCCAGTTGCGACGCCCGATTGCGACGCCCCGCAGCGCGCGGTCGGCGACCAGGTTGTCGATCTCCAGATGGCCATGTGTCAAACGGCGCGAGCCTGACGATGCAGGTGATTGTTCTCTAAGACCATACCGGCGATATTGGCTGTCAAACGGCGCGCAATATTGCCCCCTGATCTGGAGTGAGCCCCTGCAGGTAGACAGGATCAGGCTGCGGTTTTGACCGGGAGCCGGGCGTGTTGATCCTCGAACTGCTGCGGGCTGAGATAGCCGAGCGCGGAATGCAGTCGGCTTGTGTTGTAGACCTGATCGATGAAGCGCGGAAGATCGGCGGCGACATCGTCGAAAGTCTCATAGGCCATCGGATAGATGGCCTCGACCTTGAGCGTTTTCATGAAGCTCTCGGCCTTGGCGTTATCGTATGGATTGCCGCGGCGCCCCATCGATCCGACGAGACCATGTTCGGCGAGGGCCTGCCTGTAGCGCCCGGCCGCGTATTGCGAGCCGCGGTCCGTGTGGTGGATACAGCCGGGCGGCGGTCCCCGCTTTTCAATGGCTGTGCGCAGGGCGGCCAGCGTCAGCCTGACGTCGATCGAGCGGCCGATGGCGTAGCCGACGACCTTGCGCGACCAGGCATCGAGGATGACGGCGACATAGACGAAGCCGATGGTGATCGCGACGTAGGTGATGTCGGCCACCCAGAGCTGGTTCGGCCCGTCCGGGACCATATCTCTCGCCAGGTTCGGGAAGATCGGCAACTCGTGATCGCCATCGGTGGTGGCGATGTAGCGCCGACGCCGTCGAGGCTGGAGGCCGTGCTCGCGCATCAATCGCCTGATCTTCTTGTGATTGACGATCAGGCCACGATGCCGCAGCGCTGCCTGCATCCGGCGATAGCCATAAGCCTCGAAGCTCTCGGAGATCGCCGCCATCGTCTCGACGAGCGCGGTGTCGTCGATGCTGATGGCCGGCTTATCGTAGTAGGTCGAGCGCGCGATCCCCATCAGCCGGCATCCTTCTGCGACAGAGATGCCGCGGGGCCGGTGACGACGGATGTAGTCGCGCCTCTCGGCCGCGGTCCGTGCTTTAGAGCCCCCTTTAGAAACTCGATCTCCAGGGCCTGCCTGCCAACGAGCCGCTCCAGCGCAGCGATCCGCGCCTCGTAGGCTTCGATCGTATCGGCGGCGGCGGCCTCGTCGTCAAAGGCGCCGCCCTCGAATTTTTGGATCCAGATGCGGATCAGGTTGCGCGACAGGTCGTGTCGACGGGCAAGGCTGTGGAGCGTCTCGCCAGCCAGGTAATCCTGCGCCACCTGGCGCTTGAACTCGATGCTGTGGGTGCGGTGTCGGGCCATGGGCTTTCATCCTTCGAAAGCCCGGCTCCCCGGTCAATTCCCTATCGTCACACTGTCCGCCTCAAGGGGCACACTCCATCTCACCGTGCGCGTCCAAGCTCCCTCGTCGGAGCGCCATCGCCCGTTCCGGGGCCCAGACGGTATCGTCCTCGATCTGGTCGCTTATTGCCGCCAATACCCCAACACACAGGCCGCGGATGCGGCCGCCTCATTTTTCGAGGATGTCCCGCCGCCGCCGAACCGGGGCGGCCTCGTCGCCGATAGGGCGAGAATCGACAGCAACCCGCGCGGTGGGCGATACAGATTCCATCGCGATCATGGATGCGCAGGCATGCGGCTGCTACCGAAGATGCGCATGGGATCGACGAGAACGCCGTCCCGTCGGGTTTCGACGTGGAGCCTCTGGCGCCCCTGCGGCGCATGGCGGTTGCCCATCGCGCCCAGCACCGCT
Source organism: Beijerinckiaceae bacterium (assembly GCA_019745195.1). Taxonomy (GTDB): domain Bacteria; phylum Pseudomonadota; class Alphaproteobacteria; order Rhizobiales; family Beijerinckiaceae; genus Allobosea. The sequence continues at coordinate 6,408 of JAIETL010000102.1, forward strand.
TTCGCCCGGACGCAGCTGCCCGGCCGGACCTTCGCCTGGGCGAGATGCGTGTAGCGCGTTTCAAGTCCCCGGCCGTGATCGACGACGACGAAAAGATCGCCCGGGCCTTTACGCCCGACTTGGGTCACACGGCCGATGCCTGCCGACCTGACCTGGCCTCGGGCAGCAACGCGATAGTCGAGGCCGGAGTGGAGCGCCATTCGCCCCGTCAGAGGATTGCGCCGCATTCCGAAGCCGGCGACGATCGCGCCCCTGACCGGGTGAGAGAGAACCGATCGCTCGTTCAAGACGCAAGGCTGGCTCGGGCGCGTGGACATGCGGGCATGGGCGTCTCCCATAGCGGCGAGCGCGACCGCGACGATCATCGTCGCCAGGTCAATTCGCCCGACGGCGGCGCCCTTTCTTCCGATCCGTATCATGAGAGTTCCTGTCATTCGTCGGAGCCGGAGTAGGTCCGGCGCGTCCGCCGTAGGCGGCGGCGTTGCGTGTTGCCAGAGGCGTGTGGCAGCGGGAACAGGGACGGCGAAATAGCCGTACAGCGATCGTATCCGAGCCAGCTTGGCCGTCCTGTCCGAACGGGCGCCGCGCCACGTCAATGAGACGCGGGCGGGTATGTGACGGTCCTAGGCCTTTCGTCATACGGGAGCGTAGCCTCTCTACTTCAACTCGGCCGCTTGATGTGACGATGTACCATGTTATGACGAAGCCGGTGCTGGCCGTGACGATCCAGCGCTTGCGGCACCTGCGCCTTAGCCGCCGTTTCCGCCGCCACCAGCGACTTTGCCACGCCGGGAGCCGATCCCATCGCTCGCCGGGCAAGACCGGCTGGAGGTCGGCTCGACCTCCAGCCGGTAGCCTCTAGCGGTAACGACCCGCTTGCTTGGGGCTCTTTACCCTATTGTCCGCTCTCTCGCTCAAGCCGTTCGCCTTTGCCGCCCGCCTGATCTCCTCTTCGAGAATCACTCTGCCGGCGAGGCGGGGATCGCCGATATCGAGTTCGATGATCAGGTCTCCCTGGTTTCCGATACGCGATGAGAAGGCCAGGTGGTGGGAGCGGTAGGCGATCTGCTGATGGGCGATTTCGATTGATCGTTGGTTCAGCAGCAAGGCCCTGAGGGCGAGGCCGGCGATCATGTCGAGTTCGGGGCCGATGAGCCGCCGAACCGCGGCGGATGGGTGTACGACGATGGGAAATGAATTGCGCTGCATTAAGCCTCCTTGCCAAGCCGCAACAAGACACGCCGGGGCGGCGTGTCGGTGCGGGGAGCGAAGGAGTTGAAGGTCAGCTCATGTTCATCCGTTAAAGGACGGCTGCGAGGAAATCAAGGCCAAGGCAGCTTCGAAACGGCCTAATTTCTCGGCAGCTGCGGCCACGCAAAACTAGAATTCCAAAAACTCGTTATTTAGTCAGCCCGTATCTATCGGTTTCTGCAATTGAAGCCTCATGAAAATGGCTAAAGGTCTTGGATAGTCGAACCAGTCTTAGGACCATTCCGCGACATGCGTCCAGTTTACGTCGTTGACGGTGTCTGGCAGTTTCAGTAGCCTCGACAGGCGATCATGTGCTGTCGTTAAGCCAAAACGTCTCATCGCCGAGCCGCCCATGCGTGACCGCAAAGTTGAACTGTCAAATCTTGCTTCCGACGGAGATTCGGATGCTGAATTTGCGCAGCGAGAGAAGTCTTGCATTGATGATGCGATCCCACAAATCCCGATAGACAATCGAATATTATATTACGGCCGAGATCGTAGAGATTTTCGATTTCTGTCACATTTCCACCCGAGCCCAATCCTGATCGACGGTACGAATTGGCCGACCGTCGAGCACTATTATCAGTCACAGAAGTCGCCCGACCAAGCCTATGTCGCGGCCATTCTCGCCGCCGGACGGCCGGGGCGCGCAAAGCGGCTTGCTGCGGCGCCGGACGCTCCGCGCCGCATCTCGAAGGACTCTTGGTTCAAGACGCATGCGATCGCCCCGCGCGCGGACTGGCATGACGTGAAGCTCGATATCATGCGCCGGGCCGACCGCGCCAAATACGCCCAGAATGCGGATCTCGCAGTATTGCTGTTGGCGACCGGAGATGCGGAACTGATCGAGGATGCGCCGTCTGAACCGTTTTGGGGCATCGGAGCGGACGGGGACGGTCTCAATTGGGCGGGACGCATCCTGATGGAAATCAGAGCCGAACTTCGTCGCAACAGCGCACTGCCGCAACCTTACAACAGCCGAGATCAAGAGGAGACCGATCAGTGTTGAGATATCTTGCGTTCGGTGCTGTTGCTGCCGGCATTCTCTGCGGCACAGCCGTTCTCGCTCAGAATGCCAAAGTCGAGCCTTTGTGGGTCAGCCTCGCCGATAACGACATCGATGCGAAGATCATCCCCGAGGGCTATACTCTGGTCGTCACGCAACCCATCGCGCGTGGTGCTTTCGAACATGTTCAGAAGGTCGAGGGTGTCGCTCAGGCTCGCTTCACCCGAGCCTCGCTTGTCAAGACGAGCCCAGCTCTCAAGAACGTCCATGAGGGCTTCAATTATTACGTGTTCCGCGACCCGCAGAGCGCTGCCCGTTTCAGCATGCCTGTAACCGAGTGGGCTTACAGCTTCCGAACCTGGTTCAACAGCGACGCTGCGCATCACCAGTTCGATAAGGCGAAGCCTTATGCCGAATTCAGCACGGCAATCAGTTCGACCTCCGGGACTACAATCGAACTTCAATGCATCGAGTGGGACGTCTTCGTTGGATGTCAGCGCCCTGAGCCGGGATTGCCCGTTGCAATCCATCTGATCGTCGTCGAACCCGAGCTCCGCTCGGCCGCAAATGAGACCGGTCGTCGACGGGTTGCTGAAGCGCGCGTACAAAGCGAAGCTGAAGGGCTGTTGCGGACGGCGCAGTTGCATCTCGCCGCAAGTCTCAAGGTCGCCAACCCGTAGAGCCGGCGGGATGGCGCGGCAAGCTGGATTCCCGATCGGTCTGACCAGGAGGTGCCGATGAGCCTATTCGAAGGTCTGGTTGTGGGCTATTGCGGCGTCGCCGTTCTGGTCGCGGGAACGAGCGTGGTCCAATTGGCGACCAGCCCGCCGCCATCCGCGCTTCGTTGTCTCAAGATGCAGGCTGAAGGCGGCCCCGAGATCTATCCGAACATCCTGATACACAGCGCCAGGAAAGGGCTGATATGGCCCTGGGACGCGATGGAGATCACGGGCAAGGAGATCACCGGCAAGGGCGAGCGCGCCGTTTCGCTCATCGACTGGGCGCTGGCCCGCTACGAACCGTTCCCCACGGCCTGCCGCCCGCGCGTTCCGCCCGGTCAGCGACCTTGGCCGACCAATCCCTTGTTGGCGCCTCGCATCGACCCCTCGTCGCCGATCCGCCTCAACCCTGTGCCGGCACGTCCGACAGAGTCCCCGTCTCCTTCGCGCACCGAACCCTTGTCGGTCCCCCGCATCGATCCCTTTTCGCCGAACCCACTCAATCTCTTCCCGCCGGCTCGCAGCGAACTCCCGCGGACGCCTCCCCGCCAAGACTGACAGGCGTGCTCCGCTTCGCGCCAGTCGATGGCGGCGCGGTATGGGGGTCGGCGATGTCCGCGCTTCATCGATGGTGTCGATGGTGGCACAGCCGCCACCAGCGTCATGATGCCGCCATGACGCTCCGCCGACGCCGAGCGGAGCCAACAAGCACAGACCGGATCCAAAAAACCGCGTTCGGAACGCGGCAACGCTGACGCCATCTTCGCCGGCGCCTACGTCCTCTTGCTGAAGAGCGCGATCAGCCAGTTCAGGATCGCGGCAGCAACATCGGCCGTGGATGTGATCACCCAAAGCCAGTCCCGCCTCGCCGACTCGATGAACCCGTCCGACGGATCGGCCTCGATCTGCGAGCGTGGTTTAGCTTTGGGGGATATCAGGTCTGACGTCGCGGTGAAGAGGGCGGCGATCAAATCGAGGATCTGTCTGGCGAGTAGATAAATTGTGACCGCCGTATAGACGAGCAGCGCGACTCCCGCGGCCAGAAACAAGATCAAGCCCGTGATCATCGTGACAAGGTCGCCGAAGCTGTGCAACCTCAGAGCTTCCAGGCTCGTCTTGGCCGACGCCATGGCGTCAAAGCCGGTTCTGATCAAGAGCAACTGCATCAAGGTGAAGAAAGTGAAGACGAACGCGACGAACCAGATCGCCTGAGCACGCATCCGGCGCAGCGCCAGGCTCGCCGGCGGCCGGAGCGGATCGTCAGGCGTCTCTGCGTCAGGGCCCTCATTCCCGGCCGGGAAGACGGAACCAGGATCGCCTCCGGACCGCGCGTCATCCGAATTCGGACCAGGCTCGATGGTCACGCTTGGGTTCCCGTCTTGCGATCATCCTGATAGCTGGCGGGCTGACCAAGCAGAGCCAGGATCTCGCGCGCTTCGGCGCTGTGTTGATCCACGGCGTACTGCCGATAGCGCTGAGCGGCTTCGGCGAGCGCTTCAGGATGATTTTCGGCCAATTGGCGATAGCGCCGCTTGGCTTCGACGAGATTCTTGGGGATACCGTCGAACCCAAAGCAATGGCACTCAGCGATGTTCCTGATGGCGATCCAGAAATTCCCATCTGCTGCCTTGCCGTACCATAGCGCAGCCTGGGACATGTCCTGCGGAACACCGCGGCCAATCTCGTAAAACCAGCCGAGGATGTTTTGCGCCCCTAGGGTGCCCTGCTCCGCCGCCAGACGATAGAATTTTGCGGCGCGCGCGTCATCCTGCAGTATGCCCCCTAAGCCTTCATCATAGAATAAGCCGAGCTGATATTGCGCTCCGGCGAAGCCCTGATCGGCGGCTTTTTTGAACCAGGCCGCAGCTTCGCCCAAATCTTTCGGAACACCCTTGCCCTCCCTCAAGACGACGCCAAGATTAAATTGCGCTTCGGCATGGCCATTTTCGGCCGCCTTGCGGAAATCACTAGCCGCGATCGCGAATTGATCGGGGCCTGATTTCGCGAGGAAGGCTTGCCCCCGTTTGAACAGCGCTGGCGCATGGCCGCCATTGGCCGATTTCTCATACCAGCGGCTGCTCTCCTCGGTGTCGGAAGGGAGGAGTATGCCGTTTTCATAGATACGGCCCAGTTCATATTGCGCCTCGGCCAGACCCTGATCGGCAGCCTTGCGATAAAGCTCCAGCGCTCTTTCCGGGTCGGGCGCGCAGCCGCGCCCGGTCTCGCATAGGCGGGCAAGCGCGAGTTGCGCTGCTGCCCAGCCATTGTCGGCGCCGCGTTCGAACGCCTCGAAAACCTGCTCCAGCTCGGGGTCCGTGACGGCATCGGCGGCGAGAAGCGAACCGCGCCAATAATGAGCTTCGCCCAGCAGGCCTGCATCCGCCGCGCGCCCATAGAATTCAAGCGCCTTGCCGCGATCCTGCGGGACGCAGACCCCATTGCGATGCAGATGCCCGAGTTCGATCAGCGCCTGATAATCGCCGTTTGCCGCCGCCAGCTCGAACCACCACAAGACTTCGCTCGGCTTGGTCTGCGCTCCAAACAACTCGGCTGCTCGAAGCCAGAACTCGCCCTGCTTGTATGCGCTCTGTGCGTGGCCCTTCTTGCCTGCTATGAAATACCAATCCGCCGCGACGTGGAAGCTCTGCTCGACGCCCCAGCCAAATTCATAAGCGCGGCCGAGTTGGTAGCCTGCCGCGACGAAGCCGTTCTCCCAAGCCTGCCTGAAGAGCCCGACGGCCCGTTCCTGGTCAACAGGGATTCCGATGCCTTTCAAATAGCAGCAGGCCGCATAATACTGCCCCCGATTCTGGCCGGCATCGGCGGCGCGTTGGCTCCAAAGGTAAATCTCGGTGTCGTCGCGTGCACATCCCTTTCCTTCGTAAAGGCAATACGCCAGATTGTTCATTGCCCACTCATCGCCGGCCTCGGCGGCCAGGCGGAAAAGGGCCACTGCCTTGACGTCGTCTCGCGGAACGCCACGGCCATCGAGATACATCGCGCCGAGATGGTTCTGCGCGTTGGAATGGCCCTGTGCGGCTGCTTGCTCCAACGGCAATCTGGCGATGTCGTAGCGTTGTTCGCGATAGGCCTTCGAGCCAATTTCCGATTGCGCCTCGGCATTGCCGAGATCGGCGGCGCGCTCATAGTTGCGCTGCGCGGCGGCCAAATCGCGCACGCAGCCCCGCCCGGCCTCCTGCCGACGCGCCACGTCGAGCAGCGCCGCTGCGTCGTCATCGGCCGCCTTCTCCGAAGCCTGTCGAAACTGCGCGATCTCTTCGGCCAGCGCCTGGCCGGCGACATCGCCCTGGCGGGCCGCCGCCTTGGCCAGCTCTTCCGCACGCGGCTGGTCCGGCTGCAGCACCGTCCCTTGGAGAAGCATCCGCGCCACGGCGGCTTGCGCGGAGGCCAGCCCCGCCTCGGCCTGCAGGCAATGCTTGATCGTCATATGCGTGTGATTGCGGCCGCGGTCCCGCTCGGGCATCGCGTTGGGATCGAGGTAGAACAGGAACTCGATCAGTTGCTGCTCCGCCGTCAGCTTCTCGCCCTCGACCGTTTTCAGCTCGAGATCCTGCAGCACGCTGGCGGCGTCGTTCTTGCTCGGCTCGCCTTCCAGCCACTTCAGAAGGGCGCCGCGCCCCAGCCGCGTCACCGCCTGGTCCCAATGCCGCGCCAGGGCGCGGCCGAGTTTCCGCTCGTCGCTGTAGAGCGTTCCCATGAACTCGAAGGGCCTGACGCCTGGAACCGGTGTCGTGGGACCCAGGCGCTGCTCGGCGGCGACCAGCGTCTGGCCGGTAGCGCGCAGCGCGGGCTCGCGTTCGAGCCAGGCGCGCGCCTGGATGCCAGACCAGCGCCGCTTCGGATCGCGTTGCAACAGGCCCGCCAGCAACCCCGCCCATTCGGCGAGTTCCGGCGCCAAGGCCTCGAGTTTGAAGCCGATCTGCCCCTTCAGCAGTTGATGCTGCTCCGAACCAGACAGGCCGTCGAAGGGATGCGCGCCATCGGCGATTTCCAGCAGGATGATCCCGAGCGACCACCAGTCGAGCGCCGGCGAGACGACGACAGCGCCGCCATGCGCGTCGGACTGTCCTTCCGGGGCAGTGTAGCTGCGTGTCCCGGCGAATACCGTCCCCGCTTCCTCGAACTCCAGCATCCGCGCCGTGCCGAAATCAGCGACGACGAGGGCAAGCGGGTCGGTCGAGCGAAGAAGGATGTTGGCGGGCTTGATGTCCCTGTGCACGAGCGTTCGTTCTTTGGGAAGCCCGTGCAGGTAGTCCAGGATCGCGATCATCTGCTTGGCGACCGACGCCAGAAGGCGGCTGCGCTCGTCGGGAGATCTGGATGGCTGCGCCGCCAGCACTGTATCGAGGGATCCCGCCGGCAAATGCTCCAGGATCTCGTAGCTGCGTCCGTTCTCCTCGCCGACCTCGATCTGCTTGACGACATAGGCCTCGTCGAGTTCGCCGATCGCCAGGAGAACCTCGGCGCTGGGCGCACGCTTGGGCCGGTAGAGCTTGAGGACGAGGCCGCTCGGCTGTGAGGGGCGATCGTCAGCGCGCCGCACGAGGAAGATGTCGGCCTCGTTGCCCGAGCCCGCGATATCTCCGAGCAGCACATAGCTCCGCGCCAGTTCGCCCGGCAGCATCGGAAACGACACCGGGACAGAGTTTGCGCCGGCGGACGGTGCTTCGTTGACGGCCGGCTCCCGCGCCGCTGTCGTCGCGGACGGCGGTTCGCTCCTGCCGGCCCAGTCGGGAATGTCGTCGTCGAACTCGGTCGGCGCCAGCACGGCTCGCGCGACGGCCGAAGGAGGTTTCCGGCCTTCGGAAGCGCGGTCGGATGTCTCGGACATAGATCTCGCCTCCATCTTCATAAGCGATCAGCTGGCCGTCCCGGCAACATCCGGCGGGGCGCCGCTCACTTCGGCGGGAGAGCGGGCAGGCTCCTGGTCCCTGCCGGCGCTGGCCCCTCGGCCGAGCCCGCGGCGACTAGTGCCCGCTGGGCGCTCGACGCGGCCAGGCCCTGTTCCATGCTGGCCAGCAGGGATGCGACGGCATCGGCCTCAAGCACCGCGATCGACGGAAACGCTAGCAACAGCGCGGCGCCCTCATCGTCGCGAACCCGGAGGGCGATGGTGTAAGGAGCCGGGGAGCCGTCGCCCTTTGGCCTGAGAATGGCCACGTCAGGCGCGCCTTGCCGGCCCCGGTGATAGGCGATCAGGACATAGTTCTCCGCCAGTCCCGCCATGCTCTGCTCGATCGTTTCCGCAGGCGATCGGGCATCGGGAGCAGTCGATCGAGGCGGAACGGGAAGCGCCCCGACCGAGACGGTCCGATCAGGCCCCGCGCCGTCGCCCCAGAAGCGCGCCATGAAACCGACCAGGTCGTCCTCATCTTTCAAAGCTCGCACCTCCTGCGCTGCCGGGCTCGTGACATCCGGCGAGGTGCTCGCGTCCGTGCCGGGGCTGTTTCCTTGGCTTTCGCTATCTCCGGTCATCGGCAGCGCTCCATTGGTTTCCCCGCCGCAGCTCGCAGGCTTGGCCGATCCGGTAACTTCGCTGCTGAGGCTCGCGGGCATTGCACCATCATGATCGAAATATTGTCCTCGCCGCCTGCGGCCATGGCGACTTTGAAGAGCCGCGTCACGGTTGCCGGCAGATCCGGCTCCAGGCAGGCCTCGATCTCGTCCTGATCGAGCATGTCGGTAAGGCCGTCGCTGCAGAGCAGAAAACGCTCGCCGCCGCCGATCGTCACGACGCTCAGATGTGGCGTCGGCGCTATGTCGCCGAGATCGAGCCCGACGGCCTGGAGCAGACCATGCGAGGCACGGCGGCCCGTCCTGGCTTCCGGTCCATCGCTGTCGAAGGAACTGGTATCGTCGCAACTCAGCAGGCGCAGATAGCCGCTGTTCTCGCGATAGACCCGACTGTCACCGATGTTGAAGACCAGTGCCTGGCCATCGAGGAACAGGAGCCCCGCCAGGGTCGTGCCCATATCGGCTTTCGCCGGGTCGGCCCGGGCCGCCGCCCGCACTGCCAGATGCGCCTGCAGGATCGCTGCGCGCAGTCCCGCTTCGTCGGCGATGCCGGCCGTGCTTGCCAGCAGACGCTCGACGGCGATCCGGCTTGCGACCTCGCCGGCGGCATGGCCGCCCATGCCATCGGCGATGACGCACAGCGCCGGGCCGTCCGCAGCCCAGTGCAGCGCAACCGGATGCGCGCCGGATTCGGCGCTGAGCCAGCCGGCCAGGCCAACCGTATCCTCATTGCCGGGCCGGACACGGCCGCGATGCGTCAGCGCCGCCGCCTCGATCGCGTTCACGGCCGGAGCCTCGCGCTGCGCAGGGCGACGACCTGCGCCTCGACCCGGAAGCCGAACGACAGCTTGTCGCCGATCTTCAGCACGGTCGCGACATCCTTGGGCAAGCGCTCGCGATTGACGAAGGTTCCGTTGCTGCCGGCCGCGAAATCGATCAGTTCGAGGCGACGGTCGCGGATCGCAAGCTCGGCATGGCGGCGCGAAACCGTGTTGGCGTAGGTTCCGTTCGAAAGTGCCTCCGACACCGTCGAGAAGTCCGGATCGCGCCCGATGCCGAGGCGATCATAGACCTGCTGTTCGCCCCAGGGAAAGCTGAGCTGCGCGACCACGGGGAGAACGTCTCCCGGGCCAAAGGGGGCGAATGACTGCATCTTGAGGTGGCCGACCTTCCCCTTGCAGCCCGATGCGGCACAAAAATGGGCTTCAGGCTGATTGAGGAAGCCGCAGACCTCGCAGCGCCTGGCCAGGCGGTCGGCAGGTTTCACATCCATGACGCCTCTCCGAGTTGAAGTCCGGCCGCGCGCGCCTTCGCCTCCAGCCTGGCGAGATCGCCGCGGCGCGGGATGCCGACCATCCAGATCTGGTCGCCCTCGACCGAGACCTGCAGGCCGGCCGAGTTCGTGGCCTTACCGTCGCGATAGGGCGCGTAGATACGCCGCCCGCGTTCCGACAAGGCGATAAGCGGCTGATTAACCGAGCCTCGCCAGATTGCACCGTCCGGCAGCGCCTCGACGAAGGGCTCGGGAATGATGGCGTCGAGCTTCGCCAGGATCGCGGGATGAAGCCGGCGCAAGCGCGCGAGCTTCAGGCCGGAGTAGCAGAGGATGTCGAAATCCCGCCCCCCTGCGGCGCGGGCGGCGATCAGGCCATCGAGCAGGGCCGCAAGCCCGTCGGGCTGCTCGAACGGTTCCCCGCCCGAGATCGTCACGCCATCGGCTCCGCTGGCTATGCACGCAAGGCTCCAGGAGAGGATCGTGGCGACCGGCATCGCCGAGCCACCCGCCCTGTTCCAGGTGTCCTTCGAAACGCAGCCCTTGCAGCCGACGCCGCAGCCCTGGACCCAGATGCCCGCCCGGCGGCCAGGGCCGAGCACCGTCACCGGAAAATGCGTGCGGCTGATCTGCAGATTCACGCCAGCACCACCGAAACATGGCGGTCGCCGTCCCGTATGTCCGTCACTGTTATCGTCTTTCGCGCCGGATCGTCATCGATGTTCAGGAGCGCGCGCGAGACCGCCTTGTTGAAGTTGGACTCGAACAGGTTGAAGATGCCGCGCCCGCCCTGCGACAGCCCCTTGTCGCCCGGTGCTCTCTGTCCGTTGATGTAAAGCTCGGGCATCACCAGCTTCTTCAGCTCCTCGATGACGCCGTCTGCGATCTCGATCTTCAGTTTCCGTTCCTTTTCGAAACGCGCCTTGAAGTTGCGGACATAGATGTCGAAGATCTGCATCGCGGTGTCGGCGCGGATGAAGTCGAACACGACGATGTTGTCGCCGAGGCGGTTGAGCAGTTCAGGCCGCTTCAGCACCTCCTTGAAATGTTTCTCGATACCCGTGCGAACCCGCTTGCCAACCTCGCGATAAGGCAATTCCGGACTGACCGTGGTGGTCCGGACGAACGGTCTTCCGCCGATGAACTCGACATCCTCCTGACTGATGCCGAGATTGGAGGTGAAGACGATGATCGCTTCGGAAAAATAGACCGTGTCGCCGCGGCCATCGGTCAGACGGCCATCTTCGAGAATCTGCAGGAACTTGTCCATGATGCGCGGATGCGCCTTCTCGATCTCGTCGAAGAGGACGACGCAGAAGGGCCGTTCGCGGACAGCCTTGGTCAACTGACCGCCCGCGTCATGGCCGACATAGCCGGGTGGAGCGCCGATCAGGCGGGCCTCGCTGTGCTCGGCCGAAAACTCGCTCATGTCGAAACGGATGCAGGCGCGTTCGTCGCCGAAGAGCAACTGGCTCAGGGCCTTGGCGAGCTCCGTCTTGCCCGTTCCGGTCGGGCCGGCGAGAAACAGCACGCCGCGCGGCCGGCCGGACTGGCTCGATGCGGAGGTGTGCGCGCCGCTGAGGCCGAGCACGGAGCTGCGCAGGATATCGGCGGCCTTGACCACGGCGCGGTCCTGGCCCTTGACGCGCTCGCCGATCTCCGTTTCGGCCCGCCTGATCTTGCCGAGCAGACCGGCCTCGCCATCGGCGCCATCGGCCTTCCAGGGACTGTCGACGACGCCGAGCTTATAGGCGCGAACCGCATCGGCCAGGTCGCTGAACGGCGTCGGCGGGCGCTTGCTCTTCGCCAGTTCGGCGATCTTCTCCATGGCGAGGATGGTCATGCCCTCGGTCTGATCGACGAAGGTGGCGAGCAACCTGCTGCGCTGGTCGTCATCGGCCATCGCGGCAAACCCGTCGAAGCCTTCCGCCAGGGATAGGGCGACCGGCGTACGGGCCTTGCTGGTCGGCATCGGGATCGATTGCTGCCTGATGTTCTCGTTGCCGACGAGGAGCCAGGCGGGGAGATCGCCAACCTGTTCGACAGCCCAGAAGATCGGCCGATAGATCTGGTCGCCATAGGGCATCACGACGGGCGTCGCCTGATGGCTCAACTTCAGCATGGCCCCGAACAGGTCGGCTTCCTGCTCGGTGATCTCTTTCGCATTGCGGGTCAGCCGCGAGGCGTAATGGATGAGCACGCCGATATTCGGCTCGGGCGGTGTCGTCGCGGCTTGAATCCGGCGGCAGATATCCGGAACATGCTGCATCGAGCGCGCCGCGCGCCCGGCTCCGTCGAAGGGCAGGCCGGTCACGCCGCGCACGAGCTCGATCTTCGCCTCGACCGGCGGAAAGACCTGAAAATCCTCGAAGCGGTCATAGACCAGCAGGGCGTCGAAGCCGTGGATCTCGAGCAGCGACCAGAGCGTCTCGGTCAGGGGCCGGCGGTAGACGCCGCCGACATGCGGCAAGACATAACGATCGAAGATATTGCCGCTCAGCACGAATTGCGGCTTTACCGAGAGAAACTGCCCGACATCGCGCAGCCAGGCGGGGGCGCCCGGAGCGAGCGGCAGCAGTTGCTCGGACGTCATGCGTTCGTCGGGGCTCGATGCGTCAAGCGTAGACATAGGCAATCACCTCGTTTGAAAGGATGGGTTGGGCCGGAACGATCTGGAAGCCGTCGGCGCCGTGGCATGTTTCATAATCGTCTGGCCGCCTCGATCTTCGCCGGGGCGGCTCTGGACCTGCCGGCAGCGGCGCACGAGCCGGCCACACGTCGCATGGGCATCTCGCCTGGCATCGCCGCACGCTCCAGCCCCAGATCGATGCCCGCCTTGTCGAGCCGTGCACGCAGCGCCTCGAAATCACGGCAGAAGCGCGTCTCCATTTCGGTGTCCTGCATCGTCTCGCCGCGGGTCGCTTCCCTCTCGGCGCCGAATCTGACGACGCTCATGTCGAGCGTCCTGGCCTGCGCGTCGATGGTGATGCGGCAGGCATGCTCGCTCCAGGCCTTGTCGTGCTTGCCGAGGACCAGTTCGCCTCCGTTCGCGAAACAGGTCTCGAAAGCCTCGCCGACGTCGTAATCGAGCTCGCTGAGCGCGGTCCTCAGGATCGTCGCGGCCTTGGCGACCTGTTGCGCCTGAACCAGCGCGGTGGCGCGCGCGACGATGTCCTCCGTGAGAATCTCGTCGCCGCGCTGCGCCGCCTCCAGCGCGGTGCGGATCGCTTCGGCCTCTGGCTTCTCGATTCCGAGCATCGCCACCAGCAATTGGCCGGCGCGTTCGCCTTGCTGGCGTTGGCGAAGTGTCCTGCGATCGCGCGCCTCGGCGATGCCGGCATTGCTTCTCGAGACGATCTGCTTGAGCCGCTTCAGCTCCTGGTCGAGCGAGCCGCCGAGGCCGGAACCCACAATAACGGCCGCGTCCAGAATGCGCCTGACCTCCTGAACAGTCGCATCGGATGCGCCCGGCAGGAGCCTTTTCGCGGCCAAGCGCATGCTCTCGGCGGTGTCTGGCTCGTCCGCGCGGCGAAGGGCCGGCCCTCCGTCCATGGCTGCGCGTGGTATCGCCTCCGCGAGCGCGACCGCCGCCCTGGCCTCTTCGAGCCCGGCAAAGAGGCGGTTGTTCCAGTCCTGCGTGGCAATGAGCTGAGCCACGAGCGCGCCCGCCTCCACAGGCGCGTCCGAAGGAGCGAGCGCCGGGACTTCAGCGATGCCGAGGCCGGACTCTGCGGCACGAAGGGCGTCTAATTCCGCTGCCAGCAACTCCGCCTTGCGGCGGTACTCGGCAAGCAACGCGCAGCCGTCCTCGAAACTGAGAGCGCCGGGCGTGCTGTCATCGACCAGGCGCCACTTCGCCGTCTTCGGTCCGCTCATGACAGCTCGCTCTCCGCCCGGTTTTAACAAGATCAGGAGTGGTCAATTCGCTTGGCAGGCACGATCGACATATTATTCTAACCTCGCCTCGCAAGCCGTCCAGCTTGCCTCTCGCAGAGATGATGAGTCGTCTTAATGAGCTGGTAGACCAAGAGCCGGAGTCCGACGCCTGAAGATATCGGAACTATGCTGAACCCGGCTTTGTCCCGCGTGGAACGAGCCGGACTTGCCTTGCAACAGGACGGCTTGCTTCGAAATTTTACAGTGAATTTGAGTGCCGCTGCGGAAACAGACATGGCATGTGATGGGAATGAACAAGGCCCCCGATAAACTGCAGCCGACCCAGTCCCCCCCCGATGGGCATGACGAAATTGTCCATGCGGGCGCAACAAAACGCCAGAGACGCGACAGCGTTGCGACGACGGCCGAGCAGCCGCCGGCGCGGCCGGACGCGGCGCGTCTGAAACTCCTGGCCGATCTGCGGCGGCTCAGCTTCGCGGCCCTGCGGGCTCAGCCGCCAGATTATGCCCAGGCGCGGTTCTGGCTGCTGCACGCATCTAGACGCGGCGATGCCTGGGCGTCGCTGACGCTGGGCCTCCTCCATGGCGAGGGTCTGGGCGGGACCGCCGACCCCAAGCGCGCGGCGCGGCTGTTTCGCAGAGCCGGGAGGAGTGGCGATCCCGAAGGGATGTTTCGCTGCGGCGTCGCCTTCCAGTTCGGGGAAGGCGTGCCTGAAGACGGCAAGGAAGCTGCGCGCTGGTATGCACGCGCCGCGCGGGCCGGCCATTCCTGCGCTGCCTTCAATCTTGCGACGATGCTCGCGGTAGGGACGGGGATCGCGCAAAACCCGGCCCGAGCAATAAGGTTTTACGAGCAGGCTGCAGCCGGCGGCGAGACACGCGCACTAGTCAATCTCGCCAATATCTACGTGCGAGCCGACGCGGTGGCGCAGAATCTGCCCGAGGCGGCCAGGCTCTATGGCCTCGCGGTCGAGCAGGGCGATGCCGGAGCCGCTTTCCACCTCGCGCAGTTACAGTTTCACGGCTATGGCGTGGCACGCGATCTCGTTTTGGCGAAGGCGCTGCTGCTCTTCGCCGACCGTCAGGGCTTTCAAGGCGCGGGCAGTATGCTGGAAACTGTCGATGGAGAGATGAACGCAGCTGAGCGGCGCGCCGCCGTGAAGGAGGCTACGCGGCGCTGGGGCAGGCCGCAGCAATAGTCCGATGGATTTCAGCGGAATTCAGCTGTGTGGAGCAGCGGCACGGCTTAGCATCATATGAGGTCAACGGGACGACACCTTAGCCCGCGAAGGTTTGGTCCATCGACGGATCGTACCCCTTGCGCGAATTCTTGAGAGAAGGAGCATCTCACCATGCCGGCTTCATCGAATTTCGGCCGTCTCGGCCTCGCGGCGATTATCGTCGCAGCCGGCCTGCAGGACAGCCCCGTCCTTGCGCAGACATCCAGCCCGGTGCTGCCTTACGGCGGCCGGTTGGCGATACCGTCCGACGCGATCACCTCCGAACGCCTGGCCCTTGCCGCTGTCGCGTTGAATCCGGCCATTCTCGACGACGATGATTTCTACGCCAATCTGGCGGTCAAATATCTCTGCGACGACGCGCTACGGGCGTTCGGCAGTGAATTTCAGGCTGCGGGAACATTCGCCGACTTCCGGGCCGCGACGCGCTCCAGGCTCGCGGCCTCTATGCGGGGGACCCGCCGCAGTTTCCAGATGAAATCCGGCGGGCGCCTCGAAAGCTACGACGTCGCCAACCAGCGTTTTCCGGTCAGCGCCAGCTTCTGGAGCAAAAGCTATGGTCAGCCCTCCAATGTCTTGACGATCGAGGGGCGCGACGACGCCGCGTCCACATGTCCCCAGGCCTTCCGTCGGCCGGGCCTGCCCAAGCCCAATGGCAGCTATGCCCGGTTCTGGCGCATCGAACTCGACCGGCCGGTCGACCGGTTTCCGTTCCCGATCGAGGCCGCCCGCGCCGAAGCGCTCGTCGCCACGGCCGATCGCGGCGTCGACCTCGAGCTCGATCTCGAACTCACCGGCGCCCGGCGGTTCGAGGGCTTCGGCAACGGGCGCTCGATCACGCTCACGGGGCGCGTCCTCAAGCTCCGGGTATTCAGCACGCGCCTGCGGCAGATGAAGTATGGCGACCAGCGGCCGCTGTTTGAAATTCCGTCGTAGAGGAGGATTGCGATGAAGAGACAGGAGATGCCCGAAGCGTCCCGCGAGCCGGGTGCGTCCCCGTCCCGAATCCATGATGCCAATCGCCACGAACTGGACGGGCTTTCGCTGGAATGGCGTTGCGCCGTCATGCAGGATCAGGCGCGCCGGCTGGACGAGGCCTATGACGCCTTCGTGGCGAGCCCGGCCGAGCCCACCTGCGAGATCCGCCGGATCGAACTTGCAGGTGGCGCCGCTGATCGGCTTCGCGCGGTCTTCGGCAGCGGCACCGTCCGCGCCGTCGCCTATGACGCCGAACTGGCGATGGCCCACCTCGCCGCGAGGGATACGCTCGAACAGCCCCGCACAGGATCGCCGGACGCATCCGATGGCGACCTTGCCGACGATTATCGGCGCGCGCTCGGGCGCGGGGCCGATATTCCCGGCCACGACCTGTTTCACCTGAGCTCCGCTTTCACGGATGGCCGCGTCGATGCCGAGGAGATGCTGGTGCTTCGCAGGCAGTCTGCGGCGTCCCGCGACGGGCGACCGGTCGCCGAGCAACTCGCATCCGGATTTGCCGGGCATGAGAGCGATGCCGCGCTGATGCGATCGTGCCAGTTCAACAATCCCAACGCCGCCGTTCCGCTCAGCCGGGTCGCCGGGACGTTAGAATCGGCGCTGGATAGCCCCGCAGCGGAGCCCTGGAAGGCCAAGGGTTATTACGCCGGCTACAGTAACTATCTCGCGCCCGAGGAGATCGGTGTGGCGGAAATTGTGTCGCCGCCGCCCGAGCCCGGCAGCGACGCCTATCGACGCGACCTCGATGCCGTCCGCAATGCCAACCGCGAGCGCAGCGCCGAGCAGATGGAGGCGGCGCGGCTGGACGCCGAGATGAGCGTGTTCCGCTTCGCCGACGTGCTCGGACCCGGCTTCGCCCCCGAGGCCGTGCCGTTTTCGGCCGGGTTCCTTCGCCAGGCCTTTCTCGATAGCGACAATGCCATCGCGGCGGTCAAGGCCAGCGTCGGGCGGGCACGCCCTTTCATGGTCGACCCGGAGATCGTGACGATTGTCGAACAGCCGCCGAATGCGTCCTTCCCCAGCGGCCATTCGGCGTTCGGGCATCTCAATGCCAGGCTTCTGGCGCGTGCCGTGCCGGAACAGGCCGATGCTTTGCTGGCACGCGGCGACGCCTATGCGGCTCGTCGGGTCATCGCCGGCGTGCATTTTCCGAGCGACCTCGAAGGTGGCCGCGAGGCCGCGATCCAGGCCGAGCGGATGCTGATGGACGATCCGCGGTTCCGGCGCGACTTCGAGCGCGCCCGATCGGAGCTGCGGCAGGCCCTGGGCCTGGAGGAGGCAGCGATGCCGCCCGCAAAACAACAACGCATGCCGTCGGCGCATCGGGATCAGGGCCGCGCCGATTAGAGGTTCTGACCTGTTCGAGGCGTCTCAGGTCGCTGCCGCGCTCGTGGCTTCCTCTCGCGCAATGGGCGGCATCAACTGCCGGGCCAGGGTCCCGGCAAGCTGCTGCAGGTCCTGCGTGGCCGGCCGTGTCTTTGCGGTGCGACGATACTGATTGAGCTGGTGCAGGGCATAGCAATAGGCCGCGCCCATCTGCATCTCCCGGGCCGCCTCCGGAAAGCTCCCACGAGCGACCCATTGCAATTGGGCGACGAGTTCGGCGGGTTCGCCTGCCTCCGCCAGCCTGCCCTGGAAGATCTCGGTCTGTTCGGGATGGCGCGACAGCAGGCTGCCGACGTCATAGCGATAGGCGCACGGGGTCCGGCAATCAGTGCAGCCGGGGAACGGCAGGTCCAGGGGCGATTGCGGCCTCCGAGCGGTCGCGACGGCTTCGGCGAAGCGGCTGAGCGTTTGCGACGCCATGTCCCGGCTGCCGGACGCTGACGGGACTACATCGAGACGGCTGGCCAGTTCGTCGCCGCGCCGCAAGATCTCCGCCATCTCCGGAAAGCGCCAGGCTCCATAGGCTCCGCGCGACTCGATTTCGTCGGCGAGCAGGGCAGCGAAGACGCGGCCGGCCGCGCCGGCCTCGCCGCAGCGTTCGCAGGCGGGCGCGAACCGCTCGGTGTAGAGCCTGGCGACCGCCATCAGCTCCGTCGGCTGGCCCGCGGCCCGCAGATAGACGGCATTGAAGGCCTGCACGAGACCATGGAACGCGGCCGGACGGCGCTTCTGCATCGCGTCGAGCATGGCGGCGCCATTTGGCTCCGCGCCGGAATGCGCCCGCGCCAGATCGGCCTCGCGCACCTTGGGCGCGCTTTCCTTGGCGGGCGAGAGCGGCACCTTGAGCAGGACCGGATTCAGCAGCCGCTCGGCATAAACGATCGCCTCGCCTTTCTGGAGCCGGGCGAGATGATCGATCTGGCCCTGATCGAGATTCATCGTGGTGCCGACGGCCTCGCGGTCGTCCTTGGCCAGCAGGCGATGAATGATCTTCAGATTGGTGTTCTTGATCGCATCAGGCACGAGCTTCACCGGGATCTGCTCCGCCATCAGGATGCCTTCGCCATAGGCGCGGATCTCGGACAGGATGTTGGTGAAGACCTCGATGGCGCGGCCTTTGGGATTGGCGTTGTCGCCGCCCTGTTCCATGCCGACATTGCGCAGCAGCCGGTGCGCCTCCTCGATCAGCGTGACGTGCCGCAGCCTGCCTGGCGCCGCATCGGCGGGCGCCGCATCCTGCGCGGCATGGCTTCGGCCCTCGTGATATTCGGCGAGCCGGATCAACAGAAGCCCGATCAGGAAGGCTTTCTCGTCATCGCTGACCAGCGCCTTCAGTTCGATGATGCAGGGCGCGCCGAACAGCTCCTCGGCGCTGTGGGAGCGGCGCGTGTTGAACATCGGGCCTTTGCCGCCGCTGCCCTTCAACTGGCCCAGCCGCGCGACGAGGCCCGCGGTGACGTCCATCTTGATGCGGCTGTCATAGCCCATGCGGTCGATGACGACCCTGACCTTGCGTTCGAGATCGTCGAGCGTCGGAAAGGCGAGGCCGCCCGCAGCCTCGCCGCCGCGCAGATTGGTGTTGTCGGCGAGGTTCCAGCCGCGATCGACGTAGGTCTCCTCGATGCTCTGCTCGAGGATATAGGGCATCGGCGCGTAGAGCACGAAGGCGGCCGAGAAGAGCTGCTTGAGATAGTCGATATGCGATTGCACCAGCGTCCCCGCGGGAACCTCGAACGGGTTCAACCGCAAGGGCGCCACCGTCTCGTTGCCGACGGTGAAGATGTGCGGCGGCCGCTTGGCGAAGCGGGGATCGGCGAGCAGCTCGCGATATTCCGATTTCGCGGATTCGACGACGAGGAAGGGAATGTCGTTGGCCGCGAGCTGGGCCAGGATCTGGAAGCAGGTGTTGGTCTTGCCGCTGCCGGTGACGCCGACGATCAGCCCGTGCGCCGTCAGATCGTCGAGCGGCATCGCGAGCTGGTTGCCGCTCGGGCGGCCCTCGGCGAGGATTTCGCCGATCTCGAGCCTACGCGGGGGGGCGTCGTCCCGGATCACGATCGGCTGGGCTCCGAAGGCGGCGTGGCCGACGATCTCGTAGCCGGGAAACTCCTGCGCGGGCGGGGTGACCATCCATGCGAGCTGCCGGCTGGACAATGCCCGTGGCACGCTCGCGGTGGCCTGGCCCTGCTCGCAGGGCGTGGCGCGCATCGGGTCCGGCAGGGACAGCGCGCCGCTGAGGCCGCTCTGCAGCAGGGCGGCGCCGCGATCGGCCACCTCGGCCTCGGGCGCCGAGAACCAGGCGTCGACCTCCCACATGCCGTAGAGCATGCCGTCGTCATAGCGCTCGCGGACGGTCTCGAGCAGGGCGACATAGCGGTCGCGCTCGCGGTCCAGTGCCGCCGCTCCCTCCAGCGCGGGCTGACGCGTCACATCGGTCAGGATGCGGTCGAATTGGCCGGCCCAGTCGGTCGTGTCCTGGCGCGGCTGCGGCCGCGCCCGCACCAGATAGCGCCATTTGTGCCCGACGAGTCCGCGGCAGAGCCTGTCGAGCACATGGCCGGCGGCATCCGCATCCGGCGGGCTCGGCGCGCCGGTGATCTGGCGCATATGCGGGTGGCGTTCGCGTAAGGAGGGCCCGTCGCCGCCGGTGCTGACGAGATTGCGCAGGGCGCTGGAGAGGACCGGCTCGAGGTCAGCGTCCCGACCGTCCGATCTCTCCGCTCCGAAACAGCATTCGATCGCGGTTCCGGTTCCCGTCAACGAAAACGCCCAAGATGGGTGCAGGCCATGCAGCCCAGTCACCAGTTCCTCGACGGCCTTCGACAATTCGCCGACGGATTCGCCCCAGAAACGCGCATGCCTCAGCAGCCGCGTGAACCGCATCGAGCGGAACAGCGCCTCGAACTCGGCCTCGCCGGGCCTTGCGAAGAAAGCCCCGGCGGCGTCGCGGTCAGCCTTGGTCAGCTTGGCGATGGAGTGTGCGAAATCCTGAGGCATCGGGCGCTGGTCCGAGCTCGCTCAAAGGTTGCGCATGCTGCGTCGCAGCTTGCGCGTGATGAGGGTGCCGGTCCTCATATCGACACCGGATTCAACCTGAAAAACGCCGCTGCTGTCTATCCGGCCGTAGAGCGTGACCTGCTGTCCTGCGAACAGGGCCACGTTCGGCTCGCCAGTGAAGCGAAAATCAACCTCGTCACGTCCTCCGCTCGCCCGCTGGACGCTGTGGTTGCGGCCAGGAAGCGGCCCCCGCAACTGGTCGAGAAAATCAACGGCATGATGTGCGGAGTTCGACTGCGCGTCGTATCGCTCGAGGCGTCCATAGCGGACCGGAACGCCGCGCTGTTCGTCATTGCGCAAGTGGCGGACCACGCGCTTATCAAACAATTCTTTAAGGTTGCGATGAACGAAGCGAATCGGGAACAGGATTTTCAGAACCCCCCAGATCATGGGCAGCGCCATTCTCCCGGCATCCCACAGCAATCCGCCGCCCTGACGTCCCCCGCCGCCGGCCATCGTCTGGAACGCGACGACTACTATCGCGATCGCCGCGATCACGCCGATCAGATTCACCCCGAAGATCGGGTAGCTCAACACCGCGACGAAAAAATTGGAGAGGAGGGTCGGCCCGATCCAGAGCAGCAGCAGAACGACCGGCACGAAGATGGCAGCCGTCAGGATTCGGGGCAAAAAGTCCGAAAGCCAAGCCGCATTGAAAATCCAGCCCCAGAATCCAGGCCGCCCGACATGGCTTTCGGTGGTCTCGATCGTATTGATCACCCCGGTGCGCGTAGAGCTGGTCCATGCCGGCTCCGGCAGAAAGTGACTTGAGTTCGGTCGCATCGATCCGGTTCCATAAGACCCCTTCATTGTCGGCCCCCTACTTGGAGCTCTTCAGTTCGGTGTCGACCACGTTCTCGAAGGCTTTGGCGACCTCGTCTTGCGAGGGGGTGGCCGCCGGGTTCTGGAATGCCTGCCAGCGCGCAAGCTGGACCCATTCGGGCACATCGCCCCAGACCATCTGCGAATACTTGTTGTTCTCGTCGCCATAGACCTCGTGCAGTTGGTCATGCGCGCTATGGTCGCTGCCGACCATCAGCGGGCCGGGCCGCGTTACCTCGAGGTTCTCCGGATCGAGCACGTCGTCGCGATGCTCCCGGATCGGGAACTGGCGATGATGCACCGGGTAGCCCGGAATATCGACGTTGCGCCCGAGACCTTTCCGGAGGCGGCTGAAGACCTCGCGCCCGCTCGCGTCGGGATGACGAGCCTGGTATCGCGCGGCTGCGGGCTCGGCCGCCTCATAGGCGGCAAACAATGTCGCGTCGTAGGCGATCGGCATGACCGCGCCGGTCTCGAGCACCTCGCTCAGCTGGGTCAGCCGGGCATCCGTCGTCGCAACCGTCACCGCTTCGCCGGCGGCGCGGTCGCCGCGCAGCGGCGTCAGCCCGGCATCGATCCGGCGGACGTATTCGGCGACGCCTTCATCGCGCCAGTCGAGCGGGATGGCGTCCAGCCGCTCCCGGTTGCGACGCTCCAGCCCCTCGGTGTCCTGCTGGGCGGCATGCATCTCACGCCTATGATTGTTTTTCGGCATGGCGGCGGGATTCCTTCCCAAAAACGGCGGTTTCAATAGCGGCGTTTCCGATGGCTGTTGAAGACCAGATCATTGAACTCTTCATAGGCCTCTATCGAACGGGCGTACCAAGCCTGCCGTCCGGGATCCTTGAAGAACGGGTCATTCACCATGTCGTCGAACCCGTCATTCATCTTGCGCCAGACGTCGCGCTGTTCGGGTCGCAGATAGGTCCCGTCCTGCTTCTCGCGCTCTTCTCGTTCGTAGGGAGCTGGAAACGCGCGATGCTCGGCCATTTCCCGCTCGGCCCGCTGCCAAAAAGCCGTCCGCTCTTCGCTGGTGGCTTCCCAGCCCTGCTGGTTCTCTTCAGCCAGTTCTGCCTGGCGCTGCTCGAAAGCGCGCCAGACCCGATCATGCGGATCCTCGGCGCTTTCGGGCGGAGCCGCTTCGTCGGCGGCCGGGCGATCGCCGCCATCGTGTTCGAGCATGGCCGACTCGCCTGCTTCAGTGGCATCGGCCTCGCCGTCGCGACGAACCATCTGCGCGTCATGGCAATCGGCGCGGTCGTTCCCAGCGGCCAGATCGACGCCTTCCCGTTCGTGCCCAATCTCCGGTACCGGCTCGCCAATTTCGCCGATCTCAGCTCGCCGGCTGCTCCCGTTCGTGGTTCCGTTACGCCATTCGGCCGCGCCGTCGCTGCCGTCGGCGCCATCTCGTGCCTCGAAATGATCGACGCGCTCGTTTCCGGCCGCTAGGTCGAACCCAGCGCGTTCCGCGACCCCGTCGAGCTTGAACAGGCCGGCGTCGACGACATCGCCTCGCTCTCCGTGGAGAGCTGCGGCCTCGCCCGAACCGAGGCTGGTCCACGCCGCATCGCCGGCTTCATGCGAAGGGCCGCCCTGCATCTGTCAAGCCCCCCTGTGATCCCCGCCATCGGCGCGCCGTGGCCTTGCGTCACTCATAGCGCGTCGTGGCGTGCTCTACGGTAAAATCTTCCGAAGCGTTCCGAAAACTGTGGCGCAGGCCCTTACGGCATGTTGGCATTGAAACTATTGTCGTCTTGGAGATCAATCGGAGAACGAGCATGCCTTCAGTTCGTCGATATCAAGATGACATTGGTTCCGAGGCGGCCGGCGGCGATGCCGAGCCGGCGGAACAGCGCGACAGCAGGACGGGCGAAAACACCGCCGAGCCGCGCTATGTCCATGGCCTGAACAAGGGCGGCCTCGAGGAGATTCTCGCGACCGGGCGCCTGAACAGCAGCGAGGCCGCCATGATCGCGGGCGGCGTGCCCCGGGTCAATGCGCTGCGCGGCGACTTCGGTTCGCTTCACGAAACCATGAACTGGCACGACCCCGAGAAGATCTTCATCGAGTTCACGACCGAGGTCGAGCCGCCCTACCACCCAGCCTATGCGCGCTGGAGCGGCCTCGAGAACGACTATCTCCCGATCGCGGTCACGGGCGTCTTCGACGGCAGCGGGAGGCGGTTGGACGCTGCGGGCGCGGAGTCGTCCCGCCAGACCCCGCCGAGGCTTGAGCAGGGCCGCGACGGCAGCCTGGAAATCTACCAGCAGGAGCTCGAGCATATGGGCATCGAGATCGCCCCTGCCGTGCTGGCGCGGGCCTTTCCGGCGCAGGAGCCTCACAGCGAGGTTGCCGCTCCCGACGAAGCCAATCCGGACGAGCCCGGAGAACGGGCGCGGCCGGCTCCCGATGACGGGGGCGAGCGCTGATCGGCCTCGGGTTCAGTGCTTTTCCGGCCTCTTTAGATGACGTCCGAGTGGCCGGGCGTGACATTGGCTTCAGTGCAAATGGAGCATCGCCATGTCCAGTTTCACCCGATCCGATCGCAGCGACGACCCCTCGCCCGGTATCGCGCAGAGTTTTACACGCCATGCCTGCGAACGCTCGATCCAACGCGCCGTTCCCGCCTTCCTCGTCGAATTGCTGATCGATTTCGCGAAGCCGGTCCGATGCGGCGCCGCCGATCGCTACGCCCTCGACGAGCGAGGTCGTCAGGAGATCCAGAGCCATCTCGGTCCGCAGCGCTATCGCGAGATCGACGGCAAGCTCGATTGCTGGGCAGTCGTCGGGGATGATGGCAAGGTCATCACCATCGGTCGCCGTGACAGGAGGATCCGCAACGCGACACGATCGAAGATCGAGGGCGCATCGCAGCGCCGGTCGCGGTGGCTTCCTCGGACGGGCTGCGACGACCCGATGTCGGAAGACCCGTTTCGTATCGGCCGGAACAGCGCCCGCTGAGGGCTCCTTGAGCGAGGTTCGTCCCAGATGTCGGTCCATGTCCCTTACTTCGAAGAGAAGTTCCAGTACCTCTTCCGGCGCCATCCGGCGATCAAGACCTATTCCGACCTCGCCGAAGCCGTCGGCGTCTCGCCCGCTTTGGTCGCGGGCTGGAAGAACGGCACCGTGACGACGCGGGAGCGGCATATCCCGATCCGGCATGTCGGCACCGTCTGCGAGCACATGATGGTGTCGGAGGATGTGCTCCAGCTCGCCAGCCTGGCCGACTTCAAGGCGCAGGCCGGCGTTCTGCCCGGCGCCAATCCCTTCGACGCGCTCGTGCTGAAGGCGCGTTCGAGCAGCCGGCTCCAGCTTCTGCGCGGCGCCGATGTGCGCGAGCGGCCGGCCCTGATCGCGCGCGCACGCGGCCTCTACGATCCCGACGACGCCGAAGCCGACCTGCCGGCTTTCGAGCGCAACGAGGACGTGCTGGTCCGGCTCGATGTTCCCGCCGGCTGGCATATCCTGCTGCTGCTGAAGGACCGCGTCGGCTGGCAATGCCTGCATCCCAGCCCGCGCCGCGCCGAGACGCTCGCGGACGGCGTCTTCTTCTTCCCGGCCCAACAGGACCCCGACCGACCGCGCTTCGCGCGGTTCGACGCGGTGACCGGCCTGCAGAAGCTGACGGCGGTGTTGATGCGCCCCGCGCCGCCGCCCGAACTGCCCAGCGCCCTGATGGACAGCGATGCGCTGGCCGCCGCATTGACGCGGCTCGCGACGATGCTGTCGGCATTGGACGAGCCCGACGAACGCGAGATCGCCGAAGCGCGCTTCATGGTAAGAGCCTGAGGCGATGCGCGAGCGTGGCCAGATGGACCGGCTGATCGCCGCGCTGGCATGCGAGGGCGCCGATGCGGCCGCGCTCGCCGCGGAGTTCTTCGACAGGGCAGGCCGCGACCAGGCGCTGCGCCTGGGCGAGATGCTGGTGTCCGGTCCCGATCTTGCGCAACGGACGGACGGGCTGCAGGTGCTTCTATTCCTCCTGCATCTGCGCCGGCTCGCCTTCGGCTCGGCGCACCTCAGCGTCGCGGCTATCCTGCAGCGGATCGCCACGACCCACTGCGCATTCGGCGATCCTCGCGCCGCACTCCCGGCGATCAACGAGGCGGTCTCGATTTGCGTCGGCCTGACGGATGCCGACGAAGCGTCGACGCTGCGCTGCCTTGCCGATCTGGCGCGGATACGCCTCGCTCTGGGCGATCACGGCGGCGCCGGACGCGCCGTGGCGGAGGTCCAGGCCTGTCTGGCACGCGAGACGCCGCCGAAAACCGAAAGCTATGTCGAGCTGCTCGCCATCACCGCCGCATTGGCGCGGGCGCAGGGCGATTTTCGTACGGCGAAGGCTGCGGCAGCGGATCTGCTCGCCCTGTGCGGACAGATCCATGGCAAGGCCTCTCCCGTCAGTGCCAGCGCGATGATCGATCTGGCGCTCACCCTTCACGAAGCCGACTGCGATCCCGCGGCGATCTCGCTTTGCCGCAGCGCCCTGGCGATCTTGCGACCTGCCACGGGCGCAGCTCACCCTCGCGCAGTGGCGGCGCTCCACGTACTCGGACGGGTGATTATGGACCGTGGCGGGCATGGCAAGGCTCTCGGCCTGTTGCGGGAGGCCCATCGCCTGGCCAAGGAATGGCTGGGTCCCGACCATTGCGAGAGCCTGGCCACGCTCGGCTCCCTGGCCGATCTGACAGCAAGATCGGGACCGCCAATCGCGGCGGGGCCGATCTATGCTTGGCTGATCGAACTCAAGCGCGAGGCGCTCGGGCCCTTGCATCCCGAGGTCGCCGATCTGCTGGTGCGTGCCGCGACCGTCGACATCCGGCTCGGCGACAGCGGGCAGGCAGAGCTTAAACTGAGCGAGGCGCGGGCCATCCAGGAGACGGTTCTCGATGCCGATCATCCGGCGGTCGCCCGCACCAGGATGGCGCTGGCTGAACTCGCCATCCATGACGGACGGTATGCGCAGGCGCGGCGCGGCTTCGAGGACGCCCTAGCCATCCGCAAAGTGCGCCTCGGAGAGCGCCATCCGTTGATCGTGGAGGCGCTGTCTGGCCTTGCGCGCCTGCATGCTGATCTCGGCGCATTGCCCGAGGCGCTCGCCTTGCAAAGCGAGGCAGTTGCTCGCCTGACGGCGCTGCATGGCGAGGATCATCCGGCCCTGGCCGGGGCGTTGGCGCTGCGGGCGCGGATCCTGGCGAAGGCGGGCGACATCGATACGGCGGAGCGCCATGCCCGACGGGCGGTGGCACTGCGGCGTGTTGCGCTGGGCACGGCGCTCGGTTCGCCCCAAGCCGAGCTGGCTGCGGCTCTGTGCGATCTCGGCGCCATCCTTGCTGCAAGACGCGTCCCGGACGATCGGGCGCAAGCCGAGATCCGATCCTGCATCGACGAGGCCTCCGGGCTTGTCGAGGCGGCGTTCGGCGACGGGCATTGCGGCCTCGTTCCCGTCCAAATCGCCCGCGCCTCGTCATGGACCCGGTCTGCCGATGACGGCGTCGCGACGGATTGCCTGGTGGAAGCCGCAATCCTGCTCGCGCCGCATCCGGCGCAGGAGGACGATTGGTTGGTCTGGCTGCGTCTCGGCGAACTGAAGGCCCGCGCCCATGACTGGCCCCTTGCGATTATGTTCGGAAAACGCGCGATCAACCGGCTGCAGCGGGTTCGGGCAGGTCTGGCCGATCTCGAAGCCGACCTGCGCAAGGGCTATCTGCGCGAGCGCTCCGATGCCTATCGATTGCTGGCGGGCTGGCTCGTTGCAGCGGGCCGGCTGCCCGAAGCCCTGTTCGTGCGAGACCTGATGAAGGGTGCGGAGCTGCGCGAGGGCTTGCGTGCGGCCGCAGCGTGGGTGCCGCAGGCCGTCCTGGCCCTCACCCCTTCCGAGGCGCTGTGGTGGGAGACGGCAGATCGGCTTCTCGCCGATCTCGGCGCGACGCTGGCGGCGGCCGAGGCCGTCGGCGGTGGCGTACCCTATCGGGCCGAGCACCAGGCCAGATTGAGCGAGCTACGCGCGGCGCGGCGGCATTTGACGTCGCAGCTCAGGCTCTGGATTAACGACGATCGCGCCACTTGCGGGCGTCGCGCCCAGGCTTCGCCCATCGAGATGGCCGCGCCGCCTCCTGGCCATGCTGCTCTGTCCTATCTCGTCTTGCCCGACCGCTTGCAAATCGTCGCCGACATGGCGCATGGCCCCCTTTCCCGCGACCTGCCGATCGCGGCTGCGGCCCTCAACGATCTCGTCTTTTCGCTCTGGTCACAGCTGCGGCATCGCGGAGCTGGCGTGATCGAGGCCGGCCGCCGCCTTCATGAAATACTGCTCGCCCCCATCGAGGCGGAGCTGGACGCGGCGGGCGTCCATCATCTCACGGTCTCGCTCGATGGCGGCCTGCGCTACATTCCCTTTGCGGTGCTCCATGATGGGGCGGGCTTCACCGTCCAGCGCTTCTCGATTTCGGTTGCCGGAACGGGCGCCCGCACCAGCACCCGCGAGCGCCCGGCCGCGTCCGGCGATCCTGTGATAGCCGGGTTTGGCATGGGGCGGGCGGCACGCGGCCTGCCGGCGCTGCCGCATGTCGCAAGCGAGCTTGCGGCAGTGGTGAGAACCCCGGAGACCCCGGACGGCATGGTGGCCGGGACGATCCGGCTCAACCAGCGCTTCACGGATACCTCCCTGCGCGAAACCCTCGCCACGGAGCCAGACATCGTTCACATCGCCAGCCATTTCTGCTTCCTGCCAGGCCAGGAGATGGCGTCCTGGCTGCTGCTCGGCGACGGCGAGACCTTGTCCGTCGAGCGGCTCGTCGGCGGCGCGTATCGCCTGGAAAACATCGAGCTCGTGGTGCTGTCGGCATGCGACACGGCTTTGGCCACGCGCGGGGGAACACAGGGCCGCGAACTCGAAACCCTACCGGCGATGTTCCGGGCCTGTGGCGTCGGCAGCGTGCTCGCGTCGCTCTGGCCCGTCGACGACGGCAGTACCGCCGACTTGATGAAGGCCTTCTATCGGTTCTGGAGATTGGAGAGGTACGACAAGGCCAAGGCGCTGCGTCTTGCGCAGCTCGCGCTGATGCAGGACGCCGGCGCCGTATCCGCGAAACGCGGCCTGATCGACCCTGACGACGACGCGATGCCGGATCAGGCCAGCCACCCGCACCAATGGGCAGCCTTTGTGCTGATCGAAGACGGGACGCTGGATAAAGGGGAGGGTCGGCAATGACATTTCGGGCCGCGGTAGCTGGAGAGTCACCGCTGATCGTGCTGTGCGGCGTCGATCAGCGTAGGGGCAACCGGCTGCCGCGGCGTGGCGAAGCCGTCGCGACTGACTGGACGGCGGATCCCGATGGAGCGGGCGGCTTCACGGGCCTGCCTTTCGGCAAGGGCGACCCTGCCGCCGCCTATCTCGACGCGTCGACCTGGGCGGTCGTCCGCGTGCAAGATATCGCAAACGCGACGCCTGTTCTGGGCGAGGAGGGAGATCCCGCCGCCATCAGATTCCGTGGCGGCACGGTGCTGTTTCTCGGTGCGCCGCGTGGCGCGCTGGAAGCCATGCTGCTGCTCGGGGTCGATCCGCGCGGGATGGCGACAGGCCTCGTCCTGCCCGACGAGGCGGGTCTCGCGGAGGCGGGCATTTATGGATTCGCCGTCGCCGGATGCGGCGGCGTCGCGCGGGCCGGCGCCCATGGCCGCGCTCTGGCCGAGACCGGTGGAATCGCCGTGGCTGGAACGCGCGGCATCGCTATCGTCGAGGGCTCCTACGGCCTGGCCGTCGCGGGTTCGGCTGGTCAGGCCGAGGTCGGCTGCGACGGCGTCGCCGTGGCGCGCGGCGTCGCAGCCTGCGCGGTTGCGGGCGAGCACGGCGTCGCGGTCGCCATGGCCGGCGCTGGTCGTGCCATTGCCGGCGTCAATGGCCGCGCGCTGGCGCTTGGCCCGGGAAAATTTCTCAAGGTCGGGGACGACGGCATCGCGGTGGCTATGGAGGCCAGGCCAGGCGGGACGCGGGTTGTCCTCGGCGAACGCGCAGTCTGCATCCTGCGCTGGCGCGATCCAGCCGTCGGCGCAGCGCGATTTTACCTGGCGATAACAGGCGAGGGCGGCGTTCGTCCCGGTGTGAAATATATCTTCGAGGACAACGCCCTGCATGTTTATTCCAGCGATCGGCATTCCATGCTGGGCGTAGCCGATGGGGAGCCGGCGATGCCGGTCGATCCGGACTTCGGCGATTGCGTGATCGTCGCCGATGAAAGCGAGGCCATCGCCGGCGACGAGGGATTGGCCGTTGCCGAAGCGGGCGGCTCCGCCAGTGCAGGTTTGCGCGGCATCGCGGTCGGCTCGTCGCCGGGTCTCGTCCGCGCGGGCGCATTCGGAGTGGCGGTGAGTGAAGGCAAGCGCTTCGGCGAGGCGCGCGCGGCGGGTGGCGGTGTCGCGATCGGACGGGGGCGGTTCAAGATGGTTCAGGCAGGAGCGGGCGGTGCAGCCCTGGTGATGGAGTATGGCGGGACGGTCAAGGCCGGCGACGACGGGCTAGCGCTGGGTGCCGCCGACCTCGCCAGCGTCGGATGTAACGGCGTGGCGGTGGCGCTCGCTGGCGCTGTGTCGGGCGATCATGGCAGCCTGCTCGTCATCCGTTGGCTGGACCCCGGCCAGGACAGCCCACGTGTGGCCTATGGCATCGTCGGCGAGCACGGTCTTATGCCGTTGAGGCGCTATGTTGCGTACGGGAAAGGCCTGTGCCCGGAAGATGACGTACCGCCCATCTCCGGCGGCATCGACTGAGGTCGCCTGACTACTGCGGATCGGCGACCTCCTGTTGGACTAACGAGAATAAGATTGCCGGTTTCCGTTTTGGGCGTCGATCGCGACCGCAGCTTCCTGGCTCGCAAGTCGAGAAGAGTGCCAGCCGCCTGTAGGGTCTCTTCCATCGGACGGCGAACGCTCCGATCTGTGGTCTGTGGGTTGAGTGTGAGGCGAGGACGTCAAAGCATGAGATTATCAATGCTGACCTCAGGGTGGCTTGATATGACGCCCAAACACGATCGAGATGAAACGGCGCGAGCGTGACGATGCATGTGATTGTTCTCTCAGACCATACAGGCGATATGGTGCAGCAGCTCGGCGGCCAGCGCGCGGCCAAGGACCGGGCGGATGCGGCCGCCCATGCGCTGGCGCTCTCGCTGCGCCAGGAGCGCAAGGACCTACTCGATCGTGAGATCAGGCAGGCTCTGACGCGCTTTCGGCCTCTGGCTTTGCTGGTCGCGTTAGGCAGCCGCCTCACCATGGCGCTCAAATCGCCCCCGCCGCCTCCCGCCGCCGCCGCGGTCAACGACCAGGAGCAGATCTGGACCAGCGGTCACAATGGCGAACTGTTGGTTCGCAACCAGCTCGCGGCACAGCTCGGCGACGACTGGACGATGTTGACCGGTTACGAGAACCGTCAGGGCGAGATCGATCAGATCCTGATCGGGCCGAAAGGCGTCTTCGCGATCGAGATCAAATATGTCAACGGCGTCATCCACGCCGAAGGCGATCGCTGGTGGCTCGACAAGCTTGACCGATACGGCAACCTCGTCGCCCAGGGCCGCGTGATTGCCGATGGCCGCCGCCGGGGCCCGAGCCTGCAGCTCAACGAGGCGGCCGATCAGCTCGAGAAGTTCCTGGTCGGACGGGTCGCGATCGACCGCATCTACAGGGCCGTGATCTTTTCGCATCCGCGCGCCGTGATTGCGCGGATCGAGCGGCGCACGGTGGATTTCATCAGCGCCGGCGACAACCTTCAGGCCGCTAGCCTGCTCGCCTGCGCCGGCCCAGCCGGGATCGACGCTGCCACGGCCTCCAGCATCGTGGCCCTCGTGAAACGCGATCATGATTTCCATGCCGCCCACAAGCGCAAGCCCCAGGCCCGCTCGTCGCTGCACCGGAGCTGACGTGGCCAAGCTCCGCATTTTAAACCTAGCGGGGTCGATGCTGCGGCGCTCGAAAAGACACGGCCTCGGCTGGTGCGATGGCAGCGTTCGCTGCGGCAGTCCTGCCCCGGCGCGCGCCGGCTACAAGGTCATCGCGCGATGACGCTTGCTGGCGCCGAGCCGACGGCTCAGGCTTCCGCGCCGCCCCCTGCCCTGGTCGACCAGATCGGCGCCGAGCAGGTCTCCGAGCTCTTCCGTGACGTCACACTCGGTGTGGTTGCCGCGAGCGTGGGGGCGGCGGTGCTCGGCGCGACGCTGTACCGCCTCGGCTTTGCCGAGGCCCAGAGCGCCCTGGGCTGGACCAGCTTCATCATTCTCTGCGCCTTGGCCCACATCGCCTTGCGCCGACGCTATGACAGGGCAATACGGCGCAGCGCACAATGGCGGTCATGGGCCGTGACGTTCACGATGATCAGTCTCGCGGAGGGAATCGGCTGGGGGTGGGGAACGCTTGGCCTTGCCTCCGGCGGCGGGCTGGAGGTGCTGCTGCTCATCCTCGTCGTGACCCTTGCAACCGCCGCCGGCGCCGCGTCGATCTTCAGCCCCTATCTTCCAGCGTTTCTGGCGCTGCTCCTGCCCGCGACGCTGCCTTACCTGATCGCCAGCCTGGGAGCCCCCGATCCTCTCCAGGTGGCGAGCGTCTTCCTGATGCTGGTCTTCATCGGCGGCATCGGCGGGCTCGGCGTCACCATGAACCGGTCATTCAAGGCACTGGTCGGCCTGCGGATTCATGCCGAGCAGATGGCGCGCGAGCTCGGCCGGCAAAGGAGATCGCGGAGCAGGCGAGCCTCGCCAAGTCGAGCTTTCTGGCCGCGGCCAGCCATGATCTGCGCCAGCCGATGCATGCGCTCGGGCTGTTTGCCGGCGCGCTGAAAGGGGTCGCGATGTCGGCCGAGGGCCAGAGAATGGTCGAGCATATCGAAGCCTCGGCCGAGGCGATGGACGGGCTGTTTTCCGTATTGCTCGACATTTCGCGGCTGGATGCCGGCATCGTCGAAGTGCATCGCCGATCGTTCGCGATCGGCCCGTTCATGGCGCGCCTCTGCCGCGATCACGAACAGGAGGCGCGCGCAAAGGGGCTCTCACTCATATGCGTGCCCAGTGCCGCCGTGGTCAATTCCGATCCGCTGCTGATGGAGCGCATCCTGCGCAACCTCATATCGAATGCGGTACGGCACACGCAGGCGGGCGGTGTCGTCGTCGGCTGCCGCCGGCGCGGCGCCGGCCATGTCGCCGTCCAGATCTGGGACAGCGGTCCCGGCATTCCGGCAGATCAGAGCGAGCGGATCTTCCAGGAATACTACCAGCTCGGCAATCCCGAGCGCGACCGTACCAAGGGGCTTGGGCTCGGTCTGGCGATCGTGCGCCGACTGACGCAGCTGGTCGGTTGTCCGCTGACCTTCCAGTCACGACAGGGCCGCGGCTCCTGCTTCCAGGTCACGCTTCCGCTCGCGGGTGCCGACGCCGGCGACGAACCGTCTGCAGAGAAGGCGGCATTCGGCAACCTGGCGACCGGGCTGGTCGTTGTGATCGATGACGAGGCCGCGATCCGGGAGGCGATGGCGACGCTGCTCGGAGGTTGGGGCTATGAGGTCGTCAGCGCCGGCTCGGGGGACGATGCGATCGGCCGGCTTGCGACGTGCCCCGCCCGGCCGGACCTGATCATCAGCGACTACAGGCTGCGCGATGGCGAAACCGGAGCGGAGGTGATCGAACGACTGCGCCTCGAATACAACGAGACTATTCCTGCGATGCTGATCACCGGCGACACGGCGCCCGATCGCCTTGTCGAGGCGCAAACCAGCGGCCTGCTGCTGCTCCACAAGCCCGTGTCCAACGGCAGGTTGCGCGCCGCGATCGTCAACCTGGTCGGCTCGTCGGGTTCCGAGGCCCGGCGGCAGGATACACTCAGATGAGTCCGGCCTCGCGCCCGACTGTCGCGGCCTGCGTGCGATTCACGACATCCAGCGCTTTGAAGATCGCGGTGATGTGCGCCTTCACGGTCTTTTCAGAGAGCTCGAGGTCGAACGCTATGGTCTTGTTCAGCTGGCCCTGGCTGATGCGGCGCAAGACATCGATCTGGCGATCGGTCAGGATGGGGTCGCCATCGAAGCCCATGCGGCGATGCCGGCCCTGGCGCGCGCCGGCGACATCGTGCAGGATCAAGGGCGGTACATAGACATCCCCGTTGAGCACGATAGCGATAGCCGACATCAGCGTGTGCTGGCTCGCCGATTTCGGGACATAGCCGAGCGCGCCCTCGGCCAGCGCCTTGCGAGCATCCTGCGGATCTTCCGAGGATGACAGAACGATCACCGGCAGATCCGGCCTGATCCGTCCGAACTCCGCGATGGCGGGGAATCCGCTCATGCCCTGCAAGACCAGATCGAGCACGACGAGATCGAGTTCCGGGTTTGCCTCGGCGAGGCGCAGCCCTTCGGCCGCATCGGCGGCCTGGAGTATGACGGTGTCGGGACCACTCTGCCGCAGCAATGCGGCGAGGCCTTCGCGCAATACGGGATGGTCATCGACGATAAGAAGTTTCATGCGCCCGATATCAGCGCGTTCCACCGGAATCGACAAGGGGCCAGAAGTCCTACGGCGTGGTTGCAGGCCCTACGACAGTCTCGCGACATGCATCCGATTTACGTGCCGCACGGAAATCGTCAGATCTGACACATGGCGAAGGTCAGCGTCGGATATGGCGCATTCGTGAAATCTCAAGGTTAACCGGATCCGAGCAGGTGGATAATGAAGAAGGCGCTAGAGATGACGGGTTACGTCGTTTACGGCACGGCCGTGACGATCGTTAGTGCGGCTCTGTTCTTCGGTTTGGTGTTCAACGTGCTCATCCCTGACAAGAGCGCTTTTCCGGACAATGGCAGTGTCGGAATGCTCGGTTCGCCGCTCGGCGCGCTGGCGATTTTCGTAGGATGCTTCCATGGCCCGTTATTGGGCTATGAAGCCGGGCGAAAGATCTTGAGAACGACGGACGATCGAGCGTATGGCGCGCTTATCCGGATAGGTTTCTGGATCTCTCTGGGCGTAAGCGTATTGATCACGTGGAGGGTATTCCATGGAGCATTCGAGGCCGTCGTTCATTATGGGCCGGTCAGCTTGGTGATGATCGTCATTTTCAGTACTGTGGCGCATGATACCGCAAGGAATATACGGATCGGGGATGCCCGAGAGCTATCGCCTTAACTCGCTGAAATGACCATCGACAGCCAGCAGCATTCCAGGCGGGCCATGATGTCGTCGATTGTCCCTCGATCCGATGCCGATCTTGCCGAATTGATCGGCTCGGCGCCTTGTCCGGTCGTGGTGCTTGCATCGACGGAAGATTGCGTCCCCTGCATCCGTATCAAGCCTCTCATTCGTAAGCTGGCTGTCGAGTTCAGCGACAGGATGATCCTTGTCGAAATCACGGCGCAAGTCGCGCCGAATTTCATCAAGGCGCATCCGATCGACGGCTATCCCGCCGCGCTGCTGTTTCGCGGCGGCGTTCTCGCGGACTGCAGGACTGGCTATCTCGGCCAGCAGGAGACACGCTCTGCGATTACATCGTTTCTGGGTATCGCTCATGAGGCTGCGCCATCAAGCGAAGAAATCGCGTTCCAAAGGGCTCTCGCAGATGCAAGCGCTGCAGTGGACACGATCATGAAGGTCGCAGGCAACGCTCTCGCGCCGCATATCGAAGCGGTCATGCCCCAACTTCAAGCCGTGGAGGATCGCGCCAAGGCGGATCGTGAAGCGGGCAGACTTACGCCGGCCGAGGCGCAGGGATGGCGCGTTGCCGAATTGAAGCGGCTCTACCGGCCGTTTCAGGACAAGATCGATGCCCTTCGACTGGCGCAGGAACACGCCATGAAAACCTACGAGGCACGGATGGAAGAGGGTTTGCGCGCGTTCGCGGACGCCGAACCCCGACCCGCAGCGTCGCGCATGATGTGTCGCTCGGACGGTTCGATGTGCTGGATAGAGAACTCGTAACCTCAAACATCGGCCCGAAGAGCGGAATGCGGCTTTCGAGCAAGCCGATGATGCAAGTTGTTCGGTCCCGGCACCTGTTGGATTGGGCTGGGCCTGAGGCGCTCAGATTCCGATGTCCAGCATTTGCGGATGCCAGGCCCGTCGCCAACGTCGATGCGGCACCACCCGATGGTGTCGGGGCGCCGAAATGCGAACCCGCTCGACCCGCTCCACTGAGTGGTCCGTCGGATTGTGAATGGATGGGCGCGGCGCCGCCGCTGAGAAAGCAAGGCATTCGAAGGGGTCGCAATATGTCCACGGCACTTGTGATTTTTCGGTGGTGTTTCGCCCTTGTGGTTTCCGCAGTAATGGCTTCGGGTGCCTTGGTGCTGGCATCACGGGTTTACGTGCAGTGGACGGCTCATGCGCGCGGCGTGGATCAGGCGCTTGGCCGGCTTGCCAACTCGTCGTACTGGCGGGATGTTGCGCTTGATTTGCCGTATCTGTCCATTATAGCCTTTGCCCTCTCTTTCCCGTTCGCGTTTGTTATCTCGGGCTTGCACGAAGTTCGGGGGCGCGTGCCGAGTGTCTTTCGTTACTCCATGGGCGGCGCGCTATGCGCATTGTTCTGGGTATTTGTATTCGCGATCGTTTATGGCGGGTGGATCGCGGAACAATTCAGCATCATCGACATCCTAGAGCGCGCGTTCACGACCGAGCTGGGATTTATTCTGCTTTCAGGAGCTTTTGGCGGATACTGCTTCGCGCGCATGCGGAAGGCGAGTTTCAATAAAATGACGCATCGCCACCTAGGTTCAAAATCTTGCTGACCCTTGACGTCTCGCCCAAGGCGGCATGCCTCACGCACGGAGGGTGCACAGGTATGAGTGCTTCAGAGTGCTTCAAATTGCTGGTTTCCGCTTCAAATTGCTTTAAAGCGTTATGCAGCCTATTGAAGCGAAGGTCGCATCAGAGTGCGCTGTAGGTGAGGGATTAATGACGGATAAGGAGTTAACGGACGGAGCTGCCTTGATCGCGCGTGATCTCATGCTGCCGAATGGGCGCAGGCTTAAACTGGCGAAGGCCGTTGCGCCCCATTTGCCGTGGTTCGTCTCGGCGCGTCGTCGCGGCTTGAGTTGGGAGGACATCATCGACGTGTTGTTTGATGCGGGCGTTAAGCGGCCCAATGGTCTGCGCCTCTCGCGTGGTCATCTGTCTTCATTGATCCCGAGAAAGCTTCAAGAGCAGAGGGCTGAGCCCGCGCCCGTTCATGCCGCCTCGGCAGGCGCGCAAGCAATGGGCCTGCAGCGAACTCCCAGCCTGAGCAGCCCGATCACAGATATGACCAGACCCTCAGCCGTGAGTCGGACCCCGTCCAGTCCTCGCCGCGTGGCTGATCAGACGACGGTATCGGGTCAACGGCTATCGCCAGAATCGGCGGTAAAGCAGCGCTCCAGTGGACAAGCTTCGCTTAGGGCGAGGTTAGAGCAGGCGGCGCGTGCGCGCCGTGACCCAGGTGAATAAATCCGCGTTAGCCTTCGAGGACATGCTGCGATCGGAGCGCCGGGCCGTACTAGTGCGGCTTGAAAAGGGGGCTGATCGTTGGACGCTTGCCCGCCGTGAATTTACAATTGCAGCCGTTGACCGCTACTTCTCGACAGAGGCGTCAGACGCGTGCGAGGAATGCCAAGGACAGCTCTATGACCTCCTTGGCCTGGTCCAGGATGGGCTGGAAGCGGCTCGTCCTGTCATTGGCCCGCTCAAGATCGCCATTGGAGATCTCGGTCACCTTATCCGGGCGCTGGGTCGACGGCAGCCACATGGCGATCGCACGATAAGTGGGGCAACACTATCGCTGATCGGTGGCGTCATGCCGCGTTCATTGCGGGCACCTTTGCCGGGACACGATGACGATGCGATGGGCGTCCAATTCAGCGCCATGAATGGGGGAGCGGGTCTGGCCCGGTTTCGCACCTCTTGCGCGTGCGAGCATCAGCGAGAGCCATTCATTCTGCCTCAGGCGACCGGCCTGCTATCAGCCGTTGCGCACGCCTACAGTGCGGTCGATCAACCTTTGGCAATCGAACGGTTGGAGATGAGATGGCCCGCCTGCTTGGCAGCTTTGGGTTTTCACGATCGCTGCGAGATCGAACAGGACATCACGATGAAGCCTATACTAGCGCTGTCTCGGGTGCAGCGCAAAGAGATGCAAAGATTGGCCGCTAATGCACTGGCGGGTCTTAAACATCGGTTCGGCATTCGTCATCGGCATGATCCGCTGCGGATCAATGCCGGGCAGTTTGCGTTCGTGGCGCCATCGGCAAGGCTTGCCGGTGGGCTATGCGATTTGATTGCTCCCTTTCCGGCCTGCGCCGACAAGGCAGCCTACCGGAAACTTGTCGAGCGAGAATCGGTAGAAGGTCTGCGGGAAGGATTGTACGGAGAATGCGTCCGCCACCTTCGTCGAAGCGTTTTTCCGGGAAGGTCCAACGAGGAGGCTGACGAGGCGCTGCGATTTGCGGGTCTGATGACTCTGGATCCGATTGAGCATGACGAAACAAGGCGATTTCTCGAGCGCACCATCGCTACGCACCGACAGATTGCCCTGCTTGCCAAAGCGCGCCGCCGGCTTGAATTGCTTCTGGCTCGCGTCGATGTCGCGCGGCAGGGTGAAGTCGTCTCATTGCCCGGGATGACGGGCACTGGCGTGACCTGGCGCGATTTCCATGATCTTGGGCGATGGTGCGATGATCTTCGGGCCCGCCTCGCGACAGGAAGCGTTGATCCTGGCAGGCCGGCGAAGCTACGCGTACAGCTTCCGCGTGCTACCCGATCGCGGTTTCCTTCCACCGTGTCTGCTACAACCCAAGTTGACCTCCTGTTAGCGCGGCTCGTTCGCGCCCTCCAGGGCGCCAGAGATCAAAAGTTGACCGGCCGAGCAGCGCGCCGCGCAGATTGATTGAGCGACTAGCGGATATTGGCGGTGGGGTTGTGCGCGTGCAGAACCACGGAAAACATGGTCCTGTTCACCGACGTCAGAAGGTGGGCGGACCCAGATGAGCGGGTCGACCTTGCCAAGCGAGACGGCCGGTCGAGCGGACGCAGGACCGTCGAGCGTGTGAAGCGTCGCCACAGCGATAGGTACTCTCGCGCCCGCAGCTCACCATCTTGGTGAGCCTGGCGTTGCGTTTGAACCCATAATCCGCAGCCCGATGATCGCGGCCAACGACAGCCCAATTCGTCATAACCAATTCGAAATAGCCCGCAGTACCCGGCAACTCACGCCGATCTGGCTGTGGCATCTGGCCTCGCGGTGGATCGCGTACCAGTCCGGTCGCGACCTCCAAAGGAGATCGTGATGTTGAAACCTGATCTGGATGCCGGGGCGTCGGCGAAAACACTGTCCAAGCCGCAGCGAGATGTGGAGCTTATGCGTCTAAGGGGTGAGGGTTGGACGTATGCAATGCTCGCACACCGGTTCGGCCTGAGCTCAAGCGGCGTCGCATGCGCCATTCGGCGATATGAAAGCAAACAGAGACGCGAAAACAACCTCGGGTTTGGGGCTCGTGCAACAAGCACGATCATGGGTCGGCGCAACGGCTTCTCGAAGTGTGCGGGTCAGCTCACGCTCGCTGAAGTGGCCGAAATGTCCTACAGCGATGCGCTCGACACGCCAAATTTGGGTCGGGTGACGCTCCGTGAGATCGCAACGGTGCTCTGGCGTCATGGGATCGAGATGCGCGGAATGCCGCGGAATCTGCGCGAAGAGATCGCGTGGTCGGAAGCTATTGTTTCCAACAACAACGGACAGGGGTGACATGAGCAACCCCGACCGAGACAGCTCGGCGGATGCCCGGCAGCCAACGCTGCTGGGCATGTTGAGCGTACCGGTCATCGTCTATGACCCACAAGTGGCTGGAAAACAGATCCATAACGAGTGCCGCACGATTGCAGCGGCCCTTGGTAGAGGTGCCATCGCAGCATTCGCAGTTCAAACGGATGATCTGGCGGCACTATTCGTCACGCTCCCGCAGGATCAGATCACGGCGCTAAAGGGCGGTCGACCTGTGGTGATCTGGCCAATTAAGCGGGAGGATGTCAACGACCGCGCTGCCCATCGCCCGTCGGACACGGCGAGACTTGCCGAAGCCAAGGTTGGGCAGGCTGCGGAAACATTCCGCCTGTTGGAAGTCTACACCGCAGCGGAACTGGCCGAGCAGCGGGGCCGCGTCAAATCACGGGCGGAGGCCGAGCAGCTCGCTATGGTGGCCCTGGGCAAGGCGGCCGCACAGACGAAAGCCGAGCGCGATCCGTTAGTTGCCTATCGGATCATTGAAGGTTTGGTCGATCGAGGTCGGCGAATTGCCGCCCGGTACTTTGGCACAGTCAAACCGAAGGATCGCCTGCGGCGCGATGCGTTGCTGGCCACTGAATCGATTTCAGCTATCGAGATTGCGACCGATCCTGACGGCCTCAAGCGCTCAACCCTCGTCGAGTCGATCAAAATGGGCGTGCGCGAACGCGTCGCCGATCTCGCTGCCCATGTGCGGCGCGCCGCGACGTACGATCGCGCCATGGCGGCCTGGTCGGCATCCGCGCGCGAGGGTGCCGCGATCGCTCCAGCGGACGCCCGTGACCTCTGCAATGCTCACATTGGCCGCATGAGCGCACATGACTTGATGCGGCTTGCAATTGCGACTGGGACCAATCCGGCCGACACGCATCGCAACCTCTCGACTATGCGTGAGCTTTTTGAGCTCGGGAGAAAGCTTGGTCGCCTTCATCGCGGCACGGCGATTTTGATGACTGCTCCAGAGGCGGCCGCTCTCCAGTCGGCTATTGCAACGGTGCGTGCGGGCCGCCTCGTCACCCAAGCCGATGGATGCGCGTACTACCTCGCTGATGCAGCTGGCACCATTGCTCCGGGATCGTTTTGGGATGCCACGCTAGCGTCGATCTGCGAAGCCGGTGTTCCCTTAGAACTCCGACCGGAAAACATGCCCGCCGAAAAAATCTGAGTTAATCCCAAAGCCAGTCTGACTGCGCTTCGACATCTTCCGAGCCACGCTCGTCGCAATTTCGCGCGAGCGTCAGTTCGGAGAGCAGCATGTCGGATATCAAAGCTTCGCTTCTGGCCAAGACGCGTACGGCCGTCGTCTTCATCATCATCAACGACAAGGGTGGCCAAGGCAAAAGTTTCCACGCGCAGGCGATCGCGGAGCACGCCGCGCTGCATGACGCCCCGTTGGCGCTTGCGCAGATCGATGCGCAGCAGCGCATGGGCAAAGCGCTCGGGCGCGCTGTACTGACCATCACCTCCGACCCGAAAGCCGGTCGGCGGGACCCTTCGGCCGAGATCCGCGCCTACACGCCTCTTTATGGGATGGTCGAGCGGGCCGCGGCGCGGTCCGTCGACACCTTGATCGATACGGGAGCCAATCAGGCCGGTCGTCTCTTCTTTTGGGCCGGCCTCGTCGACCTCGCTGAGGATTTCAAGATCTGGAATGTCCGCGTTGTTTTGATGCCCGTTTACACAGCGGAAGCTGAGGGGATGCGCAAGGCGGCCGAGGCGGTCCGGACGGGACTCGAGGCATTGCCCGAGGCCAGCCTCGTCATGGTGCGAAATCATCGCGATGGCTCCATCGAGGATCTGCACCCTGCGTCTGAGGCGGCCGAGGTCTATAAAACGCTGATCCTGCCGCTCGAAAAGCGTGCTGCTGTATTGCGCATGCCTGCGATCGCTGCAGGTGCCTGGCGGCCGTTTGAGGCCGCTGGTTGCCGCATCATCAAGGCGGTGGAATTGCCGGTTCCTCGCGTCATGGCCTTGTCCGGCCTGCCCCGCCCCGAGGCGAAGATCATCCGTGGAGATGTGGCGGCCTTTGCGGCCGAGTTCTTCGCGGAGTTGGACAAGGTTGTCCCTTGGGTCGTGAAGGAGGCTCGCAATGGGTGAGCGCCGCACCAATTTCGAAGCCGCTGCAAAGGCGGCCTCTCGTGCCCGCGACTTTGCCGAGCACGAGCTGGCCGCGACATTGGCACGCGACTTTCGCTCTGATCCGGCGACATTCGATCCCAAGCGGCTCATGGCTCTCGGCTCGGATGGACTTGGAGAACTCCTGGCGTGCCTTGACCTGGCCGAGCCCGAGCCGAAGGGGCGTGGCGACGAGCCGCCTAATCCGGAGAAGAGCGCAGTCATTCGCAAGGCTGACTGGTCGGCTATGCGCCGTCCCGAGCGGCCGATGTGGCTCGTCGGCGTCGCGTGGGGTTTGGCTGCGGGCACCGTTGTTCTCGCGATCGGGCTTCTTGCCCGTCTGATTTACTCTTGACCGTTTGGAGGTGGATGTGTCGTCGATCCTGATGGATAGACCTTACGAAGAGGCGCGCTCGTCGATGCCCGCAATCGCGGGGGCGTCGGTGGCCGCAAGCTTGATCCTGCTGCTGGCTTTTTTCGTCCTGGCCGGTTTGTTTCCTGCGGTCGTGATGGCGCCCTATGGGCCGACGGCTCTCGACCCCGGCGCCTTCGGTAGCATCCTGCGTGCAGTCATCTTGGGTGAGCGGTGCGCCCCGGGGCTGGAGACTTGGATAGGCATCGATTGTCGACTGTCGGTGCTGAACCAAGTGTCCTCCATCATTCGTCGCTCGCCGGCGGCAATGATAGGCCTGACAACCTGTGTGGCTGCGTCAGGAGCCGCATTCCTGATGGCATATCTCAACATATGGCAGGCCACACCCAAGCGGGAGAAAGTGCGGACGTTGAAAGGCTTTCGCCCCGTCTACGATGCGGATGGGCGAGAAGGCCTGCGGGCGGCTCTTAGCCGCATCGGCGGCGCGATGAAGCGTGGTCTCTGGATTGCGCCGCATGTGCAACTCACGCGCGCCGCCGAGGGATATAATCTAATGGCGCTGGGTACGCAGGGTTCCGGCAAGACCTCAACGCTGCGCGCCATGATCGAGCAGCTCATCGATCGAGGCGATCGTGTCATCGTGCATGATGTCAAAGGCGACATGTATGCCGGTCTCCCGACAAGATGTGCCGTTCTTATCGCACCGCACGACCGTCGGTCCTGGGCGTATGATCTGGCTGCCGATATTCAAAACCGGGAGCACGCCCGGGAATTTGCGGTCCACGCGATTCAGCCAACGGGCAGCGACGCGATGTGGGGCCAGGGTGCGCAGGCGATCTGGACCGACCTTGTCATGAGCCTGCGTGCAGATCGCGGGAGTGAGTGGTCCTGGCCAGATCTCTCTGGTGTCCTTCTCGCGCCGGGCGCAGTCATCAAAGAACGGCTCGACGCCCATAAAAGCCTGATGTCTGCACGGTTGGTGTTCGGAAGCGGCGACCCCGAAGAGAACAAGACCACGATGTCGCTTCTAATCACGCTTTGGATTGCGGCCATCACCGTGGTCGAACCACTGGCGTTGGCCTGGGCCGATGTTCCGCGGCGTCGGCGCTTCAGCCTTAGGGCTTGGCTGGCTGCCGACAGCCCTCTGCCGCGTGTCGTCGTCCTGCAGAAATCGACCGAATATCCAGCGCTGACGGGAAGTGCCGCCGCATTTCTGGTCGATCGCCTAATAGGGCTCGCCCTACGTCCCGGGGGACGGCGCAATCCGGATCGGCGGCTGGCACTGTGCATAGACGAATTGCCCGAGTGGAACAGGCTGCGGAGGCTGCCGAACTTGCTCAATGTCGGCAGGGAATTTGGTATCGTGACCATCGCTGGTGTTCAGGACATAGCGAGCCTCATCGAGGTCTATGGCGAAGAAAGTACCAAAGTCCTTCTCGCACGCTTTCGGATCAAGATCGTCCACCAGCTCGAGGCAGGCGACACAGCTGAGCGGATATGCGGATTGCTCGGCCGGCGCCGAATCGAGCTGGCTGGTCCTGTGCGGCGCGACCCGACCACCGGCCGCCTCACACGCGACGATGAACGCGAGACGGTCGAGGTCCTTCCGGTAGAAAAACTATCGTCCGAGCTTGGCCCGCATCGCAAGGGGTTGGATCACCTGATCCGGGTCATGGTGATGGGCCTGAACAATCCCGCCATTCTCGACATCCCCCTCACTGTCTGGCGCGAGCGCCGAGCCGGCCATGTGCCGGCGACCTGGCTCGAGCCGCCCACGCAGTAAATCTGAGTTAATCCCAAAGGCGTCGATCCCGTCGCAGGATAGATGGGGGTCTCCGATAAGGAGGCCCCATTTTGGTTGCAACATGGAATCCGGCGGCCGCGAGCGCGTACTACGTGAGTGGAAGCGAATACTATCTTGGCGGCGTTGAGCCCCAGGGGCAATGGTACGCACCAGCGGGCGATCATTGTCTGGCTGACGGAGCACTGGTCGAGCGCAAACACTTTGAGCGACTCTACGCAGCGTTGGACGAGACGGGAACGAGCCTCATCTCGAACGCTGGCGTCCAGAAATCTCGCCGAACGCCGGCGTTTGACATCACGATGAGCGCTCCACGGTCGGTCTCTTTAATCTGGGCATTCGCCGATGAGCAGCTGAAATCCGCCATCGAGGCCGCGCAAGTCAGAGCTACCCGATCTGCCCTCGACTGCCTTACTCATGAGGCAGTGTTTGCGCGGCGCGGCCGTGGCGGACATAGCGTTGAACCTGTCGCTCTTTCGGCCGCCATCTTCCAGCATGGTGAAAGCCGGCCAGCTGAACACGAAGATGGCCATTTATTCTGCGATCCTAACTTACATAGTCATTGCGTGTGTCTGAACTTGGCGACTCGCGCAGATGGTACGGTCGGTGCTTTGCACTCGAAGATACTTCGAGATGCAAAATTATTAGCCGGCGCGGCATATCATGCCGCTCTTGCTGAAGGTCTTCAGCGTCTCGGTTTTAGCCTGGACCGTGTCGGCTATAATGGCTTGTTTGAGATCGCGGGCGTCCCCGATACGGCGATCCGCTATTTCAGCGCCCGAAGCCGCGAGATTGAGGAGGAGCTCGCCGAGCACGGGACCACGAGCCGAGCCGCGGCAGCGCTTGCGGCGGCGATCGCCCGGAGCACGCGAAAGGCAAAATCAGCGTCGGCATCCCCGCGTGAACTGATCTGGCGGGAGGCTGCCGCATCGCAGGGCCTCGCAGCAAACGCGCTTCTCTTGGCATGCCGCAATGTCGACCGCACCATAGATTTTCGGGCCGGAGAGCACCTCTTTCGAGAGCGACTTGCGGCTCTTCCTACCTTATTGACCAAAACGACGAGCGTGCTCGAGCGGCGGGATCTCCTGCGCGCGGTCACGGCTCAGCTCGTCGGCACGGGCCTGCCCGCTCAACGGGCAAACGCTGCTCTCGACGATCTTCTCGCCAAAAGCGCCTTTGTTGAGATTGGACGAGATCCGTTGGGGCTGCCGCGTTATTCGACGCCGGAGATCATAGCGATGGAGCGTAACGTCGTTCGCTTGGCAGGCGCGC
Organism: Beijerinckiaceae bacterium; assembly: GCA_019745195.1. GTDB lineage: Bacteria > Pseudomonadota > Alphaproteobacteria > Rhizobiales > Beijerinckiaceae > Allobosea. The sequence goes on from JAIETL010000102.1 coordinate 50,929, forward strand.
GCTCGACAGCACGCTGGGGGTCGGTTGACCTTGACGCCATGCTCGAACGTTGTGCGAAAGTTGGACTCCGCGCTGAGCAAATCGAAGCCGCTAAGGCCGCTGTCGCGCCGCAGGCACTGTCGATCATCGAGGGTGCGCCGGGCAGTGGAAAGACCACGACGCTTGCTCCGATCGTGGCTGCTTATCAGGAGGCGGGCTACAATGTCCTCGGATCTGCCGCGGCCTGGCGTATCGCTCGCATGCTGGCCGAAGACTTAGAGATCGAGGCTCGAGCAACAGCGAGCTGGCTTGCAAAAGTAAAGGCTAATCCGAGGTTTTTTGACGAGCGCACGGTGCTGATCGTTGATGAAGCGGGGCTTTTGTCATCACGCGATATGCATGCGCTGCTCGCTCAAGCCGCTCGCAGTGGCGCGAAACTCATTCTGTGCGGCGACCGCGACCAGCTGCAAGCGATTGGAGCGGGCCCCGGTTTTGCTTTGGCCCAAAGCGCAGTCAGCGCCGCTCGGGTCGATACCATTGTCCGGCAGAAGGATGCGTGGGCTCGGGACGCCATACGCGCGTTCGGTGCCGGCCGAGCCGGCGAGGCGCTCGACGCATTCGCCGAGCGCGGCCATCTTGTCGAAGCGGCTGGACCGCGCGTCGCCATCAGCAAGGTCGTTGAGGCGTGGGCGCATGCACGCGAAGCCAGTGGAGATTCCGGCGTTGTTGTGCTGGCCAAGACCAACGCCGCTGTCAGTGCAATCTCGCAAGGGATACGCGAGCGGCTGCGCATAGAGGGTAGCCTCCACGGACCGGAGATCACGATCTCGGCCGTCACGCCATCTGGCCATCCTCAGTCGCTATTGCTCGCGGTGGGCGACCGTATCCGTTTTCTGATACGTCATGACAGAATCGGCGTGATCAATGGCACGACGGGGGTGGTGACACGCATAGATCCTAGTAAAGTTGGCGATCGTACAGATGAGGCATTGATCGAGGCGCAGATCGACGGTCGCTCAGTGAAATTCACACTGCGCGAAATTGCCGACAAAGCCGGGCGCGCAAAAATAGGGTTGGCTTATGCGAGCTCCGTCTATGGGAGTCAGGGGTTAACTTTTGACCAGGCGGTCGTGCTTCTTGATCCGTCTTTCGACCGTCATGATATCTATGTTGCCGCGAGTCGAGCGAGGGAACGGACGACACTCGTCGTCGATGCCAGCGCGATCGACCGTCGAATCCAATTGGCGCGGCCTGACGAGGCCGCGCAGTTTACGCCGGTGGACGAGACGGAGCGGCGCAAATGGCTCGCCGATAAGCTGTCGCGCGCATCTGCGAAGTTGTCCACGATTGCAGTGATGGCATCAGCTCGCGAATCTGAGGAGCGGACCGTAGGGACGCGCGTATCGCGGCGGTTCGCGCATGAGCGCTAATTGGCACTGCGAACAGGGCAATGCGTATAAGCGCCAAAGGGCTCCTAAAACTTGCAGACCTGATGTGTATTGGTCATAGCCCTACCGGGTTGAGCGACAGTCTTATCAATCATAGCGCCAGATCGCGCGGGTTAAGATATGCGTGGCACTGGGTGAGTACTGAGGATCAAAATCGAAATAATTTTCCAACAGATCGCTGGATCGAACGGATGATTTGGCGATTTTTGCGGCAAGTTTCGTGTAGTACACGCCAGAAACGCTTCCAGGTTCGTTGATTTGGTGCCGTTCGTCGATTATATGTTGAATAACGTCTTGGCCTAGGCCTCTGCCACGAAATTTATCCTGTACCCCGACAACCCACAATCGCACATCGCGAGGCGTCAAGTCCGCCTTTTGCGAGAGTTCATCGGGCGAGACCCAATTTGAGGTGACTGCAAACCCCGCTCTAACGCCCGTTTTGGATTCCATAATGTAGAACTGTGTGTTCCAGTCTGCCTCCTCAGCAAGATCGTCACGGCGGACGGCCTCGGTCTGTGTCAACCGCTTTTTTAAGAGACTAGCGAAGCGAGCTTCAACGTATGGGTACTCGCCACCTTCCGCGGCAAGCGTGGTCTCTAGATAATGGATGAAAGCGCAATCTTCTCTGCAAGCGGTCCGAACGGGCATCAAAAAGCTCCTCGCTGATTTGCAACAATAGCAAGGACATTTTTGTATTTGGAGAATGCTTTACGTTTAATTGTCATTGTTCGTCTAATCGGAATTTGAGCGTGAAGAGGCTCCCGTTTTATTCGGGAGCCTCTCGGTGTCAGTCCTGCGTGCGCCTCGACCAAATGAGGGCGTAGGTGCCGGCGGCCTCGGTGTCCTCGATCAGGGTGGCGTAAATTGCTGCCGGGAAGCTCGGATCGTCGACTTTGGCCGAGAGGTAGGGCTTGCCGTCCTTCGAGGTCTTGGCCCAAGCCGCACCGATTTCGGTCTTGCCGGCGAAGAGGCGGTGGGAAGGGCCTTTGTCGCTTTCACTCTCGTTGCGGATGAAGCGGACCTTGCTGGTCAGGGTCATCGTGTTGATCGTGCCGGTGAAGCCGTCTTCGTCCTTCTTGAAGCTGCCGATCGTCGCCATGGTTTAGTCTCCTGTCGCTTTGTCCGGGCCGCGACCACCGCGACCTCGATGGCGTCGACAAGGCCGGGCCGGGCTGAGGCGCACCCGCAGGGTCGAAACGGATGTGGAGAACGGCAAAGCCGTTGCGCCTGAAAAGCCCGGCTCGGTCAGACAGCCAGCACGAAGAGGACGTGAGGGGGCCACGGCCCGGACAAAACGACAGGGAGACCGCGCCGACGCCTCCGGCAGCTTCAACAAGGACGAAAACGGCCGCCCCAACCGGAGCGGCCGTCCATGATCCCGAACCTCTGCGTCCGCCTACTCAGCAGCGTTGGCGAATGCGACAGGCTCCTGCTCGCTCACGACCTCGCCGGCAGAAGTCCGCAAGCAGGCCGGTAGCCAAGCCGTCTCGACCAAAAGCCGCTCGGCCTCTCTTGCCATTTCGACCTTGGTCAGGCTGCCAAGCCGCTGCGCCGCCTCATCCGAGACGCCCTCGCTGACCGCCTGCATGATCGCGGCCTTGGTGACGCGCCCGAGATAGGCCTGCACGGTCGGGCTCCAATAGTCCCGTATGGCCAGGCCGGTCGTCTGCGCCAGCCGATCCGCATCATGGATCGCATTGGTCCGGCGCTCATGCGGCAGGATCAACGCGTTGACGCTCTGCGCCACGACATGCGCCAGAAGCGCATCACGGCTGTCGCGGTCGAGCGCGGCCAGCCAATCCCAGAGCTCTCCTGCCTCCTGCGGCATCAACCTGGCCCACTCTTCGTGCCGCTCGGCGATGGCGCGCGCGGCCGGGCCGTCATCAATGCCCTCGGCATGATGCGCCAGCGCGGCTGAATCGATGCGGATGCTGAGGCAGGACGGCGCGTCATGGCGAATGCAATAAAACCCCTGCAGGATCAGGGAGTGCGCCAGTGCCAGAAGCGCGATCTCCGGCTCCTGCGCCAGCGCGTCGCGAAGCGCGATGGTCCGCTGCGCCGACAGATCGGCGATCAGCCGATCCGATAGACCGACGCCGCCGATCTCCGGTTCGGCCACTGGCACTTCGACGCTGACGCGCTCGCTGGTGGCCGAATGCGCCGCCTTCTCGCCCGGCTCCTCCTGCGGCTCAGTGACCTCGTCATGAGGTCGAACGAAGCCGCGCTCGATCCGGGCCTGTCCGTCATGGCCGAGGACCACGAACGCTCCCGCGCGTTCGATGACGTCCGGATCGTAGGCATAGGCCTGCTCGGACAATCTTGCGATCTCCTCCTCCAGCCGCGCCATCTCGGCTACGACCTCTTCACCGACCTTGTCATGGGGATGCTGTTGATAGAGCGTCTCCAGCGCCATGCTGGTGGCAAGCCGCTGCGCGACCGCCTCGTCGTCCTGATCGACGGCGTGGGGATAGACGCGCCGGCAGCCATGGCCATGCGGGAACTCAAGGGCGACCTCCGTCCAAAGCCAACCCTCCTTGCGCACCTCGTCCGCAATCTCACCGAGCTTGCCGAGGCTGAGCCGGTCGAGCAGTGCGACATCGGTCAGCCAGACCTCGTCGGTGGTCGAGAACAGATCGCGCAGCACCGCCCCGCCGGCAAGCTCGTAGGCGTCGAGCCCGAGGAACTGGACGCGCCGGTCCCGGCCTGAGACATCGGCCTGCGTCAGCGCTGCCCTGATCCGCCACGCCTCCCGAAACGAACCCAGCCCCTGATAGACCTCGTCCTGCCGCACCGGATCGTCGGTGACGGTAAAGGCTTCAAACTGGGCGAGCGTCAACTCGCCCTTGCGATAGGCCTGCATCAGATGGGGCGACACCGCCCCAAGCGCGAGGCGCTGCCGGACGATCCGGAGCGAGAGGCCGAACCGGGCCGCAATCTCGGCTGCGCCCAACCCAGCCAACTCCAGCCTGCGGAACGCCTCGAACTGGTCGGCCGGGTGCAGCGGCATGCGCACCACGTTCTCGGCCAAGCTCTCCTCCTCGCCAGCTTCCATCACCATCACGGGGACGGTGAAGCCGCGCGGCAGGGCCTTGCGCTTGGAAAGCAGCTTCAACGCCATCAGCCGGCGCGATCCGGCGATGACGGCGTAACGCCCGTTCTCGAGCATTGCGACCAGCAGGGGCTGCAACAGCCCGTGCGCAAGAATGCTGGCGGCCAACTCCTCGATGCAATCGGCTGAGCCAGTGCGGCGCACATTGCCGCCACTGACCACAAGCTTGTTCAGGGGAACTTCGATCAACTCACGCGACATGACTTGTTACCTCTCTCAGTTGCCGGCCGAGGCATGGTCCCCGGCCATGCCTCCCGGGGCCGCGAGAGCGGTGGGGAGAGGGGTGGCGAGCGTGAGCGGGCCCGGCCGCCTTGCGCGGCGGGCGGACCGGGTCGGGCAAAGTCGTAACGACGGGGTCAGGTTCTCGATCTGCGCGACGCGCGAGGCTGCCGGCGCCTACGCCGAGCGCTCGCGAGGGGAGAGGGGCGAAGCCCCACTCCCCTTGAGTCGGACACTGAAAAAGAATCGTCAGTCAGGAAATCGAATAATCGAGATGCCGACAATTCGGCCTATCGGCATCATCCAATCTCAACATGCTGGCATGCCTGATGTTGGAACGATCAATTTCGCTACATTGGGAGAAGTCGCATGCGACGCGGGTTAGACCTCGCCGACATGATGGCGGCGCAAGAGCCATTGGCCGCCCTGGACGTCGTCGCGGCGGAAGCTCACGCTGCTGACGGCCCTGATGAGCGCGTGTCGCCGCTCGCACCGAGCCGGCGCGGCCGCAAGGCGCTGACCGTGCATGTCGATCTCCAAACGCATGTGCGGCTGAAGGTGATGGCGGCGCGCGAGTTGACCACGCTGGAGGCGCTGGTCTCCGAGGCACTCGACTTGCTGTTTGCGAAGCGAAGCGCTTAGGAACTTGACATTACGGCCGCTAGAAACGGCCAACGCGCGCCCTGAATTGCTTCGTTCAACTCCAAGATATTGACCACGCGCGGTTTGCGCTTGGTCCCATACCGACCCGTCATCCCACCTTCGGAATGACCCATCAGCGCCTTCTTGATCTCGTCAGGATGCCCAGCCCGGCTTAACTCGTCCTGGAAGGCATGGCGGAACGAGTACAACGTAGTCCCTTCGGTTTCAATCTTTAGGTCTTTACGCGAGAACGCGGCCCAAAAGGATGAAAAATACCCCGAAACCCGCGTGACGTCGTCGCCATGTCTAGCCATGGCAGACCAAAGAAAGCGCTGGTCGGTTGCGCGTGCCGCGCGGACCAGATCGGGAAGCCCAAGATGGAGCAACTCCTTGCGGATCGGCACCCAGCGTCGCCGCGCAAAAGCTTTCACGCGGCGGTCGCCAGCGTTTGTTACGACGAAGCATAGCATCTCGGGCGCGTCCGGATGCGGTGCAATGGTGTCGGGCCCGAGCTGGATGATTTCTGAGCTAATCATGCCGTGTAAGCAGGCTATCAGCGGCAACCAAAACTGCAACTCGGCACAGGCCTTGGCCTGGCTGAAACGGTGACCCTCTGTGAAGATTGGATGGGCAAAGATGCGTTCTAATTCGTCGTCGTTATAAGGCTCGCGCCGATCTTCGTCCTCTGGAATCTCAAGGAAAATCTCGCCACCGAGCGCGGTTTCAATCCAACCCGCATTGAGCGCCGTCGCCATTAAAGAAGACAGAAAACCGACTTTTTTGTTGATCGTCTGGATTGCATAGCCCTTGGTCGATCCAAGATAGTCTCTGTACGCAAGCACCTGCTTGCGACCGATCTCGCCGATGTCACTCAGGCCAGAATGGATCATAAAGTCTGCAATCGTATGGTCCATCTCGCGCAGATATTCAGGACGCACCTGCTTTTTCACTGTGCGCCGATTTTCCTGCCATTTGAGTCCACAGTCGCTCAGCGTCCTGCCGATTTTGCGGGTTGGAATGACGATGACCGGCGCAACGATCGCGGTTGACGCCGGCTCTGCTGCGCGGCGCCATGGGCCGGCGATGCTATCGGGATGTGGCATCCCAACTCCGCCCATCCGTGTCTCGCGCTGCTGGAACAGATTGAGATAGGCAAGTTCGGCTGCCAGACAGGAAGCCATGAACCGATCAAAATGGGGAGAGGTTTTGCTTAGCGAGATACCGAGCCGGCGGACATAGGCTTGGACAAAACCCACCCGACTTGTCGCATAATCGGCGACAGTCATCGCTTTCAGCGAAGCATCAAGTGCGATGTGCTGTTTCACGTCGCTATTGCTGCGCCGCGGCAGCGCGCGCAAATCCGGACTCGCCATGAGGACTGCCCCTGGCATGTCCTTCAGTCGCGCGCGCCAGTCCTCTTCCTGAAGCGCAGTGCAAAACCAGCGTGCCAGCGCCTCCCAATCTTCCCAAGTCCAACTGCCGGTATCAACTGCGGTGGGGCCGTCGATCTCACTTCCGAGCCCGCGCTGCTGGCGGGCCTGAGCGAATTGCCGATCCCACTCTTGATCAAGGACGATCGCAGCTTGCCTCGCGGCGCGCTGATCCTTTGTCCGCAGGGACACCTGAACGCGCCGAAATGGGAAGGCTTCGCGCAAGTCTTCGGGTACGCGGCGCACATACTGGCACATGCCGTTTCGGGTGGTCAGATGGTTCGTTATGGGCATCTCGTCGTCAGCCATGTTATGCACGATGTTATGCATTCAGACGGGGTGCAACCCGCCCAAAGGGCTTATCGACGTTGATAATTAACGAGATAAATCGACCTGGAGGCCGAATGGCGCGCCCGAAAGGATTCGAACCTCTGACCCTCAGATTCGTAGTCTGGGTTAAATTTACGTATTATCAGGTACTTAGATAGGTATGGCCTGTAAAAACCAGATGCCAATAGCGTAGGGGGATGGCATCATTTCCAGTGGCGTGAGAGGCAATAAGCGGTCGACCCTCCTGGGAGGAAGAGGCTTTTACCCAAGAGAGGACTCGAAACTCCATGACCGGGCGCTATGCATTGATTTCAAACGAGTTTTTTGGTGTCCGCAGGGTTGAGGTGTGAAAGCCGAGTGGTAACGGCGACGAGCGCTTTGTTTAGCATATAGGGGGAATGAAGCCAATGTCGGCGAGCAGGTCTGCTGATCGTGCTCAACGGTATTGAATTTCGTTGAACATAAGGTATGCTCAACAATCTGAAATTTTGTTGAGCACCACATGTCTGCCCTCAAGCGGCACTCGCCGATCGCCCACTCGGCCTACCACGATCTCCTGCGGTCTCTCCGCGAGGAAGCCGTGTCCGATCTGCGCGGGACGCCGACGCGGGTCGAGCGCAACGGAAGAGCCTATTGGTACGATAGCTATCGCGTCGGCTCCGATGTCAAAAAGACATATATCGGCGAAGACAGCTCCGAGCTGAGGGAGCGGATGGCCCGTACTGCTGACATGAGTGAAGAGCGCGAGGAGCGGCGTAGGCACCGTGCGAGACTGATCCGCATCCTTCGTGCGGAGGGATTCTTAGGCGTCGAGGCGGCAACCGGCAGCTTGCTCGGGGCGATGGCAGCGGCTGGTGTATTCCGTCTTGGCGGCACGATTGTCGGGACGCAGGCGTTTCGCCTCTACGAGGGGGAACTGGGCGTTCGGTTCTCGTTCGATACGGCTGCGCAGACGGGGGATATTGATATCGCGAGCTTCGAACGGCTGTCGGTCGCGCTCGAGGATACGGTTTCGGAACCGCTTCAAAAGGTGCTCGGGGATTTTTCCTTCGCGCCGATGCCGGCGCTGGACGATCTGAAAACCTGGCGCTGGAAACAGACGCGCAACGACCTTCTGGTCGAGTTTCTGACGCCGTCCTTTGCCGAGGCGGAGGATCTGCGCCCGCTCGCGGCGTTGGGCGTGTATGCCCAGTCTCTGCACTATCTCAACTACCTGATTGCGGAACCGATCACGGCCGCGATCCCCTATCGCAACGGGGTTTTGGTCCAGATTCCGCGGCCAGAGCGGCTGGCGATCCACAAATTGATCATTGCCGATCGGAGAAGGGATGGTCCCGATAGCCTGAAGGCTCATAAGGACAGAATGCAGGCGAGTTTTTTGATTGGAATCCTCGCCGAGGACAGACCCGACGATTTGCACGACGCCTTTGCCGATGCGATGGGTAAGGGGCCGCAGTGGCGGGATCGAATCGGAGCCACGCTCAAGCGACTTCCCGAGGTGAGGGCTCTTCTCCCTTAGCTTGTCAGCACCGGCTTGGGTGTGCACGGCGGTGAGAAAACCATCCAGTGGAGCGCCTGCGTTTGTGCCGGCGCGGGCGGCGTAAAAGTCGGCCATT
>JAIETL010000024.1 GCA_019745195.1 Beijerinckiaceae bacterium
CCCAAGCTCCGTGCGACCGACCATGCGGCCGCTGCCGCTGGCAACGCCGCCGAGCCCGCCCGCCTGCAAAAACTCGCAGAAGCCGCCTTCGCCCAAAGCCGCGCCACGCCCGCAACCATGCGCGCCCCGGTCAAAAAGGTCGCCAATTCCCGCGCCGGCGACGCCGGATGGGAAGAGTTCTGAGCAAGGGGCCGGCGGCTCAGCCTTCCGTCGCCAGCCCTTCTTCGACCTCGCTCGCGGCGAAACTGTAGCGCCGCGAGCAGAACTCGCAGGTGACGCCGAGCGTGCCGTCATCGGCGAGCATCGCCTGGCGGTCCTCGCTCGAGAAGCCGCGCAGCATGCCGAGCACGCGCTCGCGCGAGCAGCGGCAGGCCTCATGCACCAGCACGGGCTCGAACACCCGCGCGCCGCGCTCGTGGAACAGCCGGTAGAGCAGCCGTTCGCTCTCCAGCAGCGGGTCGAGCAGTTCGTGGTCCTCGACCGTCTCGACGAGAGAGCGCGCTTCCGCCCAAGCGTCGTCGCTGATCCCATCCGGGTCGGGATTGGCGAGGATTTCGTGGCCTTCGGGCGCGTCGCCGGGATGGATGTCGGCGGCGCGCAGGCGATCGACCGAATGCGGCATGAACTGCACCAGCAATCCGCCGGCCCGCCAGCGCCGGCCCTCGCCGGTGACGATCGAGCCGACGCCGAGCCTGATCCGGCTCGGGATCTGCTCGGATTGGCGGAAATACTGGTGCGCCGCCTCTTCCAGGCTCTGCCGGGTCAGCGCCACAACGCCCTGATAGCGCGTCGTCGCCGAGCCCTGATCGACCGTCATGGCGAGATGGCCCTCGCCGAGCAGCTCGCCGGTGCTCAGCGCCCCGGCTGCGACGGCGTCAGTCAGCTTGACCTCGTCGATATGCGCCACGGCGCGGTAGCTGTCGGGCGCGTTGAAATCGACCACCATCATCGAAATCGCCCCGTCGCTCTTCGTCTGGAGCTGGAAACGGCCCTCGAACTTCAGCGCCGTGCCGAGCAGCACGGTCAGCGCCGCGGCCTCGCCGAGCACGCGCGAGACCGCTTCCGGATAGTCGTGACGCTCCAGGATGGTGTCGAGCGACGGCCCAAGCCGAACGACCCGGCCGCGCACGTCGAGATCGGGCACCGTGAACGGCACGACGCGGTCGTCGAGCGCAGCAAGATCGTCGCGCAGGCTCCCGCCGCCACTCTCGAGATCGGCCATCAGGCGGCGACCCCGCCGAAGCACCAGGCCAGAATGCCCTTCTGGGCGTGCAGGCGGTTCTCGGCCTCGTCGAACACGGCCGATTGCGGCCCATCCATCACCCCGTCCGTCACTTCTTCTCCGCGCGAGGCCGGCAGGCAGTGCATGAAGATCGCGTCCTTGTCGGCGCGGCCGAGCAGCCGCTCGTCGACCTGATAGGGCCGCAGCAGATTGTGGCGCGTGCCTTCCTCGTCGCCCATCGAGACCCAGCAATCGGTGATGACGCAGTCGGCCCCTTCGACGGCCGCTTCCGGCCGCGAGGTCAGCGTCAGCTTCGCGCCATGGTCGCGGGCCCAGTCGAGAAGCGCCGGCGGAGGGCTGAGCTCCTCGGGCGTCGCGATCGCCAGCTCGAAATCGAGCCGGCCGGCGGCATGGATCCAGGAGGTCAGGACGTTGTTGCTGTCGCCGGTCCAGGCGATGCGCTTGCCCTTGATCGAGCCCTTGCGCTCCTCGAAGGTCATCACATCGGCCATGACCTGGCAGGGGTGCTGGCGCTTGGTCAGGCCGTTGATGACGGGCACGGTGGCGTATTTCGCCATCTCGACCACGGCGTCGTGGTCGAGCATGCGGATCATGATCGCGTCGACATAGCGCGACAGCACGCGGGCCGTGTCGGCGATGGTCTCGCGCTCGCCGAGTTCGATCTCGCGGCCGGTGACCATCATCGGCGAGCCGCCGAGTTCGCGGATGCCGACGTCGAAGGAGACGCGGGTGCGCAAGCTCGGCTGCTCGAAGACCATGGCGACGACCTTGCCCTCGAGCAGGCGGTCGCCGGCGGCCTCGGGCGTGCGGCGGCGCGCCTTGATCTCGTCGCCCTTGCGCAGGATGGCGCGCAGTTCCAAAGCGGAGAAATCGGAAAGATCGAGGAAATGGCGCGTCACGGGCGCGTCCTTCGTCAGCGCGGGATCGGTTCTGTCGATTATTCGGCGGCGGGCCGCTTCAGTGTCGCCTCGATGGCGCGCGCCGTGCGGTCGAGCCGCGCCACGGCCTCGGCCGCGTCCTCGTCGCTGATGATCAGCGGCGGCAGCAGGCGCACGACATTGTCGCCGGCGGCGACCACGAGCAGGCCGTTGGCGCGCGCCTCGGCGACGAAATCGGTGTTCAGCGTATGCAGCTTCAGGCCGATCATCAGGCCCTCGCCGCGAATCTCCTCGATCACCTGCGGATGCTGGTCCTTGAGCTGCGCCAGCGACTGCCGCAGCCGCAGGCCCATCTGTGCCACGCGCGCGATGAAGCCCTCCTCCAGCACCACGTCGAGGACGGCGTTGCCGACCGCCATGGCGAGCGGGTTGCCCCCGAATGTGGTGCCGTGGGTGCCGAGCGTCATGCCGGAGGCGGCTTCTTCCGTCGCCAGGCACGCGCCCATCGGGAAGCCGCCGCCAATGCCCTTGGCGATCGACATGATGTCGGGCGTGACGCCGTAATGCTCATGGGCGAAGAACTTGCCCGTGCGGCCGACGCCGGTCTGGATTTCATCGAAGATCAGCATGAGGCCATGCTCGTCGCACAACTCGCGCAAGCCCCGCAGGCATTGCGGCGGCACCGAGCGCAGGCCGCCCTCGCCCTGGATCGGCTCGATCATGATGCCCGCCGTCTCAGGTCCGATCGCGGCCTTCAGCGCCTCATGGTCGCCGAAAGCCACCTGGTCGAAGCCGTCGACCTTGGGGCCAAAGCCGTCGATATACTTCTGCTGGCCGCCTGCCGCGATCGTCGCCAGCGTCCGCCCATGGAACGCGCCCTCGAAGGTGATGATGCGGAAGCGCTCGGGGCTCCCCTTCGCGGCATGATATTTCCGCGCCATCTTGATGGCGGCCTCATTGGCCTCGGCCCCGGAATTGGTGAAGAAGACGCGTTCCGCAAACGTCGCCTCGCAGAGCCTGCGCGCCAGCTTCTCGCCCTCGGGCATCGTGTAGAGGTTGGAGGTGTGCCAGATCTTGCCGGCCTGCTCGGTCAGCGCCTTGACCAGATGCGGATGCGCATGGCCGAGCGCATTGACGGCGATGCCGGCGCCGAAATCGAGATAGCGCGTGCCGTCCGCCGTGATCGACCACGGGCCCTCGCCGCGCTCGAAGGCGACGGGCGCGCGGGCATAGGTCGGCAGCAGGACGGAGGGAGCAGCGGAGACGGAAGAGGCAGTCATGGGAGGCGATCCTCGTGACGAAAAGGCGATGCGGAGCCGGGCTGGACGAGCGGGGCAGGGCGACAGGGACGGCATCGTGCCGATCGCATGCGACCTGCCGGCGACATCATCGTCGCAGTCGTGCCCGGACCTCTCGTCGCATCGTCAGCCGCATGACCCAAATCCCGAAAGAGAAAGCGCGAACACCTTCAAAAACATAAGCGCCGCCCGAACGGGGCGGCAGCCATTCGCGAACTATGCTGAACGCCCCCGTCGCTGTCAATTCCAGGCCCATCGGCACGGCCCCCGATGACTCAACGTCAGCGTTGCCGAAAAGATTCACCTTGACCGATCCTGCGGCTTTGCCTGGGGAAAAGCCGAAATACGATTCGCCGACTCTTGTCGCCGAGTCCGGCCATCTTGTATGGTCTGTTCTGTCAGATACGACATCTCGTGCGGCGTCCCCAAGCTACCGTCAGTTTCGGCTGTCACGGCTCCCGTTCCGATCGGGCGTCGCCGGTATCGGATTCCGCCACGATCAGCCCGTAAAGCCAGCCCGCGAGGCGCTGGCCGCGACAACAGCAGGTGAAGCCGATGACCGAAGCCGGAGCATGGACCGAAGATCGCGTCGAGCTTCTCAAGAAGCTCTGGAGCGACGGGCTGAGCGCCAGCCAGATCGCCGGCGAACTCGGCAGCGTCACCCGCAACGCCGTCATCGGCAAGGTTCACCGTCTCGGCCTATCGGGCCGCGCCAAGAGCGCGGCCGCGCCGGGCGCGCCCCGCGCCACGCCGGCCCGCAAGCCGGCGATGCGTCCGCCAAGCCATCCGATGGGCGGCGGCAATGGCGCAGGCATGACGCGCGGCGCCAATGCGCTCGCTCCGCAGTTCCAGCCCGATGCGGAAGCCGATCCGCAGGTCGCGCCGACGCCGGCCCTGTCGGAGGATGTGGTGGTGCCGTTCTCCGAGCGCGTCACCATCATGGATCTGCGCGAGTATATGTGCCGCTGGCCGATGGGCGATCCGACCACCCCGGAATTCCGCTTCTGCGGCGGCCGCTCGCAGACCGGCATGCCCTATTGCAGCCACCATGCCCGCATCGCCTACCAGCCCGCTGCCGACCGCAGGCGCGACCGCAGCCGCACCGTGGCGCGGGTCTGAGGTTTCAGCCTGTTTCTGATACGGAAAGCCGGCCCTCGCAGGCCGGCTTTTTTGTTGACGGGAGAGGAGCGTCAGGCCGCTTGCGACTGCCGCGCGCCCTGCAGATAGGCGGCCTCGAACCGGCTCATCACGGCGGCGACCATGTCGCGTGCGACATGGAGCTGGTCCTCCTCGAAGGCGAGCCCGCGCGGCGAGTTCAGCACCAGCTCGTAGCTCGGGAAGTAATCGACGAAGTCGAAGCGCCGGAACAATTCCTCGGCGACGGCGCGCAGCACCGATTTCGAGGCGCTGTTGGCGACGATCACGTCGGCGTCCTTGAAGGTCGCGCCGAGCGGCACCGGCGAGACGGTGACGATAAAGCGCATCTCCGGGTGGCAATGCGTCCGCACCAGCTCGACGATCTCCAGCATGTCCGACAAGGTCGCGTCATAGCCATAATCGACGAAGCGGAAGCGCTCGGGCATCCGCGCCAGCCAGGCCGGGCCGGGATGGGCGTTCATCGCAAGCCCGGTCTGCGAGTCGAGCCAGGTCTCGGTCAGCCCGAGCGTCAGGAAGCAGATCCGCGCCTCCCTGATCCGGGCCGTCGCCGCCCAGAGCCGCTTGCGGTTTGCGAAGGCGGTCTCGCGGTCTAGCAATCTCAGCCCGCTGGCATGGGGGTCGAACCATTGCCCGGGCGAAAGCTCGATCATCCCCTCGTCGGGGTAGGTTTCGCCGAGCAGCACGCGCTTCAGCTCATGGGCCATCGAGCGCACCGAGTATTTGTTCAGCGCGCCCCGGCTGAGTTCGCCGGCGGCCGCGCCGCCGCCGCGCCCGCTGGCGGCACTCCAGCTTTCGAAATGCTCCGCCGGCGCGCCATGGCCGTCGAGCAGCAGCGGCAGGCCGCGCGAGATCAGCACGTTCTCGACGCCGCGCGCGAAGCAGGAGCCCATGGTGAAGATCGGCCAGGATGGGTCGATCGCGAATTTCGGCTTGTGGTCGATGCTGAGGAACGCGCCGGTTGTAAGCCGGTCCTTCGCCATCTGGCCCGGTTTTCCGGAGGTCAAGCCGCGCGCGGGGTTGGCCCGCATCAGCGCGAGCGCCGTGCCTGCGTCGTATTCGATCCTCATCGCTCTGGCTCCTGCCGTTTGGCCGCCGACGCTCGAACGATGGGAAGCCCGCTCCGGCTCCCGCGCCGCGGACCTCCTCTTCAGAACAGATGGCGGAAGCTCTCGGGCAGCCGCATCGCCTCGCCCGCCGCGATGTCGAGCGGCGAGACATACATGGTGCCGACCTCGCCGCCGCGTTCCGACGGCGTGACGCGGCCGAGATACTGGTCGCAATAGGCGTCGATCGCCGTGTCCTGCCAGTCGGTGCGTGCGAGCTTGGCGAAGGAACGGTAGACGTTCATCAGATCGAGATCGTTGGAACGCTGGTGGTGGCCCTGATCGGCCTGGGCGAAATCGAGCCCGCGCGTCAGCGCCTGCCGGCGCATGCGCTCCGCCAGATCGGCGTATTTCAGGTGGAAAAGATAGGCGCCGTGGAAACGCGGCGGCCGGTTGGCATGGTGGAAGCCGCCGCCCCAGCGGATCGGCTTGCGCACGATCAGCGTCTTGCACATCGGCGAGACGAAGCGGACATGGCGGCGCTGCGCCAGCACCTCGCCCTCCAGCAGAACGGCGTTTTCCTCCTCCAGCATCGTCATCACGTTGAAGCCGACGCAGGTCGAGTAGTCGAAATCGGTGGCGTCCAGCCACTCCGAGAAGCTCGCGAAGCGGCGCGGGTCGTGGCTGACGAATTCGTCGCAATCGGTGTAGATCACCGTCTCGTAGAGCTCGAGCAGCGCCGAGACGAATTTCGACACGAAGCGGGCGCGCTCCTGGTCGTCCAGCGCCGAGCGCGGATAGCGCACCGTGCTGACGCCCTCCAGCATGGCGCGGACCTCGTCGTCGCTGTCATGATCGACGACATAAAGGTTTTCGCGCCCGACGAGCCCGGCGTAGTAGGCGATCCAGCGCGAGACGTAGAACGCCTCGTTGTACTGCATGGTGACGACGGCAATCTTCTTCATCGCGACAGCGTTCTTCCGTTCACATCCGATGGGGCGTGCCGTTGCGGTCCAGGAAATCGCGCATGCGGTCGTAGGAAGCGGCATAAGAGGCCGCGAGCGCCTTGAGCGCGGCTTCCTTGTAGACCGCGCGCCAGCCGCCCTCGGCCAGCGCGGCCTCCGGCACGACCGGGATATTCAGCGTCTCCGCCAGTTCCTGGCTCCGCGTGTCGTAGGCGACCAGCACGCCGGGCACGCCATGCGCCACCGCCGGCAGCACGCCGTGGACGCGGTAGCCCACGGCGAGGTCCTGACCCTTGGCGAAGTCGTCGTAGCGCGCCACGTCGAAGAAGCTGAAAAGCTGCCTCTCGTAGATGCGCCGCATCGCGGCGTCTTCTGGCCCGTCCCACCAGCCGCTGCGGACGAACTCGGCGACGGCCCTCTCCATCCCGGCCTCGTCGTGCAGGAAGAAGGCCTTCTCCTCCTGCTCGCCATGGGAGGACATCACCATCTCGCTCTGCCGGTCGACCTTGAGCAAAGCGGCGCGCTGGTTGGCGAGATAGGCGGCCGGATCGGCGGTGTAACTGTGGTCCGCCTCGCGGCGCAGGCTGAAGGCCACTCTCCGGATTTCGCGCTGGTCGGGAATCCTGATCGCGAGATCGCGGTTGCGGGTGCGGAAGATCGAGGGGCAGCCGACGACATCGACATTGCGGATGCCGTTCTCGCGCAGGGTCTGGGCGCTGAACGCCCCGCGCACGCCGATCGAGGCGCAACGATCGGCGACCAGCGACCAGAACCGCTTCGAGCTTTCGGGCAAAGCGATCGACCGTGCCTGGCTCGCCTGCGCGCCGACGCCGATGGCGTAGACCGGTAGCTTCACCTTCTCCAGCACCTCGACCGCGCGATACCACTCCATCTTCTCATGGATGAAATTCGAGCCGCGCACGAAGACGTAATCGAACTCGCTGGCATAGCGCTCGATATCGGCCTCGCTCGGGTTCATGATCTTCATCGGCTCGAGCTCGCCATAGCGCAGCAGCTTCAGCGTCGAGTCGAAGACGATCATGTCGCCGATGTTGAAATAGTCGGAGAGCAGCTTCTCCAGCGGCGCGCGATACCAGCGCACCTTGTTGTGCTCGTAGACTTCGCCGGCTGGGTAGATCACCAGCGCGCGCAGACTCGTCCCGGTCGCGATCGGTCGCAGACCGGAGCCGGCGGCGAACGTTCCGGTCGCGGCGTCGCGCACCGAGACCTGGCGCGGCCCGCCTTGCGCCAGCTTGGGCAGCGGGATCGTCAGTTCGGCGACCGTCGCATCGCGGGCGAGCACGGAGCCTGGGTTGATCGTGGCATAGTCCTGCCCGTCGAGCCGTAGCGTCAGCGCCGGCCAGCTACCATCCGGCATGCGGGGGACGGAAACCACCACCTCGTCGACAGTGGCGCGCAGGATCTTGGTGGCGAGTGCGGTCGAGCCGGCGAGGTCGGGCTGCTGCACGGGCGCGTTCATGGCGTATCCCTCACGATGCGGATTTTGAGCCGGACGAGGTCGCGCTCGGGGCCGACCTTGCAGTCGGAGACCTTCATCCGCGTCATGAACAGGAAGGGCTCGTCGCCGGTCGTCTCGAAATTGCGCGAGGTGGAGTTTGGGTCGGCGAGCGCACCATAGGCGTAGCGCAGCGCGTCACCGCAGTTTTTGCTCCACAGCGTCGGGTGGATCAGCAGCGTCCGCAGCGGCGACCAGCGCCTGAGATCGTCCGACCAGCTATAGGCGACGCGCCCGCCGGCGATGTTCTGCGCGGCGTCAGGCCCGAGATGGAAGATCGCGAGCCAGCGCCCGCTCGCTTCGTGCCGCGTCAGGGAACCGACCGTCGTCGGCAGCACCCTGAGCGGCTGGCAGGGTTTCGCGTCGCTGACATCCTCGCGATAGGGATCGACCGCGCGGACGGTAAAATCCTGGCCGTCGAAGGCGCGCCATGCTGTCGGGTCGGCGATATCGGTCGTCCGGAACAGGCAGACGCCGCCCTTCTGGCCCTCGCCGCCTGTCGTCGCGATCAGCGCATACCAGCCGTCGCCATGCCGGACGATGTTGGAGGGATTGAAGAAGCCGCGATGCCGGCCTTGGCCGACATCCTGCCGGAACGCCGGCGCGGCGACGAGCGTGCGCGGCTCGTCGACCGTGAAACTCTGGCCCCCGTCGCGCGAACGCGCTGCGGTGACGACATTGTACCAGCAGGCCATGCCGTCCTTGAAGCGGCAGGCCCCGGCATGGCGGTCGGCATGATACTCGTCATGCATCAGCGCGAAGACGTCGCGGCCATTGCCGGTCCAGGTCGCCGCGATCCAGCTCATGTCGCTGAACTCGCTCGGGTCGGGGCTGTTCTTGGCCTGGAACGAAACCGAGCAGGTTGTGGCGATTGCGTCGAGCCCCGGCCCGAGCAGCGCCCGGTTGCGGTGATGGCTGGCGAAGGCGACCACCTGCCCCTGGTCGTCGCGGAAGGCGCGCAGCGGCGCGTCGGGAATGTGCCAATCCTCGCAGCGCTCGCGCGACCAGGCGTAAACGGTTTCCTCGCGGGCGTCGGGCGCGACTTCGAGCCGCCAGCCGGGGGCTTGGGCGAGCGCAGCGCCAGGCAGGGCGAGCCAGAGCGCCGCCCCGAGCCAGGCCGCATGCCGGGCTGGGAGGGCGCTCATGCGACCTTCCTCTCCGGCTCGGCCGCGACCTCCGCCGCCACCGGCCCGGCCATCTTGTGGTCGACCTTGTTCTCGCTCAGGAAGGCGCTCATAGCGCGGTAGACTTGCGCGTAGGCCACGTTGAAGCGGTCGAAGCGCGCCTGCTCCCAATACTCCTCCAGCCGGAAATCCTGGCCGGAGAAGACGTCGATGCTCGGGATCCGGAAGGTCTCGGCGAACTCGACGGTGCGGCTGTCATAGGTGAAGTAGATCGACGGCGTGCCGTTGGCGAGCGCCATCAGATTGCCGTGCAGCCGGTAGCCGAGCACGAGATCGAGCCCGCGCACCAGCCGCTCATACTCCGCGACCACGTCGGAGTAGAACATCCGCGTGCGATAGAGGCCCTCCATCGTCTCGTCGAGATACCAGGTCGTGGCCCACTCGTTCTGGCGCAGCGCGGCCATCGCCTCGTCCTTCTGCGCCGGCGTTCCCAGCGCGAGCTTCTTCTCCTCGATCTCGCCCTGCGCCATCAGCGTCACGTCGAAGCGCGCCGCCATCGCCTTCACCACGTCACGGTGGAAGGTGAGGTAGCGCCGGATGTCCTGCGCATAGGTCTTCGACACTTCGCGCCGCAGCGTCACGCCGACCCGTTTCACGTGGTCGAGCGCCGGCAGGCGGATGGCGAGGTCGGGCCTGTTGGCGCGGAACGCCGTCGGGCAGCCGATGATGCGCACGTTCTTGATGCCGAGATCGTTCAGCACCTGCGCCGAGTAGGCTCCGCGCACGCCGAGCGATGCGGTCGAATCCGCGATAAGCCGCAGCACGGTCTTGGTGTCGTCGCTCAGCTCGAGCGTGCCGCTGACCGGAGCCTGCGCGCCGATGCCGAAGGCGATCACCGGTATCTTGAGCCGGCGCAGCACCTCGGCCGTCTTGCTCCAGTTCATCTGCGCGTGGACATAGTTCGAACCGCGCAGGAAGACGTAGTCGTACTCCGCGTTGATCCTGTCGATCGCGGCAGGATCGACATGGGCGATCGGCAGCTCCGACAGCGTCTCGAAGTTCAGGAGCTTCAGCGAGGAATCGAAGACGAAGGCATCGCCGATATTGTGGTAGTGGTTGATGTGGTTCTCGAGCTGGGCGTGCTTGTACCAGCGCACATTGTCGTGGTCGTAGACCTCCCCAGAGGGGCTGATGACGAGAATGCGGGTCATGATCTCTCTCCCTTGGTCTGTCCCCGAGCGTCAGGCGATCATCGGTGTCGCCATGCGGCTCGCGGGTTCGGGCAAACCGCGCTCAGCCGAGAGCCGGCGATAGAGCGCGAGATGCGCGTCGGCGCAGTCGATATGGTTGAGCGGTTTGGCGATGCCGCCGCGCAGCCGCGCCCAGAGATCGGGCTCGCTTAGCGCGCGCGTCATGCAGTCGACCAGGTCTTCGGGGCTGCCGGAGCGGAAATGCAGCCCGTTGATCTCGTCGGTGATCTTCTCCGCCATGCCGCCGATATTGCTGGAGAGGATCGGCCTGCCGTGATGGAAACATTCCTGGATCACGATCGGCGAGTTCTCCCACCAGATCGAGGGCATCACGACCCAGTCGACCGAGCGCATCAGATTGGGCAGTTCGTGGTTCTGGAACGCGCCGCAGAAGCGCACGCGCCGGCCCGCCGCTGCGACCAGTTCGGCGAACTTGTCCTGATAGGCTTGCGGCTGCCGCTCCAGATTGCCGCCATAGACGAGCAGGATCGCATCCTCGCCCCAGACCGAATCCGGAATACGCGTGACGGCGTCGATCAGCACGTCGGCGCCCTTGTAGGGTGTGAGCTGGCCGAAATAGGCAAAGCGCGAGCGCCGCGCGCCCGGCTCCGGCAGCGCGCGCGGCGGCGCGGGTTCGCCGACGTCGAGCCCGTTCTCGATCACGGAAAAACGCTCCGCGTCGAGCCCCCAGGCCTGGTAGCGCTCGGCCAGGAAGCGGCTCGGCGAGATGAAGTGGTCGGCGAGACCCAGCATCGCCTTGACGAAGGTCTCGCGCGCCAAAAAACGGGCCGGCGAGATTTCGGGGAAGCAGGCGTTGCAGTCGGTCGGCGAGGCCCGGTAGCAGAGCTTGAACGCGCCGGTCTTCACCATTTGGCCGTGATGGTGGCAGATCGAGAGATATTCGTGGAACGTCACCACGATCGTGGCGTCGGGCAGCGTGTCGCGCACGGCGAACAGGCATTCGAGCCCGAGCCCGATGACATGGTGGAAATGCACCACGTCGGGCTTGAGATCGCGCAGCACGCGCGAGAAGTCGCGCTCGATCTCGTCGGTCGCCCGGTTCGAGAGCAGGAAATGGTCGTAATCCTCGGCGTAATAGAGCAGTTCGCCGCCGCGCTGACGCAGGCTCATCAGCGCCGTGCCGGCATGGCGCGGCGTGGGCGCGCCGATCCGGGCAAGGTAATGCGCATCGACGCCCTCGCTCGCCTGCAACCCCTTGTGCAGGTTGTAGGAGGCGATTTCGGCTCCGCCGAGCGACAGGCTCGGATGAGCATGGGACACCACGAGAACCCGCATCGTCACCCTCTCATGTTCGAGACGGCCAGCGCCCAGCGCCGGTCGAAGCTGGTGCGGTCTGCGAGCGCCGCCAGCGCGCCGAGATGCGGCCGCGCCAGTTCGCCGTCGTCGACGACGTAGATTTCAACCTCCGGAACCCAGACCGAGGGCGCGCCGCCCATCCGCAGCCGCAGGCCGAGATCGAGCCCCTTCTCACCGGTGGTGAAATAGCCGCGCGCAAAACCGCCGGCCTCGATGAAGGCGGCGCGCGCAAGCACGCAGCACTCCATCGCGCCGGCCGCGACCTCGACGGGTCCGAGGCTGCCGATCGCGTCGAGCGGATAGCCGACGAAACGGTTGCAGATGCGCCGGTCCGCGCCCTCGCCTTCAAGCCAGGCCCCGGCCCAGCGGATCGAATTGTCCTCGAACAGAAGCGTAGGGCTCGCGATGCACTGGCCGTTGCGGGCGCGGAAGGCGCGTTCCAGCCGGCCGAGCCAGCCCGGAGCGCGGATTTGCGCCGCGCCGGACAGAAGCGCGATCGTCTCGAAACGGCAGGCGCGCACGCCGGCCTCAGCTGCGTCGCAGGCATCCTCGACGCCGTCGACGAGAGCGAGCCGGAGCGAGAGCCCGTAGAAGCGCGCGAGCCGTCGCGCCTCCGCACCGATCCGGTCGAAGCTCTCAGCGGGTGCCGCGAGCACGATCGGCAGCGGGCGGACCTCGGCGTCGATCGCCAGCATGGCGAGGAGCGAGGAGAGTTCGCGCGGCCTGTGGTCCAGCCCGATGACGAGGCCGAGCGGCGCTTCCGCCATGAAGGCGCCGAGGTCGATGGTCTCGACGACCCGCGGCGGCGCGATCTCGGCCCCTTGCAGGGCGGGCGCGATCTGGCGTTCGACCACGGCCGCCGCCGTCGAGGAGCGCGGGTCGAGCAAGCCGAAGATGCGCTCCAGCGTCCGCCGCGCCGGGCCGCGACCCGGTTCGAGCGGCAGGAAGGCGGGTCCGGAGCCCTCGATCTCGAATTCGAGATAGATCGGCTGGCCCGGTTCGGAGGCGATTTTGGGAGCGAACACGATGAAGCCGTGGCTGTTGCGCCGGCCCGCCAGCGCCGCGCCATAGCGCGGATCCTCGGCGAAGGCCGCCGAGACGTCGGGCCGGGACACCCGGGTCCAGAGCCGGTCGACGGTGCAGGCCTGCGCGCCGCTGCGCAGGGTCACGGCGCTGACCTTGCGGTCGGGGTCGAACAGCCAGCCGATGATCAGCACGCCGCTGCCGTCGAGGATGGTGGCGTCGTCGATTCCGGCGCGGACGGGCGCGTCCAGCAAGGCGACGGTGTCGCGCCCGTCGAAGCGCTGCGACAGGCGCTTCAGCCTGTCGAGCGTGGCCTGCGGGGCCGCGCCGCGCTTCAGCCCGTCGCGCAGATGGCCAGGCACCGTGACCGGCTCCAGCAGGACATGGCGCTCATAGACCTCGAGCGCGCGCCAGCCGTCATTACCCCGGAAGAACAGCCGCTCGATCTCGCCTGGATGGCGGATCGGCGCGCCCTCCAGCATGCCGAAGAAGCCGCGCGCGCCCTCGCCGAGATCGTCCCGGTCGAAGACGCCGGCCTCCAGCGTCGCCGGCGAGAGGCCGCCATGGGCGATCAAAAGCCTTGTCTGGCCAGCCGCGAAATTGGCGCTCCACCCCTGCAGGAAGACGCCGTCGTCGAGCGGCCCCATAACCTCGACGAAGCCGCCGGGCTTGGCCACGGATTGCAGCAGCATGCCGACCGCGCGCAGCCGGCGCGGATTGGCTTTCCCGGCGAGCAGCACCTCCAGCAGGCCGTCGACCACGGTCGGAAACGCCTGCCCGGCCTCGTCGGCGAGCGCCGCCAGAAAGCCCTGCAGCGGCAGCGGTTTTGGCGACAGGATCAGCCGGAGCGGGCGGCCCGGCCGGCCAAGCAGCAACGCGCCGGAGCCGGCGCGGTCCGGAGCTGGAGCCGGCGCGAGGCACAGGAAGCCGACCGCCGCAGCCGCTTCGGCCTGCGGCCTGCGCCAGCTCAGCACCATCGTGTCGGCGCGGTTGCGCGGATTGCCGTCGACCGCGACAGGCACCTTTCCGGGGATCGCGTCGCAGGCGCTCATGATCAGGATCGCGTTCTCGCCGAGCGGCGTCCAGGCCACGGTCGGCGCGAGCGCGAGGCGGGTCTGGTCCGGGATTACGACCTCGTTCATCGGTCCACCAGCGTGATCGCGAGGGTGACGAAGGAGAGAAGCGCCGCCAGTCCCGAGAGAAAGCCGAGGATCACCGTGACCTGCCGCAGCGGCGCTTTCGCCTCGTTGCGGATCGCGATCAGGCGCTCGTCAAGGCCGCGCAGGGTCGCGTCGAAGCGGAGCTGGAAGACGTCGAGCTCGGCCAGCCGCTGGCCAATCGCCTCAGCCTGACCGGTCGTCGCAACGCCGTCGCTCGCCACCGTGCCGTGCCGCTCGTCGATCCGCAAAGCAAGCGCGTCGAGCCTGTCGTTGAGCTCCTTCTGGGCGAGCTGTGTGCGCCGGTTCAGCGCGATCAGCGCCTCGACGCGGTCGAAGAAGCGCGCCAGCGGCACCGCGATCGCAGCCTCGGCCGCAAGCTCCGCCGCCGGCGGCAGCCGCAGTTCGAGTTCGGCCCCGGTGCTGGGCGAGACCCCGATCACGCTCAGGCTCCCGCGAACGGCTACGGTCGCCTCGTCCAGTTCCATCGCGAAGGCATGTCGCCCGTCGCCGATGCCGTTGCGCCGCAGGTCGATGCGGCCCTGGTCCGCGACCGTCTCCTGCACGCAGACGCCCTCGCGCAAGAGCCTGACGATCAGCCGTTCCTCTGGCCGCGTCTCGTCCCAGATCCAGCCATGCAGGCGGGCGCCGTCGAGCGCATCGACGCGGCCGTT
Organism: Beijerinckiaceae bacterium; assembly: GCA_019745195.1. GTDB lineage: Bacteria > Pseudomonadota > Alphaproteobacteria > Rhizobiales > Beijerinckiaceae > Allobosea. The sequence goes on from JAIETL010000024.1 coordinate 14,647, forward strand.
GAGCTTTGCGGGGGCGGGCGGGGCCATGGCGATCGTGTCGGCTGTGGTCATGCCGCCACCGCGAATCTCAGCCGGTCGAACAGGGCCAGATGCGTCCTGGCGCAATCGTCGAGCGAGGGCTGCGGCGCGATGCCGTCGACGAGCCGCTGCCAGAGCCCGTCCTCGGTCATCGCCCGCTGCATCGTCGCGGCGAGCGCGGCGGGATCGCCCGGCCGCACATGCAGGCCGTCCTGCCCGTTGCGCACCATCTCGGCCATGCCGCCGATGCCGCTGGCGATCACCGGGCGGCGATGCTGGAACGCCTCCTGGATGACGAGCGGCGCGTTCTCCCACCAGATCGAGGGCATCACCACCCAGTCGATCGCTTCCATCAGCGCGGGCAGTTCGTCGAGGCGATAAGGCCCGCAATGGCTGACCCGCCCGCCGGCCCGCGCCAACGCCTTCTCGAAGGCGGTGGTGAAAGCCTCGCTCTGGAACGGCGCGCCGCCATGGATGCGCAGCTCGAAATCGCTTTCGCCGTTCGTCTTGAGATGCTGCGCTGCCGACAGGAGGTCGAGCACGCCCTTCCATGGGTTGAGGTTGCCGAAATAGCCGAAGCTGGCGCGGCGTCCCGCGCTCGGTCGGTGTGGCGCGGGCATTCGCGCCGGGCGGGCGTTGGCGATCACCTCGATCCGCTCGGCCGCCAGTCCCCAGGCGATATAGCGCTGGCGCAGGAAACGACTCGGCGAGACGAAGCGGTCGACGGCGTTGAGATGCGTCTTGATGAAGCGCTCGCGCAGCAGGAAGCGGTCGGCCGGAATCTCCGGGAAGCAGCCGTGGCAGGCCGATGGCGACGCGCCTTGGCAGCGCGCCTTGTCGGTGGGGCGCAGCATCAGCCCGTCATGGTGGCAGATCGGGTAGTAGTCGTGCAGCGTCATCACGATCCGCACGCTTGGCAGGATGCGCCGCGCCAGCGTCAGGAACTCCGCGCCGATCAGGACGAGATGGTGGATGTGGATGACGTCCGGCCGGAACTCCTTCAGCAGCGTCGCGCAATCCTGCAGCGCGCCGTAATGGTCGATCTGGCTCAGATGGAAGCGATCGAAATGGCCGCTCCAGAGCAGCACGTCGCCATCCTGCCCCGTCGCCTGCAGGCTGGTGCCCGGATGCGCCTGCCGGTGGATGCGGTTGGTCGCGCCCAGGAACATCACCTCGCAGCCCTGCTCGCGATAGCTGGCAGTGAGGTCATGCGCGAAGATCTCGGTGCCGCCGGGATGAAGGTCGGGGTGGTTATGCGCGACGACGAGGATGCGGCGGGTCATCGGGCGCGCTCCGGCTGGGTCGCGATCAGCAGATCCTGATAGTGCGCGGAGTTGACGCCGCGCCAATGCCCGCGCCGCAGGCTCTCGACCCTCAAGCCCGTCTTCTGCGTCGCCTCGCGCAGGAAGCCGGCGTCGATGCCGGCCGCCGCCAGCGGGGCTTCCTCGATCGCATACCAGCCCGGCCCTTCGCCCCAGCGCCGGAAGGAGAGCCGCTCATGCCCGCTCGGCTGCCCTTCGATCGCGAACGCCGTCAGGAACAGCCGCCCGCCCGGCGCGAGCAGCCTTGCCGCCTCGGCGAGATAGACGGTGAGTTCGTCCGGCGGCAGATGCGTTGCGACCGAGACCATGGCGATGAAATCGAAGCTGTGCTCGGGAAAGCCGAAGCGCACTTCGGTCCCCGGTAGCGAGCCCTGCGGGTTGTAGAGCGGGTGAGCGATGTCGAGGCGCTGGAAACGGAAGCGCGGATAGGCCGGCGTGATCGTGCGGGCGCACCACAGGATGCCCTCCATCACCGGGTCGACGCCGTCATAGCTGCCCTGCTCGTCGAGATACTGCGTCAGCGGCACCGCCATGCGGCCGATGCCGCAACCGATGTCGAGCACGCGGTCGCTGGGCCGGAGCCGGCCGAGCCTGACGAAATGCCCGAGGAATTCGGCCCCGATCGCGCGGTAGTCGCCATCGCCGACATAGATGCTCTCTGGCGGCGGATGCGGCAGGAAGCGGTTCGACTGGGTGTTCGCCAGCAGCCAGTCGAGTTCCGGCCCGGCCAGCGCCAGGCCGTCCTCGACCAATGCGACCGGTTTCAGCGCGAGCGTTGCCGTCATGCCGCCGTGGCCCTCCTGAGCATGGGACGCGTCGGCCGCTCGGAGTCGGCCGCGTGCGCGGGGTATGAGTCGATCCGCTCCATCAGATCGGCGATCGCTGCGTCCCAGCGCTGCGTCTGCAGCCAGGCGTTGCGCTGGGAGGCCGCGCCGCGCATGTAGTCATGGCTGCGCGCGATCGACTGCCGTTCGAGATGGTAGAGCGCGACCGACGGGACATAGGCGATCTCGAAGCCGGCGCGTCTGACCTTCAGGCAGAGGTCGCTGTCCTCATAGTCGCCGATCACATAGGCGTCGTCGAAGCCGCCGAGTTCGGCAAACAGCGCGCGCGGCATCACCATGCAGGCCCCGGTCACGCCTGGCACGCGGCGCTCACGATTGGCCGGCCCGTAATTGCCCGGCATGCCCTTGAAGTAGTGGTGGTTGAACCAGCAGCCCTTGTCGTCGCGCTGGAAATAGAGGCCGGCATGCTGCAGCGAGCCGTCATGGTAGAGCAGTTTTGGACCGACCATGCCGATCTTGGCCCGCCGGTCGAGCTTGCGGGCAAGATCTGTCAGCCAACCATCGCCGGTCGGGATCACGTCGGAATTGACCAGCGCCAGCGTCTCGGCCTTCGCCTGGCGCGCGCCGGCATTGCAGGCTGACGAGAAGCCGCCATTGCGGCTCATCGTCACGAGCGTCATCGGCAGCCCATAGGCGCGGAAAAGACCGCCGAGCTGATGCGCGACCTCGCTTTCATGCTCGGGACAGTCGAGCACATAGATCAGCTCTGCGGCCTCGACGAAGGACGGATCGCCGGCGAAGGCCGCGACCTGCACGCGCAGGAACTCATAGGCCCTGTAGAGCGGGATCACGACCGAGACGGCGGGCCGCATGGCCGGCTGGCCGAACTGTGTCAGGCGCGGCTCGGCGATGGCGTCCCGCAGATCGGCCTGGCAGGCGGCGAGCACCGGCGCGAGCGTGCGCGCGATCATCGCTTGAGTCAGATGCTGCGGCGGGATCGCCGCCAAAGCGCGGGCCCGGATGGCGGTCGCGTCCGCCGGTTGCACAGCCGGCCGCAGGAACAGCGAGGTGCCCGATTTCAGGCGCAGTTCGCAGCGCGGCTGCAGCACCGGCGCGCCACCGGCATAGCCCGGGATCAGCCCGGCGAAACCCATCGCCGGCCGGCGCTCGCCCTCGGCCGAGGCCGGCAGCAGCGCGGGAAAGCGGTCGAGCCGGTCGAGGATCGCCAGCGGTTCGCCCGAGCCGCGATGCAGCAGGATCTGGTCGAGCAGCCCGTCGGGATCGCGATACCAGCCGCCGAGCAGGAGGCCGGCCGCGTTGCAAAGCGCGAGGTCGAGTTCCGCCGAGGGCAGGTCGTCCTGCCGGCGCACGCTTTGTACGGCCAGCGGCAGGCGGCGCTGCATCTCGATGGCGAGCAGCCGGCCTTGTCCGGACAGGCCGGAAAGCTGCTCGACGAGCCAGCTCCGCAAGCCGTCGCGGCTGCTGCCCTTGCCGGCCCACCAGCGGCCCAGCGTCGGCGTGGCTGCCCGCGCCGGCAGCGCTCGCAGCGCGATGCCGCTCGCGCCTTGCAGGACGAGCAGCGCATTGGACCGCGTCGGCGCCTCGTCGAGCACGAGATGCAGCGCCTGCTTGCCGTTGCGATCGACGCGGCCGAGCCGGGGCTGGCCGCGCAGGGCCGTCAGCCCGGCAGCGTCGAGCCGCCAGGCCGCCGCGATCGGGCCGAAGCGCGGCGGAACCCAGCTCTCGATCAAAATCTTGCCCTCGATCAGCGTCGCGACCGGTGCGGCGGGAGCGGGCGTGGACGAGAGCGCCAGCAGGAACTGCCGCAGGAATGCGAGATAACTCGCAGATTCGAGCATGTTGAACAGGGCCGGCCACGGTCCGACCAGCGCCTTGGCCAGCGCCAGCCGCGAGGCCGGCGTCAGCTCCCGGGCGATTTCGACCGCGTCGACGAAGTCGTGACTGAAGGCAGGCTCGATCCGGGCGCTCGTTCTCGACACTGGGTCGAGACCCGTCAGCGTGGCGGTCAGTCCGTCCTGCCCGCTGTCGCGAAAGGCCACCGCGATGCGCATCCGGCCATCGGCGAGCCGGAGCGTGACCGAGGCGCAGGCCATGCGCCGTCCATCGGCAGAGAGCGCCACCACCGGCTTGCCCGCGAGCGGGGCCGGAAACGTCCAGCACAACAGGAAGACCGGGCCGCCGAGCCGCGACAGCGTGCGTTGCTGGCTGGCGTCGTCGACGGTCTGGATCGGTGCGAGCGTGAGCATGGGGCGTCCGGCGCATCGGGTCGGGAGGGGGCGACGCCGGCCGGGGAGGGGCCGGCGTCGCGGGGGCATGGAGCAGGGCGGCGGGCGCGCCGTCGGGCTCCATGCTCCTGTCGTCAGAGGTCTCAGGCGACCGAGAAGTAGCTGTTGGGGTCGGCCTGAATGTCCTCGGCGGTGACGCCGACCAGCGTCAGCGTGTCGCCATTGCCGAGATCGACCACGGCATTGCCGCCGACCGTCGTGGCGCGCGCCGCGACATCCTCGGCCGAGGCCACGCCCGTGCCGTTGATGTCGGATGCGATCTGCATCAGATCGGAGCCGGCCTCGAAATCGAGCACGACGTCGTTGCCGCCGCCGCCCTCGAAGAAGAAGACGTCGCTGCCGCTTCCGCCCGACAGGATGTCGTCGCCGGCCCCGCCGAAGAGCAGGTCGTCGCCGGCCCCGCCCTGCAGGATGTCGCCGCCATTGCCGCCCTGGAGCACGTCGTCGCCATCGCCGCCCTGGAGCAGGTCCGCGCCAGCGCCACCCTGGAGGATGTCGTTGCCCGTGCCGCCCTGGAGGATGTCGGCGCCGGCGCCGCCCTGGAGCACGTCGTCGGCAGCGTTGCCGCGCAGGATGTCGTTGCCGGCGCCGCCGCTGAGCACGTCGAAGCCCTCGCCGCCGAAGAGCGCATCATTGCCGGCGTCGCCGGAAATGAGATCGTCGCCGAGGCCGCCGAAGAGCGCGTCGTCGCCTTCCCCGCCGGAGACGAAATCATTGCCGCCATCGCCGTAGATCAGGTCGTCGCCCTCTTCGCCGAAGAGCGAATCGACCTGGTCGCCGCCCCTGACGATGTCGTCTCCGGCTCCGGCGAGAATCACGTCGCTGAACCGGCTTCCAATCAGAAAATCGTCGAATGCACTTCCTTCGATCGTGGCCATTCGTCACCTCCTCGGCGATCTCAAAGGCACCATCCGGGTGACGACGCTTCGCGCCGTGCCGCGTCCCGAATCAGGCGCCGTTCCGATGAAGCCCGTCACGGGCTTCATCGCTCGACGAGAGAAAGACTAGCCAATATGTGCGTCGCAGCAAGAGTTTTATTGTGACTTTTCTGCGATGCAGCAAGATTTAGACTTTGTATGCTCTGATTAAATCTCGGAAGCCAAGCAGTTATGTTTTGAAATTTGAAATAAAGAGACAAACGATATTGTATCGCATTTGTCTTGAACTGTCCGGGATGACGCTCAGGGTACTGATGCGGTTGACAAAATCAGTCTTCGCGGAAGGCGCGGTTGAAGCTCTCGGCGAAGGGGGCCAGCAGGTAGTCGATGGCGCGGCGCGAGCCGTTGACGATCAGCACCTCGGCGGCCATGCCGGCATGAAGCGTGATTTTATTTTCGGCCAGGCTCTCGGGGGTGATCTCGGCGCGGACCAGAAAATAGGGAATGCCGGTTTTTTCATCGACGAGCTGGTCGGCTGCCACATAACTGACCTTTGCCAGAAGCGGCGGCAGGGTGCGGGCGTTGAACGCTGTCAGCCTGATCCGCGTCTCGGCTCCGACGCGCACCGAATCGATGTCGCGCGGATCGACCTTGGCCTCGACGATCAGCGGCTCGTTCTCTGGCACGATGTCGAGAATGGCCTCGCCGGCGGCGATGACGCTGCCCGCCGTCCGCATCCTGATATTGGCGACGATGCCCTCCTGCGGGGCGGCGACGACGAGTCGACGCAGCACGTCCTCGGCCTGCACGATGCGCTCGACCACCTCGGCGAGGCCAAGCTGCGCCTCCTGCAGTTCGCGCGCGATCTCGCTCTGGCGCTCGAGGCCGATCGAGAGGATCTCGAGATTGGCCCCGGCCACGGCCTGCTCGGCCTTGGCCTTGCGTGCGGCGATCTCGCCGCCGCGGCCTGTCAGTTCGCTCTGCTTGGTCTGGAGATCGACGAGCTGGGAGCGCTTGGCGTAGCGCTTCTCGTAGAGCTCGGCGACCATGCGCACCTCCTCGTCGATCAGCGTGCGCTGGTTGCGCGTCGCGTCGATCTGCGCCTGCAGCGCCTCGGCCTCGGCCTGGTGCTGTTCGATGACGCGTTGCTGGATGCGGACCTTGCCGTCATGCACCTGCCCTCGGGCGCGGAACAGGGTCCGCTCGGCGATGACGACCTCGCGCGCGATCGGCGAGCGGGCATTGTCGATGTCCTCGGGGAAATCAATCGCGGTCGCTCCGGTCTGTTCGGCCGTGAGCCGCGCGAGCCTCGCCTCCAGGCCGACGCGCTTGCCCTGCAGATGCTGCAGTTCGGCGCGCTGGCGGGCGTCCTCCAGCCGCAGCAGCGGCTCGTCGCGGGCGACGCGCTCGCCCTCGGCCTTGAGCAGCGTCCTGAGGATGCCGCCCTCGAGATGGCTGATCGTCTTGCGCCGGCTGTCGACGATGACGGTGCCGGTCGCGACCGCCGCATTGTCGAGCCGCGCGGTCACGGCCCAGGCGCCGAAGCCGCCGAAGCCGATCGCGATGGCGCTGACGCCGGCGAGCACGAGGTTGCGCAGGCTCGGCTGGCGCTCCTCGTTTGCCTCGGTCTCGGCGGAGAAAGTCGCTGGCGAGGTCGTGCGGCGCAGAATGGGCAGCTTCATGCCGTCACCTCGCGAAGCGCCGCCGGCTTGTTCGCCGGCTCGATCTCGACCAGCCCGGCGGGCGTGATCATGCCGGCGATGGCCGAGCGCGGCCCGAACTGGCTGATCCGGCCCTCGCGCAGCACCAGGATCTTGTCGACGACCTGCATCACCGAGGGCCGGTGCGCGATCAGCACGATGATCGCCCCGTCCTCGCGCGCGGCGTTGACGGCGCGGATCAGGCTCTGCTCGCCCTCCGCATCGAGATTGGCGTTGGGCTCGTCGAGCACGATCAGTCGCGGCGAGCCGTAAAGCGCGCGCGCCAGCCCGATGCGCTGGCGCTGGCCGCCCGAGAGCTTGAAGTCGCCGTCGTTGACGGGCGTGTCGTAGCCGAGCGGCAGACGGCCGATCAGCTCATGCACGCCGGCGAGCCGGGCGGCATGGAGCAGGGCCTGCGGATCGGGGGTGCCCATCCGGGCGATGTTCTCGGCGATGGTGCCGTTCAGCAGCGAGACCGATTGCGGCAGGTAGCCGACCATGGCCCCAAACGAACCGCGCTCCCAGAGATAGGCGTTGTGGCCGTCGAGATAGACGCCACCGGCATTGGGCCGCAGCACGCCGACGAGCAGCCGCGCGAGTGTCGATTTGCCGGCCCCGGACGGCCCCACGACGCCGAGCGCCTCGCCCGGCTCGAGCGAAAACGAAATGCCCTTGATCACGGTCTGCTCGACGCCATGGGGCGCGTAGATCAGCCGGTCGATCGCCAGCGTGCCTTGCGTCGGCGGCGTCGGCAGGGTTTCGCGCTGCGAGGCGCGCGCGCTCAGGAGTTCGCGGACCCGCTTCCAGGCGCCGGCCGCCAGCACCCATTGCCGCCAGTCGGCGATCATCGAATCAAACGGCGCTAGCAGCCGGCCGAGCAGGATGCTGGCCGCCATCAGCGTGCCGACGGAGACCTCGTTGCGGATGATCAGGACCGCGCCGGTGGCGTAGATCGCGAGCTGCATCACCATGCGCGAGGTCCGCGTCAGCGCCGCGATCAGCTTGCCGCGCCGCGTGCCCAGGTCGAGATGCTCGATCATCGCCATCTGCTGCGCGCGCCAGCGTCTGGCCAGCGCCGGCAGCATGCCCATCGCCTCGATCGTTTCGGCATGGCGCAGGCTCGCCCCGACATCGTTGATCGCCGCGACGCCCTCCTCATTGGCCTGTTTCAGCACGCGCCGCGTCAGCACGTCCGACAGCACGCCGAGAACCAGCAGGATCAACAGCGAGACCACGCCGACGAGCCCATAGATCGGATGGAAGGCGAACAGAACCGCGAGAAAGATCGGCGACCAGGCCGCCTCCAGCGGCGTCGCGATCGCGGAACTGGCGATGAAGTAGCGGATGTCGTTGAGGTCGCGGATCGCCTGCGTCGCCTGGGCCGAGCCCTGCTCCAGCGCCGCCGTCACCGCCGCCTGCAGGGCGGGCAGGTTGAGCCGGCGGGCGAAGATGCTCGCCATGGTCTGAAAGGTCAGCGAGCGGATGAACTCGATCACCCCATAGAGCGCGAGTCCTCCGACCGCGATCACCAGCAGCATGGTCAGCGTGTCGTAGCTGCGGCTGACGATGACGCGGTCCTGCACCTGCAGCATGAACAGCGGCACGGTCAGCAGTAGAACATTGACGCATAGGCTCAGCAGGGCGGCATAGCCGAGCCCACTCGCAAAGGCGCGCTGCATCGAGCGGATCAGCCCGTCGGAGGCCGCATCGATAGGCTTCATTCGCGGCCTCGACAGTCTGATGGATGAAACGGCAAAATCGGGCCTCTTTGGGCGAAAGCAGGCAATGCGAAACCGGACGCTATGGACAGCGGCCTGAAAATGATCGACGCAATATGGTGATCGTATGACAGTCTATCTTGTCAATAGTTCATATGAATACAATCAATTGAGTCCAAAATATGTAACATTTCGAATTTTGAACCAAATTATACTTAAAATCCATCTGGAGAAAATTCCAATTGTCACGATATGGGGTGGCATGTGCTTTGCGTCTAGGTTATTCGGAGGCGGGGCGTATCGGGGGTGGGCTGCGCGAACTGAAAACCAGGCGGAGCAAGGCATGCATTCGAAACCGCAGGAGACCGTCCGGTTCATGGGGCGGGCGGTGAACGGCGACCATCCCGATGCCGGACGGCGGGGGGAGACGGAACGGGAGCGGGAATCGGCGCGTGGCGGCGTCGCCCAACTCGAGCTTGCGCGGCTGGTCGAGCGGGTCAGCCGACGCTTCCTCGACTATCTAAGGCTCGAACTCACCAAGCTCGGCGTCGATGACATCTCGCCTTCGCAGGTCATGGTGCTGCTGACGATCGGGGCCGGCGAGATCGCGGTGCGCGACCTGCTCGACCGCGGGCATTATGTCGGCTCGAACGCCTCCTACAATCTCAAGCAACTGGTCGAGAGCGGCTATCTCGACCGCGGCGCCTCGCCGCGCGATCGCCGGCTCGCCCGCATCTCGCTGTCGCCCAAGGGGCAACTCCTGTGCGAGAGGCTCAAGCTTCTCGACGAGGGCAGCCCTTTCGGCGGCAGCCAAGAGGCGGGCTTCGAGGTCGATCTGCAGACCACCTACGACACGCTGCGTCGGCTGGAGCAGTGGTGGAACGATTCGCTGCGCTATGGAGGAGTCCTGCTCGCCTCATGCACGTCCTATTCGTTCATCGTTCAGGATCTGGTCAATTCGCTCACCTGATCGGCCGGCTGCTCGGCGACGGCCACGAGGTCACGCTCGTGACCGAGAGCCAGGCGCCTGCGCGGCCGGGCCTCACGCAATTGACCTATGCGCCGGGCGTAGCCGCCGCGGCGAGCCCGCTGCTGCAGGCGACGGATTACCATGCCCGCACCGGCGAGGCGGTGGCGACGGTGCTCGCGGGGCTGCCCCGTCATGACCGCCCCGACCTCATCGTCGGCCATACCGGCTGGGGCGGATTGCTCTTCGCCAAGGACGCGCTGCCGCGCGTGCCGGTGCTCGGCTATTGCGAGTATTTCCACAATGCCGAGGGAGCCGACCTCGATTTCGACCCGCGAAACCCGCCTTCGCCGGCCGAACGCCGCCGCATCCGCCTGCGCAACGCAGCCCAGTTGCTGACGCTGGAGGCGATCGATTCGGGCTACGCGCCGACACGCTGGCAGCAGCGGCAATATCCCGCCGCCTATCGCGGCAAGATCGCGGTCTGCCATGACGGCATCGACACGCAGGCCTGCAGGCCGGACGCCGATGCACGGTTTTCCCTGCCGGACGGCCGCACGCTTCGTCCTGGCGATCCGGTCGTGACCTTCGTCGCGCGCGACCTCGATCCCTATCGCGGCTATCCGCAGTTCATGCGCGCGGCGGCCGCGGTCGCGCGCCGGCGGCCGGACGCCATCATCGTCGCGGTCGGCGGCGACGGGTCGGGCTATGGTCGCCCGCGCGGCGACGGCCGGCTCTGGCGCGAGGTCATGCTGGACGAGACCGGGCTCGGCGACCGCGTCGTCCACATTCCCTGGCTCGCGGCCGAGGCGCTGGTCAGACTGTTCCAGGTCTCGGCCGCCCATGTCTATCTGAGCGTCCCCTTCGTGCTGTCATGGTCGGCGCTCGAGGCGATGGCCTGCGGCGCGCTCGTCATCGGCTCGGCGACCCCGCCGGTTCAGGAGGTGCTGAGCGACAGCGTGAACGGGCTGCTCGCGCCGTTCTTCGACAGCGATGCGCTGGCGGAGACGATTCTCGCGGCGCTCGCGCGGGGCGTGGATCTCGCGCATCTGCGCCGAGCCGCGCGCGCCACGGTTCTGGCCCGTTACGAGCGCGAGGCCTGCGTCGATCGCCAGTTCGGTTTCGTCGAGGGGCTGGCGCTGCAACCCGACGAGGTCTTCGCGTAGGACGCTACTGCAGCGGCCCGTCGCCCGCGCGGCGAAACGTCATCGCCTGGGTGATCAGCCTGCCCCGGCTCAGCGGCTGCAGGCCCGCCTCCTCCCAGCCATTGGCCGCCATCAGCCGCGAGACCATGCCGTGGACACGCTGAAGATGTGCTTCGCGGTCGTCGTCGAGCCAGGGTCCCCACCACTCCTCGATCAACCCGACCAAAGGCTCGATCGGGGGATGGCCGCTTTCGGCTGCGTATTGCAGTGCAGCATATCCCGCCGGGGATGATATGATCTCCCAGATCTGGAGAGGCTCCGTTCCTCTCATCATGGCTTCAGGACCTTCTGTCTTGAGGTGTTGCCGCATCCCCACGCCGCATACATGGCGAATACATCGCAACTCCGCAATCGGATGCAGCCCGCGACCAAAAGTCATGATGACGCATCCGTTGACGCGATCCGCGACAGTCGGGCGGCGCAACCTGCGCGAGAGGATCGCCGGCGCTCAGCTTCCGAAGACGGTGTTGAGCTGGCTGCCGACCATGATGAAGGTCGTGCGCTTGGGCATCTCCTTCAGTCGTACCGCACCGATATAGGTCATCGCGGAGCGCACGCCGCCCATCAGCTCCAGCATCGTGCCCTCGACCGGGCCGCGATAGGGCACCTCGACGGTCTTGCCCTCGGAGGCGCGGTAGCGCGCGACGCCGCCGGCATAGCGCTTCATCGCGGTGTCCGACGACATGCCGTAGAAGGTCATGCCGACCGCGACCTTCATCCCGTCCCGCTCCTCGTAGCGGATGTCGCCCTCGCATTCGTCATGACCGGCCAGCATGCCGCCGAGCATCATGAAATCCGCGCCCGCGCCATAGCCCTTGGCGAGGTCGCCCGGAACGGTGACGCCGCCATCGCCGCAGACCAGCCCTTTCAGCCCATGGGCGGCGTCGGCACATTCGATGATTGCCGAGAGCTGCGGGTAGCCGACGCCGGTCATCTTGCGCGTCGTGCAGACCGAGCCCGGCCCGATGCCGACCTTGACGATGTCGGCTCCGGCCAGGATCAGCGCCTCGGTCATGTCGCCGGTGACGACGTTGCCGGCCATGATCGCGGCATCCGGAAAGGCCTCGCGCGTTGCCTTCACCGTCTCGACGAACTTTTCCGTGTAGCCGTTCGCCACATCGAGGCAGATCTTGGTGATCGGCGACTGCGCATGAACCGCCTTGAGCTTGTCGTGGTCGGCGTCGGTGGTGCCCAGCGAATAGAAGGCGTTGGCCGCGTCCGGCTCGCGGAAGAACGCGATCAACTCGTCGACATCGTAATGCTTGTGCAGCGCCACCATCGCGCCGTGTCTCAGTAGCGCACGCGCCATCGCCATGGTGCCGACCACGTCCATGTTGGCGGCGATCAGCGGAAACCCGCTCCAGTCCCTGGCCGTATGGGCGAAGCGGAAGGTCCGGTCGACATCGACCTGCGCCCTGCTGCTCAGCGTCGAGCGCTTGGGCCGGATCAGGACATCGCGAAAGTCGAGCTTGGGGTCGTTTTCGATGCGCATGGCGGCCTCACGGCAGGTCGGCGCACGCCGGAGATCGCGTGCGCCGATTCATAGCCGCTCGGGACGCGATCAGGCAATCTCACGCCACCACGCTCTTGGCCAGCATGCAATGCACGCCCTTCGACCCATTCACCGTCTGCGTGATCCGCAGATCGGCGGCGAGCGAGCACAGCATATAGGCCTGTTCCCGCGTCAGCTCCGTCCGCTCGCAGATCAGCCCGATCATCTCGCGCAGGGCGTCCTGCGCGCAGATGTCGAGGTCTGGATGCATCGCCATGGTGATGTGATGGCTTGGCGTTTCGGCGCGCGGCGTCGTGAAGGACAAATCCTCGCGCAGGATGATCTCGAACGTACCTTCCAGCGCGGTTTCGATCGCGGTGACGCAGACCTCGCCGTCGCCCTGCACGCCATGGCCGTCGCCGCAGGAGAAGAGCCCGCCCTCGACGAAGACGGGCAGATAGAGCGTCGCGCCGGCTCCCAGTTCCTTGTTGTCGAGATTGCCGCCGAAGGCGCGCGGGATCAGCGAGGTCTGCCGGCCCCAATGCGGCGGCGGGGCGGTGCCCATCACGCCGAAAAAGGGCGATAGCGGCAGCTCCATCCCCCAGGGCAGCGTCCCGATGTTGCGCTCCGCATCGAGCCCGATATGGATCATCGCATGCCGGTCGAACTCCTCGGGCAGCGTGCCGGCGAGCGGCTTGATCAGGGTGTAGCCCCAGTCGGTCCGGAGCTTCACCTCCTTGATCCGCACCTCCAGCACCTGCCCTGGCTTCGCTCCCTTCACCGCGACCGGGCCGGTCAGGATATGGCCGGGCACCATGCGCTCGGCCTTGTCATGGATCTCGTGGATCTCGGGCAGCACATGGAAGCCGCTCTTGGGCTGCTGGTCCGGGCCGCCAGTGACGGTGCGGATGGTGACGCTGTCGCCGCTCTCGATGGTCAGGACCGGCTTCAGCGCCGCTTCGAAATAGCCCCAATGGCAGGTGGAGAGGCCGGCCTCGATCAGGTGATGGCTCATGGCGGTCGAAATCCTGATCTCAGGGTGCGAGTGGATCGGGCGTCGCGGGTTTGGCGCGCGCATTCTTGCGGATGGTGTAGAGCGTGGCGGCGATAACGATCGCCGCGCCGATCCATGTCGTCAGCGCCGGAATCTCGGCGAAGAAGATGAAGCCGGTCAAGCTCGCCAGGATCAGCCGGCTGAAATCAAGCGGGGCGAGCGCGGCCGCTTCGCCGACCTGATAGGCCCGCGTGATCAGCCATTGCCCGGCCGTGCCGAACAGGCTGAGAACCATGAGCCAGAACCATTGCTCGGCCGTTGGCGACACCCACCAGAGCCAGGCCGGCAGCGCGAGCGCGACGATCAGGATGAAGCCCTGCCAGAGCAGGATCGTTTCGGTGCGCTCGGTCGCCGCCATCATTCGCACGCTCACGGTGATGCCGGCGCTGAACAGGGCTCCGCCCACTGCCATCATGGCGTCGAGGTCGAGCCCGTCGGTCGAGGGGTTGAGCATGATCAGCACGCCGGAAAAGCCGATGATGGTGGCGGCCCAGCGCCGTGCGTCGACCTGCTCCTTCAGCACCAGAACGGCGGCGATGGTGACGAACAGGACCTGGCTGAAGCCGATCGCGGTGGCCTGCGCCAAGGGAATACGGATCATCGCGGTGAAGCCGAGCAACATCGCGATCAGCGTGACGACGCCGCGGACGAGTTGCAGGCCGGGTCGCGTCGTCCTGACCAGGACCGGCAGCGTCGCGCCCGCGAAGGTGGCGATGACAAGGCTCATCACCACCTGCCGGATCAGCAGGATCTGCACCAGCGGGATCGCGGCGGCGACATGCTTGATCGCGCCGACCATCACCGCATAGACCAGCAGCGCCGCCATCATATAGACCGAGCCGCGCAGATTGGGGCTGGCCCCGCGCCACCAGATGGCGGCGCGCAGGCGGTGTGCGGCGATCCAGCCCGGCGGGACTGCCGGCACGGCGGGCGCGGCCAGCACGATCGGCGGCGTCTCCAGCGGCTCGACTGCCGGCGGCGCGCGGAAGCCGTCCTCCTCGCCGGTTCCGTCCTCGCTGGCCGCACGGCCCTGCCGCCCGGTGTCCCGGTCTTCGCTCATCGCCCCAACCATCGGCCGGCGCAGGGCGCCTGCGGCCAGTCCAAAAATCCTGCACGCAGGATCGGCGAAGTGGCGCGGGCTGGCCATGGCCCATGGGGCATGGCGGCCCTGCATGCGCCGTCACGACCCTTGCACAGGGATGCCATTCGCGCTCCGGGCTGTCGGCTCGATCGAAGGCCGTGTAGGAGCCGCGCCAGCAACTTGTTGGAAACCTGACGCCGGAACGGAGAACCTGCGACGCTATGAGGGAGCTTCTGAGCGATTTCGTCGGCGGCCTGCGCTCGCTCTCGCCCAAACTCTTCCCCTATCGCCGGTTCGCATTTGCGCTGCTGCTCGGCGGCGTCGGCGGCTGGCTCTTCCTGCAGGCGCGCCTGCCGCTGCCCTGGATGCTGGGCTCGATGGTGGTCTGCACGGCCGCTGCACTGCTGCGCTTGCCGGTCGCCGCCCCGCCGGTGATCCGCCCGCCGATGACGGCGGTGATCGGCGTCATGCTCGGGGCCGGCTTCAAGCCCGACATCGTGCAGCAATTGCCGAACTGGATCCCGACGCTTCTCGGCCTCGTTCTGTTCATGGTGGCCTGCGCGCTCTGCTGCGTCACCTATTTCCGCCGCGTGGCGGGGTTCGATCCGGTCACGGCCTTCTTCGCCGGCATGCCCGGCGGATTGGTCGAGATGGTCACGGTCGGCGAGGAGAAGGGCGGCGATGCCCGCATCATCGCGCTGATCCATTCCGCCCGCATCCTGCTCGTGGTGATGACGCTGCCCTTCATCGTGCAGTGGATCGAGGGCGTCTCGCTCGGGGCGACGCGCGCGGCCGGTCCCTCGCTGGCGCAGACGCCGCTCGTGGCCGGGCTCGCGCTGATCGGCTGCGGCGTCGCCGGCGTCGTGGTCGGGCACTGGCTCAGGCTGCCGGCGACCTATCTGCTCGGCCCGATGCTCGTCAGCGCCATCGTACATCTGCTCGGCTGGAGCGATTCGGTTCCGCCCTTCGAGATCGTCAACGCGGCGCAGCTCGTGCTCGGCGTCACCATCGGCTGCCGCTTCGTCGGCACGGCCCCGGCCGTGATCCTGCGCGTGCTGATGCTGTCGGTCGGCTCGACCATGATCCTGCTGGCGCTGACGCTGGTCTTCGCCTGGGCGGTGGCGCAGGTCTCGGTGCATCGCCACGTCCCGCTGATCCTGGCTTACTCGCCCGGCGGCCTCGCCGAAATGAGCCTGGTTGCGCTGGCCTTGCACACTGAGGTCGCCTTCGTGGCCGCCCACCACATCATCCGGGTCTTTCTGGTGATGGTGAGCGCCGGCCCGATCTTCGGGCGGATGGGGCGCAAGGCCGGCGCGCCGCCCACGGAATAGTCAGACGGCGGCCGCTGCGAGCCCCCGCGCCAGTCCCGCCGCCAGCGCAGCCTGCTGGCGCGCCAGAAAAGCCGCCCCGTCGCGGCGTTGCGGATCGCCGGCCCTTATCTCCGCGAGCCGTCGCACGAGTCCCTCCGCAAAAGCCTGCGGCGTATCGGCAAGCGTGAAATTATCAGGAATTTCGGTGAAGCCGCGGCAGGACAGGGCCGTGCTCACCGCCGGAAGGCCGAGTTGCATCGCTTGCACCGTCTTGAGCTGCACGCCGGTGCCGGCCCGGCTCGACAGGGCGACGATCCGGCAGGAGCGCAGGAAATCGTCGGCATCGGGCACGCGTCCGAGCAGCGTGACATGTGGCGACGGCGCCTCGAGGCCGGGTGGCAACCGGCCGGCGACAGCGACCGTCACATCGGCCGGCAGCAGCGGACAGACCTCGCGCAAAAACCAGTCGAGGCCGATGAAGTTGGGAGCCCAGCTCCAGGTCCCGATCAGGCCGATGTCATGGAGGAGTTCGGGCTGCGGTCCCGACAAGGGAGGAGCCTCGCCCGAGACTAGCGGCAGCACGGCGGCCTTGGGCTCGTAAGCGGGCCCGAGCGCGGCCTTGTCCTCCTCGGCGAGCGTCCAGACGAAACGCGTCTTCTCCCAGAGCCGGCGCTCGATCGTCTCCAGCAGCCTCGCCTCGCGGGCATAGAGCCAGGCGACGATCGGGTTGGCGGCATGGGCTGCGCTCTGGCTCGCCGAAACGAACTCGATGTTGTGCTCCACCAGCACGCAGGGTCCGAGCTCCAGCAGCTCCGGAAACGCGCCGGGCAGCATCACCGAGTTCAGGATCAGCGCATCGAACGGCCCCTGCGCCCGCACCGCGTCCACCAGCCTGCCCTCGCCAGCGAGCCTGAGCTTGGCGCAAGCGACCGGCAGGCCTGCCAGCAGCGCCTTGGCGAGCCATTGCAGCTTGCGCCGCTTGCCGACCTCGGCGTTCTCGATCGCGACATGGTCGATCACCACACTGCGCGCCGGATCGGCCGGCGTTTCGCCCGGCCGCAGGAATCCGAACGCCGTCACCTCGTGCCCGGCCGCCCGCAGCGCCGAGAGGATGGCGGCATTGGCGATCTCGAAACCTGTATCGGGCTTTTCGACCGGGATCAGGGCGGTGAGGAAGGCGAGGCGCACAGGGCTGTCCGGTTCCGGGCTAGTCCGGCGAGGAAGGCCGTGTTTGCGCGCGCCGGTCAAGAGCGGCCGCGCGCCAAGCTGAAGCTCTCGTCTCCTTGCGACCGCCCGATTCGGCCGTCGCGCTCACCGAACCTTAAGCAGCCCGGCTTAGGCTTCCCATCATGGCACCGATCTCACCAATGCGGACGGACGATTCCGGAGCCGTCGCCCTCGCGCCGGCCGTGAGCGGCATGGATCGGCCGGAGAGCTTCGTCGTCGTGGCGCAGTCGCCGCCGGAGGCGCTTGCCGGCATCGAATGCGTCGTCTGCGTGCCGACCTTCAGGCGGCCCGACATGCTGGAGGAGACGCTGCGCTCGCTGGCGGCCCAGCAGGGCGGGCATGATTTCGCGGTCATCGTCGTCGAAAACGAAGGCGTCGCGCGCGAAGGCGCGGCCCGCGCCACGGCGCTGCTCGAAGCCGGCCTGTTCAGGGGCATCGTCATCGTCGAGCCGCGGCAGGGCAACTGCAAGGCCTATAACGCCGCCTGGCGCTGCGCGCTGACGCGGCTGCCGGAGCTGCGCTTCATCCTGGGCATCGATGACGACGAGCAGGCCGAGCCCGGCTGGCTCGACGCGTTTCTCGCGGCTGCAGGGACCGCTCCGGCCGAGTTGTTCGGCGGCGCCGTGGTTCCGCGTTTCGAGGACGCGTCGCGGAGCTGGCTCGCCGCCCACCCGGTCTTCCGCTCGCATTACGACATGTCCGGCCCGGTTCCGATCCTCTATTCCAGCGCCAATTACCTGATCCGGCGCGAGGTTCTGGAGCGGCTCGGCTTCCCCTTCCTCGACGAGCGCTTCGATTTCACCGGCGGCGGCGACAGCGACTTCTTCACCCGCGCCAGGGCGGCGGGCTTCCGCTTCTGGTGGGTGCGGGAGGCGCTGCAGCGCGAGTCCATGCCCGCCCGACGCACGCAGTCGGACTGGGTTTCGGCCCGCGCCCGGCGCAACGGCGCGATCTCGGCCGTGATCGAGCGGCG
The DNA here is from genome assembly GCA_019745195.1 of Beijerinckiaceae bacterium. Lineage (GTDB taxonomy): Bacteria > Pseudomonadota > Alphaproteobacteria > Rhizobiales > Beijerinckiaceae > Allobosea. Next base: position 32,683 of record JAIETL010000024.1, read on the forward strand.
CAAGTTTCCCGGCTTGGCGGGGCGGCTGCGGGTTCTGGCGAAATCGCTCGCCTTGCTCGGGGCCTCGCTCCCGCGCGGGCTGATCCTGGGGCTGAAAACCGGCTCGGGTCTGATCGGGCTGTATCATGCCCAGGTCGCGCTCGGGCGGCTCGCCTCTGAGTTCGGCGTCGAAGCCGAGCAGTACCGCAAGCCCGAGGCGAACTGAGGCGGCCCCGGCCTCGCAGCTACGCCTCCCGATGACAGGCGCGGGCCAGCGATGCTAGGTAACGACGCCCTCGTTCCGGAGCCGCCACGCCTTGTCCGCCTCCCGCTCCATCCTGCTGATCATCGGCGGCGGCATCGCCGCCTATAAATGCCTGGAGCTGATCCGGCGGTTGAAGGATCGTGGCATCTCTTCCCGCGTCATCCTGACCAAGGCCGGCGAGCAGTTCGTGACGCCGCTCTCGGTCTCGGCGCTGGCTGGCGAGCGCTGCTTCACCGACCTGTTCTCGCTGACCGACGAGGCCGATATCGGCCATATCGCTTTGTCGCGCTCGACCGACCTTCTGGTCGTCGCCCCGGCCACCGCCGACCTCATCGCGAAGATGGCGACGGGACAGGCCAACGATCTCGCCACCACCGCGCTGCTGGCCACCGACAAGCGCGTGCTGATCGCACCCGCGATGAACCCTCGAATGTGGGAGCATGCCGCCACCCGCCGCAACATGGCGCAGCTCGAACGCGACGGCGTGCTTGTCGTCGGGCCCAATAGCGGCGCGATGGCCGAGCGTGGCGAGAACGGGCCGGGCCGCATGGCCGAGCCGATGGAGATTCTGGCTGCGATCGAACAGGCCCTGTCCTCGCAAGTCCCGCCGCGCGCGATCGGCTTTCTCGGACGTCTGCCTGGCGGGTCGGCGGCCGCAAAGCCGCTCGCCGGCAAGCGCGTGCTGATCACCTCGGGCCCGACGCATGAGCCGATCGACCCGGTGCGCTTTATCGCCAACCGCTCCTCGGGCAAACAGGGCCACGCCATCGCCGCCGCCGCCGCCGCCGCCGGGGCGCAGGTGACGCTGGTCTCGGGCCCGGTGACCGTGCCCGACCCTGCCGGCTTAACCACGATCCATGTCGAATCGGCGCGCGAGATGCTGGCCGCCGTAGAAGGCGCTTTGCCGGCCGATATCGCGATCTTCGCCGCGGCCGTCGCCGACTGGCGCGTCGCTGACGCCGCGCCTGAAAAGATGAAGAAGGATGGCGGGGCGCTGCCGGCGCTTTCGCTCGTCGAAAACCCCGACATCCTCGCCACGGTCGCCGCGCTGAAGACCGGCCGGCCAGCCGTTGTCGTCGGCTTCGCCGCCGAAACCGAACATGTCGTCGCCCATGCGCAGGCCAAGCTCGCCCGCAAGGGCTGCGACCTGATCGTCGCCAACGATGTCGGCGGCACAGGCGTGATGGGCGGCGAGAGCAACACCGTGCATCTGGTCTCACGCGACGGCGTCGAGACCTGGCCGACACTGCCCAAGACCGAGGTCGCGAGCCGGCTCGTGGCGCATCTCGCCGGGTTGGCGACGCCGTGAGCGAGGCTGTGACGATCGCCTTTGTCCGCTTGCCGCATGGCGAGGGCCTGCCGCTGCCGGCCTATGAGAGCGACGGTGCGGCCGGCATGGATTTGCGCGCGGCATTGGGCGATGGCGAAACGCTGGCACTGGCGTCCGGCGAGACTGCACTGGTCTCGACCGGATTGAGCCTGCAGATTCCGGCCGGCTTCGAGGGGCAGGTCCGGCCGCGCTCGGGCCTCGCGGCAAGGCACGGCGTCACGGTTCTGAATGCGCCCGGCACGATCGACAGCGACTATCGCGGCGAGGTGAAGGTCATCCTGATCAACCATGGTCCGGCCCCCTTGGTCATCGTGCGGGGAGACCGCATCGCCCAACTCGTGATCGCGGCGGTCACGCGAGCCGCCTTGGTGGAGGCCGCCACGCTCGAAGAGACCGTGCGTGGGACCGGCGGCTTCGGCTCGACTGGTGTCGCGGGCGCCAAGGCGTCGCGACCATGATGCTGCTCTCCCGCCGCAGCCTGCTCGCCATCGCCGCCGTGGTCGATGTCGCACTGCATGCTCGCCCGACGCCGGTTGCGGCAAAGCTGCTGGCGGCGCGCCACGATCTGCCGCCGCGCCATCTGGAGACGCTGCTGCAGGCGCTGGTCAGGGCCGGCATCCTCAAGGGGGTGCGCGGCCCGCGCGGCGGCTACGAACTCGCCCGCGAGCGCCGGCGCATCACCGCCGGCGAGATCGCACGTGCCGCCATGCTGACCGATGCGGACGAGGCGCTTGGGCCGCTGCCGACGTCGCTGCTGGTCGAGAACGTGATTGCCCCGCAAGTGGAGCAGGCCTCGCAGGCCTTTCTTGCTGTCCTCGACGCTGTGACCGTGGCCGAGTTGTGCCGGCAGGCCGAGGAGGCCAAGGCCGTCGACAGCGGTCGCGCCAGCCATGATTTTACAATATAAATCTGTATATTATTACTTTCATCGACAGTATCTGTGAATTGCGCTAGCCTCTCCCTAAATCAGAAGCTCATCCCGAGGAGGATTCCGATGTCCGAGGCCGTCCGCAAGCTCCACCCCGCCCCGACCAGAACGCCCGGCCGCGGCCGCGTCTATGATTCGATCACCGACACGATCGGCGACACGCCGCTGGTCAGGCTGAACCGCCTGCCAGCCGAGCGCGGCGTCAAGGCGACGATCCTCGCCAAGCTCGAATTCTTCAACCCGATCTCCAGCGTCAAGGACCGCATCGGCGTCAACATGATCGACGCGCTGGAAGCCTCGGGCGCGTTGAAGCCCGGCGGCACGCTGATCGAGCCGACCTCCGGCAACACCGGCATCGCGCTCGCCTTCGTCGCGGCCGCGCGCGGATACCGCCTGATCCTGGTGATGCCGGAGACGATGTCTCTGGAGCGGCGCAAGATGCTGGCGCTGCTCGGCGCCGAACTCGTGCTGACGCCCGGTCCCGGCGGCATGCGCGGCGCGGTCGCCAGGGCCGAGGAACTCAAGGCCGAGATTCCGGGCGCGATCATCCCGCAGCAGTTTGAGAACCCGTCCAATCCCGAAATCCACCGCCGGACGACGGCCGAGGAAATCTGGAACGATACGAACGGCAAGGTCGATATCTTCATCTCGGGCGTCGGCACCGGCGGCACCATCACCGGCGTCGGTCAGGTGCTCAAGGCCAAGAAGCCGGGCGTGAAGATTATCGCGGTCGAGCCGGAGGATTCGCCGGTGCTGTCGGGCGGCGCGCCCGGCCCGCACAAGATCCAGGGCATCGGCGCGGGCTTCGTGCCCGGCATCCTCGACCGCTCGGTCATCGACGAGGTCGTCACCGTCGGCAACCAGACCTCCTTCGAGACCTCGCGCGCGCTGGCGAAAGCGGAAGGCATCCCGGCCGGTATCTCATCGGGCGCGGCGGTGGCCGCCGCGCTCGAGGTCGGCGCGCGGCCGGAGAACGCCGGCAAGACGATCGTCGTGATCATCCCCTCCTTCGCCGAGCGCTACATTTCGAGCGCACTGTTCGAGGGGCTTTGAGCGCTTCGGCGAACTCAGCCTGTGCAGGACTTGACGCTAGCGAACCCCTCTCTCTCCGGGAGAGGGGTTCGCCGTTTGCCACGACATAGCGTCAGCGTGTCAGAACCAACCGGTTGCCCCAAGGATCGGTGATCGCCGGACCATCCGCGCCGTCCTCGCCGCCGGCTGCGAGAATCCGCCCCCGCATCGCTGCGAACTCAGCCTCATCCCGCGCCACCAGCTCGAACCGGTCGAGCCCGATCTCTCCCCTCCGCCGCGCGCCCGCGCCCCGGCTGCTCCAGATATTGCCGGCGATGTGGTGGTGATAGCCGCCGCTCGAAAGGAAGCTCGCGCCTGGATAGCGCACCGTCAGGTCGAAGCCGAGACTGCCCTGATAGAACGCCTCAGCCTCGCTCGTATCGCCGACGCGCAGATGAATATGGCCCATCCGCGTGCCTGTCGGCATGCCGAGGTACTCGCCGCCTTTTGCCTCGCGCAGCAGCGCGTCGAGGTCGAGCCGCTCGGTCGCCATCCTGATCGCGCCGTCGCGGCGCGGCCACTCAGTGCGCGGACGGTCGCGGTAGATCTCGATGCCATTGCCCTCCGGGTCCGAGAGATACAGCGCCTCGCTGACGAGATGGTCGGACGCGCCGTCGAGGGGAATGCGAACCTGCGCCGCATGCCCGACCCAGTCGGCGAGCGCGGCGCGCGAGGGCAGCAGCAAAGCGAGATGGAACAGGCCGGCCGGCGAACTCGGTCGCGCACCGCCCTCGACGAGCCTGACCAGCGCGACACCATCGACGCCGAGCGTCGCTGTTGCGTGGTCCTGCGCGATCAGACCGAGGCCGATCGCATCGCGATAGAAATTCGTCAGCCGCGCCAGATCGGTCACCCGCAGCGTCACCGCGCCGATATGAAGCGGCGCATCATGGGCGTCGAGCGCGACGGTTGGTATGTTCTGGACCGCGAGCATGGCAGCCTCCGAAAGAGGGTGCGGCCCTGCGGCCGCCTGCCTGAAGAGATGGCGGGTCCGCCGTCCGATGTCGCCCCCGCTGCCGGCAAGTTCGACATTGCAGCGCTGCAATCGCGTATATCAGGGCCTAAGTAGGGTCGGGCCGATCGATCGCGAAATGCGAGAACCAGTCGCGCTCCTGGCCATGGATGAGCGCGCCCAGCAGCCGCGAGGCGAGGAAGCTGAAGGTGATGCCGTTTCCGCCATAGCCATAGGCCGCGAGCAGGCGTGGATGGCCGGGCACACGGCCGATCAGCGGCAGCCCGTCGCTGGTCTGGCCGAAGGCGCCCGACCAGCTATGCCCGAGCGTGAGCTCCGCGCGCGGCAAAAGCGCGCCGAGCTTCTTTAGCAGGGCCTGCGCCTTCTCCGGCTGCAGTGCCTCCCGGCTCTCGGGATCGTCGTCCTCCTCGTCCTCGCCGCCGATGACGATGCGCCCGTCGCGCGTCGTGCGGCAGTAGACGTAGTCTTCAGACGCCTCCCAGACCAGAGCCGGTCCCGGCCAGAGCGCTTGTGGTTTCTGCGGCAGGGTCGCGATCGCCCAGGACGAGGCGACGCGGTGCAGCGCGCTCGTCACGCAATCGGGCATGACGTAGCCCGTCGCCAGCACGGCATGGCCGGCCTCGATCGTGCGCCCGCCCGCGAGCTGTATCAGCGCGGCGTTGCCCTCGCCGGAAAAGCTGACCGCCTCGTCGCGGACAAGTCTTGCGCCGCGCCTCATCGAGACCGACAGCAGATTGTGGCACAGGCTGAGCGGATCGGCCTCGGCGGAGCCCGCCGAGACGATCGCGCCCTCGCGGTCGAGCCCGAAATGGACCAGAAGACCGGCATGGTCGAGCACCGTTCCGGGCAGGCCGGCTTTCTCGCGCAGGGCCGATTCGGCTCGCAGTTGCGCCAGATCGACGTTGCCGGCCGCGAGATAGACGCTGTCGCGCGGCAGGAAGCCCGCCCCAATCCCGAGTTCGACGGCGAGCGCGCGCAGGCCCTCGACGGCGCGAAAACTGCGGCGATAGACATCGGCCGCCTTCTCGAAGCCGTAGAACTCCGTCAGCTTCGCCAGCGGCTTGTCGATCTCCCATTGCAGCATGGCGGTCGATGCCGCCGTGCTGCCAAAGCCCTCGCGCTCGCGGTCGACCAGCACGACCTGCCGGCCGAGGCCGGTCAGGTGCTCCGCCACCAGCGCACCGGTGATACCGCCGCCGACGATCACGACGTCGCAGCGCAGATCGGCCTCGACGCTCTCGCCCTCGGGGCGCGGCGGACCGGCGAGCCAGGGACTGCGCCCGCTGCGCAGGTCGTCCTGGCGGGTGATCTCGGGATCGAGCATCAGTCGCGGTCCGCGACCGGCTTGCCGATCGTATCGGCCATGGTCGCGCCGCGCAGACCGATCGGCTTGGGCTCGCCGCGCGTCGTGTCGCGCGCGGTCTGGTGCTCCAGTTCGGCGTTCAGTTCCGCGCCGGCGAGCACGATCGTCGCCGAGAGCCAGAGCCAGGTCATGAAGACGACGACCGTGGCGAGCGAGCCATAGGTCGCCGTGTAGTTGCCCAGCGTTCCGACATAAAACGAGAACGCCCATGACGCCCCGGCCCAGAAGATGGCCGCTGCGATCGCGCCGGGCATCACCCAGATGAAGCGCGCCGGATGCCGGCTCGGGCCGATCCAGTAGAGACAGGCGATCGACAAGGTCGCAACGACGAAAAAGCTAGGCCAGCGCACGATGCGCAGCAGCCGCTCCAGCTCGAAGGCGGCGGGAAACAGCGCCGTGATCACCGGCACGCTGGCGATGATGATCAGCGCGGTGGTCAGCAGCGCCACGCCGCTGATCGTCATCATCAGCGAGATGGCGTTGAGCTTCAGGAAGCTGCGCTTCTCGCGCTCGCGGTAGATGATGTTGAGCGCATCGAAGATCGCCTTCACGGCGGCGTTGGCGCTCCATGTCGCGACGAGGAAGCTGATCAGGAACGTGATCGACAGCGTCGACATGTCCTGCGTCGCGAGCCTGACGGCCTGCTCGCGGATCAGGTCACGCGCCGCGTCGGGAAAGAACAGCGTCAGGCTGTCGAGCTGGCCCGCGATCGTCAGCGGGTCGGTGAAATAACGGTAGATCGTGACGAAGAGCGAGAGCGCGGGAACGAGCGACAGCAGCGTGAAGAACGCCACCGCGCCCGCCAGCGACATAAGCCGGTTGTCGATGAGGTTGTCGGCGAAGCGCAGCAGCACGTCCTTCCAGCCGAGCCAGGTCATCTGCCAGGGCGCTTTCGCGGTGCGGCCGCGCTCCTGCTCGCGCCGGCTGCGCGACAGGCGGCGCGAGACCGCGTCATAGGCGTAGCCCAGCGCCACGGCCGCGCCGGCCATGCCCGTGATCCGCTTCAGCAAAGCCATTCTCCGAGAATCCCTCACGCCGCGCCCGCCCCGCTCCGTTTCGTCAGCGCGGTCAGGTCAGCCTGCCGCAAACACGCCATCATTCGAAATGTTCCGGCTCTGAGACGGCCTTGGACAGGTTAGACGATTTATTAACCTTAACACTTTCATATGGCGGTCAGACCGACGCGTTTGACGGGCGCGCGGGAGGGCTCGGATGGCCTGCGACCGGAGCGCCGCGAGGCGGTTCGGACAGGCGAGCCTCCGATTTCGTCCATGGGTAGAGACCGCGATGAACACACCTCTCAAAACCGCCTTGGCGAGCCTTCTCATCCTCGGCAGCAGCGCTGCGGGCGCCGCTGACCTCCCATCGGGAAAATATCTGCCGAAAGCGCCGCCGCTTCCTGCCCTGTACAATTGGACCGGCGTCTATGTCGGCGGTCAGATCGGGTATTCCTGGGGCACGGACAGCACCACCGAGCTCCTGACCGCCGGACGCAGGTTCATCAACCGTTTCGAATATCATCCGGAGTCGGTGGTCGGCGGCGTCCATGCCGGCTTCAACTATCAGATGGGCGCGCTCGTCCTCGGTGTCGAAGGCGACGTCGAAGGCATGAATGCGCGCAGCGGCTTCTTCGACCCGCCGCTCGTGCGCAGCGCGACCGATCCGGGCGGTCTCGTGCGCGTGCAGCAGGATTGGCAGGCGTCGGTGCGCGCCCGCATCGGCTATGCCTTCGACCGCTTCATGATCTACGGCACCGGCGGCGTCGCCTTCACCGAACTCGACTACTCGTATTTCAACCCGCTCGCGGGCTTCGGCGAGACCGGGTCGTTCTCGAGGACGGGCTGGACCGCCGGCGGCGGCGTGAACTACGCGATGACCAACAACATCATCCTCGGTCTCGACTACCGCTACACCGATTACGGCAAGTTCGACTATGTCGCGCGCTCGGCCTTCCTCGGCCTCACCGCCGAGCAGAACCCGAGCATGCACACGGTCCGCGCCAGCGTCGCCTACAAGTTTTGAGACCAACATTCACGGATGTACGAGGCCGCGCCTGAACGGGCGCGGCCTTTCGCGTGTCTAGAAGCCCGTGCGCTGGCGGATGGCGGCGGCCAGCGTCCCGTCGTCGAGATAGTCGAGCTCGCCGCCGACCGGCACGCCATGGGCGAGCCGCGTTACCCTGAGCGGCAGATGCGCCAGCATCTCGGTGATGACATGGGCCGTGGTCTGACCATCGACCGTGGCGCTGAGCGCCAGCACGACCTCGCGCACCGCAGGCGCGCTCGCCCGCGCCACAAGCGGATCAAACGAGAGATGCTCCGGCCGCACGCCATCGAGCGCCGAGAGCACGCCGCCCAGCACGTGATAGCGGCCCGAGACGGCGCCGGAGCGCTCCAGCGCCCAGAGATCGCCGATATCGGCGACGACGACGAGCTGCGTCTCGTCGCGGCGCGCGTCGCGGCACAGCGAGCAGGGGTCGCTGGTGTCGATATTGCCGCAGGTCGAGCAGACGACGATGCGCTCGCGGGCGACGGCCATGGCCTCGGTCAGCGGGCCGAGCAACTGTTCGCGCTTCTTGACGAGGTGAAGCGCCGCGCGCCTTGCCGAACGGGGCCCGAGGCCGGGCAGTTTCGCCAGAAGCTGGATCAGCCGCTCGATCTCGGGGCCGGCGATGGCGCGGGTCATCTCGTCGCGTCTCCTTCAGCCCTCATCCTGAGGAGCGGACGCAAGTCCGCGTCTCGAAGGATCGTCCAGTCTGCACTGGAGCATCCTTCGAGACGCCGCTGCGCGGCTCCTCAGGATGAGGTTCTGGAAGAAGGTTACGCTCAAAACAGCTTCATGCCGGGCGGGATCGGCAGGCCCTTGGTGATCTCGGCCATGCGCTCCTGCATCACGCGCTCGGCGCGGGTGCGGGCGTCCGCGCAGGCCGCGACGATCAGATCCTCGACGATCTCGCGCTCATCGGCGATCATCAGCGAGGGGTCGATCTTCACCGCCTTGAGCGCGCCCTTGGCCGTCATCGTCACGCTCACCATGCCGCCGCCGGCCGCGCCCTCGACCTCGATCGTGTCGAGTTCGGCCTGCATCGTGGCCATCTTCTGCTGCATGTCCTGCGCCTGCTTCATCAGGCCCATCATGTCGCGCATCGTCTCGGCTCCCTTTTCGTCAGAAATCGACGCCGTCGTAGTCGGGCTCGCTGTCGTCGAAAAGCGGCTCGGCGTCGGGCAGATAGTCGCTCACGGGGATGGCGTCGGGGGCGGCCTCGGCTTCAGCCGCGCGCGGGTCGCGCACATCGACGATGCGCGCACCGGGAAAGCGCTCCAGCACGGCCCGGACGGCAGGATGCGAGGCCGCGTCGCTCTCGCGGCGGCCGCGCACGGCTTCAGCCTGCTCGCGCAGGGTCGCCCCGCCCTCGGCGTTGACCACGGCGACCATCCAGGTCTGCCCGGTCCACTCGCGCAGCTTGCGCGAGAGATCGGTCGCCAGCGTGCGCGAACTGCCCTCGGCAAGTGAAAACTCGATACGGCCCTGCTCGAAGCGCACGGGCCTGACATCGCGCTCGAGCGCGAGCTTCAGCGTGATGTCGCGGTGCTGCGAGGCCAGCGCCACGACATCCTCGAGCGAGGCCAGCATGACCTGCGGCTGTGCCGCGACCTGCGCCGCCGGCGCGAAAACGGGCATCGGCATCGGGACGGGGTTCACGCTGGCGAGCACGGGCCGCGCGGCCAGCGCCGTGTTGCCGCCCCCTGAAGGCGGGCGTGGCGCGGCAGCCGGCGTCGCGTTGCCGGCCGGCATCGCGCCCGCGCCGTCGCGCATCAGCTTCAGAGCTTCGTCGGGCGTCGGCAGATCGGCGGCATGGGTCAGGCGCACCAGCGCCATTTCGGCGGCCATAATCGGCCGGTCGGCCTGCTTCACCTCGGCGATGGCGCGCAGCAGCATCTGCCAGGCGCGGGCGAGCACGCGCACGGAAAGCCTTTGCGCAAAATCGCCGCCGCGCACGCGCTCCGCCTGGGCAAGGCCGTTATCTTTGGCCGCGTCCGGCACGAGCTTCAGCCGCGTCACGAGATGGGTGAACTCTGCCAGGTCGGTCAGCACGACCACCGGATCGGCGCCGGCGTCGTATTGCGCACGCAGTTCTCCCAGCGCCGCGGCGATGTCGCCCTTCATCACCATCTCGAACAGGTCGATGATGCGGGCGCGGTCGGCCAGTCCCAGCATCGAGCGGACATCGTCGAGCGTGATCGCGCCCGCCGCATGGGCGATCGCCTGGTCGAGAATGGACAGCGAATCGCGCACCGAGCCTTCGGCCGCGCGCGCGATGGCGGCAAGCGCCTCCTCCTCGGCCTCGATCCCCTCGCGCGCGCAGATGCCGGCGAGATGGCCGACGAGAAGCGCCGACTCGACGCGGCGCAGGTCGAAGCGCTGGCAGCGCGACAAAACCGTGATCGGCACCTTGCCGATCTCGGTGGTGGCGAAGATGAATTTCGCGTGCGGCGGCGGCTCCTCCAGCGTCTTCAGCAGCGCGTTGAAGGCCGGCGTCGACATCATGTGGACTTCGTCGACGATGTAGACCTTGTAGCGCGCCGAGACCGGCGCATAGCGCACCGCGTCGTTGATCTGGCGGACATTGTCGACGCCGTTGTTGGAGGCGGCGTCGATCTCCATCACGTCGATATGGCGGCCCTCGACGATGTCCTTGCAATGGATCCCGAAGGCGGCGAGGTCGGTCGTCGGCGCGCCCTTGCCGTCCGGCGTCTGGTAATTGAGGGCGCGCGCCAGGATGCGGGCCGTCGTCGTCTTGCCGACGCCGCGCACGCCGGTCAGCATCCAGGCCTGCGGGATGCGGTTGGCGGCAAAGGCGTTAGTGAGCGTCCGCACCATCGCATCCTGGCCGATCAGGTCGCCAAAATGGGCGGGACGGTACTTGCGCGCGAGCACGCGGTAGGCGGCCGGCGCCGCCGCGACCGGCGCGGGGTCGAAACCGGCAAAGCCCGGCTCGTCCAGCGGAGGGCCTGAAAGGGTGTCGTCGCTCATCGGTCTGGTTTGGCGGTTGCGCGCGCAGGGGTCAACGCCCGTTTCGCGGCATATTCCCGTACGCTGCGACAGCGCCCGGCAGCAACAAGGTGGGAGGCTGGACGAAGACCCGTTCGGTCTCGTTAGGGCTGCTTCCTTCCGGACCTGACCCGGTTGGCGAGTGAGACGTCCCTCGCCAACCTCCCGGCCGCTATATCGGGGGTTTGGCGGCGCAGCGCAAGCCTGTGATGGAGGCGCTCCTTCTTGCCGCGGCGCGCGCGTTTCGGATTGACTTGGAACCGCCCATCCGTCATAAGCCCGCGACTTGCGCAGGCTCTATGTCTACGCAGAGATTTTGCATGACAGGCTCGGCTGGCCGCGCTTCCCCTGGGAAGCCTGAGACCGCCGCGCCGACAAGGCCCCGGAGACGGATCGTGAAAAGAACCTATCAACCCAGCAAGCTGGTCCGCAAGCGCCGCCACGGCTACCGCGCCCGCATGGCGACAGTCGGCGGCCGCAAGGTCATCGCCGCCCGCCGCGCGCACGGCCGCAAGAAGCTGTCGGCCTGAGCCGCGGGCGCGTGAAACTCGCGCGCTTCGCCCGGAAGACTGGCCAATCGCCATGCGCCTCGCCCGTCTGACGCAACGCAAGGAATTTCTGGCGGCGGCCGAGCATGGCCGCCGTTTTCGTTCGTCCGCGTTGTCCGTTCAGGTTCTCGACCGATCGGCGAATGACGAGGCCGGCCTGCGGCTGGGGCTGACCGCCTCGCGAAAAGTCGGCAACGCGGTCAAGCGAAACCGCATCCGCCGCCGCCTGCGGGCTGCGGCCCAACTCGCTCTGGCCGACAAGGCGATGCGACCCTGCGACCTTGTGGTCGTCGCCCGGCCCGAGACATTGACGGCGTCTTTCGCGATGCTCGTGTCCGAGCTCTCGGTCGGGCTCGACCGCGCCCGGCCGCAGAAGCCCGGCCGCCACTCCGCTTCCAAGGACCGCCGCGCCGCGCAACCGGCGCCCGCGCGCCAGCCAACATAAAGCCTTCGGGCGCCAGCGAGACCTGTTTGCGATCATGATGATGAAAGAAGACAACCGCAATCTGCTGCTGGCGATCACGCTGTCGGTCGTCGTGCTGCTTGGCTGGCAGTACTTCTACGGCGTGCCGCAGATGGAAAAGCAAAAGCAGATCGCCCAGCAAAACCAGCAGACGCAGACACCCACGGTCGCGCCGGGCACGACATCCGTGCCCGCCCCGAACGTCTCGGGCCAGCCCGGCGTGCCGGCGACGCCCGGCGCGGTTCCGGCGACTCCAGCTGTCGAGACCCGCGCCCGGGCGCTTGCCCGCAGTCCGCGCGTGCAGGTCGATACTCCGAAGATTTCCGGCTCGATCGCCCTGACCGGCGCGCGTATCGACGACGTCTCGCTCAAGGCCTATCGCGAGACCGTCGATCCCAACAGCCCCAACATCATCCTGCTCTCGCCTCTCGGCGGACCCAACGCCTATTATTCCGATTTCGGCTGGGTCGCCCCGCCTGGCGCGAACGTCCCGCTGCCCAGCGCCGCGACGCTCTGGAGCGCCGACGCGCAGACCCTGCGGCCGGGAACGCCGCTGAACCTGACCTGGGACAACGGCCAGGGCCTGCTCTTCAAGCGCGCCATCACCGTCGATGACAATGCCATGTTCACGATCCGCGACGAGGTCGAGAACAAGGGCGCAGGCCCCGTCACGCTGTTCCCCTATGGGCAGGTCGTTCGCCACGGTAAGCCGGCCGTGCTCGGCTTCTACGTGCTGCATGAGGGTCTGATCGGCAATCTCGGCGAGCAGGGCCTGCAGGAATACGGCTATGACGCGGTCGACAAGGAGCCGGTGCTGAGCGCCGGCACCAACGGCAAGGTCTGGAAGGATGTCGTCGGCGGCTTCGTCGGCATCACAGACAAATACTGGGCGGCCGCCGTCGTGCCCGATCAGGCCCGCAAATATGAAGGGCGCTACTCCTCGGTGCAGACCGGCTCGGCTCGCACCTACCAGGCCGATTTTCTCGGCGAGGCCGTCACCATCGCGGCCGGCGCAAGCTCGGCCAATCAGGCCCGCCTCTTTGCCGGCGCCAAGGAGACGGCCGCGATCGACGGCTATGAGAAGAACCTCGGCATCAAGCGCTTCGAGCTGCTGATCGACTGGGGCTGGTTCTACTTCATCACCAAGCCGATGTTCTATGTGATGGACTGGATCTACAAGCACGTCGGCAATTTCGGCGTCGCGATCCTCATCGTCACCGTGCTGCTCAAGCTGCTGTTCTTCCCGCTTGCGAGCAAATCCTACGCCTCGATGGCCAAGATGAAGGCGGTCCAGCCGGAAATGCTGGCGATCCGCGAGCGCTTCGCCGACGACAAGATGAAGCAGCAGCAGGCCTTGATGGAGCTGTACAAGACCCAGAAGATCAACCCGCTTGCCGGCTGCTGGCCGGTGCTGGTCCAGATTCCGGTCTTCTTCGCGCTCTACAAGATCCTGTTCGTGACCATCGAGATGCGGCATGCGCCGTTCTTCGGCTGGATCCGCGATCTCGCGGCGCAGGACCCGACCAACATCTTCTTCTTCCTGCCGGCCGCGCTGACCGCCTTCCTGCATATCGGCATCTGGCCGATCATCATGGGCATCACGATGTTCGTGCAGATGAAGATGAATCCGGAGCCGCCTGACCCGGTCCAGAAGATGATGTTCACCTGGATGCCGGTGTTCTTCACCTTCCTGCTCGGCTCGTTCCCGGCCGGGCTGGTGATCTACTGGAGCTGGAACAACCTGCTCTCCGTGCTCCAGCAGGGCTACATCATGAGGAAGTTCGGCGTGAAGATCGAACTCTTCGACAACATCAAGGGCATGTTCGGGAAGAAGCCTGCGGCGACGGCCGTGGCAGCCCCCGCCAAGCCGGCGAATTCGAACAAGAAGTGAGGCAGTTGGGAGTGGGCAGCCGGCAATCGTGAGAACGATTTTTCGACTGCCCACTGCCCACTGCCCACTGCCTACTGCCCACTGCCGACTACCCGGCGAAGCCCATGCCCCTGCCCGATCCCCTCACACGCCACCCGATCCCCGGCTGGAAGGGCACGGCCTTTCTCAGGGCGATCGTCGATCATCCCCTGATCGAAGTCGGCGACTACAGCTATTATGACGATTCGCGCGGGCCGGAGCATTTCGTCGCGCGCTGCGTGCGCTACCATTTCGACTTCGTCGGCGACCGGCTGATCATCGAAAAATTCGTCGCGATCGCGCAGGGCGCTCAATTCGTGATGAACGGCGCGAACCACCCGATGGGCGGCTTCTCGACCTACCCGTTCGGCATGTTCGGCATTGCAGGCGCGCCCGACTACAAGACGACGAAGACCGGCTTTCGCGGCGATATGCGCATCGGCAACGATGTCTGGATCGGCCGCGAGGCGGTGATCATGCCGGGAGTCACGATCGGCGACGGCGCGATCATCGGCACGAGGGCGCAGGTCGCCAAAGACGTGCCGCCCTATGCCGTCGTCGTCGGCAATCCCGGACGCGTCGTGAAGATGCGCTTTCCGCCCGAGATCGTCGCCGCTTTGCTGGATATCCGCTGGTGGGACTGGGATGCCGACCGCATCGCGCGCAACATCGCCGCGATCACGGCGGCCGACATCGACGCGCTGCGCGGGGCCGTGTAGGCAGGGTTCATGACCGCAAGCACTACCAAGCCCTATTCCGACGACGAGATCGAATCCGCCCGAAAGCTGTTCGAGGGGCCGTGGGACTTCGTCTGGGCCTCGACCCATATCGACGACCTGCCGCCCATGGTCGGACAGGAGATCGCATTTGCGGGCCGCTCCAATGTCGGCAAGTCGAGCCTGATCAACGCGGTCACGCGGCGCAACGCGCTGGCGCGGACCTCGCACACGCCGGGCCGCACGCAGCAGCTCAATTTCTTCCGCCAGGTCGGAGCGGATGAACGGCTGACCATCGTCGACATGCCGGGCTACGGCTATGCCGCCGTCGGGCGCGCCAAGGTCGCCTCCTGGACCAACCTGATCCACAATTACCTGCGCGGTCGGCCCAATCTGATGCGGGTCTATCTGCTGATCGACGCCCGCCACGGTCTCAAGGACGTCGACGGCGCGGTGCTCGAGACGCTCGACAAGGCGGCGATCTCCTATCAGGTCGTTCTGACCAAGGGCGACGCGATCAAAAAGGCCGACCAACAATTCATGGTCGAGGCGACCTATGACGAGATCAAGCGCCGCCCGGCGGCGTTTCCCGAGGTGCTGCTGACGTCCAGCGAGAGCGGCCTGGGCATCCCGGAACTGCGCGCGGCGGTGGGGCGTGTGCTGGCGGAGCGGGGCGAGACCGCATCTGAATTGATAACCAAGAGCAAGTAACCACCGATAATATCGGCAAATAGATTTAAGGGCGCTCTAACGCATGACGCGCACGTATATATATTCAAAATACGCCTGAATAAATACTAAGATCTTGAATCAAGCCATATATTTATCTACATTATATTATTTATCTAAATAAATTACTATAAAAATACATGCCGTATAGGGAAAATAACTTTTTAGTGTAAATTTCTTGCTTTCAAAACTAGAATTTCTGAAGGCCGCGTAAATCATCAAAAATTCTTGCTCGACATCTGGATTTTAATAGATCGTATGCTATATTAAAGGGATGTTCGGTAAATTACTACATAACTCAATCCATGAGCGCCTATTTCATTGACATTAAAGTTATAAGTATCAATTTAATCAGTAATATAAGCAGTATAATATTGAAATATGGGCAATTATTCTAATAATGGAGAATTGTTATGACAATAAAGATCGACGATAAGCGGAAAGCTATCAGGCACCAAATCGAATTCATACTTGATAATACGTCAGGCGGCCTCCAAGAAGTCATCATCAAGACAGGGCAATCAACGCCGGAGGATGAACAATTTACCAAAACTGTGGCGGAGGCCCTGCGCAAGCGGGCAATGGCAGCGTCGCCGCGTGACGTTCTCCCTGCCCAGAACAAGCTGCTTTCTGCCGGGCGTTGGACGGACGGTACGCGAAATGCGGCATCGAAGCGGCTTCGCAATGTCGATATGAGCCTTTCCGCGCAAATCGCGTGGGCTCCTGTGACCTCATCCAAGATGCAATCGCTCAGACAGGCCAACCTTGAGTCTATGCGACCGATCTTACAATCGGACGTCGTGCGCAAGAATCTGCATACGGACCGCCCGAAAGGACGAGGCCGAAGGGCCGACCCAGATTTCCAGCCTCGAAAATTCTGGACATCGAGCAGTTTCCTCATGCGGTTTCGCGAGGAAGACCTCATGAAACTTTACCAAGACGACCTGATCGAGAATCTGGAAGGGGTGTTTCCCAATCGTCGAATTTTGGTCCCGCCGGCCATCACGCCAAAGCAGGTTCCCCGCCCGGTTGAGGACAACAAGGTCAGCGGCTGGGGCGTGCGATCGATCGGCGCGCTCGGGGTCTGGGGTGCATTCGGCGCGAGAGGCAAGGGTGTAACGATTGGACTGCTCGACACCGGGGTCGATGCAAATCATCCCGATCTGGCTGGCAAGATTTCTGCCTGGGCAGAGTTCGACGCTCAAGGAAACGAAGTCGTCGGAGCGAAGCCTCGAGATTCGGACAAACATGGCACTCATTGCGCCGGCATCATCGTGGGCGGCAATGCCAGCGGCAGATGGATTGGCGTCGCGCCGGAGGCCAAGATCGCGGCCGCCCTTGTACTGGACGGCGCCAAAGGTGGAACCGATGCTCAGGTGCTCGCAGGCATCGACTGGGCAATCGAACAGGAGGTCGATGTCATCAACATGTCCCTAGGCGGGCTGATCTGGGGGCCGGACGTGCCCACTACCTACACCAGCGCCATTCTGAATGCGTTGCGAGTGGGCATTCCTGTGGTCACGGCCATCGGCAATGAGGGCAGTCAAACATCCGGTTCGCCGGGCAACGACTTTCTGGCTTTCGCTGTCGGCGCGACCGATCATCTCAATCGCGCGGCGGGCTTCTCCGGCGGTCGGACACAGGTGATCCGTCAATCTCCGTTTTTTCCACAAGACATGCTGCCTTTGGTCTATTCGAAGCCGGACCTGTCGGCTCCCGGCGTGGCGGTGTGCTCGTCCGTTCCTAACGGAGACTGGGAGTACTTCAACGGTACATCCATGGCGGCTCCGCATGTCGCGGGGGCCATTGCGCTTCTGCTGAGCAGCACTAACATTCGCGATGGAGTCGAGATCGGCGAGCGCGCGTTTGTCATTCAGGACTTGCTAACCGGTTCGGCCGACGAACTCGGCGAAGCCGGGCAGGATCATCGGTTTGGTTTCGGCAAGATCGATATCCTGCGAGCGATAGGATTTGCCAAGGATCTAGGATACTGAGTGACGCGGCAATTCCTCTGTCGTTTGAAGACTCGTCCACCGTTCTGTGCTAGGGATATTTGTTGGCGAGGTGGAGATCGAGATGAATTTCGACGGTCAGAAGGTCTTGGACAAGATCAAGTCCGATGATCTCCGTGAGGACGCCCTCCATTCGGCCCCGTCGTCGCACACTGTCCTCGTTGAGGTCGGTTTGCCGTTGCCGACGATCGAACGGTCCAGCCGCGAAGCCGTCACTTTCGGGCGTTCGGGCTTGCGCGTGGGTGGCGGCGCGCCGTCCAGCGAAAGCGTTGATCAGGCGCGACATGAGCTTGAGCAGGCGTTGGGTCACCAAACGCAGCGCTATCTGCCTTCCTCGCGGTCATTCGTGGTCGAGGCCACAGGCAGGGAACTCAGGCGGATTGCCGAAGTGCCGGCCGTAGTGGCGATCTGGCCTAACACCAACCGCGGATACCGGGCATATTAGCCCCCTCTGCCTGGTCCGGGTATTGGCAACAGTTCGTGTTGTTGCGTCTGGCCGCTCTCGAGCTTGAGAGCCCAAGATCGCGTTGAGCGGGCCATCGTTCCATCATGACAGCCACGAAGGTACATCTTGTCATCGCGCTGCTCATGGGGCTTTCCGGCGTCGCCCTGCTGGCCGCCGCAGCCCACGTCACCGGGACGACGAACATCCAAACGGCAGGCCAGATGCTGCTGTTCCACGCGCCGACCGTGATGGGCGCGACGGTCGCGCGCAAGGCTGGCTTCCTGCACGATGTTCTGGCGCGCATCGCCATTTCGGTCGTGATTCTCGGCGTCGCGCTCTTCGCCGCCGACCTCACGCGGCGCGGTTTCGCCAGCGAGGCGCTGTTTCCGCGCGCCGCGCCGATCGGCGGATTCCTGATGCTCGCCGGCTGGCTCGGGCTGGCGCTGGCGGCACTGTTGGCAAAGCGCGCCTGAACCGCGCAGATATCCTTCCGCACGCCGCCATTGTCCGCTAGAAGGCGCACCGGCGCAGCCCCTTCGCGCGCCTGCGGAGCCTGCCGATGATCAATCCCGCCTTGCTGACACCCTCGCAGGTTGCCGAGCTTCTGGTCGTCGCCTTGCCGCATATGCAGCGCTACGATCAGGAGGTGGTCGTCATCAAATATGGCGGCAACGCCATGGGCGATGCGGCCACAGCCGAGGATTTCGCCGAGGACATCGTGCTGCTCGAGCAGTCGGGCCTGAAACCCGTGGTCTGCCATGGCGGCGGGCCGCAGATCGCGCGGATGCTGACCAAGCTCGGTATCGCATCCGAGTTCAAGCAGGGTCTGCGCGTCACGGACGCGGCGACCGTCGACGTCGTCGAGATGGTCCTGGCCGGCTCGGTCAACAAGGAGATCGTCGGCTATATCTCGCGCGAGGGCGGCAAGGCGATCGGGCTTTGCGGCAAGGACGGCAACATGGTCACCGCCCGCAAGGTGACCCGCACCATCGTCGATCCCGACTCGAAGATCGAGGAGGTGCTCGATCTCGGCTTCGTCGGCGAGCCCGACAAGGTCGATACCTCCGTGCTCGACGCGATCCTGAAGGCGGAGCTGATCCCCGTGCTGGCGCCGGTCTGCGCGGCGGCCGATGGCCAGACCTATAACGTCAACGCCGACACCTTCGCCGGCGCGATCGCCGGCGCGCTCAACGCCAAGCGCCTGCTGCTCCTGACCGACGTGCCCGGCGTGCTCGACAAGGACAAGAACCTGATCCCGGAGCTGACGATCGAGCAGTGCCGCCGGCTGATCGCGGACGGGACGATCTCGGGCGGCATGATTCCGAAGATCGAAACCTGCATCTATGCGCTCGAGAAGGGCGTCGAGGCCGTCGTCATCCTCGATGGGAAGGTGCCGCATGCGGCGCTGATCGAGCTCTTCACCGACACAGGCTCGGGCACGATCATCCGGCGCTGAGCCCCGGCAGCCGCCTGATGCTCGTGATCGCGCCGAAACTCTTGGCTCGGATGCGGTCGCGGGCTTCGCGCAGCGGCTCGCTCATCACCCGCATCGTGTAGGCGGTGGCGTGCAGCAGCGTGTCGTGGTCGGTCAGAACGCCGACATGGCCCTTCCAGAAAACGAGGTCGCCGCGCTGGAGGCCGGCAAGGTCCTCGTCGAAGGACAGGCTCTCGCCGAGCGCCGCCTCCAGCATGTCCGAATCGCGCGGCGAGGAGATCCCTGCGGCGGCCAGCGCCAGTTGCGTCAGCCCCGAGCAGTCGAGGCCGTGGCTCGTTTTGCCGCCCCAGAGATAGGGGACGTGGAGGAAGCGCTCGGCGACCGCGACGAAATCCGGCTCGAAGCGGTCGCGTGGCGAAATATGCCCGGCGAAGACGTGGCCGCCATCGGCGAGGATCAGGAACTCGCCGGCTTCGCCAGCGACGCTGATCTGCGCGCCGAGCGACAGGCTCTCCAGCGGCGGCAGCTTCATCGACGGGCCGGGATAGACGAATGTCCGCAGCGCACCGACGCGGTGGCTTGGCTCAGGGACATCCTGCCGCAGCGCGTCGTCGGGCAGGTAGCCGACATAGCCGTCGCCGGCGAGCTGGACCCAGGCCCAGCCTTCATGCCGCTCATAGACGTCGACCCGCTCGCCCATCAGCGCCTCGGTGTCGAGGGCCGCGTCCGGGCGCGGCTCCCGTCGCAGCGGCGCGCTGGGCGCGACGACGCGCGCCGGCTCGGGCTCGACGAAGGCGCGCGCCTCGACCTGGCCGATCAGGCTGCTTGCGGCGAGGTCGGGACGGAAGGGCGTGATGCGGCGATCGGGAATCATGGCGGCAATCTAGCGGCGGCGCGTCAACGGCGCGAGAGGCCCAATCACGTCCCGCCGAGTTCCCGCGCCCGCTCTGTCACCAGATCGGCGAGCTTCTCGACCGCGAGCGCGCCCACGACCGTGCGCTGGATCACGACGTTGCGGCGGTCGAAATCGTCGCGCTTGCGGCTGACGAGGCCGAGCTTGCCCATGCTGTCGAGCGCGCGGGTGATCACCGGCTTGGTGACGCCGAGCTGCTGGGCGAGGCCGCGCACCGTGTGCGGCGGCAGCTCGAGATAGATCGTCAGCAGGATCGCGGTCTGGCGCGCCGAGAGATCGGCCTGCCCGTCGCGCACCAGATCGAGATGGACCTGCCGCCACAGCCTTAGCGCCTGCGAAGGCCTGATCTCGAGTGGCATGAAGGATCCCGATCGTTACGGGTCCGTATCATTATTGCAGTCTCAACAGGATGCAACGAATGCCGCGCAACAGAATTAACCGCGCGGATAGAGCTGCTTCACCAGCGCGTAGCTCAGCCGAGCGGCCTGGCATTCGCCGCCCTCGGTGCGTCCGGGTTTCGCCGATGGCGTCCAGGCGTAGATGTCGAAATGGGCGTATGAGGCGGTCTTTTCGACGAAGCGGTTGAGGAACAGCGCGGCTGTGATCGAGCCGGCCATGCCCCCCGTCGAGACATGGTTCACATCGGCGATGCGGGAGTCGAGCATGCTGTCGTAGGCCGGCCAGAGCGGCATCCGCCAGACCGGGTCGTTGACCGCCATGCTCAAACGCGAAATCTCGGCGGCCAGCCCCTCGTCATGCGTGTAGAAGGGCGGCAGCTCCGGCCCAAGCGCGGTGCGCGCAGCCCCCGTCAGCGTGGCGTAGTCGAGCATGAGCTCCGGCGCCTCCTCGTCGGCCAGCGCCAGCGCGTCGGCGAGGATCAGCCGGCCTTCCGCGTCGGTGTTGCCGATCTCGACCGACAGGCCCCTGCGGCTCGCCAGCACGTCGCCGGGGCGAAAGGCATTGCCCGATACCGCGTTCTCGACCGCCGGAACCAACAGCCGCAGCCGCACGGGCAGGTCGGCCAGCATGATCATGCGGGCGGCGGCGATGGCCGCTGCGGCACCGCCCATGTCCTTCTTCATCAGCAGCATCGAGGCGTCGGGCTTGAGGTTCAGCCCGCCCGTGTCGAAGGCGACGCCCTTGCCGACCAGCGTCACCTTCGGATGAGACGGGTCGCCCCAGGTGAGATCGACCAGGCGGGGGCTGCGCGGCGAGGCGCGGCCCACCGCATGCACCATCGGAAAATTCGCCGGCAGCAGGTCGTCGCCGACGATGCTGCTGACGTTCGCGCCCGTCTCCCGAGCCAGCGCCCGGATCGCCGCTTCGATCTCGGCTGGCCCCAGATCGTTGGCGGGGGTGTTGACGAGGTCGCGCGCCAGCCAGACCGATTCCGCGATCAGGCTGACCTCGTCGCCATCGACCCCGTCGGGCAGGACAAGGCGTGCGGATACGGGCGCTGGCTTGCGATAGCGGTCGAAGCGGTAGGCCTGCAGCAGCCAGGCGAGGGCGGCAAGTTCGAGGTCGTCGATTTCGCCGCACAGCGCGTAGTCGCCCGCCGGCAGCAGCGCCGCGAGCCGACCCGGCGCGAACGGGTCGCGCCGGCGCGCGCCGGGTTGTTCGACGCCGAGAAGCACGCTGGCGATCCCGCCCTGCATATCGGGCAGCAGCAGGAACTGTCCCGGCCGGGCCGCAAATCCCTGCGCCTGCGCGAATTTGCCGCCAAGTTCCTGCAGGCTCTCCAGCAGCGCCGGCCAGCCCGGCTTCGAGACGACATGGACCGGGACGGCGGCGGGCGAGGACGCGACGAGGAGGCTGTGCACGATGGGGTCCGGATTAGAGCACGATGCCGAAAAGTGTGAAGCGGTTTTCGGACGACATCATGCTCTAACTCTATGTTGTAGAGGCGGATTCAGATTCTAGGTCGTAACGACCTAGAATCACCCGGCTCCAGGCGGGAGCGGCGCGAAGCGGCCGGTTAAGGATGCATTAGGGTTAACGCTTTATCACCGGATCAGCCAGATTTTCTATTCGTGCAAGGCGATCGCGCCCATGTTAACCAGCTCGACCGCGCAACCCATCCGGTATCCCGTCTTCCGCCGCGCGTCCCTGCGCGTCCTCATCTGCGTCGCGGCGCTCGGCCTCGCCGGCTGCCAGGGCCGTGGCCTCGGCGACGTCACGGGCTCTATCGGCTCCGGCGACGCGGCGCGGTCACAGCCCGACTGGCAGGCCGAGAGCCGCAGCTGGGGCCCGCGCTATGAGGCCAACCCCAAGGACCGCAACGCCGCCTTCAACTATGCCCGCGCGCTGCGCGCGCTCGACCAGAACGCCCAGGCGCTGGCGGTGCTGCAAAGCGCGGTTCTGGTCCATTCCAACGACCGCGAGTTGCTCGGCGCCTATGGCCGCTCGCTCTCCGACAATGGCCGTCTCAAGGAGGCCGACGAGGTGCTGTCCCGGGCGCACGCGCCTGAGCGGCCCGACTGGCGCATCCTCTCGGCCCAAGGCGTCGTCGCCGATCAGCTCGGCGAGCACCCCCGCGCGCAGCAACTCTACCAGGCCGCTCTCAGGATCGCGCCGGGCGAAGCCACCGTGATGTCCAATCTCGGTCTCTCGCTGGCGCTGTCGCGGCAATTGCCGGAGGCCGAGCGCGTGCTGCGCGAGGCGGCGGCTTCAGGGCGCGGAGACGTCCGGGTGAGGCAGAACCTCGTTCTGGTGCTGGGTTTGCAGGGTCGCTTTACGGAGGCCGAGACGCTGGCCCGGCAGGACCAGAGCTCCGCGGAAGCCGCGCAGACAATCGCCTATCTCAAGCGCAGCGTCAGCCAGCAGAACAGCTGGGAGCTCCTCAAGGCCGGCAAGGGCAAGGGCGAAGGCAAGGGCAAGCCGCCCGTCGCGCGCCGCGCGGCCGAGCCGCAGGACGAGACCACGTAAAACTCTTCGATCTGGCCGAGGGGCGACATCCAACGCACGAAAAACCGTCTGGCGGCTTCCAATATCCCCGGAGCCGCCAGACGGTTTATTGCACAGAACGAGAAGGCCTGGGTCTTTCGTAGGACCCGGCTTTCAGCCTCGCCTCACTTCCACTTGAAGACCTGGATGACCGCCGGCGTCATGATGACGACGAAGAGGACCGGCAGGAAGAACAGGATCATCGGGACGGTCAGCTTCGGCGGCAGGGCGGCGGCCTTCTTCTCGGCTTCCATCATGCGCTGGTCGCGGCTTTCCTGCGCAAGCGTCCGGAGCGCGGTGCCCAGCGGCGTGCCGTAGCGCTCGGCCTGGATCAGCGCGGTCGAGACCGATTTGACGCCTTCGAGCCCGGTGCGGGTGGCGATGTTCTCATAGGCCTGACGGCGCTCAGCCAGATAGGAGAGTTCGGCCGTGCAGAGCGCGAACTCTTCGGCCAGCGGCACGGACTGGCCGCCGATCTCGGTCGAGACCTTGCGAAAGGCCAGTTCGATCGACATGCCCGATTCGACGCAGATCAGCAGCAGGTCGAGCGCGTCGGGGAAGGCCATCTTCATCGAAGCCTGGCGCTTGGCGATCTGGTTGGAGAGGAAGACCTCCGGCGCCTTGATGCCTATGTAGGCGGCGCCGATCGCGATCCCGATCCGGACCATCACTGTCTGGCCGAAATCCTTGATCACGAAGACGTAGAACAGCGCGAACAGGAACAGCGCGATCGGCGCCACCAGCCGGAAGAACAGGAATGCGACCTCGGCCTGCTGGCCGCGATAGCCGGCCATGGCGAGCTGCTTCTTGGCCGACTCCGTGCCGAGCCAGTCGCCGAGCTTGAACTGCTCGACGATGCGCTTCATGAACTCCTTCGGTTCATGCCGCAGCGCGACCTTGTCCTTGCCGCGCGCCAGTCGCTCGCGTTCGCGCATGCGCAGCTTCTCGCGCTCGCTGGCGACGCTCTTCATGCGCTTGTCGAGCGTATTGCCCTCCGTCAGCGGGATCGCCAGCGTCAGCACCGTGGCCATGGCGGCGATCGCGACGAGCATGCTCAGCAGGAACTGCCCGTTCACCACCATGTCTGCGATCTTGCCAAGCATGCTCGCCTCAGATGTTGAAGTTGATCATCTTGCGCATGACCATGATGCCGATGAGCATCCAGACGGCGCTGACGACGAGGGCGAACTTGCCGGCCTGCGTGATCCACAGCAGCTCGATGTATTTCGGGCTGCTGAGATAGACGAGGATGGCGACGACCGGCGGCAGCGCGCCGATGATCGCGGCCGAGGCCTTCGCTTCCATCGAGACGGCCTGGATCTTGTCGCGCATCTTGCGCCGCTCGCGAATGACGCGGGAGAGGTTGCCGAGCGTTTCGGACAGGTTGCCGCCGGTCTTCTGCTGGATCGCCAGGACGATGCCGAAGAAATTCGCTTCGGCGCAGGGCATGCGCTCGAACAGCTTCTCGGCGGCCTCGGTCAGCGGCAGCCCGAGCTGTTGGGCTTCGATGATCAGGCGAAACTCGCCGGCGACCGGCTCTGCCGCCTCGCCGGCGACGATTCGCAGGCAGTCGTTCAGCGGCAGGCCCGATTTGATGCCGCGGGTGATGACGTCGAGCGCGTTGGGAAACTCGTTGCCGAATTTCTTCATCCGCTTGGCCCGGCAGTATCTGACGAACCAGGCCGGCAGGCCGAAACCGCCGACGAACAGGCCGACAAGGCCAAGAATCGCGCTGCCGCTGATCACCAGCAGCGCCAGGCCGGTGAGGCCGGCCATGATCGCGCTGAAGATGTAGTATTTCTTGCGGTTCCACCCGAGTCCGGACTGCAGCAGCCGCACCTCCAGCGAAACCGAGTTGCGCGCGTTCTCGCGGCTCTCGATGTCCTTGAGGCTCTGGGCGATCTGGCCGCGCTTGACGCGGTTCTGCGCCTCGCGATCGACGCTGCGCGCGGCGACCGGGCTGGCGAACTCTTTGCGGCGCTTTTCGGCGCGGGCCTGGCCGCTGAGCGCGGGATAAAACAGCGCGTAGACCACGCCGCCGACGGCGAGCGCAGCCAGGGCCATGACGGCGAGTGTGCTCATGGTCATGGCGCGGCGCTCCGCTCACGCGGCATTGGCGTCACCATGCTGTTCGAGCAGGTCGATCGCCGCCGCCAGACGCTGTTCCTCGCCATAATAGCGGGCGCGGTCCCAGAAGCGCGGCCGGCCGATGCCGGAGGATTTGTGCCGGCCGACCAGCTTGCCGGCCGCATCCTCGCCGAGAACCTCGTAGGTCATCAGGTCCTGCGTGATGATCACGTCGCCTTCCATCCCCATCACCTCGGTGATGTGGGTGATGCGGCGCGAGCCGTCGCGCATGCGCTGGGCCTGGATGATCACGTCGATCGACGAGCAGATCATCTCGCGCAGCGTCTTCGAGGGCAGGCTGAAGCCCCCCATCGTAATCATCGATTCGATACGGCTCAGGCACTCGCGCGGCGTGTTGGCGTGCAGCGTGCCCATCGAGCCGTCATGGCCGGTGTTCATCGCCTGCAGCAGGTCGAAGGCCTCGGGTCCGCGCACCTCGCCGACGATGATGCGCTCGGGCCGCATGCGCAGGCAGTTCTTGACGAGATCGCGCATCGTCACCGCGCCGGTGCCCTCCAGATTGGGCGGGCGGGTTTCGAGACGCACGACATGGGGCTGCTGGAGCTGCAGTTCGGCTGCGTCCTCGCAGGTGATGACGCGTTCGTCATGCTCGATGTAGTTCGTCAGGCAGTTCAGCAGCGTCGTCTTGCCCGAGCCCGTGCCGCCGGAGATGACGAGGTTGCAGCGGACCTTGCCGATGATCTTGAGGATCTCCGCGCCCGCCGGCGCGATCGCGCCGAAGCGGACGAGCTGGTCCAGCGTCAGCTTGTCCTTCTTGAACTTGCGGATGGTGAGCGCCGGCCCGTCGATCGCCAGAGGCGGCGCGATGACGTTGACGCGGGAGCCGTCGGCGAGGCGCGCGTCGCAGATCGGCGAGCTTTCGTCGACGCGCCGGCCGACCTGGCTGACGATGCGCTGGCAGATGTTCATGAGCTGCGCATTGTCGCGGAAGCGGATGTTCGTCAGCGTAATCTTGCCGCCGACTTCGATGAAGGTGCGCGTCGCGCCGTTGACCATGATGTCGGCGATGTCGTCGCGCGCGAGCAGGGGCTCCAGCGGGCCGTAGCCGAGCACATCGTTGCAGATGTCGTCGAGCAGTTCCTCCTGCTCGGAGATCGAGAGCACGACGTTCTTCAGCGAGATGATCTCGTTGATGATGTCGCGGATTTCCTCGCGCGCCGATTCGCCGTCGAGCTTGGC
>JAIETL010000014.1 GCA_019745195.1 Beijerinckiaceae bacterium
ATACCGTTCACCGCGAGAGTTCATCGCAGACCGTTCAACCAAGGAGGACGTGTCCGGTCTTTGAGGGGCAACAACAGTCAAAGGCCATTTTCACCTGGTGAGGCCCGATCCACGACTTGTTTTTCGAGAGGCAACAGGTGGTGGCTTGATGGCGGCCTGCGCTAATCTCATCCCCGGCGGCAATGACGTTCTGCCCGTTTACGGTTTGCCGAGTGGCAGCCCGCATGCGATCGCCGCCTATGCGGCGATGGTTGCCCTGATCTTGGCTGTCCTGCGTATCAGCCCCTTGTTCCGGCGCTGGGCCGACTGGGAAAACGCCGAAAAAATAAGCGCGCTCAGACCGTTGACCGACGAGGTCGGCAGTCATCGCAGAAGTATAAAAGATGCAGCGGCTTTTGATGCCGCTGCATCTGATGACGATTCGAAAATTCATGCTGCGGTGGGCCGTGCAATCTGTTGCTCGGAAGCGTTCAGCAGGAAGGTTACGGCCAGTACCGCCGCGCCATTGATCCAGTAATAGGCTGCATCGAGGCCGGTGAACCCTAGTGCAAACGGGGCGATGACGAAAATCACGCCGACAAGCCGGTCGACGGCGACGTGAAACCAGTAGGGAAGAACGCGAATGACGCCCGTCTCATGGTCGGTCAATAGTGTCAGGACGAACGCAGCGACCCCAGTCGCGACGGACAGCCAGAGCGCCAGCGGGCTGGAACTGCCAAGCCCCAGCACAAAAGGCAGCGCGGCGAGGCTGAGCGCGACAGGGTAATCGATATAGGCGTGGACGGTTCTGGTGACAAAACGGATGTTCATGACAGACTCCATGGGTTGGAAGGGTTGGATCGAAGGTTGTTTTTAGGAGGCTCGTGCGGTCGTTGCCTATTCGCGGTGCCCGCACGCATTCGTTCAGGCAACGAGCGCGACATCGACGACGGGGAAGTCGATCGTGGTCTGAGCGACATTGTTGGTGAAATTGGTGAGGACATTAAGCGCGACCTGACCGATCACCTCGATGATGCGCGCATCATCAAGCCCAGCCGAACGGGCTGCGGCGATGTCGGCATCGGTGACCGAACCGCGTGCTTCCAACACGCGGAGAGCGAAGGTCGCAACCGCGTCATCGACCGGATCCGCAGCTTTGCCGCGGCGTGCAGACTGGATGCCTTTTGGCGACAGACCAGCGCCCTTGCCGAGCAGCGTATGCGCCGAGAGGCAATAATGGCAGCCATTCACCTGAGCTGTCGCAAGTGCCACGATCTCGCGTTGGCGGGCTGTCAAAGTTCCCTTCGAAAGGTGGTCTGAGAAGGCGAGAAATCCATTCAGCACGGCGGGCGACTGCGCGAAGGTCGCATAGAGATTAGAGACCATGCCGAACTTAGCCTTGACGGCGTCGAGCGTCGCCTGGGTCGCGGTGTCGGCGGAGGAGACAGGATTGATGCGGGGCATTTTTGTGTACCTTTCAGCGTGCCGTGCGTTGGTGCACCTTGTCTAATTAAAGAGTTTGCAGTTACATTTGGTCCGCGAAACATTGCAGATCGTACAAATGGATCATTTTCAGGCAGTATTTGATCGGTTCGCCCCGCGGGCACAGGCATTCTTCGCGGGCAAGCTGTGCGACGCCTTCGCTTTCGATAATGACGCGGGACGCGGCTATCTGCACATCTTGAGACAGGGCCGGTTGCGCGTGGCCCGCGATGGTCAAGACGATCTCGATCTCGACCAACCGAGCATCATCCTGCTGCCGCGCCGTACGCCGCACATATTCACACCCGACGCTGCGGGCGCCGACCTCGTCTGCGCGACGATCGACATGGGCGGCAATGCGGGAAACCCGATCGCGCTGGCCTTGCCCGATATGCTCGTCCTGCCGATAGCCGAAATGACAACGTTGGGACCGACCATCGATCTGCTGCTCGACGAGGGATTAGCGGGGCGAGATGGCCGTCAGGTCGCGCTCGATCGGCTGTTCGAATATCTTCTCGTACAGGTAATCCGCCATATTGTCGGGTCCTCGCGTGTCTCGACCGGAATGCTGGCCGCACTGGCTGAACCGGCGCTCGCGCGGGCTATCTCGGCGATGCATGCCGAACCCGGGCGCGGTTGGACGCTGGATGATCTTGCCGATCTCGCCGGCGCGATCAAACGGGGGTCTATGTCGATATCTACTGTTTGAAAACTAAGGCAGCAATGTTGTCCGAGGGCGCGGGGAAACGGCGTTGTGAAGACCCACGCCAGAGAGCCCGGCGTGGGCAGATTGGTGAGGTCTACTTGATCTCGGACGGCAGCTTGCCCTTGATACCGGGCCAGTTGACCTCGGCCTTCTTGATGTTGCCGCTGATATCCTTCGACCATTCCTCCTGGATGCCAGGATCAAGGTTCAGGTACAGCTTGCCGTCGACAATCTTCCACAGGGTCGGATCGCCATCGAACTTCGCGCCTACCGAAACGCCGTAGGCGCAGAATCCGCCGTATGCCGGCTCGTACTTGGCCGGATTGGCCTTGAACGTGTCGAGATTGGCCTGGCTGGAGAAGCGATAGGTCGCCGCGCTTTGACTGACCGCGAACCTGGCATCCCCCTTCACAGGCTTACCTTCGGTGAAGTAGCTGACCACGTCATAGCCGTGAACCGCCAGTCCCAAAGCCGGCTTGCCGTTGGCGGTGACAATACCGGTCGTCGTGTTGATTTCAGGTCCCGCGAGTGCCGGTGTCATTGTGCCAAGAAGGCTGGCGACTGCTATTGCGATGTAGGTCTTTGTGTTGGTTAGCATGGGGATACTCCTGTTGGAGGAGACAGGATTGATGCGGGGCATTTTTGTGTACCTTTCAGCGTGCCGTGCGTTGGTGCACCTTGTCTAATTAAAGAGTTTGCAGTTACATTTGGTCCGCGAAACATTGCAGATCGTACAAATGGATCATTTTCAGGCAGTATTTGATCGGTTCGCCCCGCGGGCACAGGCATTCTTCGCGGGCAAGCTGTGCGACGCCTTCGCTTTCGATAATGACGCGGGACGCGGCTATCTGCACATCTTGAGACAGGGCCGGTTGCGCGTGGCCCGCGATGGTCAAGACGATCTCGATCTCGACCAACCGAGCATCATCCTGCTGCCGCGCCGTACGCCGCACATATTCACACCCGACGCTGCGGGCGCCGACCTCGTCTGCGCGACGATCGACATGGGCGGCAATGCGGGAAACCCGATCGCGCTGGCCTTGCCCGATATGCTCGTCCTGCCGATAGCCGAAATGACAACGTTGGGACCGACCATCGATCTGCTGCTCGACGAGGGATTAGCGGGGCGAGATGGCCGTCAGGTCGCGCTCGATCGGCTGTTCGAATATCTTCTCGTACAGGTAATCCGCCATATTGTCGGGTCCTCGCGTGTCTCGACCGGAATGCTGGCCGCACTGGCTGAACCGGCGCTCGCGCGGGCTATCTCGGCGATGCATGCCGAACCCGGGCGCGGTTGGACGCTGGATGATCTTGCCGATCTCGCCGGCATGTCCCGAACGAATTTCGCTGGCAGCTTTCGCGTGGTGGTCGGTGCAACGCCGATCGATTATCTGACGCGCTGGCGAATAACCGTTGCGCAGACGCTGATGCGGCAAGACCGTCCGATCAAGGCGATCGCATCGGCGGTGGGTTATGACAGTCCGGCAGCATTCAGCCGGACTTTTACGCGCATTGTCGGTGTTCCACCACGCGCGTGGCTGGCGAATGAAGGTGCCAGACTCGTGTCTAAGGGGGCAAGCGGTCTGATCTGATCGCCTCCCACAGCAGGAGGGTCAGGGGATGGGTGCACTTCGGCGCGAGCTCATCGAGCCGCGCTTGGACAACATCCAGCGGACGCCTCGCGCGCTAACAAGTTCGCCCTTGTCGTCGTCGGACCTCTTCGATTCCGATGTCCGCAAAGGGTCGAGGCTGTGTAAAAACGCGCTTCTTGAGCTTAACAACGGACGCGTGGAGCGCGGGACAAAGGCTTGGCGTCAGGCCCTGATCGCTTCCATCAGTGGCTTGGTGCCGATGATGGCGATGACGCGCTTGAGGTGTAGGAGAGGACATGGAGTCCGATCTCGGTCTTCACATTGGGCAATCGCCTTGTCAGGAAGTGCGTCGATCCCATCCAGGCCTTGATTGTGCCGAAGGGGTGCTCGACGAGCCGCCTTCGCAGGCGTATGTTTTGAACAGGCAGTGCTCGTGCTGTGGTAGCGCCGAGTAGCAGCGCCCGGCGCCAATGGTCGCGGGCACCGACCAGGCAAGTGGTTGGAAAGCCTGCGATATCAGGTGCTTCGGCAAATAGCCTTCAATCCAGCGTCATCTAAGCCATCGAAAACGCCGCAGGACAGAAGACGTCGCTGATGGTGTTCCGGCCAAATTAGCCAAAGAGGGTTATCCCTCCTCATCGGAGTTAAGACTGCCAGCTCCACCACAGAATTCAGAGGCTATACTCATGACTATCGATCTGGACCGCATCAAAGCCGAGATAGCCGACAGCTTCGACGAAGAGCTGGAAGTGCAGCTTGAGGAGGACCGTCTCGACGAGCTCGTCGCCGAAGGCGTCGTTCCGGGCGGATCGCCCCTCGACCGGAAGATCTATTTCCGGGAGCTGTTTCGGCTCCAACACGAACTCGTGCGCCTCCAGGACTGGATCCAGTACAAGAAGCTCAAGGTCGTGGTGCTGTTCGAAGGTCGCGACTCGGCCGGCAAGGGCGGCGCGATCAAGCGCGTGACGCAGCGCCTGAATCCTCGGCTCTGCCGCGTCGTGGCGCTGCCGGCGCCGACGGAGCGCGAGAAGCATCAATGGTATTTCCAACGCTATGTCCCGCATCTGCCTACAGCTGGCGAAATGGTGCTGTTTGACCGCAGCTGGTACAACCGCGCCGGCGTCGAGCGGGTCATGGGTTTCTGCTCGCCCGCCGAGCTCGAGGAGTTCTTCCGTTCCGTTCCGGAGTTCGAGCATATGCTCGTGCGCTCCGGCGTCATCCTGATCAAATACTGGTTCTCGATCACTGACGAGGAGCAGGAGTTCCGCTTCCAGATGCGGATCGCCGACCCTCTGAAGCAGTGGAAGCTCTCGCCAATGGACATGGAAAGCCGTGTCCACTGGGAGGACTATACTCGCGCCAAGGAAGAGATGTTCGACCGGACCCATACGGACCACGCCCCTTGGTGGGTGGTTCAGGCTGTCGACAAGAAGAAGGCGCGCCTCAACTGCATCGCGCATCTGCTTAGCCAGATTCCGTATGAGGACGTTCCGAAGCAGGAAATCACGCTACCCGAACGCGTGCGCCATCCCGACTATGCCCGGCAGGCCGTGCCCCCCGAGATCCACGTCCCGGATCTTTACTGAGCCATCGGCTGATCGTCGTCACCATCGCTCCGGCTGCGCCGCTCGGGCCCGGCCGCGCCACGACAAAGATTGCGGCGGTCACGCAGCCGGCAGCCTGCTATTCACCGTGATTGGCGCGGTGACGCCGGCGCCCAGCGACCTTTGTACCATGACGCTGTCGGACCATTTGCCGTAGCGATAGGCAACGCCCGGCAACAGGCCAACCCGTGCAAAGCCAAAACGCTCATGTAGCGTCAGCGACGCGACATTCTCGGCGTCGATGTAGCCAATCATTTGCTTGAAACCGGATCCAGCGCAGGCGTCGATGAGCGCCTGCATCAGCAGCCGCCCTATGCCCTGGCCGTGATGGTCGTGATGGACATATATCGAGTGCTTGACGGTGAAGCGGTAGGCCGGCCGTTTCCGGAAGATCACGACATACGCATAGCCAACGACCTCGCCTCGGACCGTCGCGGCGAGATGCGGCAGCTTCCGGTTGCGAAGGTTCTTGCGTCGGTCTTTCAGATCGTCGGGCTGCAGCGTTCCCGTGTCCTCGACCCCGTCGTCAATGCCGCGCCGGATATGCCAGCGGTAGATTGCCAGCATGGGTTCTACATCGCTGTCGCGCGAGGGCCGGACGACGATGGCGGCAAGCGTGTCGATCATGACGATCTCAGCCGCCTGCCTGTTCGCTGACGACATAAGTGTAGAGCCGCACGGCACCGGCGTGATCGGTCTCCCGATAGACCCCCTGGATCTCGACATCGAAACCGGGGAAGGTATTGAAGCTCGCCTCGAACATCCTGAGATAATCGATCATCGGCTGGGCGTGTTGCGTCAGCCGCTCGCCGGGGACGATGGTCGCGATGCCCGGCGGGTAGACCACGAAGGGCGTCGTCGCGATACGGCCGGAAATGGCGTCGATCGGTAGATAGTCGACATCGTTGCGGGTCAGGCAGCGCGCGGCGTCATGGGGCGACATCGCCATCTCCGGCAGATGCGCGAGCGAGAACTGCTTGGCCTGCAGCCCGCTGACATCAGCGTCGCGGAAGAACCGGTGCATCTGTCCGCAGAGATCGCGTAGGCGCACGCCGTCATAGCGCGCAGGGCGGCGCCGGAAGAACTCCGGAATGGCGTCTTCGAGCAGAGCGTTTTCATCATGCAGCTTCTTGAAGGCGACGAGCCCGCTGATCAGCGTCCCAGCTTTGCTGGCCTCGACGCCGGGCGTCAGCAGGAAAAGCAGCGAGTTGAGGTCGTTCTTTTCGGCGACGATGCGGTTCTCGCGCAGATATTGCGCCACCACCGGGGCCGGAATGCCATGCTCCGCGTAAGTGCCGCTCGCACGGTCAAAACCCGGCGTCAGCAGGGTCAGCTTGTTCGGGTCGGTCATGGCAAAGCCCGGTTCCATATCGGAGAAGCCGTGCCAAGCCGCGCCGGGCGACAGCTGCCAATAGGATGGGTCGCTGGCGAGCTGGTCGGTTGCGACCATCTCCCAGGCGACGTTATGGACTCCGCCCGGCCGCGCCGCATCGGGAATGCTGACCCGGTCTGGCACGAAGGGCTCGAAGAACCAGCGCCGCTCGGGCCGCGCCTCCTTGTCCTCGAATTCGCGCCGGACGGCCCTGATTTTCTTGCGCAGTTCGATGCCGAGCCGGATCGTATCGTCCCACAGCACCTCGCCCGAGCGCCCCTTCATCATCTGCGCTCCGACGTCGAGCGAGGCGAACAGCGGATAGAAGGGCGAGGTCGAGGCGTATTGCATGAAGCTTTCGTTGAAGCGGCGATGCTCGACGCGGCGCTTCTGGCCTTTGATATGCCGGTCCTTCATGTGGATCTGCGAGGCCTGGCTGAAGCTCGCTAGCTGCTTGTGGGTCGATTGCGTCGCGATGATGCCCGGCGACTCGGGGCCGAGGTCCTTTAGCCCCATGGCGAAGCGGCCGGCATAGAGCGGGTGGAACTTCATGAAGCCGGCCCAGGCCTCGTCGAACATGATGTAGTCGCAGAGATGGCCGATGCGCTGCAGGATCATCTCCGCGCTGTGGATCGTGCCGTCATAGGTACACTGCTCGACCACGGCGACGCGGAAAGGGCGCGGCTTCTTCCACGCATCGGGATCGTTGACCAGCGGATTGGTGCGGATGCGCTCGCGCAACGCATCCTCGTCGAAGGCGTCCCAGCGCATCGGGCCGATCAGCCCCCATGCATTGCGGACGGTGGGGATGTAGACGGGCACGCCGCCGGCGATCAGCAGCGCGCCGTGATGGGCGGCCTTGTGGTTGTTGCGGTCGAACAGCACGAGATCGCCATCCGTGACGAGCGCGGCGAGCACGACTTTGTTGGAGGTCGAGGTGCCGTTGAGCACGAAATAAGTCTTTTCCGCCCCGAAAATCTGGGCGGCCTCCTTTTGCGCCTTGAGGGCCGGCCCCTCATGGGTCAGCAGGTCGCCGAGGTCGAGCACCGAATTGTCAAGATCGTCGCGGAAGACCGCCTCGCCGAGATGCTCCATGAAGACTCGGCCGATCGGGCTACGGCTATAGAACACGCCGCCGTTATGGCCCGGGCAAGTCCAGAGATGGTTGCCCTCCTCGGCATAGTCGACGAGCGCGCCGAAGAAAGGGGTCTTCAGCGTCTCGGCATATTGCTTGAGTCGGCTGATCAGACTCTTGGCGATGAAGGGAGGCGTCTCCTCCGAGAGGAAGATGTAGCCGTCGATGAAGTCGAGCACCTCGACCGGCACGTCCTCGAAGCGCTTGCGACGGATCAGCAGGATGATCGGGAATTCGAGCCCGCGCCGGCGCATCAGGTTGATGAGCGCGGCCGTTTTGCCCTCCAGCCCCTTCTTGCCCCAGTCGACGACCATGCAGCCAATGGCCGCGTCAGTTTGCACCGCGATTTCGGCGTCTTCGAGCTTTCGAGCCTTCACGACCTCGAAGCCAGAACGTTCGATCTCGTCGACGATCTGGTGAAAGCGGATCCCCTCGAGATCCTCCGCATCAAAATTTGGCGTCGCGAACAAGAAGGTGAAGCGCCTGAAATAGTCCATCTCGACTCCGCTATATGAGGTTTGACGTTGTAGGGAGTCATATGACAAGGAGGCGACTGAGTTGCCGCGTGGCCGCGCCAGCCCTTGAGGTGCGCGTCCGGATGCTCTTGCCGACGGTCGCGCGAGGCGAAGTTGAGCGCCGCTGGCGGATCGGCGCCGACGAAGGAGCTCGTCGCGCACATCGATCCAGATCCACCCGGTGTCGGTTTTGCCCTTGGCAAGGATCGGCACCGTGGTGTGTCGTCGGCATGCAGGCGCTGCGCCGCCATCACGTGCTGGGCGATCAGCTCATCCAGCGGCTTCAAAGCCACCGTGGCCGCGCCGACGTGGTCGGCCAGCGTCTAGACGGCGAGGTCGATGCCTTCGCGCCCCTAGCGCTCGCTCTTGCGGTTGGGCAGCTGGTGCTGACCGAACGTCTTGAAGAGGATGGTGGCGGTAGTGGGCCGAGCCACTTCAACTGAGGCCAAAACCATGCCGGCCTTGGAATGGCACCTTCTAGATGGCGCTCCCCCTATGTCGGCGGCATCACTGTCGAGATTTCTTGGGAGCGATGCCGGCAAGAGCGCGGTTGACAGTTTCGACCTGCTCGCCCGCTCGACGCGCGTCAAGCGGTCGAGATAGGTTCCGGTGTCCAGAGCGGTCCCTCGCGCAAGTGCAAACGCCGGCTCACAGACCCTTTCGCCGCGCTCGGCATAGCGGACATGCTGAAGGTCGGCTCCAGGGCCAACCTTCGGCTGCCAGACCGCCAGCCCCATCGGGCTTCCCGGAAGCAGACGTTCCAGACGTCGGCTAGGGGCCAATTTTGCCCGTTCAACTGACGCGGGAAGGTCCGGGATACCCCCAAGGCCTCCCCAACAATAGTGTCCTTCACATGCTGTGAATGCAGCAGCCGTCTTGACCGTCACGTTCCTGCTTAATGCACCGGAGCCAGGGGTGGCGCGCTCAGCAGCTGCCTGACCTGCTGCGGTGTCTATCCGATTTTTTAGCCGTGCCGCCGGTGGAACTCCCGCCACAGCACGGCGAAACCCATGTCAAACCCTGGAGTCGAATGATGAATGCCGCCGACCGCTCGCCCGATCCCCGAACCAACCCGACATCAACATTGTCGCCGAGCATTGTAGTCGCTGAGCGTTCCGGCGCTGCGAGCAAGGAGTTGGCTCTGCTGCGCTGGGCGCTTGTCGTCGAGTTCCTTTGGTTTGGTGGAATGAAATTCACTGGCTATGAGGCCGCTGGCATCGCGCCCTTCATCGCCAACAGCCCGTTGGTCAGCTGGACTCACACGCTGCTTGGCGTTCAAGGAGCAAGCTACCTGTTCGGTGTGCTTGAGCTTGCAACCGCCGCGGCATTGATCGCAGGATCATTCAATCCAATCGCCTCCGCGCTTGGGGCGGCAATGTCGGCCTGCACCTTCCTGGTCACCCTGACATTCTTCCTCACGACGCCTGGCGTAGCCGAGCCGACTGCCGGCGGCTTCCCCGCTATCTCGGCGGCACCAGGGCAGTTTCTGCTCAAGGACGCGGTTCTTTTGGCCGCCTCAATCTGTCTGCTTTCGGCATCCATGCGGAGAGGCTTTCCTGCTCTGCACCAAGATCTGACTGGGACGAAGACCGCTGCAAGATGAACGCGGCCTATTTGTGGTGAAATACTCCGGTATCGGACGCTTGTTCTCACTGCCTGAATGGTCCAGCCGCTCTGCTCATGACCAGCCTGGTTTAGCTTCCTCAACCTCTTCTACCGCCTGACCTTTCCTTATTTGAACTACCAATGATCGACTGACGGAGAATAGGAGTATTGTGCCTGCCTTCGAGCATGTCTCGAACCGCGGCATGTGCCGCCGACACAACGGCTTGACCCCTGTCGGGCGTCGTCTGGCCTACCTTTGCCTGATGAGCCGCCGCCGGAGACGCGAGAACCGCCTCTGGGGGAATATGTCGCCCGGTTTCGCCACGTGGTAGAAGCGATCGCCGCAACAATTCCCGGACCGGGTCAACTGGATGGAACGCAGCATGAGCACGGAGCCACTGACCATTACGCGTCCGGCGGGCCTGCAATTGGCGGCCCGGCTGGAGCGGCCCGCGGGAGCCGTGCGCGGCTTCGCCGTCTTCGCGCACTGCTTTACCTGCGGCAAGGATTCGGCTGCGGCGGTGCGGATCAGCCGCGGCCTGGCACGGCGCGGCATCGCCACGCTCAGGTTTGACGTGACAGGCATCGGCGCAAGCGGTGGCGATTTCGCAGCGTCGACCTTCTCATCGAGCGTCGATGACCTGGTCGCCGCGGCGGAGGCTCTCGGCGCGGCAGGTTCGACTCCCGCGCTCCTGATCGGCCACAGCCTCGGAGGGGCGGCCGTCATCGCGGCTGCTGCGCGCCTGCCCTCTGTGACGGGCGTCGTCACTATCGGCGCGCCTGCCGATGTCGGCCACGTGCTGCATCAGTTCGGCGACGCGGCGGAGACGATCGAGCGCGTCGGTGAGGCCGATGTCACGTTCGGCAAAAAGACTTTCCGGATGCAGCGCGCGTTTCTCCACGACACCCGTGAGCACCCACAGCTTGAGCGCATCGCCAATCTCAGGCGCGCGCTGCTTGTCCTACACGCGCCGCTCGACAATATCGTCGGAATTGAGAACGCCACGCAGATCTTTGTCACCGCGAGGCACCCCAAGAGTTTTGTTTCGCTTGACCGTGCGGATCACTTCGTTTCCGAGCCGGCCGCCGCCGACTATGCGGCGTCGGTCATCGCCGGCTGGGCGGAACGCTACCTGCCGCCGATGCCGCCGGCCGATGAGCCCGCCGGCCCGCCGCCCGGAACGGTGCGCGTCGGTGAGACGAAGGCCGGCCATTTGCAGAACCTGATCATGAGCGGCTCCCATCGCTTTTTCGCCGATGAGCCTGCCGCTGTCGGCGGTGGGGGCACAGGGCCGAACCCCTATGATCTCTTGTGCGCCTCGCTTGGAGCCTGCACATCCATGACGCTCAGGCTCTATGCCGACCGCAAGGGTCTTGCTGTCGACCGTATCAGCGTCGATGTTCGACACGACAAGATCTATGCGGATGATTGCGCCGAGTGCGAGACGCGCGAGGGCCGCATCGATCAACTGACGGTGACGCTGCAGCTCGAAGGGCCGCTCACGCACGAGCAGCGCACCCGCATGGTGGAGATCGCGGCCAAGTGTCCGGTTCATCGCACCTTGCACAGTGAAATCCGGACGACTGTCGCGTTGGCCGCCGCCGCGAAAGCCTGACGCCCGGTCCCGGGATTGCTGCCGGGCCTTCACGCAGCCGGCATTACTCGCGTTGCAGAAGTTCGGCGAACTGGGGATCGTAACCGCGAGACAAGGCGAACAGGGCGGCGATATCGCTGCCATGCGGCGCAAGCACCGTCATCTGCTGGCCGATCAGCTGACGTGATAGAATGAAGCGATCAGGGTTCACGGAAGAGCAGATTATCCGCCGCGGCTGTCGAACAACGAGTTAGCGCCATTCCAGTTGAGCTGGACACGTCCGTCACTCGGCAGCCTCCGCAGTCCGTTCCGCCGGGCTAGCCTGCGGGAGCACCGCCGCGAGGCTCGTTCGGACGAGGATGAATTGTGGGCCCGGGGCGGCGAGCGCAGCCTGCAGATGCGCCACGTCCGTCAACCGGTCGATGCGCGTCACAGCGAACCCGTAAGCCTCGCCCATCAGGTCGAGGCGAGGGTTGTGCAGCGCCGTCCCGACCGTGCGGCCCGGGTAATCTCGCTCCTGATGGATGCGGATCGACCCGTAGCTCCCGTTCTCGGAGAGGATGATCTTCAAGGGGAGCTTCCGCTCGGCGGCTACCGCAAGTTCGCTGCCGCTCATCAAGAAGCCGCCATCCCCGACGAAGCAGACGACCGGGCGCGCGGGATCGCGTAATGCGGCGGCCACGGCCGCGGGCACGCCGAAACCCATCGCGCCGGAGATTGGCGCCAGCAGGCGCTGCGGCGGCTTGAATGGGATAGACCGATAGACAGGTGATCCGAATGTCCCTGCGTCGACCGTCACGATGGCGTTGGACGGCAAGCTGTGAGCCACCGCTTCGACAATCACGCCGAACGGAACTCCGTCATCGACCTCCTGCTCGTGGACCTGCGTCTGCGCATCCCTGAGCGCCCGCAGGCGCTCGGCCCAGAGGACCCTGT
Source organism: Beijerinckiaceae bacterium (assembly GCA_019745195.1). Classification (GTDB taxonomy): domain Bacteria; phylum Pseudomonadota; class Alphaproteobacteria; order Rhizobiales; family Beijerinckiaceae; genus Allobosea. The sequence continues at coordinate 12,522 of JAIETL010000014.1, forward strand.
CGACGACTCCGGCGACGGCGGATGGCGGGCCGAGCGCATTCAGCACAGTGGCTGGATCGCACGCCAGAGCAAGGTCTGCCGCGAAGTGTGTGCCGAGCACGGCCGGATCCTCGTGGACGTGGACCAGGGGCATCTCCGGGCGGACAAAACGCGGGAAGGCGTAGCCCTGAGTGGTGATGTCCCCAAGCCGGGTTCCGAGAGCGAGGAGAAGGTCGCACTGGCGCAAAGCCTCTATCTGCGCCGGTGGGTTTGACAGACCGAGGTCTCCGGCAAAGAGGGGGTGTGCATTCGCCATGAGGTCATGCCGCCGGAAGGACACAAGGACGGGAACCGTCCAGGCATCCGCGAAGGCCAATAAGCTCTCACGACCACCCGGCCGGTCCAAGCCTACCCCGGCGATGACCAGAGGGCGGCTGGCGCGAGCCAGCCAGGTCCCTATTCTGTTGAGGCCGTCAGGCGAGGGCGCAGCCACTGCTTTGGGTTGGGGCTCGACGCGCGTGACCGCAGTCGTCTCGGTGAGCACGTCTTCGGGGATCGCAATGACGACTGGGCCGGGTACGCCGGTCGTCGCAACTCGAAGCGCGCGGAGGAGGATCTCGGCGATTCGCGAGGGATCGAGCACCTCCGCGGTCCACTTCGCGATGGCGCCAAACATCTGGCGGTAGTCGATCTCCTGGAAGGCGTCGCGGCGTATGTCCGCCCGCGCCACCTGCCCGACGATCAGGAGGAGAGGTACGGCGTCCTGCTGCGCCGTGTGCACGGCAATAGCCGCGTTGCTGGCGCCGGGGCCACGGCTGACGCACACGACACCGGGCCGTCCCGTCAGACGAGCGTCCGCCACTGCCATGAAGCCGGCTCCGCCCTCGTGGCGGCATGTGACTGTGTCGATATCGGCTCGACCGTACAGGGCGTCGAGAAGGCCGAGGTAGCTCTCGCCGGGCACGCAGAACACGCGGTCGAGGCCGTGCGCTGCGAGCGTCTCGACTATGATCTGACCAACGGTCGCCATGGGACCGCCTCGACTACTAGAGACGGGTGGGCGCGATGTCGGGTTCGACTCGAGTCGGATCAGATCCATGCCGCATGCGGCTGGAGGGGCGGCGTTCATCCTGCGATTTCTCCAAGGCAGACATACTGGCTCTTGACCAACTCCCCAATGCCGGCGCGGCCCCCCTCGCGGCCGAGGCCGGTTTGCTTGACACCTCCGGGAGGTGCGATTCCGGTCGACACGACGCCGAAGTCGACGCCGACAAAGCTGAACTCGAACGCTTCCTTCATCCGCCGCAGACGAGAGATGTCCCGGCCGCGGAGGTCGGCCGCAATCCCGTACTCGATGGCGTCCTTATCCGTAGAAAACGGGATCAGGGGCACGGCCGGCCCGAACATCTCCTCCGGCGCGATGCGCATGGATGGCGTGATCCCTGCGAGCACGGTCGGCTCGTAGGAGAACGGCCGGAGCACAGAACGCAGTCCGCCAATCACGACCTGGCGAAGAAGAGCAGGGTCTCCGAGACGATGAGGCCAGTTCACAGGTGGGCGGTCCACAGGTTGGGATTCGACCCAGCATTTCATGCGTCGTTGCCTCGAAGCATCCCATCGAGCGATCAAGCTGCTATGCCGGTTCGTTATGTGTGTAGCCCAATGCCCCAACCGACCTCGCCTTCGGAGCAGCTGTCGCGACCGTGCCGTCTCTGCGCCTGCTACTCGACGCGGCCCAGCAAGCGCCCGTCAGCGAGCGCGGCATGGATCTCACGCTTCACCACCCTGCTGAGTTCTCGCATCGCCACCGTCATCGGCCGTTCAAGCGAGAAGGCCAGCATCATCTGTTGCGTGACCGGCGGGTCGAGGCGGCGCACGATCAGCTCCGGGTCGAGCGCGTCCGCCAAAATCGCCCCGTGGGGGAGCACGGTCGCTCCCATCCCGCCTCGCACCAGCTCCTTGAGGGCGCTCAGGGCGTCGATCTCAACGATGATGTTGAGCTCTACGCCGTGCCGCTGCGCTGCAGAGTCGAGCTGGCGTCGCATGCCATGATGGCGCCCCGGCAAAATGAGCGAGAGCTCGGGCAGGCGCGAGAGAGGAAACGGTTCCGCTTCGTCAGCGGGGAACCCGAGGACGTCGCGGCGCGCGAGGACGAAGAGATCGACGCTCATCAGCAGGTCCATGCTCAGATAGGGGGAGCTGCGCGCCGCGTTGATCACCGCCATGTCAATGCGGCCGGACACGAGCCACTCGTTCACGGTGCCAGAGAAAGCGTCCATGAGCTGGAGGCGAACCTGCGGAAATCGCTGCCGAAAATCGCGGACGACCCGTCCTCCAATCGTGGCGCTGACGGATGGTGGCATCCCGAAAGAGACCTCGCCGGCGGGAACGCCCGACGAGGCGCGCAGGTCGGCGGCGGCCTGTGCAAGCCCGCGGGTCAGCGGCGCGACGATCGACTGGAATTGGGCCCCTTCTTCAGTCAGGCGTATGCCACGACCGTGCCGGTAAAAGAGCGTGACGCCGACCTCTTCTTCGAGCTGCCTGATGCGCCGGCTCAGCGCCGGCTGTGCGACACCAAGAACGCTGGACGCGCGGCTGAAGCTGCCGCTCGCCACCACGGTGAGAAAGTATTCGAGTTGGCGGAGCTCCATACGGGCTCATTAGCAGAGGTGCTGCCGGCGAGCACCTCTTGATTTTCGCCGATGCCGCAGCGGTATAGCTGCTAGAGGCCACATACTGCTTATCAGTCGCTCAGCCCATGCCACCCTGACTGAGTGTAACAACAGGCGGCTGGCGATGTCGTGGGGCACTAGTAGGCGATCGATCCTCAAAGCGACGACCCTTGGCGCGCTCCGTGCGTTCGGCCTTTCGCGCATGGATGCGGTCGCATTCGCGGGTCCTCCATTAAGGCTTGTTGTGCCGTTCGCACCGGGCGGCAATACCGACGTGCTGGCTCGCATCGTCGGAGAACTCCTAGGCCCCATCCTTGACCGGTCGGTCATCGTCGAGAACAAGCCGGGCGCAGGAACAGTGCTTGGCCCAACCAGCGTCGCGCGTTCGGCGCCGGACGGACAGACCTACCTGTTAATGACCTCGGCCTTCGCCTTCGCCCAGACTTTGACCGAGACCCTGCCCTTCGACCCCAACCAGGATCTCGAGCCTGTCATTCAGGTAGCAGAGGTGCCCTTAGTCGCCGCGATCAATCCGAAGCTGCCGGTCCAAAATCTCGCTGGGCTCGTTGAGCTTGCGAACCAGAAACCGGGATACCGTACCTACGCCTCCGCCGGTGCCGGTTCGTCAAGCGGGTCGGCAACTACGGCGAGGCGTTTGAACGCAATGTGGGCTCCGGATCTCCCTTGAAAATCGAGCGCGGCCAAAATGCACTTTGGAAGGGCGGACTTCAGTACGGCCATCCGATCCGGTGATAATCCAAGCGCGGGAGGCATCGATGCTGGGAGGCGAGGGTGCGGCAAGCCACGATGAATCGGCGGCCATATTGGCGCAAGCGCGACGAGCAGGCCTCGAACGCGCCGTCGAACACTTCCCAGAAGCCGTCCTGCGCGCCTACGCGCTCGCAAGGCGCTACGCAGCGGCCCTGAAAGGCGACGCCGTCGCTGCCGCTATCGACGGAGCTGAAGTGAAGGAATGCGGTCGGACGAACTCGCCTATCTTGGACTGACGGCCGCTGTTCAGGCTATCGCCTCCGGCGAACTCTGCCCGCTCGAATACGCCGACGCGCTTCTGTCGCGGATCGACGCGCTGGACGGTCGCGTGCATGCGTTCACTCAGGTTGACGGCAACCGCGCCCGGGATCGCGCGCGCCAACTACGCGACAGCCGCCCTCGAACAGCCCCGACAAACAGCCTGCCCTCCCTCTTTGGGGTGCCCTACGCCGTCAAAGACATCATCGATGTGGCTGGGCTGCCGACGACCGCACAGTCCCGGCTGATGCCGCCTGAGCCGAAACGGCGCAGCGCGGCCGTCGTCGAGGCGCTGGACGCCGCCGGAGGCGTCCTGCTTGGCAAGCTCAGCCTCTACGAGTTCGCTATCGGCGGGCCAACGTTCGACTTACCCTGGCCTCCGGCCAGGAATCCCTGGAACCTCGATTACATGGCCGGCTCGTCGTCGAGCGGTTCCGGAGCCGCGCTGGCGGCGGGCTTCGTACCCTTGAGCATCGGCACGGATACTGGCGGATCGATCCGAAGCCCCGCGGTTATGAACGGCGTCGTCGGTCTCAAGCCAACTCATGGTGTCGTGTCCACGCAGGGCGTCTTCCCCCTTGCGCCATCTCTCGATACCGTCGGGCCGCTGGCTCGGTCCGTCGAAGACGTGGCGTTCGCCTTCGCGCTCATGCAGGGCAAACGGCTCAACGACCTTGGCGGCGAGAAAAGTCTGGCGGGTACGAGGATCGGCATCGTCCGCCACTTCCATGAAGAGGATCTGGCCGCCAGCAAAGATGTGCTCGACGTCATCTCCACGAGCATGGACGAGGCTCGTCGGCAAGGAGCCAGCCTTCTCGATGTCAGATTATCGCCCCTCGCTCGTTTCAACGCCGCGGGCTGGGTCACGCTGCTGGCCGAGAGCTACGATGTTCATAGGCCTTGGCTGAAGGCGCAGGTGGAGCTGTACGGCGCCCATGCCCGCGAAATCCTTCTGAGCGGCGCCTTCATCACCGCCGCTCAGTACGACCAAGCTCAGCGGATGCGTTCGTCGCTCGCCTCGGAGGTCGATCACGCTCTGAGCAGCTGTGATGCTTTGCTGACTGCGGTCAGCGCTCTGCCGCCGTGCCGCATTGATGACGACCAGGCACTGGCTCGGCTCGCATCAGCGTCCATACGGGTTCCCTTCAACGCGACGGGGCACCCAGCTCTAGCGATCCCTGTCGGTCTGTCAGACGAGGGACTTCCGATCGGCATCCAACTCGTTGGCGTCAAGGGTGGCGAATGGCGGTTGCTTGCGCTCGGCGAACGTTTGGCGCGGGCGCTCGGTCCCCGCATGGTCTTCGACGCAAGAGCCCATCCAACAGGCGGCGGTTTTTGACAGCCGCCCGGGTCGATCAACGTGTTCGACGCAACGCGCCTCGACGAGGCTGACATTCTGACAGTGCTGGAGATCGCACAGGACAAGCGACTGCTGAAACTGCTCCGCAACGCCCACCGCGGTGGCTCGGACATCACCGCTCTGGTCAAGAGTATGTCCCTCTCAAAGAAAGAGCTGCTCTACGTCTTCGATGACGACAATGATGGCTTTGCGTCAATCATGTCGCGTCTGCTTTGGTCATTCCATCGGATCCAAGCACAAGACCGCATTTTGCCGTTGGTTATAGCAGACGACCTGCAGGTCCGCTGCGTGCACGCTTCGGCAGTGTCGAGGCCGCGGCAGTAGGAATACCGAAAGGTGGACGCTCCGGACTTCGGAAATTCGCCAGCCTTCCCCCTCGCGGCGTGGCGCGCATTGGATCGCCCGAGAGCAGACGTTCTAAACGTCCGGCATGGGCCAACTTTGCTCGTTCAGCTGACGCGGGCCGGTATCGGATGCAGCCAAAACGTTTTGACAATAGTGCCCTTGACATGCTGATGTTGAGAACACCATTGCCCGCTGTTCTTAATCGCCCCGGAGTTGGAGAAAAGCGCTTGCTGCTGCATAACATAGCGCATAACCTTCAGTTTAGAACTGGCCTAAGTCGTTGAAATTAAAAGGGATAGATTTCCGGCGCTCCTTCCTTTCGGGCGCGCCATTTTCCCAAGCATCCGCTTGCTGATTGAGATCGACGATCCGGCCGGGGCTGCGGCGCGCAGGACGCCCGTTCATCGTATCATCGGCGGTCGATCCGCGCTCACCGTTTTGCCCGCCGACTGCGTCAAGGCCCTAGTCATCGGCGACGTCGCTTCCGCAGGCGCGCGCCTTGTGCTCGCGGCTCCACCCCGGTTGCCGCGAGCCCGGCCCGGTTGCGCCATTTTGCCGTCCTGAAACCAGCCGGTTCTTCAGTGTCGATGCTTGCCAGCCGGGCCCGCGACCCCCTACTACGATCTGCCGTGCGATCCAGACAGGCTGGGTCTTGGAGAGAGCCAGATGTCGAGCGTATTCAAGCTGGAGCGTCCATTCAGGAACGATGGCGGGCATGCCTTCGTCGCCCAGGCCCCGGCGGGACTGATGGAGGCGATAGCAGGCCGTTCCTATTACGTCGGTCTCAACGAGAACGGCGTCGGCGTCGGGCCCGGCGACGCGATCCATCAGGCGATTCGCGATTCAGGAGCCGGACGCTATTCGGTCTGGAACAATTCGATCTGGTTTTCCGCGCCCGACAACTCCAACTGCAATGAGAACGGACGTGAATACGAACTGACCCTGACGGATGTCTCCCGTGATTCCGGCGTGTATCGGAAGATTGCCGACACCATCTATCAGGACGACGCCATCCTCCTGCAGTTCGTCTCGCAGAACTTCGAACGCAACAACAGCGTCTTCGGCAACTTCTTCCGCAGCCGGTCGTCGGTCGAGTTGTTTCTGAAGCGCGTCGGCGCGGACATGCCCAAGCGCATCGTCGAGGTCGGTTGCGGGGCCACGCCGTGGCTCGGGGTGCGCTTCCTGCTCGACGGCGTCGAGCGCTATGTCGCGACCGACATCATGAAGGTCGCCAGCACCTTCCCGGCCGCGCCGTTGCGCGATCTCAAGTTGATCTGCCAGCAGATCGACGTGTCGCTGACATCGCGCTGGGACGCTGTTCTGCCCGAGAACGGCGACGAGCCGATCGCACCGCGTGGGCTCGAGGTTCATGGCGAGGTGGGCTTCGAGACGCTCGATATCGGCGACGACTTCGATTTCCTGATGTCGCTGGCGGTGCTCGAGCATGTGATGGACCCCGACGGCGTCTACCGGAAGATGTCCGAATGCCTCGGCACGGGCGACCTGATGCTGCATTTCATCGACCTGCGCGACCACCGATCGTTCGATGAAAGGCCGCTGGGATTTCTGGAAATGACCGCCGAGGAATACAAGGCGATCAATACGGAGAACCGGCTGAGGGTGTCGCAGCATCGCGCCCTGATGGACCAGTACGGTTTCGACATCATCTCGGAGAGCGACCATGTCCTCGGCGCCGATGGTGGACGCCACTGGGTCGGGCCGGACGAGGCGATCACCCCCGGCGTTACCGAGGCGATGCGCGAGCGGTTCACGGGCGAGTTCCGCAGCATGTCGCTGCGCGACCTCTCGACGTTGTCGGTCGCGGTGATGTGCCGGAAAAGGTGAGGCGGCGACCGCCGGTCGGCGGTGTCAGCGCGCTCGGGTGGGCTCGATCTGATCCATCAGAGCCCGGGAGACCTTCGGCCCCCAGACCCTGAGCGAATAGTCTTGCTCGATCCTGCGCCGGCCTGCCGCGCCAAGGCTAGCGCGCAGTTGCGGTTCCCCGGCGAGCCTGACGAGCGCATCTGCCCACTCGCCCTGCGACCGAGGCAGGAAGCCGACCTCGGGCGTGGCGATCTCGACGTTGACGCCGACCGGCGAGGCGACCACGGGCAGTCCGGCCGCCATGTACTGGAGCAGCTTGAAGGCGCATTTGCCGCGGTCCCACTGCGTGTCGCGCAGCGGCATCACTCCGATGTCGCACCGCGCCAGTTCGTCGGCCTCGGTCGCCTCGGACCAGTCCATGTAGCGGATCGGGACCCCGGGCAGGTCGATCCCGGCCCCGCCGATAATGACGAGTTCGATGGCGCAGCGGGCGGCTGCGTCGGCGAGCGCCGGCGCGATCTCCGTCAGATAGGCGGAGTTGAAGGCGGTGCCGATCCAGGCGATGCGGACAGCCTCGACCGCTTGATGGCGTCTCGTCACATAACGGTCGGCATCGAGAACGGTCGGCACGAGCATGATCGACCGCGCGCCGGCCTTGCGCGCATGCGTCTCGATCACGGGGTTTCCGGCCATCACGAGGCTGGAGGTCGTCATCACCTGCTCGATCTTGTCTGGAAACCGTGCCGCCAGACTCGGCGTCTGGTGGCCGCGGTAGCGCAGATACCAGGCGTCGTCATAGTCGCTGACGAGGCGCACGCCGGCGCGGGTCAGCGCGCGTTCGGCCCAGGCGGGGACCCAGGGGAAGATCTCCTTCTCGATCCAGACGATATCGGCGCGAAAAGCCGCAGGGAGCCAGCCGAGGCGCGGCAGATAGGCGAGCAGGCCGAGCAGGGCCGCCAGCCGCCTGCGCCCGCTATAGGCGAGATCGAGATAGGCATCGGAAAAGAACCCATGCCAGCGGACGGAAAAGCCCTCGGCTTCCAGATGGGGCAGGTAGTCGAGATAGCGCAGGCGGCTCGATGGCCCCTTGCGACCGTAGCGCGACAGGATCAGCAGGCGCGGGCGGCGCTTGTCCTGCGCGCCCATCACGCCCTGAGATTGGCGAGCAGGCGCTGGCCGTATTTGGTCTTGCCGAGATTGTTGGCCGCCCGTTCGAGCTCGCCCTGGCTGATCCAGCCCGCGCGGAAGGCGATCTCCTCGGGCGACGCGACCAGTTGGCCCTGGCGGCTCTGCAAGACGCGCACGAACTCGGCCGCTTCCAGCAGCGAGTCATGCGTGCCGGCGTCGAACCACGCATAGCCCCGGCCGAGTCGCTCCAGCGCGAGCTTGCCCTCGCGCAGATAGAGGTTGTTCAGATCGGTGATCTCGTACTCGCCGCGCGGCGACGGACGCAGGCTTTTCGCCAGTTCGACGACGCGTTCGTCGTAGAAATAGATCCCGATCGCGGCCCAATTGGATTTCGGGACCTTCGGCTTCTCCTCGATCGAGACCGCCCGCATGTTCGCGTCGAATTCGACGACGCCATACCGCTCCGGATCCTCGACATAATAGCCGAAGATGCTGGCCTCGCCCTGACGCTCGGCGGCGTTCCTGAGCGCCTTCGGCAGCCCGTGGCCGTAGATGATGTTGTCGCCGAGGATCAGGCAGGACGGCTTGTCGCGCACGAAATCGGCGCCGATGACGAAGGCCTGCGCCAGCCCGTCCGGGCTCGGCTGGACGGCGTACTGGATTTCCATGCCCCATTGCGAGCCGTCGCCGAGCAGACGCCGGAAGGCGGGGTTGTCCTCGGGCGTGGTGATGATCAGAACCTCGCGGATGCCCGCCAGCATCAGCGTCGAGAGCGGATAATAGATCATCGGCTTGTCGTAGACCGGCAAGAGCTGCTTCGACGTGACCAGCGTCAGCGGATGCAGGCGCGTTCCGGACCCTCCGGCCAGAATGATTCCGCGGCGGGACATCTCAGGGCTTCTCCATCAGGATTTCCGCGACCGCCGCCTGCATGTCGGACTGCCAGGGCGGCGCGCGATGGCCGAAGGTCGCAGCGAATTTGGCGGTGTCAAGGATCGCGTTCGCCGGCCGGCGCGCGGGCGTCGGGTATTCTGCCGTCGAGATCGGCGTGACCACGGGCGAGCGGCCGGTGAAGCGCGCCTGCGCCCTGACGATCTCGGTGGCGAAGCCGTGCCAGCTCGTCTCGCCGGTCCCGCAGAAATGATAGGTGCCCCAGAGCGGCGACGCCGACGCCCCGGCGGCTTCGATCAGGCGCGGAGCGATCAGCAGCATCGCCTCGGCGAGCGAGCGGGTCGATGTCGGGCTGCCGTGCTGGTCGGCGACGACCCTGAGCTCGTCGCGCTCGCGGGCGAGCCTGAGCATGGTCTTCAGGAAATTCGCGCCATGCGCGCCATAGACCCATGCCGTCCGCAGGATGAGATGGCGCGCGGCCGCGGCCCTTACCGCCGCCTCGCCCGCCGCCTTGGAGGCGCCATAGACGCCGAGCGGGCTGACGGGGTCGTCCTCGCGATAGGGCGTCTGCTTGTCTCCGGCGAAGACGTAGTCGGTCGAGACATGGAGCAGGGGGATGCCGATGGCGTCGCACTGCGCGGCGACGCGGCCCGGCGCTTCCGCATTCACGGCCATGGCGACGGCAGCTTCGGTCTCGGCGCGGTCGACGGCGGTGTAGGCGGCGGCATTGATGACGAGGGCGGGTTTTGTGCGGGCGATGGCGGCTGCGACGGCGTCGGTGTCGGTGATGTCCAGTTCGCGCCGGGGCGGCGCCGTCAGCGCGACGCCGCGCGCCGATGCGAGGCCATCCAGCTCGCGCGCCAGTTGCCCGCCGCCGCCGAGAACGAGGATCACGCCGTGCTCCCGAGACGCTCGCCCCGGTAGAGGCCGGACCTGATCCTGCCCCACCAGGCGGCATTGCCGAGATACCACCTGACCGTGCTGGCTATGCCGGTCTCGAAACTCTCCTTCGGCCTCCAGCCGAGTTCGGCGCGGATCTTCGAGGCGTCGATGGCATAGCGCTGGTCATGGCCGGGACGGTCGGTCACGAAGCTGATCAGGCCTCGGCGCGGGCCGATCGCGGCGTCCGGCGCGAGTTCGTCGACCAGGTCGCAGATGCGCTCGACGACCTGCAGGTTGGTGCGCTCGCTGTCGCCGCCGACATTATAGCTTTCGCCAGGCCGGCCGCGCTCCGCGATCGCGATCAGCGCTGCCGCGTGGTCCTCGACGAAGAGCCAGTCGCGCACGTTCGAGCCGTCGCCGTAGACCGGCAGCGCGCGGCCCTCGAGCGCATTCAGGATCATCAGCGGGATCAGCTTCTCGGGGAAGTGGTAGGGCCCGTAATTGTTGGAGCAGTTGCTCATCACGGTCGGCAGCCCATAGGTGTGGTGCCAGGCGCGCACGAGATGGTCCGACGCTGCCTTGGAGGCGGAGTAAGGCGAGTTGGGCTGGTAGGCGGTGGTCTCGGTGAACAGGCCTTCCGGCCCCAGCGAGCCGAAGACCTCGTCGGTCGAGACGTGGTGGAACCGAAAGGCCTCGCGACGGCCTTCGGGCAGTCCGCGCCAATAGGCAAGCACTTGCTGGAGCAGCGTGTAGGTCCCGACGATGTTGGTCTGGATGAACGCGCCGGGGCCGTCGATCGAGCGATCGACGTGGCTCTCGGCCGCCAGATGCATCACGACATCGGGCCTGAAGCCTTCGATGGCGGCCTGGACCGCCGACGCGTCGCAGATATCGGCCTGGACGAAATGGTAGCGCGGGTCGGCTGAGACCGGGGCCAGCGAGTCGAGATTGCCGGCATAGGTCAGCTTGTCGAGGACCAGCACCTCATGCGCCGTGCGGGAGATCAGGTGACGGATGACGGCCGAGCCGATGAAGCCCGCTCCGCCGGTAACGAGAAAACGAGCCAAGCCTCAACCCTCGAACACGAATGGCGACACGATATCGGCGAAGGCCGGCAACTTCGCGTCCTTGGCCGACAGCGAGCGGCCGTCGGCGACATCGGGCCAGGCGATCGCCAGCGTCTCGTCGGCCCAGTCGATCCCGGCGTCGGAGGCGGCCGCATAGTAATTGTCGACCTTGTAGGCGACGACTGCGTCGGGCGTCAGCGTGCAGAAGCCATGCGCGAAGCCGCGCGGCACGAAGATCTGCTCGCCGCCATCGGCCGTCAGCGTCGCCGCGACCCACTGCCCATAGCTCGGCGAGCCGCGCCTGATGTCGACGGCCACGTCGAAGATCGCGCCCTGCAGCACGCGCACGAGCTTCGCCTGGGCGTCCGGCGGGGCCTGGAAGTGAAGGCCGCGAATGGTCCCGACTGCTGCCGAGAGCGACTGGTTGTCCTGCACGAACACCGTATCGACGCCATGCTGCGCGAACAGGCGGACGTTGTAGGTCTCGCTGAAATAGCCGCGCGCATCGCCGAAACGGCTCGGCGTGACGACCATGACATCGGGAATTCGGGTGCGGACAACCTGCACGGAGCGATCCAGAGCGAGTGCGGACGGGCGCGATGAACACGGTTATGGCTGGCAGGTCAAGACGGAGCCCGCTCCGGGACCGCCGCGGCCGGCGACGGGAGCGGGCGCTGCCCTTGCTGCGTCAGACCCGCTCGACGAGGCGTTCCTGCGCCTGGAACCAGCGATAGGTCATCTCGATGCCGGAGCGCAGGTCGTAGCGCGGCGACCAGCCCAGCGCGGCGAGCCGGCCGCTGTCGGTGAGCTTGCGCGGCGTGCCGTCCGGCTTGCTACGGTCGTAGACGAAGCGCCCCTCGTAACCGACGACGTCGGCGATGAGTTCGGCGAGGCCGGCGATGGCGATGTCGGAACCGGTGCCGACATTGATGTGGAGCGTGTCGGAATAGTGCTCCACCAGATGCAGGCACGCAGCGGCGAGATCGTCGACATGGAGGAACTCGCGCATCGGGGTGCCGCTCCCCCAGATTTCGACGGTGTCGCTGCCCCTGATTTTGGCATCGTGGATCTTGCGCATCAGGGCGGGCAGCACATGGCTCGAACCGAGATCGAAATTGTCGTTCGGGCCGTAGAGATTGGTCGGCATCGCCGAGATGAAGTCATGCCCGAACTGCCGCCGATAGGATTCGGCGAGCTTCAGCCCGGCGATCTTGGCGATGGCATACCATTCATTAGTGGGTTCGAGCGGCCCGGTCAGCAGCGCCTCCTCGCGGATCGGCTGCTCGGCCAGCTTCGGATAGATGCAGGTCGAGCCGAGGAAGAGCAGCTTGGCGACGCCGACGCGCGCGGAGGCATGGATGACGTTTCCCGCGATCATCAGGTTGTCGTAGAGGTAGTCGGCCGGATAGGTCGCGTTGGCGAGGATGCCGCCGACCTTGGCCGCCGCCAGCAGCACGACATCGGGGCGCTGACGATCGAGGAAGCGCCCGACCTCGTCCTGACGGCGGAGATCGGCCTCGGCACGGGTGGCGACGATCGTGTCCACCCCGCGCGCCTGCAGGGCCCTCAGCAGGGCCGAGCCGACCATCCCCCTGTGGCCGGCGACCCAGACGCGACGGCCCGAAAGACTGAAAAGAGGGGCGTTCATCGGCACCGATCCTGAAAGACACGCCTAGATAACGCCCGGCATCGCGGTTCACAAGCGGGCGAGCGCTTGACCCTCCCCAGCCGGACCGATATTGAGCAGGTCCTTGAATGAATTGGGCAAGTTCAACTCCCATTGGGCAACTTTCTCGGTAACGAAATCACCGCCGACGGGAGCCAGAAGCGCAGTATCCCGAAGCTTTGCCTTTTTGCCCATTATGATCAGGACGGTCTGATCGGCGATCATGTCAGGGCGTATCTCGATGCGCTGGGCGGCTGCGGGTTCAGCATCGTCGTCATCTCCACCGCACCGCTCGTCGCCGAAGCCTGCAAGGCCCTGCCGCCCCATGTGCTCGACGTGATCGTGCGCGAGAATTCCGGGCTCGATTTCGGCTCCTGGGCGCATGGCTTTCGCGAGTGGGCGCATCGTTGCGAGGGCGATCTGCTGCTCGCCAATGACAGCGTCTATGCGCCGGTGGGAGATCTCGAAGCCGCGCTCGCCCGGCTGACGGCGGAGAAGGCCGACATCTTCGGCATGGTCGCCAGCAACGAGGTGCGGCCGCATCTGCAAAGCTGGTTCCTGCTGTTCCGCGACCAGGTCTGGCGCCATCCCGATTTCAGCGCGTTCCTGAATCAGCCCTTCGGCGATTTCACCAAGACCGAGGTCATCCTGCGCGGCGAGGTCGGCCTGGCCGAATTCGCCAAGCGCAACGGCTTTCGAATGCATGCCGCGTTCCCGCGCCAGGACGCCGGCACCCTGCCGCTGACGATCGTCGTCAACCCGACGCATTTTCTCTGGCGCGAAATCGTCTGCGACGCCGAACTGCCTTTCATCAAGGTCCAGTTGCTGCGCGACAACCCGATGATGCTGCCTGAACTCTCCGACTGGAAGACCATCGCAGCCGCGCGCGCGCCGCTCATGGAAGGGCTCATCGAAAGCCATCTGCAGCGCGTCGGCCGGCAACCCGACGTGGAGCGCGATCACCCGGCCAGGAACCTCTTCGCCGACTATGTGCGGCGCGACTATGTTGCGGCCCGCGCGGGCGACCGCATGGCGCAATGGCTCAACCGGCTTCGCTTCAGGGTGACATTGCTGCCGGCGCAATTGCGCGACATCGTCGAGCCCATCCCGGTGATCGGCCCTGCGCTGAAGGCCGCCTGGCACTTCGCCAAGGGCGACCGCAGGGCCTGAGCGGCCCTGACTGCTTCTCGAGGCCCGGCTCAGACCAGAGCCGCGATATAGCGCTCGGCAAGCTTGTCCTTGGAATGCTCGTCGCCGGAGCGGGCCTTGGCGGCCTGGCCCATGCGCCGGGCGAGTTCCGGAGCCTTGAGCAGATCGATGATGTGAAAGGCGAGCGCGTCGATGTCGCCGATCTCGCAGACATGGCCGGTGACGCCGTCGTCGATGATCTGGGGCGAGGCTCCGGCCCGCGTCGCGACGACCGGCAATCCGGCCGTCTGCGCCTCGAGGACGACATTGGGCATGCCTTCCCGATGGGAGGTCAGCAGCATCACGTCAGCGCCCGCGAGCAGATTGGGCACGTCGTCGCGGCGGCCGAGCAGGCGGACGTTTCCGCCCAGGCCGAGCTTGCTGATCCGCTCCTGGAGGACCGGCCGCATCGCGCCCACGCCGGCGATCACGAAACGCGCCGCCGGGACGGTGTCGATGACATGACGGGCGACCTCGATGAAATCGAACGGGCCCTTCTCGGCCGACAGCCGGAAGACGCCGAGCACGAGCGGCGCATCGGGCGGCGCGTCGATTTCGGCCCTCAGCGCCGCGCGGGCATTCGGGGCGACATCGGAAAACATCGCCGGGTCGATCGCGTTGGGAATGGTGGTCGCGCGGTCGCGGTCGATGCCGATCCAGTCCGCATAGTCGTCGACGGCGCCCTTGAAGTTGCCGGTGAAGCGCAAAGCGCCGGACCGCGCGGTCATCCGGTAGGCCGGGAGCAGCGTCGGCTGGTAGATGTAATCGAAATTGGTCGGATTGTAGTTTCGAAACGAGGTGACGATCCGCTCGATACCCAATCCGCGCGCTGCAGCCGCAAACACGATGTTGGGCTCGTCGAGCTGGGCCATGACGACATCGGGCTTCACGGCGTAAAGAGCCGCCGAGGCGCGGAAAAAGGAAGACCGCGCCGACGGGCCGACAAGTCGCTCGAGATCGCCCAGCCCGGCGATGTCGGGGAAGCGCGCGATGACGTCCAGCGTCGAGACATCCGAGGCGTCGTAATGCGCGATCCCGCTGGCCGTGAGTCGCGGCAGATAGTGCCCGTTGCTGCCCTTGAGGCTGCTATAAGTGATGAAGGTCACCCGGTAGCCCTGAGCCTTCAGGCCCTGGGCCAGATAGAGCCATTGCCGCTCGGCGCCGCCTGGCGGCAGGGCGTGGGTACACACGGCGATATGGGCGCCGGGCTTGAGGGCGAAACCGGCCCCGTCGCCCGGCTGGAAGAAACGCGCCACCGCATCGGGATTATCCGGGACGCTCGCCTCCGCCGAGATCGTGCGATAGGTCATGTCGAGCAACGGCCGCGTCTCGTCCGTGACCGGCACAATCCAGTAAGGCGCACGGAACCGCCGCTCCGGCGCGGTTTCCGAGAAGATGGCGTTCTGGTCGAAGATCGAGTAGCGGCCGCCGCCTTCCTCGGTGATCATCGCATGCGAGCAGCGCAGCGGCGGCAACTGCAGCGCGCCTTCGAACACCGCATACTCGCCGACGAGCTCCTGGTTCGGCGCATGCCGGATCGCCGGCAGATGGCCGGAATACAACTGGTGTCCGGGGCCGAAATGAAGCGGCTGCGACTTCATCAGCCGCTTGGCCAGGCGGCGGTTCGAGAACACGCCGATGCGCTCGCGCCAGAGCTTGAGCAGCCGGGAGAGGCGTCCCGATCTGTCGTTCCGGAAATCGATCTCGCACATCACCTCGTCGGTGAACGGGTCGGCATAGGCGATGCGCCTGACGCCGAGCGAGCGCAGCGTCGAGATCGCCGCATGATCGAGTTTCAGGATCGCCTCGCGGTCGAGCATCACCACGATCGCCCCGTTCAGGCGCTGCAGTCGTGTCGTATCGGAGACCGACAGAGGCTGGCTCAGATCGGCGAACGGGACCGACTGCAATTCGCCTTCGAGCGGCCGCAGGCCCGGCTCCTCGGCGGCCCGCAGCACGTAATTGGTCACGCAGGAGGGAATCTTGACCGGCGCGTCGATCTCGTCGGACAGATCCTGCGCCGAGATCGTGCCGACGACGAAGAGCCCGCCGCGGATCGGGTGGACCATCGGCGAGGGCTCGGCGACAGCGCGGCTCCTGACCTGCCGCTCCGACACGTCGGGCAGGACGGCCGGGTGATGGCGCAGCCAGGATTCGAGCGTCGCCACGTTCCAGACCTGATAGGCCGAGAAGCTGCCCTCGGCGCGCTGGCGCTGGAAGAAGCGCTCTATGCCCTCGCGCCCGAAGGCGGCTGCCAGCCGGCTGTCGTCGGATTCCAGCAGGTTGCCGGCGGTTCCGAGCAGGGCGTTGCGCGCCCAGTCCGTCATCGGCAAGGCGAAGCCCTGCTTGGGCAGATCGATCAGTTCGCGCGGCAGATAGCGATAGGCGATCTCCTTGAGGACGAGTTTGCCCCTGCCGTTGCGGATCATCATGTCGTCCGACAGACGCTCGGCGAAGCGGGCCAGCTCGACGTTCAGGAACGGCGTGCGCACCTCCAGCGAGTGCTGCATGCTCATCCGGTCGACCTTGGGGATCACCGCGCCGGGCAGGTAATTGTCGACGTCCTGACGGCGCATCGCGGCCAGCAATCCCGGCCGTGCGAGATCGAGATCGGCCCTGAGGCCGTTGATGTGCCGGCTGAAGCCCTCCGGGACGAAGCCCAGCAGCTCCTGCAGATGCGGCTCGTGCGCCACGAGGATCCGGTTGCCGTAATAGGTCTGGCCCGGCTGCCAGCGCGGCAGCCTGCCCTCGTCATGCAGTTGCTGGTCGGCGAGCGTCGCGAAATAGCGGCCATAGCCGCCGAACATCTCGTCGCCGCCATCGCCGGAGATCGCGACGGTCACATGCTTGCGGCAGAACTGCGAGAGCATGTAGGTCGGCAGGCAGGAGCTGTCGCCATTGGGTTCGTCGAGCACCTTGCCGACGCCGAGCAGGAAATCGGCGCTGTTGGGCTCGACGATCTCCTCGTAATGTTCCGTTCCCAGATGCTTTGCGAAGATGCGCGCCGTCTCGTGCTCGCTTTCCGGAGCGCCCTTGAAGCCGATCGAAAATGTCTTCAGCGGCGCGTCGAGACGGCGGCGCACAAGCGCGCAGACCGTCGAAGAATCGACGCCGCCCGAGAGGAATGCGCCGAGCGGAACGTCGGCGATCATCCGGCCCTGGAGCGAGCGGACGAGGATGTCTTCCAGTTCGTCGGCGAGCGAGGCCATCGAGCGGCCCTGGAAGAGATCATGTCCGGGGTCGAACCTGAAATAGCGCTGGATCTCGCTTTCGCCATCGGCCGAGATGCGCATCCAGCAGCCGGGCGGCAGCTTCTTGACGGCGGCATAGATCGTCCGCGGCGCGCCGATATACTGGAAGGTCAGCAACTCGGCCATGGCGTCGAGATCGACCGTGCCGTCGAAGCCCGGCACCTTCTCGATCGCCTGCAGCTCGGAGGCGAAGGCCAGGCCCTTGCCCGGCAGGTCCATGTAGTAGAGCGGCTTCTCGCCGAAGGGATCGCGCGCGATCAGCGTCTCGCCCGAGCGCGTGTCGAACGCCGCGAAGGCGAACATGCCGTCGAGCCGGCTGATCCAGTCGACGCCGTGCAGGGCGATGCCTTCGAGCAGCACCTCGGTGTCGGTCCTGCCGCGCAGATGCACGCCGGCCTGTTCGAGTTGCAGCCGCAGCGCAGGGAAATTATAGATCTCGCCGTTGAAGGTGATCCACCAGCGACCGTCGCCGCTGACGAAGGGCTGCAGGCCGGCGTCGGAGGTGTCGATGATCGCAAGCCGCTTCTGGCCCAGCACGCAGCGGCCTTCCGGGTCGCGCCAGACGCCGTCGCCATCGGGACCGCGATGGCTGATGCTGTCGGACATCGCCTTGACGACTGTTTCGGCGACCGGACCTTCAAAAGGCTTCCGGCGGGGCAGAACGAGACCCGCGATTCCACACATGAACTTGTTCCGGGAAAGCAGCTTCAGACGGCGCTGGATACGCCGGGGAAGGCATGTAGTCAAACCTGCGGGCACGCGGTTTTGCACCGTATCGAGGTTCGGCCATCCGCTTGACAGTCATGATACTTCGGGTGAAGCAGCCGCGTGGCGGCGGCGAGAACGCGAAGCTGCCGACGGACCTTTCCGATGATGTCGACTGTTCTCCCTGTCACCCGCTCATGCTCCCGCATGACCTCGACCGGCGGCATGGCGCAGTCTTGCCGCGACCCCGTGCGCCAGGGCGGCCGCAGGCGCTCCCGAACCCCGGCCCGGTCATTCTGAGGCGCCACGCACCCTGATGTCCGCTCCTGTCCCATCTGGTCGGCAACGCTCGGCCGCGCTGCCTCTGATCGGTTTTCTCGCCGTCTCCGCGATCGCTTTCTGGGCCTTGCGGATCGGCTACTGGTCGCGGACGTTCGAGGAGCCGTTTTCCGACATCGGCGACTACATCACCGTCGCGCGGATGATCGTGACGCAGTTCACCTTCGGCATCCCGCCCGACCAGATGGCCTATTACACGCCGGCGACGCCAAGCGCGATCGCGGTCTCGATCTGGCTCGGCGGGGCGCAGTTCGAGGCGGTCTACCGCGTGATGATCCAGACGCTGGCCTTCGCCGCCGCGCTGGCTCTGGCGCTCGAACTCGGCAAGTCGACGCGCCGGCCCTGGCTGGGGGCCGCCTTCCTCGCCATCGTGGCGCTGAGCCGCCCGTCGATCTTCTGGAGCTACAAGCTCTCGACGGAAGGGCTGTCGGAGGCGCTGCTGATGGCGACGACCGCGCTCGCGCTGCGGGCCGTCCGCACGGGCAGTCCGGCTTCGGCCTTCTTCGCCGGAGCCAGCGCCATCCTGCTCGGGCTGAACCGTCCGCAATATGTGCCGGCGGCGCTGGCGCTGCCGGTCCTGATGGCGTTCTGCCATTGGCTGAGCGGCCGTCTCTCCGGTCCGGCCGCGCGCCCGCGCCTGCTGCTGCGCCTGTTCGCGGCCGGGATGGCGGGGCTGATGCTCGCATGGTCGCCCTGGATCATCCGGAACTACCGCCAGTTCGACGCCATCGTGCCGCTTTCGACCACCGGCTACGAAAGTTTCCTGTGGGACAGCGGTGCAGGCTCGATCAGCCCCGTCGGCTACACCGAACTGCGCCTGTCAGATGGCGAGGTGTTGCGGCAGTTCGGTATCCGCAACATTCAGCGGCTGGCCCAGCGCTACCCCAACGAGATTGACCGGCGTGACTTTCTCGGTCGCATCGCGGCCGCATGGCTGCGCGAGAACATTGCCTACTATCCCTCTCTGGTTAAGCAGCGGCTCTGGCGCTTCATCAACGTCAACGGCGCATCCGGGCTGACGAAGGTCCCGCGCGAGGCGCTGTTCACGACGCTGCCGGCAGGCGCCGACCCGGCGGCGGCGCGAAGAAACGTGCTCGACCGCATCCTGCTCGACAAGTCGCCCATAATCGTCTGGCTGGCCTTGGCCGGGCTCGCGCTGGCGCTGCTGCGGCGGCCGGCCGTCGGGCTGGCGCTGGCCTGCCTGTGGGTCACGCCCTGGTTCATGGTCGCGCTCATCGTCACGGCCGAACGCGCGGTCGAGCCGCTGATCCCGGCGACGATCTGGCTCGCCTTCTATGGCGTCGCCGAAGCCGCGCTGCTGGCCTGGGGTCTGCTGCGGCGCAGATCATGGCTGCAGGCTCAGCCGACGGCCTCATAGAGCAGCTTCGTCCACGCCAGCAGGTAGTTGTCGTGGTTGAATACGTCCATCGCCTTGCGCCGCGCCGCGGCCGACATGGCGACGGCCATGGTTTTGTCGGCGAACAGTTCGTTGAGGAAGGCCGCCAGTTCCTCCGGCGTATCCGCGTAGAAGCCATCGACGCCATTCTCGATGTACATGTCGACATCGTGGTTGCGCAGGCAGACCGGGATGACGCCGGTCATCATCGCCTCGGTGCGGGAGCGCGGCATCGGCGAGCGCAGTGTCGTGTTGAGATAGGCGGTGAACTGGCGGATGCGATCGACATAGGCACGGAACTGCCGGATGGCGAAGCCGTTGCCATCGCGCATCTCCAGCGGCGCCCCGGCATGTCGGGCGGTCTCGATCGTAAGGGCCGGCGTCAGCAGTTCGACGACGCGCTCATGCTCCCAGGCGCCGCGATAATGCGGGCGGTGCCGGTCGGGCTCCAGCGCCAGAATGTGGCGCTCCAGAGTGCCCCGCGGGAATTCCTGCGGATCGAGGCCGTGCCAGATCACGCGGCTGTCGGCGAAGCCCCATTCGCGATGCGCCTGATGCGAATTGCAGACGACCTTGACCCTCGCCGCCGCCAACGCCTCGACAAGACGGATGCGCTCGTCCTCATAGACGGAGAAGGCGAATTTGCGGTTGGGGTCGAGGCCGTACTGGCCTTCGAACTGGGGCGTGCCGTGGCAGATCGCGACCTTGGGCAGATTGGGGAACCGTTCGAGGAAATAGCGGAAGGGCGCGCCCCAGATCGACGGGATCACCCCGTTCGACAGATGCGGGGCCAGCACGTTCTCGTCGAAATGCAGGATCGCGACATCGAAGGCCGAGGGGTCGATGGTCTCGATCGACTGCATCGTCACGTTGGGGCGCAGCGGGCGCTGGTCGTATTGCCAACGATCGACCATCCCGTTGCCCAGATGGGTCGCGAGCGTGAAATGATGCGGCAGCTTGTAGAGTTCGTACTGGTGCGGAACGTGCCAGCGATAGCTCAGGATGCGCAGCGGCCGCTGGCCGCGCCGGTATCCCCTGAGCAGCGGCTCGAGTTCGGTACGTTTTTCGCGGAACAGATCATCCAGGAAGTCCCGCGCCGGATTGGCCGGCGTGCCGGAGGCGTCCGACCAGTCGGCGATGCGGCCATAGGTTTCCGTGGACCAGCGCCGCGCCGCCAGCGCCATGTCCGGGTGCTTCTGGAACAGGCGGGCGAAGTTGCGGGCCGAGGCCAGGGCCTTGAGCGATTCCGGCAGCGACGAAGCATGCGAGCAATGCACGGCGAAGGCCAGCGGTGTGAAGCGGACGACCGCGCCCGCCGCATAGAGCCGGTAGCCCATCTCGACGTCTTCCCAGCCGAAGCCGGAATCGGGCTTCATCGAATAGGAAAAATCGAGATCGAACAGGTCGCCGCGCGCCAGCACCCGGCGCTTGAACGAGAAATTGCGGGTGATGCAGTTGACGAAGCCGTCCGGCTGGACCGGATCCTGCGGTTCGGCCTCGGTCGCCAGCAGAGCGGGCTTCGCTTCGATCTCGCGAACGAGCGTCGCGCCGTCGCGATCGCCGGTCTCGATGTTGAGCGGGCCGATCACCGCATCGACATCATCAAAAGCGTGCTCGAAGACATGCGCCGCGACGAAATCGCGGTTGATCAGGCAGTCGCAGTCCATGACGACATAGATGTCGGCCTCGATGGCGGCGATGCCGGCGTGGCGGGAGCCGCAATTGCCGAGATTCTCGGCATTGCGCACAACCGTGAAGGAGCGGTTGGCGACGCCGCTCGCGGCCGCGATGCGCGCATAGGCCTCGGCGCGGGCAGCGTCGGGCTCGGGCGAGCCGTCATCGACCATGACGACGCTGATCGGGCCCGGATAGCTCTGGCGCGAGACGTGGTCGAGAAAGGTCTCGATGATGCCGGCCTTGCGATAGAGCACGGTGACGATTGCGACATGGGGCAGGCGCGGCCCGGCGATCGCCGCCAGCATGCGGTCGCGGATATCCGGCGTGATCGCGCCTTCGGCCGAGAGCGGCCAATCGACTGCTCCCAGCGACTGGGAGAGCCGCGGCGCAAAACCATCGGTCAGGGAAAAATGACAATGGGCGCGATGCTGGGCGCGGCTGCGGAGCGCGCCGGCGGCAGCGCCCGTCAACGCGATATCGAGCGTCTCCGGATCGGCCGGCGGTCCAAGTCTCTCGAAAAAGAGCGTCACGACGCCGCGACGATGAAGTTCGAAGCAGAGCGCGTCATAGCCGATGCCGCCATAGCCGTCTGCCGCGTGGCAATTGGCGAAGACGACCAGTTCCGAGGCTGCGAGGCGCGCGAAATTCTGCATCGCGGCAGCCGGATCGACGACGGTGAGGTGGATGCCGGGCAGGCGCTGCCGCAATTGGGCGAGGGTCGGCGTCAAATCGGCCCCGGTCGCGCAGAGGACCGTCGCACCCTGCCGCCTGCCGCCGGGCTCGTAGATGAAAAGCCGCTTGCTCGGCATGCCGACGAAGCGGCGCCGGAGTTCCTGCTCGCCGGCCGCCACCGCATGCGACCAGACGGCGACGCAGTTTCCGCGCGCTCCATCCGGCGTCGAAAGACGCAAGGCGTATTTTCGGCCCGTCGTCAGTTCAAGGCCGACGCCGCTCATCACCTCGTGATAGCTGTTGTCGGCGATGGTGACCGTGGCGACCGCGTGGCGGGCGAGCACCGCCTTGCGCTCGTCCAGCAATTCGCACCAGAGCACGCCCTTGTTGACGCGCGCGAAGGTCGCGAAGGACAGCTCGATCCGCTCGAAGGTCGGGGCTGGCGCGACGATTTCGAATTCGAGCGGCTGGTCGCGCCTGATCTCGAAAGGCGTCGCCGCGCCTTCGCAGGTCGGAAATGAGCTTTCGATCGCCCAGTGCCCTGCCCCGTCGTCGAAGACGATCCGGTGCCGGCCGACGATCGGCGAGCGGAGTTCGGAACGGCCTGAACGGGGAAAGCGCATCGAGATGGGCCTGTGTTCACGCGGCAGGGAAATCAGCCGAGGCGGATGCCGCCGCGGCTCTTCTCCATCTCGACTTCCGTCATGTCGGCCTGCACCATCTCGGCGACCAGCGCCTCGAAACTCGTGCTGTGCGTCCAGCCGAGCCGGCTGCGGGCCTTGGACGGGTCGCCGAGCAGGAGTTCGACCTCCGTCGGGCGGAAGTAGCGCGGGTCGATCTCGACCAGCGTCTCCCCCGTCGCCGCGTCGTGGCCGGTCTCATTGACGCCCTCGCCGCGCCACTCGATCGTGCGGCCGACGCAGGCGAAGGCCTTCTCGACGAATTCGCGCACCGAATGGGTCTCGCCGGTGGCGAGCACGTAGTCGTCTGCTTCAGGCTGCTGGAGCATCTTCCACATCCCCTCGACATAGTCGCGGGCATGACCCCAGTCGCGCTTGGCGTCGATATTGCCGAGGAACAGACGGTCCATCGCGCCGTGCTGGATGGCGGCGACGGCGCGCGTGATCTTGCGCGTCACGAAGGTCTCGCCGCGGATCGGGCTCTCGTGGTTGAACAGGATGCCGTTGGACGCGTGCATGCCGTAGGCATCGCGGTAGTTGACCACGATCCAGTAGGCATAGAGCTTGGCCACGGCATAGGGCGAGCGCGGGTTGAACGGCGTGGTCTCGCTCTGCGGGGTCTCGCGAACCTCTCCGTAGAGCTCCGAGGTGGAGGCCTGATAGAAGCGCGTCTTCTTTTCGAGGCCGAGGATGCGCAGGGCCTCGAGCAGGCGCAGCGTGCCTATCGCATCCGCATTGGCGGTGTATTCGGGCGTTTCGAAAGAGACCTTGACGTGGCTCTGTGCGGCCAGGTTGTAGATCTCGTCGGGCTGGGTCTCCTGGATGATCCTGATCAGATTGGTCGAATCGGTCAGATCGCCATAATGCATGAAGAAGCTGGCGTCCTTGCGATGCGGATCGACATAGAGATGGTCGATGCGCTTCGTATTGAACGAAGACGAGCGCCGCTTCACGCCATGGACGATGTAGCCTTTGCTCAGCAGGAGCTCGGCCAGATAGGCGCCGTCCTGTCCGGTCACGCCAGTAATCAAGGCTACCTTCGCCGTCATTCCAGATCTCTTTCGTGTGACCGGGGGGTCAGACCCTCGCGCGGCGCTCTCTTGCGCCGCCCGGCGCGCGAAATCAACCGGCTAAGCGAGGTTCAGCGGAGCAGAGCGCGCGCCCTCGCGGCCAGTCCGCGCAGCAGGGGGATGCGCAGCGACGCTCTGTAGGCGCGGCGTGCGACATTGAATGCGCCGACCTTGACCGCGCCGCGCAGATGCATCGGCGTGCGCACGGCGCGTCCTGTGGTGGCGAGCCAGGAGCTTTCGATCGCGTGGGTCCGCTCGGCCCATGCCTGATGGTCGGCCTCGAACCGCCTGACCCGCAGCCGCAGCCGCGCGGTCTCGGCAGAAAGGGCGGCGACATGGTCGCGCAGGACCGACGCCTCGGCCGCATCGCCGGCGCGCAGGGCGGCGAAGGGGCCGGGCGCGACGTCGCCGCCATGCAATGTCGTCGCCGGGGCGCGCGCGTCGGCCCGTTTCACGATGCGCAGGACCCCATCGCCAAGTTCGATCCGGGCGATCGTCGCCAGCAGCGTCTGTCGGACCAGATCCGGAGAGGCGGTCTCCGCGACGCTGCCGATAGCGCGCACGGGCGCCGCCTCGCCGGCGATCTCGGCAGCCACGGCGATGGCGCAGTCGAGCAGGCTTTCGTGCCGGGGCGTTTCGGAGACTGCCTCGCTGCCTGCCGTGCGCAGCACGGGGGCAAGCCCGACATAGAGCCCCCCGGGTGCAAGAGCGTCGAGCGCGCGAAACAGGAGCTCGATGCGCGCAGCGACATCATCCTCACCCTCGTCCACGATCGCGTCGAAATGGGCCGAATCATTAGCCGCGAGGAAGGACTGCGCATCGTCGAAACGCTGCAGCGACGCCCAGGCCGTGGCCTCGCCCGTCCAGGCCGACGCCCGGGACGGCTTGCCGATGACGGCGACGCGACCGGTTATCGTCGTGCCGGGCGCGGGCGCGGACCAGACGCCCGGCTCGAGAATCGTCCGCGTCGCCGTCTCGCTCATGAAAAAGCCCGCTCGCCCGTGATGGGCAGTTCACCGCTCGTTTCGTCGTCGGCGATCTCGTCGGCTGCGGCGATCGCGTCGTCATACGCGCCCAGCACCTCGGGCGGCGGGCCGTCCATCACGATCTCGCCGCCGCGCAGCCACAGGACGCGGTTGCAGAAGCTCTGGATCGACCCGTTGTCGTGAGAGGCCAGGAACATGATGTTCGAGTTCTGGATGAGCTGATGAATCCGCTTCTTCGCCCGGGCCGCGAAACCGGCGTCGCCGACGCCGATGATCTCGTCGAAGATCGCGATCTCCGGCTGGACCGCGGTGCTGACCGCGAAGGCAAGGCGCAGCAGCATGCCGCTCGAATAGGTCCTGATCGGCAGGGACAGATACTGCCCGAGCTGGCTGAACGTCTCGACATCCTCGGTGATGCTTCTGGCCTGCTTGTGGTCGAGGCCGAGCATGACGCCGCGCATGACGATGTTCTCGTAGCCGGTCGCTTCCATGTCCATGCCCATGGCGAGGTCGATCAGCGAAGACACCCGGCCCTGGATCTCGACGACGCCGCCTGTCGGCGGATAGACCTTGCTCAGCACGCGCAGCAGCGTCGTCTTGCCGGCGCCGTTGTTGCCGATGAGGCCGATCCGGTCGCCGTCGCGCGCCTCGAAGGAGACGTTCTTGAGCGCATTGACGGTAATGACGGCGCGGTCGCGGTCGTCCCTGACGCCGCCGCCGATCGTGCGCCGCAGCAGCTCGTTCTTCAGCGCCCGGCCGCGCGGGTTGTAGATGGCGAGTTCGACGGAAACATTGCGCAGGGAGATGCGAGCCATGGCGGGGCCTCAGAGCCAGTAGACGACGCGCTGCGCATAGCGCCCCGCGAAGACGAGGGCGAAAGCCCAGCCGACCACCATCATCACGATCAGCGCCGTATAGGCGAAGGCGGATGGCCAGACGCCGAGCATCGGTTCGCGCAGCACCTCCAGCATCCAGGCGATGGGATTGAACAGGATCACCGGGTGGTTCGTCGGCAGCTGCGAGGGCCGGAAGATGACAGGCGAGACGAAGAACAGGATCTGCACCGCACTCTGGACGATCTGCGGGATATCGCGGAAACGCGCGCCGATGATGGCGAGGACATAGCCTATCCAGCCCAGATTGACGATCACGAGCAGCATGCCGGGGATCAGCATCAGCAGCGACCAGTTCTGCGGAACCTGGATGATGACGAGAACGATGACGATGATGATCGCGTTATGCGCGAGGACGATCAGATTGCGTGCCATCATGCGCAGAATATAGGTGAAGCGCCCGAGCGCGACCTGCTTGATGATCGCCTCGTTGTCGATGAACGCGCTGCAGCTCTCGGTCAGGGCCGTGGCGATCAGGCCCCAGAACACGAGACCGGTCGCGACATAGGGAAGGTAGCTCGCGATATCGACCTTGAACAGCGTCGCGTAGACGAAGCCCATGCCGAACACCATCGCGCCCATGCTGAGCGTCAGCCAGAGCTGCCCGACCTTCGAGCGGCGGTAGCGGCGGCCGATATCGTTCCTGCCCAGCATCCACCAGACGCGCCAGGACGCGATGCCCTCGCCGACATCCGCTACGCCGCGACTGAACTGCTCCATCACCGAATTGGTCATACTCATCCTCGTTCGCCGCCTCGGCGACCCGATCTCCTGAGGCGCCGCCAATAGACCACTCGTACCGGGGAGGGAAGAGCGCGGCGGGCCCCGGCGTCGCGCGCACCGGCCGATCCGCGGTTGTGCGAGACCGCGGCGGCGGATGGAAACCGTGCTGGCGCCGATCGGTCCGGGTTGATAAACCTCCGCCTCCCGCCGGAGAGCCACGCTTCATGTTTCTGACGAAAACCCAAATGCAGACCCTCGCCGGGTCGTATCACTACGGCCACCACGCCAAGATCATTCGCGATGCGAAAACCATCTCGATGCTGCATGAGCAGACCCTGTCCGTGCTCTGGCAACTGGCCCATGCAGCACGTGGCACGATCCTGGAACTGGGCCCCTATGTCGGCGGCTCGACCGCGGTCATCGCCGACGCGATCCAGCCCGGCGGCCGCCGCCTGATCACCGTCGAAATGGGCGGCGGCTACGAGGCGCACCCGCATCTGCCGAGCAAGGACATCATCGCCGACCTCGAAAGCAACCTAGAACGCTTCGGAGTCCGCGATGCGGTGACCATCGTCAAGGGCATGAACTATGCGCCCGAAACGGTCGAGGCCGTCGCCGGCCATCTCAAGGGCGAGAAGGTCGGACTGCTGTTCATCGACAGCGATTTCGAGTTCGAGCGCTATTTCAGCCTGTACACGCCGTTCCTGAACAACGGTTCGTTCCTGGTCTTCGACGATTTCGAGAGCGAGGGCGCGCCCGAGAAGGCGGCGCTGGTCAAGCCCTTCGTCGAGCGCGGAATCCGGGACGGTTTCCTGCATGATCTCGGCGTCTATCCTTGGGGAACCTGGGTCGGCCAGTTTCGCCTCTGAGCGATGGCGGAAGGGTCCGGCGCGCGGCGCAGCCGGGTTTCCGGAGAGCGGCGGAGATGCCGCCCGGCGCGCAGTCGCGGTCGGGTTGACGGCCTTTCAACATTTACGTAATGGGGGCCGCGTCGAGGTGCTGTAAACGGGCCTCAGGGGCGTCAAAACGCGGCGACCGTAGCCGTTTGGCGCGAGAAACCAAGAAGTGCGATGAAAGTAGTTTTTCAGGGGCTTCTTGGCATCGCGTTCGGCGTGCTTCTGCTCTGGATGGCCTTGTCAGGCATCGATGGCGCGGCGATATCCGCCGCGCTTGCGCAGGCCAACATCGGGTATCTGCTGGCGGGCGTCGGCCTCTTCTGGATCGGCGTGCTGTTCCGCATCCTGCGCTGGCAGGCGCTCCTGACGCCCGTGCGCATGCTGACGTTCTAGCAGGTCGGCCTCGCGCTGGTCATCGGCTACGCCGTCAACATCATCCTGCCGGCGCGCCTCGGCGAACTGTTCCGTGCGGATTTCCTGCGGCGGCGGTTCGAGGTCGCCCGCTCGGCCGCGCTCGGCTCCATCATCATCGAGCGGCTTCTCGACGCCGTGGTGGTCGGCGGGCTCTTCGCCATCGGATTGCTGGCCGCCGCCAACCGGCAGTTCGATCCCGCTCTCATCACCGTCGCCTATGGCGCGGCCGCTGCGATCGTGATCGGATGTCTCGGCGTCTGCATGATCGTGTTCTTCGAGCACAGGCTGCCCTTCGGCCGGTTTCCAAGGCTTGCGGCACGCGTGTCGGTGATGGCCCAGACGCTGGCGATCGTGCGCGGTCCCATCGTTATCCGCTGCGCGCTGGTGACCTTGCTGGTCTGGAGCGCCGAGAGCCTCGCGATCCTGATGATGGTCTGGGCCTTCGGCGTCGCCGTCTCGCTGTCCGGCCTGTGCCTCATCGTCGGCGCGGCCTCGCTCAGCACCATGCTGCCCTCGGCTCCGGGCTATATCGGCTCGCTGCAGTTCGCGTTCATCCTGACCTATTCGGCGCTCAAGTTCGACGCGGTCCATGGCGTCCTCTCGGCGACGGCGACCCAGGTGATGCTGATGGGCTCGATCGCCTGCGTCGGCATCGGCCTGCTCCTGATCGACAACGCACGCGCTCCGGCCCGGCACCTCCGCGCGACTTTCCGCGCTTCGCATGCGTCGCGTGTCAAGACGCCTGCGACCGAAGTACGGGGCTAACGCATAATGCCTTCAGTATCGGTATCCGTCATTGTTCCGGCCTATAACGAGGAGAAGACGATCGTCGAGGTGCTGCGCCAGGTGCGCGCCCAGTCGATCGACGGCGTCAGCTTCGAGGTGATCGTCATCGACGACGGCTCGCGCGACGCCACCGTCGCGACGCTGGAGCGCCATCCGGACCTCTACGACGTGCTGGTCAAGCAGCCGCAGAACGGCGGCAAGGGCGCAGCCGTCATCGCCGGCCTGAAGAAGGCGACGGGCGACTACATTCTGTTCCAGGACGCCGATCTCGAATACTCGCCCGACGAGTACAAGGACCTGCTCTACCCGGTCACCGCGTTCGGCGCGGAGATCGTGATGGGCAGCCGCTTCATGGCGCCGAAATATTCGCGTGTGCAGTATTTCGCCAACAAGATCGGCAACAGGACGATCACGTTCATCTTCGACCTGTTCTTCAACGCGACGTTTACCGACATCTACTCGTGTTACCTTTTGTACAAACGCGATCTGGTCGACCCCGACGAGCTGATCTCGTTCAAATGGGAGCAGCACGCCGAGATCCTGTGTCGGGCTTTCAAGCGCGCCAAGATCGTGTATGAGGTCCCGATCAGTTATCACGGGCGAAGCTACGCCGAGGGAAAGAAAATCCGGGCGACCGATATATTTCCCGTCATCGGCATGATCATCAGACGCAGATTTGGTAAATAGAGAGGTCTTCCATCATGGTCTATATCAAGCCGGTTACAGAAGAAGAACGCGCGAGCTGGCCCAAGGACGTCAAGGTCGCCCTTGAGAAGCCGTTCGTCGACGAGCGCGGCTCGATCCAGCCCCTGGTCGATGTCTCGATGGAAAGCTGCGTCCTGATCACCTCGCGCAAGGGCACGGTCCGGGCGAACCACTATCACAAGACCGACTGGCACTACTGCTACGTCCTGTCCGGCGAGATCAAATACTACCATCGCCCGACCGGAACCACGCAGGCTCCCGAGGTCGTCGTCATCAATGCGGGCGAGCTGTTCTTCACGCCGCCGATGGTCGATCACGCCATGGTCTTCACGCAGGACACCTCCTTCCTGACCTATGGCCGCAACTCGCGCGCGCAGGAGGTCTATGAGGCGGATGTGGTGCGCATCCCGCCGATCAATCCCGAGGGCTGAGGTCTCGTGTCCGCCGCCGTCTCCAAGCGATCGACCTGCCGGCTCTGCGACAGCCAACGGCTGCGGCTCGTCCTGTCCCTGGCTCCGACCCCGCCGGCCAACGCCTTCGTCGGCGAGGCGCAGCGGGGCTCGGCCCAGGAGGTCTTTCCGCTCGACCTCTACTTCTGCGAGGATTGCACCCATGTCCAACTGCTGGACGTGGTCGATCCGTCGGTCCTGTTCGAGCATTATGTCTATGTCTCGGGCACCTCGCCGGCCTTCGTGCGGCACTTCAAATCCTATGCCGCCGATGTCGCGGCGGTGACGGGCCCGCTCGACGGCGCGCTTGTCGTCGATATCGGCTCCAATGACGGCACGCTGCTGCGTGCCTTCCGCGACGATCAGGGCGCCCGCATCCTCGGCATCGATCCGGCCAGGAATCTCGCCGAGGCGGCGACCGCCGCCGGCATCGAGACGCTGGCCGAATTCTTCACGCCGGCCATCGCCCGGCGCGTCGTCGGCGAGCGCGGAACCGCCGTCGTCGTGACGGCCAACAACGTCTTCGCCCATATCGACGATCTCGGCGGCGTGGTCGACGGCGTCGATGCGCTTCTTGCTCCCGACGGCGTCTTCGTCTTCGAGGTGTCCTATCTGCTCGATGTCGTCGAGCAGGTGCTGTTCGACACGATCTATCACGAGCATCTGGCCTATCACTCGGTGCGGGCGCTGATCCCCTTCCTGGCGCACCAAGGGCTCGAGGTCATCGAGGCGCAGCGGGTTGCGACCCATGGCGGCAGCCTGCGCGTCATCGCCCAGCGCACGGGAGCAAAACGCTCTCGCGGTGCGTCGGTCGATGCTCTGCTGGCGCTTGAAGAGGCTGCGGGCCTGCATCTGGTCGAGACATTCGACGACTTCGCCCGGCGCATCGCTGATCTCGGCGCGGAGCTGAAGGATCTGCTCCACGGCCTGAAGCGGGACGGCAAAAGCATCGCCGGCTTTGGCGCGCCGGCCAAGGCCACCACGCTGATGTACCAGTTCGCATTGGATGCCAGCGTGATCGACTACATCATCGACGACAATCCGCTAAAGCAGGGCACGTTCACGCCGGGCATGCACATCCCGGTGGTTTCATCCGACGTGCTGAAGACATCCGCGCCGGATTACCTGCTGATTCTCGCCTGGAACTTCGCCGATCCGATCATCGAGAAGAACCGCGCCTTCCAGGATGGCGGCGGCCATTTCATCGTGCCTGTTCCGAAAGTAAGGGTAGTCTGACCGATGATGCACTTTATCGACAGCGACATCGCCGAGGTCGTCGCCAATCTCGGCGAGCGGGCCCATGCATTCGCCGGCAAAACGATCCTCATGACCGGCGCGCGGGGCTTTCTCGGGCGTAACTTCACCGAGGTCTTCGCCTATCTCAACGAGCATGTGCTGGAGAAGCCATGCACCGTCGTCGGCTTCGACAACCTCATCACCGCCGGCGCCTTCGGCGAAAAGGACGTCGAGCGTCCCAACATGCGTTTCGTCCAGCACGACGTGATCAAGCCGCTGGAGTGGGACGGCCCGCTCGACTACCTGATCCACGCGGCCGGCATCGCCAGCCCGTATTACTACCGCGCCTTCCCGCTCGAGACGCTCGATGTCGCCATCACCGGCACGCGCAACATGCTCGAGCTCGCGACCAAGCACCGGGCGCGCTTCACCTTCTTCAGCTCGTCGGAGATCTATGGCGACCCCGACGCCCAGCACGTGCCGACGCCCGAGAGCTATCGCGGCAACGTCGCCTGCCGGGGCCCGCGCGCCTGCTATGACGAGAGCAAGCGCGTCGGTGAGACGCTCTGCCATGTGTTCCATGAGAAGCACGGCACGGCGACCACCGCGATCCGGCCGTTCAATGTGTTCGGGCCGGGCATGCAGGAGGCGGACTATCGCGTCCTTCCGAATTTCGCCAGCAGCATCAAGGCGGATCGCGAGTTGACCGTCTACGGCGCCGGCACCCAGACACGGACCTTCTGCTACATCAGCGACGCTCTGACCGGCTTCCTGCTCACGGTGCTGTTCGGCGTCGAGGGCGAGGTCTACAATATCGGCAACCCGACGCCTGAGGTCTCGATCAAGGATCTGATCCGGCGGATCGAGGGCGTGATCGGCCGCCCGGTCAAGCAGAAGCTGATCGAGTATCCCGACAGCTACCCGGCCGACGAGCCGCTGCGGCGCTGCCCCGACATCCGCAAGGCGCGGCTGCAATTGAAGTACGAGCCCAAGGTCGATCTCGACGAGGGCCTGCGGCGCTTCTTCCAATGGACGGACCGGCACTACACCGGCGCGCTCTGAGGCCGTGGTCAGGCTCGGCCTGATCGGCGTCGGCCGCTGGGGCCGCAACTATGTCAGGACGATCGCGGCCATGGAGGGCGCGGTCCTGGCCGCGGTCGCGAGCCGCAATCCCGATACGGCGGCCCTGCTGCCGCCTCAGACGGGCATCGAGGCCGACTGGGGCGCCCTGTTCGCGGGCGGTCAGATCGACGGCGTCATCGTGGCGAGCCCGCCGCATACGCATCGGGAGATTCTCGTCGCGGCGCTGGAGGCAGGTTGTCCCGCGCTGATCGAAAAGCCTCTCGTCGCGCGCCGTCACGAGTTGTCAGCGCTGCGCGCCGCCGCCGCATCCAGCCGCGCCGCCATTATGGTCGACCATGTGCATCTGTTCCATCCGGCCTTCCGCGCCCTGAAGCAGGAATGCGCCCGTCGCGGCGGGGCGCGGGCCATCCGTTCGTCGGCCGGCAATCACGGCCCCTACAGGCGCGACGCCTCGGTGCTCTGGGACTGGGCGCCCCATGACGTCGCGATGGCGCTGACGCTTGCGCCGGGCGGCGCGCGCGTCGTCGCCGCGCGCTGCGACGAACGCCGGACCGTCGAGGACGTCATCGCCGAGCGCCTGGTGCTGACGCTCGACCTTGCCGGCGGCATCCCCTGCGAGATTACGGTCGGAACGCTCGACGACAAGCACCGTTGGTTTGCCGTCGACACCGCCGACGCGACGTTGATCTATTCCGATCAGGCGCCCTTCCTGCGGGTTCTGGAGGGCGCTCCGACGCAGCAGGACAGGCTGGAGAGCGCCATTCCCATACCGGCCGCGATGCCGCTCGGCATCGCCGTTTCGGAGTTCGTCGAGGCCGTCCGCAGCCGTTCAGGCTCGCGCGAGGGGTTCGAACTCGGCTGCCGGGTCGTCGAGATAATCGCTGATTGCGAGGAGTTTTTGCATGGCTGAGCTTTTGTACGAGGGGCATGACCTCGATGTCCTGAGCGACATGCCAAACTACTACAACTGGATCATGGCGTCGTTCTCGCCCCATATCCGCGGCGAGGTGATCGAGTACGGCGCGGGCAGCGGCACCGTTTCGGCTCGCCTCGAGCCGCTGGCCGAGAAGCTGACCCTCGTCGAGCCCTCGCCGAACCTCGCGGGCGTTCTGCGCTCGCGCTTTGCCGGCAACGGGAAGGTCGCGGTCGTGAGCGCGCTGATCGAGCAGCACACGGCCGATATCGCCTCCGACTCGATCGATGCGATCGTCATGGTTAACGTGCTCGAACACGTCGAGGACGACGTCGCAGCTCTTGGCGAACTGATGCGCATCCTCAAGCCTGGTGGGCATCTCTTGCTGTTCGTGCCGGCGCTGCAGGCGCTGATGAGCAAGATCGACCTGATGCACGGCCATTTCCGCCGCTACCACCGGCCGGACCTGCAGGGCAAGGTCGTGGCGGCGGGCGGCGAGGTCCTCGACTGCCGCTATTTCGACGCCTTCGGCGTCGTGCCGTGGTTCCTGCTCAACAAGATGCTCGGCAGCACCTCGTTCAATCCAAAACTCGTCGCCCTCAATGACCGCGTCGTCGTTCCGCTGTCGCGCGCGGCGGAGGGCGTCGTGACGCCGCCTTTCGGCAAGAACCTGATCCTGGTGGCGAGAAAACCGTCAGGCCGGTGACGGCGGCAAGCTGAATAGGCGCGCTCCGCCGCGCTTCATCGCGTTGCCGGCACGTAGCAGGCCAGCCATGACCGCGAGTCCGCCGGTCAGCGCCAGCAGCACATTGATGTTGATCATGAAGCGCGGCGGGTCGGCGATGTTGAGGAACGCCAGCAGGACGCAATAGCCGAGGCAGCACAGCCCGAAGAACGCCGCCATCAGCGCGGTATCGCGCTGTCGCGGGCTTCCGCCGCCGGGAATGCAGCAGGCGAGCAGACCCAGTGCGGCGAGCTTGGGTAGCTCCTGGAACAGCAGGCCGAGAGGCTCCACCACGCGCCGGTACGCGTCATGGACCCGTTCCGCCATGCGGAGTGTCGAAGGAGTTTCGTAAGCGGGGGCTTCGCAACCCAGAACAATGGCATCGACGAAAAGGCGAAGCGGCCAACGCGCGGACGCTGTCGCATCGCGTCCCGTCCGGCATGAGGCCGCCGCCTCCGGCTTGCCAGCCTCATTGAGGACGATTGTCCTGAACTGCGCCAGCGATCGGCGATGCTCCTCAAGTGCTTCCGGAGCCGGGGTGTAACGATGCACGTTGTACCCGTATCCGTGCCTGAGCAGATGAACGAAGCTCTTGCCGACAAGGCGCAGATACTCTGCCGGGTGAGCCTTGATGCCTTCGACGGCCAGGTCCTTGTAGATCGCATTCAACGCCGCAATCGTTATAACGATGTTTCTGCTTTTGAGGTATTCGATCATCACTTTTGCCGGGCTTGAGCTGTCGAAATCGCGCGTCAGTTGCTCGTTCAGGGAACCGAAGACGAGCCAGTTCGGCTCGTGCTGTCCAAACGCGACGTAGCGCTCGCGGTAACGCTCCAGCAACGGCCGCAGCGCCTGCTTGAGTTCGGGGTAGGCAGTGCCGTCGAGATCGGTGAGATGGCCGACATGCGAGAACATATTGTAGCCGTCGAAGCGGCTGATCTGGTACTCGCCGTACCGCGCCTTGAAGCCCGTCATCATCGCGCCCAGCCCGATAATGATCGCTCCCACCGCGAGGCATCCGGCCAAGGCGGTCCGGCCAAGCGCACCGCTGCGTAACGTCCAGCTGTGCAGCCCATAAAGGATGGCCGTGGCCGGTATCAGCACGAGCGCCGAGGGTTTGACGTAGATGTTGAAGAAGGCGACGATGCCGATTGCGGCGGCTAGGCTTAGGGACGCCTTGTGCCGGAAGGACAGCACCGCGAGCCCCGCGTAAAGGCAATAGAATACCGTCGAGTCGATTTCCGACATGAGAGAGTATTCGTAGAAGATGCTGCCCTTGTTGAACAGCAGCAACGCCAATAGCAGCAGCGAGAGCACGTCGAAACGCAGGACATGCCGTATCGCGATGCACAAAAAGACAGTGCTGGCGATCACGGTGGCGTTATGCATCAGAAGAATGCCGACCGGGCCGCGAAACAGGGAGAGGCCGAGCAGGATCAGCGTCGATGTTCCTCCTGTTCTGATTTCGGAGAAAGGCAGCCAGCCGTTAGCGATGACGGGCGTGACATAGCTGAGCGTATCCGGCGAGACATAGGGCACATGCAGGACGTGCGTCCAGAACAGGCGGAACGCCGTCGCGGCCACCAGAATGCCCGCGAAACTGAGCCAGTAAAGCGGCGCGGGCATGCGCGGGATTGGACGCAGCAGGCGAGCGGCCGCGTTGCGAAGGCCCCATGGCCCGATGCCGCCGAGCGGCGAGGTCAGTCCCGCCGCCAGCGCCAGCGCCAATGCGGCGGCCAGCCCCCAGGCGACGGAGGCATGCAGCAGAACCGGATAGCGGACACGGTAGATCCGGCCGTTCTCGTTGGGATTGCTATTGTCGCTCGACGAGAAGGTGACCGTTCCTTCCCAGTAGACATAGCCGCCGCCCCCCTGCTGGATGATCGCATCGCCCGGCGTTTCCCCGCCGCCGAGCGGCACGCCGTTTTCGAGGACCTGCAGGCGCGCGGGCTGCTTTCCGACACCGCTGGTCGGCGTGAACAGGAGCGGCTGGAGCGGTATCTTGACGACGGGAACGGCGGCGTAGGCGTGGCCGGCGACAGGCCGGAAGGGCTGTGGCAACTGGCCGCTGCGCCAATACGCGCCGCTGTTGAGAAGAAGAACGGCGCAGAGCGCGGTAAAGAGAATGATCTGGCAAATTCTGATCCATCGGGAGAGCGTCAGGGACTTCGGTGTCAACGGTCGCGCTCCGGATCGATCCTGGCCGGGATTCGCAGGGCCAAGGCTCGGCTTATAGGTTCTCGGGCTCGATGCGGTAAAGCGAACAGTCGGCGACCTCCGACAGCGGCCTCGACGCCGAATGGGGCCGCGCGCCGGCCGATGTCTCCCGTGCGCCAGCTGCGGTGGTCAAGCGGGAACCGATGCTGTATCTGGCGCTGCGTCGCCGTCCGTTGCCAGCAGCGGACGCGCCGGCTCGTGTGGAAAGGCTCCTGGCGTTGCGGAACTGGCTGGTCGCGCTGAAACTGCTCGCGGGAGCGGCCCTGATCTATCTGGTTCTGCGCCGGGTGGACGCCCACCAGATCTCGGGGATCATGCTCGGAGCCCGCCCCGGGCCGTTGGCGCTGGCCTGCCTGTTCATCGCCGGCGCGGTGGTCAGCAACGCCTATCGCTGGCGCTCGATCACGCGCTGCCTCGACCATGGCGTCTCGGGCCGGACCGCCGTGATCGGCTATTTCGAGTCGATGTTCTTCAACCAGATCCTGCCGACCGGCATCGGCGGCGACGCGATCCGGGTGGTCAGGGCCTATGATGCGGGCGTTATGGCCGGATGGGCTCTGGTCGGCGTCCTGATCGATCGCGCCTTCGGGCTGCTCGCGGTCGGCGTCGTGCTGGTGTTCGCCTACCTTGTCGGCGGCTCCAGCATCACGGCGGCTCCCCTCTTCGCCTGGCTGGCGGGCATCGCGGCCGTGGTGGTGCTCGGGGCCGCCGTCGCGGTCTGGCTCGGAGCGATCGTCCGGCAGGAGCGCCTGCCGCGCTGGACCGCGCCCCTCGTCTCCCTCCTTCAGGCGTTCACGCGGGTCTTCCGCAGTTCCGGTGGCATCACCGAAGTCCTGCTGACGCTCCTGGTCTCGACGGTGCTGATGGCCGCGTCGCTTGTCGCCTGCGCCCGCAGCGTCGGCGTCGATCTGGGCTTCTGGGACGGGCTGATCGTCATGCAGGGCATCCTGCTCGCCGCGCTGGTGCCGATCTCGATCGGCGGCTGGGGCGTGCGGGAGGGCGCGCTCATCCTGCTCTTCGCTCCGCTCGGCATCGGCGCCGACCAGGCGGTGGCGATCTCGGTGCTGTTTGGCCTCGCGCTGACGGCGATCGGCCTCGTCGGCGCTGCGGTTTGGCTCGCCAGCGGATACCGGCGCGTCGATCTCGCGATGCGTCTCGGCGCGATCCGGCGCAAGTCATCTGGCGGTGCGTCTTGAACGGCTCTATCAAGCGAAGCCCGCAAGACCGGCCGCGACGCAGGACAATGCTTCCATGACAACAGCAACCGCATCCCCTGCGCCGCAGGACGAGGTCGATGCGCGTCTGACCGAACACAGACGCATCTGGGCCGAAAAGCCGACCCTGCGCATGATCTACATGGATTATCACCGCCGGCTGGAGGCGTCCTGCCCGCCGGGCCCGCTGCTCGACATCGGCGGCGGCTCGGCGCATTTCAAAAACTACCGCGCCGACGTGACCTCGCTCGACATTCTGCCCTTCCCGGGCATCGACGTGGTCGCCGACGCCCATGACATGCCGTTCGAGAACGGCCGCTTTTCGGGCATCGTCATGCTCGACGTGCTTCATCATCTGCAGCGCCCGGTCGCCTTCCTGCAGGAGGCGGCGCGGGTGCTGAAGCCGGGCGGCCGGCTGGCGATGATCGAGCCCGGCATGAGCGTGGTCGCGAAGCAGTTCTACGACCGGTTCCATCAGGAGCCGGTGGTGATGACGGCCGATCCCTTCGCCGAGGGCAAGCAGTCGGGCGACGATCCGTTCGATTCCAACCAGGCGATCCCGACGCTGATGTTCGCCTCCGAGCAGGCGCGCGCGCGCGTCGAGGCCACGATTCCGGAGTTGCGCGTCGTCGAGACGCGTTGGCTGGGCCTGTTCGCCTATCCGCTTTCGGGCGGGTTCAAATCCTGGTGCCTGTGGCCCGCGGCGCTGACCAGACCGATGATCGCGCTGGAAGACAGGCTTCTGCCGGCGCTCGGGTCCACGCTTGCCTTCAGGCTGATGGTGGTGCTCGAACGAAAAGGCTAGAACGTGGACGAGGTCGCGCCTCGACCGGACGGATCCGCGATGAATTTCCACAACATCCACACGCATGGCCTCGTTCGCATCGCCTGCGCCGCGCCGAAGCTGAAGGTCGCCGATCCGGCCTTCAATGTCGCGCAGACGCTGACCATGCTGCGGCAGGCCGATGCGCGCGGGGCCTCGCTCGCGCTGTTTCCCGAGCTCGGCATCAGCGCCTATGCGATCGACGATCTGCTGCAGCAGAACGCGCTGCTCGATGCTGTGCTGAGCGCGCTCAGCACGCTGGTCGAGGAGAGCCATTCGCTCGCGACCATGGCGATCGTGGGCGCGCCGCTGCGGATCGACGGGCGTCTTTTCAACTGCGCCGTCGCGATCCTGCGCGGGCGCATTCTGGCGGTGACCCCGAAGACCTATCTGCCGAATTATCGCGAGTTCTACGAGCGCAGGCAGTTCGCCTCCGGCGAGCGCGCGGCGGTCTCCGAGATCACGCTTTGCGGGCAGAGGGTTCCCTTCGGCTCGGACCTGATCCTCAAGGCCTCCGACATCGCCGATTTCGCCATCCATATGGAGATTTGCGAGGACGTCTGGACGCCGGTGCCGCCCTCGTCCTTCGCCGCGCTCGCCGGCGCGACCGTGCTGCTCAACCTCTCGGCCTCCAACGTCACCATCGGCAAGTCGGACTGGCGTCACGCCCTGTGCAAGGCGCATTCGGGCCGCTGCATCGCGGCCTATGCCTATTCTGCGGCGGGGCCGGGCGAATCGACCACCGACCTCGCCTGGGACGGGCAGGCGATGATCTACGAGAGCGGCGCGCTGCTGGCCGAGGCCGAGCGCTTTTCCGCCGATCCGCAACTCCTCGTCGCCGACATCGACCTCGAGCGGCTGGCGATGGACCGCATCCGCCAGAACACCTTTGGCGACAATGCCGACGCGCTGCGCGACCGGCTGGCCTTCCGCACCGTGTCCTTCGAAGCCAAGCCCGACCTGGCATCTGATCTCGGGCTGGAGCGCGCGGTCGAGCGCTTCCCCTTCGTGCCGAACGACGACGCCAGGCTGAACGAACTCTGCTTCGAGGCCTACAACATCCAATCGCATGGCCTGCGCAAGCGCATGGAGAGCGCCCGCGTCGAGAAGATCGTCATCGGCGTCTCGGGCGGGCTCGATTCGACGCAGGCGCTGCTCGTCGCGGCGCACACCTTCGATGCGCTGGGCCTGCAGCGCCAGAACATCCTCGCCTATACGCTGCCCGCCTTCGCCACCAGCGCTGGCACCAAGGCGAATGCCTGGCGGCTGATGGAGGCGCTCGGCGTCACCGCCCGGGAAATCGACATGACGCCAGCCTGCCGGCAGATGCTGGTCGATATCGGCCACCCCTTCGCCAGGGGCGAGCCGGTCTACGACATCACCTTCGAGAACGTGCAGGCGGGCGCGCGCACCTCGGTTCTGTTTCGGCTGGCCAACCAGAACAATGGGCTGGTGCTCGGCACCGGAGACTTGTCGGAGCTCGCGCTCGGCTGGTGTACCTATGGCGTGGGCGACCACATGTCCCATTACAACGTCAACGGTTCGGTCTCGAAAACGCTGATCCAGCATTTGATCCGCTGGGTGGCGCAGTCGCAGCGCTTCGGCGCGGACGCGTCCGCCGCGATGCTCGACATCCTCGCGACCGAGATCTCGCCGGAGCTCGTGCCGGGCGACAGCGCGGGCGGGCCGAGCCAGCGAACCGAGGACTTCGTCGGCCCCTACGCGCTGCAGGATTTCAACCTGTTCTACATCACGCGCTTCGGCTTCCGGCCGAGCAAGGTCGCTTTCCTGTCCCATCACGCCTGGGGCGATGCCGGGCGCGGCGGCTGGCCGCCGAACATCGAGGCCGGAAAGCAGGTCGCCTATGATCTTGCCACGATCAAGCGCTGGCTCACCGTCTTCGTGAAGCGCTTCTTCGAGACCAGCCAGTTCAAGCGTTCGGCCGTACCCAACGGTCCCAAGGTATCGTCTGGCGGCTCGCTCTCGCCGCGTGGCGACTGGCGCGCGCCCAGCGATTCCTCGCCGGCCGCCTGGCTGAAGGATCTCGACGCGATCCCGTGAGTGCGTCGGGGCCGCGCTTGGAGGTTTGCTAAAGGCCGCGCGGATGCTACAGGCCCGCGTCGTGCCGGCGGCCTGCCCAGAGCCTGCGGCGCAGCGGGAGATTTCTTATGCGTCTGGTTATGGTTGGCTCCGGCTATGTCGGGCTGGTGTCTGGTGTCTGCTTTGCCGATTTCGGGCATGACGTCGTCTGCGTCGACAAGGATCCAGCCAAGATCGCGCGGCTCAAGGCCGGCGAGGTGCCGATCTTCGAGCCGGGCCTCGACGTGATGATGCAGGCCAATATGAAGGCCGGCCGCCTGTCCTTCACCACCGATCTGGCCGAAGCGGCCGTGGGCGCGGATGGCATCTTCATCGCGGTCGGAACGCCGACGCGGCGCGGCGACGGCCATGCCGACCTGACCTATGTCTATGAGGCGGCCCGCGAGATTGCCGGGCTCGCGCCCGAAGGCGCCGTGGTGGTGACGAAATCGACCGTGCCGGTCGGCACCGGCGACGAGGTCGAGCGCATCATCGGGCAGGTCAGGCCCGGCGCCAACATCGCCGTCGTCTCGAACCCGGAATTCCTGCGCGAAGGCGCTGCGATCGACGATTTCAAGCGGCCGGACCGCATCGTCGTCGGCACCGACAGCGACCATGCCCGCAAGGTCATGACCGAGATCTACCGCCCGCTCTACATCAATCAGGGGCCGCTGCTCTTCGTCAACCGGCGCACTTCCGAGCTGATCAAATATGCCGCCAACGCCTTTCTGGCGATGAAGATCACCTTCATCAACGAGATGGCCGACCTCTGCGAGAAGGTCGACGCCGACGTCCAGGACGTGGCGCGCGGCATCGGACTCGACAACCGCATCGGCTCGAAGTTCCTGCATGCGGGGCCGGGTTATGGCGGCTCCTGCTTTCCCAAGGACACGCTCGCTCTGGTCAGGACGGCTCAGGAGGCGCAGGCCCCGACGCGGCTGATCGAGACCGTCGTCGCGGTCAACGACAGCCGCAAGAAGCGCATGGCCGATAAGATCGTGGCGGCCTGCGGCGGCTCGGTCTCAGGCAAGCGCATCGCGGTGCTCGGCCTCGCCTTCAAGCCCAACACCGACGACATGCGCGACGCGCCCTCGCTCGACATCGTGCCGGCCCTGCAGAAGGCCGGCGCGGAGATCGTCGCCTACGATCCCGAGAGCATGGAACAGGCCCGGCCGCTCCTGCCCGGCGTCATCTTCGCCGAGGGCGCCTATCCTTGCGTCGAGCAGGCCGACGCGCTCGTCATCATCACCGAGTGGAACGCCTTCCGCGCGCTCGATCTCAAGCGGGTCAAGGCTGCGCTGAAGAGCCCGGTCGTGGTCGATCTGCGCAATATCTACCGCTCCGCCGAGATGACGGCGCTGGGCTTCGACTATCACGGGATCGGCCGCAAATGACGGCGGGCGAGCCCTCGCCCACCTTGGCGCGCGCCCTGCGCACCGGTGTTCTTTCGATGTTGCGCGCCGGCCTCGCCGGCCGTCTGGCTCCCTTGCCGCGAGGCCGACGCCCATGACGCAGACCGCCCCGATCATTCCCGTCATCCTCTGCGGCGGCGCAGGCTCGCGGCTCTGGCCGGCCTCGCGCGAATCCTTTCCCAAGCAGTTCATCGCGCTGCTCGGCGAGCAGTCGATGTTCCAGAAGACGCTGTCGCGCCTGGCGGGCCCCCATTTTGCAGCTCCGGTGATCGTCACGCATGAGGATTTCCGGTTTCTGGTGCAAAGCCAGATGCTGGCGATGGGCATCAGGGGCGACATCCTGCTGGAACCGATGCGGCGCGATTCAGGCCCTGCCATCGCGGCGGCGGCGGCCTTCGTCGAGGCGCGGCATCCCGGCGCCACGATGATGGTGCTGCCGTCGGACCATCTCGTGATGGACGTCGAGAGCTTCCAGCAGGCGGTGCTGCGCGGGGCGGACGCCGCCGCCGAGGGACGGATCGTCACCTTCGGCATGATTCCCGACCAGCCGGCCACAGGCTTCGGCTATATTCATCCCGGCGCCGAACTCCGCGAAAGCATCCGCGCGGTCGAGCGCTTCGTCGAGAAGCCGGACGCGCAGACCGCCGCCCGCTACATCCGCGACGGCTATCTCTGGAACAGCGGCATGTTCCTGTTCCGCGCCGACGCCTTTCTGACAGAACTCGCCGGCTTCGAGCCGGCGATGGTCGACGCCGCCAAAGCCGCGGTCTCGGGGGCCGACCAGGACCTGGGCTTCGTGCGGCTCGACGGCGAGGCCTTCGCGCTGTCGCCGAAGAAGTCGATCGACTACGCGCTGATGGAGAAGACCAGGCTGGCCGCGGTCGTGCCCGCCTCCTTCGGCTGGTCGGATGTCGGCAACTGGTCGAGCGTCTGGGAGGCCTCACCCCAGGACGGCAACGGCAACGCCAGCAGCGGCGAGGTCGAGCTGCTCGATTCGCGGAACTGCTATGTCCAGACCCATGGGCCGCTGACCGTGCTGG
This sequence comes from Beijerinckiaceae bacterium, assembly GCA_019745195.1. Lineage (GTDB taxonomy): Bacteria > Pseudomonadota > Alphaproteobacteria > Rhizobiales > Beijerinckiaceae > Allobosea. Next base: position 54,936 of record JAIETL010000014.1, read on the forward strand.
TCGGCATGGAGGACACGGTCGTCATCGTCGAGGACGATGCGGTGATGGTCGCCCGCCGCGACAAGGCGGAGCAGGTCAAGAAGGCCTTTGAGGGGCTGAAGGCGCGCAACCATCGCAGCGTCGTCTCGTCGCTGCGGGTCTACCGGCCCTGGGGCTACTACCAGACGCTGGATCTCGGGCCGCGCTTCCAGGTCAAGCGCATCCTGGTCGATCCCGGCCAGAAGCTCTCGCTGCAGAGCCACCACCACCGCGCCGAGCACTGGGTCGTGGTGCAGGGCACGGCTCTGGTGACGCGCGACAAGGAGGAGATCATCCTGCGCGAAAACGAATCGATCTACCTGCCGCTCGGCTGCGTCCACAGACTGGTCAATCCCGGCAAGATCCCGCTTGAGATCATCGAGGTGCAGTCGGGCTCCTATCTCGGCGAGGACGACATCGTCCGCTACGAGGACATCTACGCGCGGCGCTGATCCCTGTGCACGGTCCGGACCGAGGCGAACCGGCGACGGAGCGGATCGACTTTTCGCTTGAAGACGGGATGATTGTCGCTATCAGGAGCGGGCATGACGGATGTGAAAGTGTCCGGACGACTGCATGTGTTCCGGCGAACAGCCGCTTTGGTCGCGACGATGTGCAGAGATGATGCCTGAGGCTGATGGGCTAAGCCGGTGACCCTGACGGTTCTGCCAAAGCGTGTCCTGCTGACCGGCGCGGCCGGCTTCGTCGGCTTCCACGTCACGCAGGCGCTGCTGTCCAGCGGCGTCGCCGTGCTCGGCATCGACAATCTGACGCCTTACTACGATCCGGCGCTGAAGCAGGCGCGGCTCGACCGGCTCCTGCCGCAGGGCGGCTTCTCCTTTGCCCAGCTCGATATCGCCGACCATGACGGCCTGCTCGCGGCCTTCGCCGAGTTCAGGCCCGAAGTCGTGATCCATCTCGCCGCACAGGCCGGGGTGCGCTACTCGCTCGACAACCCGCGCGCCTATGCCCATTCCAACCTCGACGGTTTCCTGTCGGTGCTGGAGGCGTGCCGCGCCCACCCGGTCGCGCATCTGATCTACGCCTCGTCGAGCTCGGTCTACGGCGCCAACGCCAAGGTGCCCTTCAGCGAGCATGACGCGGCCGATCACCCGGTCTCGCTCTATGCCGCGACCAAGCGCGCCAACGAGCTGATGGCGCATAGCTATGCCCATCTCTACGGCATCCCGGCGACGGCGCTGCGCTTCTTCACGGTCTATGGCCCCTGGGGCCGGCCGGATATGGCCTATTTTAAATTCACCAAGGCCATTCTCGAAGGCGCTCCGATCGACGTCTATGCCGAAAGCGAGATGAGCCGCGACTTCACCTATGTCGACGACGTCAGCGAGGCGATCGTGCGCCTCTGCGGAAAGCCGCCGAGGCCGCAACCGGCGGAGGATGGGCTTGCGCCGGACCCGGCCAGCGCGGATGCGCCGTGGCGGATCTACAATATCGGCAATCACACGCCCGTCAGGCTCGACCGCTTCATCGCGGTGATCGAGGAGGCCTGCGGCCGACCCGCGATCAAGCGGCACCTGCCGATGCAGCCCGGCGATGTGCGCGCGACCTATGCCGATGTCGCCGACCTGATGGCGGCGGTGGATTTCCGGCCCGACACCCCGATCGAGACGGGGATTGCGCGCTTCGTCAAATGGTACCGGGAGTATGCGGGCGTCTAGCTGTCAGGCTTCCGCGTCGATTTGTTCCGCCGCGCTCTGCGTGAGGGTTTCCAAACGCAGCCGGGCCGAGGCGTTCATTGCCCGGTTAGCCAGTCCATCGGCGGGAGCAGTTCGTCTGTGCCTCGGCTTCTTGTCCTGATCGATCATGGTCGAAGGAATAGCCGGCGATCCCGGTGATGGCGCATTGCGCCTCTTCCTGTCGTTGAAAGTCCGGCCATGAAACGGACGCCGCCAGAGCTCTCAGGCTCGCTTCACGACGCTGTATCGCTCGACGGATCGCCGCTGTCGGCGTCGCGCTCCCGTGGAGAACCTGCCCCATCGGGCCTTCCTCCATTCCATCGACGAGATCGCAGCATCAAAGCCCAAGATCGCCCATCGAGGCTGGACCGAGCCGGACGCGACGGCGATGCAGCCGCCGCGCCTAAAGCGCCTTGATCTTGAAGAAGGCGAACACGACCATCTTCAGCAGCATCCAGCCATGGCGGAAGCGCGAGATCTGCGTCTCGCCATAGGTCCGCGCCGCATAGCGCACCGGCATGTCGACCGATTTGAGCGAGAGTTTCGCCGCGCCGAAAATCAGGTCGAAATCGCCGAACGGATCGAAATCGCCGAAATAGGCGCGGCCCTGCTTGAGCCGCAAGTAATCGGTGCGCCGCATCACCTTGGTGCCGCACAGCGTGTCGGTGTAGCGCTGGTTGAGCAGCCACGAGAACAGGATCGAGAAGGTCCGGTTGGCGATCAGGTTCAGGAAGCGCATGGCGTCGTCCTCCATCGGATAGACCAGCCGCGAACCGTTGATGTATTCGCCCTGCCCCGAGCGGATCGCCTCCCAGAATTTTGGCAACTGTTCCGGCGGCATTGTGAGGTCCGCGTCGAGGATCATCAGCACGTCGCCGCGCGCCACGTCATAGGCGGTGAAGACGGCGTCGGCCTTGCCCTTGCCGGGCTGCTTCATCACCTTGATGTCGTATTGCGGATAGGCGGCCTGCACGCGCAGGCACTCCTCATAGGTGTTGTCCTTGCTGTTGCCCTCGACATAGATGATCTCGATGTCGTCGCAGAAGCGCGGAATCCGCTGGATCGCGGGCTCGATATTGCCGCGCTCATTGCGGGCCGGGATGACGACCGTGGCCGATTTCAGCCCGTCATCCTTCTGCACGGTCGTGTCCCTGATGGTGGTGTAGCTTCGCGGAGCCACCCCGATGCCGGCTTTGGCCGGGCTGGTCAGGCGGCCA
>JAIETL010000029.1 GCA_019745195.1 Beijerinckiaceae bacterium
GAGGCGCTGGAGCGCATGGAAAAGGTCGACACGCTCGTCATCGACAAGACTGGCACCCTGACTGAGGGAAAGCCCGCAGTAACGGCAATCGTTCCGGCGGCGGGCTTCGACGAAGAGGAGATATTGCGCTTCGCGGCAAGCGTTGAACGAGCAAGCGAGCATCCGCTGGCGGCAGCCATCGTAGCCGCGGCAACCAAACGCGGCTTGACACTGGCAGACCCTGTCGATTTCGACTCGCCGACCGGCAAGGGTGCGCTGGGTACGGTTGACAACCGCCGCGTGGTGATCGGCAACGCAAACTTTCTCACTGAGCAAGGCGTGGACGTTTCATCATTGTCTCGAATGGCAGACGACCTGAGACGCGAGGGCGCGACCGCGATTTTTGTCGGCATCGGGGGTCGCGCGGCCGGTGCCATAGCGATCGCTGACCCTGTCAAGGCTTCGACCCCTCAGGCGCTAGCGGCCCTCAAGTCCGAGGGCATTCGCGTGATCATGCTCACCGGGGACAACCGGACGACCGCAGAAGCCGTCGCGCGCCGACTGGGCATCGCGGACGTCGAGGCCGAGGTGCTGCCAGAGGAGAAGAGCGCCGTCGTCAATCGTTATAAGGCCGCTGGCCGCGTGGTCGCCATGGCAGGAGATGGGGTCAACGACGCTCCGGCGCTCGCCGCCGCGGATGTCGGCATCGCCATGGGCACAGGCACCGACGTGGCCATCGAGAGCGCAGGCATCACCCTGTTGAAGGGCGATCTCACCGGCATCGTCCGGGCCCGCCGCCTGTCGCAAGCGACGATGCGCAACATCCGCCAAAACCTGTTCTGGGCCTTCATCTACAATGCGCTTGGAGTTCCAGTCGCGGCGGGCCTGCTCTTCCCGGTCTTTGGAATCCTGCTTTCGCCGATCATCGCGGCTGCGGCGATGGCGCTATCCTCGGTCAGCGTGATCGCCAACGCCCTCCGGCTGCGCCTGGTGCGGATTTGAGTGCGCTATGACCGGTTGCCTTGAGCCTGCTGCGGTCAGACGGCGCAGCATCAAGGCCGCGTTAAGGGTCACTTTCGCGTCATGACTCAGCCCAAGCGCTTGTCCCAACTAACCCACTGTGCGAGTATAGAAATATGTCGTTTTGTCGTTTCCTTCGCGTTCTGCTCCGAGCTGCGATTATCGCTGGCTTGATCGTGGGCGGCTGGACCCCGGCTGCGATGGCAGGGTCGCGTGTTTCTGATTGTGCGATGATGGCTCAGTCGGAAACGGCGGCGGATCAAAGCGACAGCGCCGACACCCGCGCTTCTTGTCCTTTTGCTGCGTTTTGTGCCGTTGCCAGCGTCTTTGTCGCTCCTCAGGCTGTGATGGCGGACACCATTACATACGAAGCTGCTGAGCTTGCTGATAGTTTTGATGACCGCGCCCGGCCCGAATTCGAGCCGAGCCCGCCTGCTCGACCTCCCCGCTTCTGATTCCATGACCGGCTGACAGGGTGCTGAACGTCCGGCTTGTTCCGGGTGCTGCGCCGTCGTCGGCTCGCTTAGCAATCCGTCTGCCAATCGAATGGCGCGGAACCATGTAATCTGGAGACACATCATGTTGTTCAAGACGCTTTTGTGCGCCCGTCCGGCGGCGCTGGTTGTGCTCGCCTTGAGCATGGGCACAACCGCAGCTCATGCCGACATCAAGGACTACGAATTCCAGCTCGTCGAGAACGAGACGAAGAAGGGCGATGGCATCGTCGCCGTGCGGCTGGTCCGCAAATCCGACGGCAAGCCTGTGCCCGACGCTGTGATCTTCGCGACACGGCTCGACATGGAGCCCGACGGCATGGAGACGATGAAGACCTCGATCGAGCCGATGCCGAGCACGGAGCCGGGCGTCTATCGCTTCAAGGTCAACTTGATCATGGAGGGCGGCTGGCGGCTGTCGCTCGGCGCCAAGGTCCAGGGCGAGGCCGACTCGCTCGAAAGCCGGCTGATCTTCAAGGCTTTGCCATGAACCGCGCGGGTCGGATCATCCGGCTCGCGACGCTCGGAGCAGCCACGGTCCTGCCGTGGCTGCCTTCGGCCAGCGCGGCCGAGCGCGCGACGCCGAGAGCCGCGGTGGCAGGCGCAACTGTAGAAAGCGTCATCGCGCTTGCCAGACGATTGAGTCCTGAACTTGTCGCGGCGGCTTTCGATGCGGAAGCCTCCCGCCATGCCGTCGACGCGGCCGGGGCGCTCGCTGATCCGACGGTCACGTTCGAGGCCTGGGACGTCAATGCCCGACAGGGCATCGGCCAACGCCGCCTCGCGATCGAGCAGGAGTTCAAGCTCTGGGGCAGGCAGGGCCTAGAACGCGATGTCGCGCGTGCCGAGGCGAATGTGGCGACGCACAAGGCGCGCGCCACGGCTGCCGATTTGATTGCCCGCATTAAGACGGTGCATGCCGAATACATCGCGGCAAACGAGGCGGTCAGCCTGTCTCTGCAACTCAAGCGCAGGGTCACAGAGCTGCAGGAATTGCTGGAAGCGCGCTACGGGTCGACGGCTGTCGATCAGCAGGACGTCATCAGGGGGCGGATCGAGGTTGCGACCGCCGATGTCGATATCGTGCGGCGCCAGGGCGACCTCAAAGCCGCCGCTGCGCGCCTCAATGCACTCGTTGGCCGTCCCGCTCTGGCCATTCTGGCAACGCCAGTTGGCTTCCGGCGTATCAAACCTGGCATCACCATCGCAACCATCCAGGCGAAGGCTCGCGCCCTGAACCCTGCATTGGCCGCAAGCACGGGAGAGGTCGGCGCGGCTACTGGCGCAAAGGCGCTGACGAATCTGAATTACTACCCCAACCTGACGCTCGGCGCCCGTTATGTGCAGCGCCCGAGCGGCGGCGATTCGGGCGAGTTCCTGGTCGGCTTTAAACTGCCCCTGCAATTCGCGGCCAAGGACGCGGAGCAGCGCGCCGCCGCGAGCCGGCTTGGCGCAGCACATGCGCGCAGCGACGCCGCCCGCCTGCGCCTCGATGGTGAGGTTGCCGAGACCTGGTTTGGGCTGGAGGCGACACGCAAGGCCATCCGAATCCATGAGACCCGGCAATTGCCGCAGGCGCGCCAGTCCGTCGAGACCGCGCGGAGCGGCTTCCAGGCCGGCTCGACGGATCTTTCGATCGTGTTCGAAGCCGAACGCCGGCTACGCACCGTCCACCTCGACCTGCTGAAGCTGAAGGTCGAGGAGCAGACCAAACACGCCGAGCTCGAGCGCATGGCGGGAGGATCGTTATGAAAGCAATGTTTCGTTCTTTGATCCTGGTTCTCGCCCTAGCGGGCGTCGGGCTCGCCGGCGTGATGGCGGGTCGCTCCGACCTCGTGCTGCCAGACTGGCTGCCTGGGGCGAGGGCCTCGGTCGCGAAGGCCAGCGCTGAGTCGGCCGGAAACGGCCCGATCATCTATTATCGCGATCCCGATGGCCTTGCCGCCTTCTCGGCCGTCCCCGCCAAGAGCAGCGCCGGCAAGGACTATCTGCCGGTGCGCGCCAGCGAAGACATTCAGTTTGAGAAGCCGCCGGCGGCTCCTGATCAGGCCGCCGCGTCGGGGCCGAAACGCATCAAGTTCTACCGCAATCCGATGGGGCTGCCCGACACCTCACCGTCTCCGAAGAAGGACTCGATGGGAATGGACTACCTTCCCGTCTTCGACGGCGAGGAGGAAGACGGGAACACCGTCAAGGTCAGCGCGGGCAAGCTGCAGAAGGCAGGGGTGCGCTCCGAGCCGGTCGAGTTTGCCCCGCTCAGCATGCCATTGCGCGCGCCAGGCACGATTCAGCTCGACGAGCGCCGCGTCTCCGTCGTCGCCTTGCGCTTCGAGGGCTTCGTCGAGGCGGTCGAGAATGTCACCACCGGCGGCGCCGTGCGCAAGGGCCAGCCGCTGATGCGGATCTACGGCCCGGCGCTGTCGAGCGCGGCGGCCGAGTACGTCTCGGTTCTCAACGGCCGCGCCGATGGTGCGATCCCGGCGCAGGCCCTGAAGGGCGCGCGGCGACGCCTTGAGAATCTCGCCGTCCCCGATGCCGCCGTCAGCGCCATCGAACGGACGCGGGAGGTGCCGGTGGCCATCACATGGCCCGCTCCCCAGGATGGCGTCATCCTTGAGCGCACGGCCGTAAACGGTATGAGAGCGGCGCCTGGCGACGTGCTCTTTCGCGTCGCCGACACCTCGGTGGTCTGGGCGCAGATCGACCTTGCCGAGCGCGATCTCGGCATGGTCGCGGTCGGCCAGGAGGTCACGGTCTCTCCACGCGGCATGCGCGGCAAGACCTTCGCCGGCAAGATCGCGCTGGTCTACCCGCAGATCAACAAGGAAACACGCACCGGACGCATCCGCGTCGAACTCGCCAACCCCGACGGCGCGCTGATGCCCGATATGTATGTCGAGGCGCAGATCGCGACAGGCTCCGAAAAGCCGGTCCTGACCGTCGTCGATAGCGCGGTGATCGACAGCGGCGCGCGCCAGATCGTCCTGATCGACAAGGGCGAAGGCCGTTTCGAGCCGCGGGAGGTGAAGATCGGGCGGCGCGGCGCCGGCCGCGTGGAAATCATGGAAGGCGTCGCCGCCGAGGACAAGGTCGTGGTCTCGGCCAACTTCCTGATCGATGCCGAAAGCAACCTCAAGGCCGCGCTCCAGGGCCTCGATAGCGGAGAGAAGCAGCCATGATCGCCAAGCTTATCGCGTGGTCTTCACGCAACCTGATGCTGGTCTTCATCGGCACGGTCTTCGCCGTGGCATCGGGCGCCTACGCCCTGAAGACCCTGCCGCTCGACGCGATCCCCGATCTCTCGGACACGCAGGTTATCGTCTACACCGAATACAAGGGCCAGGCGCCCCAGGTGATCGAGGACCAGGTCACCTATCCGCTGACGACGGCCATGCTGACCGTGCCGAAATCGAAGGTCGTGCGCGGCTTCTCGTTCTTCGGCGTCTCCTTCGTCTACATCATCTTCGAGGACGGCACCGACATCTACTGGGCCCGCTCGCGCGTGCTGGAATTCCTGAACGGCGCTGCCCGCAAGCTGCCCGCCGGCGTGACGCCGACGCTGGGTCCGGACGCCACCGGCGTCGGCTGGGTCTACCAGTATGCGCTGCAGGCCAAGGACAAGTCGCTTGCCGATCTGCGCTCGCTGCAGGACTGGAACATCCGTTTTGGCATCGCGAAGGCAGAGGGCGTCGCCGAGGTCGCCAGCGTCGGCGGCTTCGTCAAGCAGTACAATGTCGTGGTCGATCCCAACCGGCTGCGCTCGCTCGACATCCCGCTGTCCAAGGTGCGTGACGTCATTCGCGGCAGCAACGCCGATGTTGGAGGCCGCACCGTCGAGCTCTCAGAGTTCGAGTTCATCATCCGCGGCCGCGGCTACCTCAAGAGCGTCGCCGATCTCTCCAGCGTTGTCCTCAAGGTCAACAACGGCACGCCGGTCCTTCTCAAGGACGTGGCGCGGATCGAACTCGGCCCCGACGAACGTCGCGGCATCACCGAACTCAACGGAGAAGGCGAGGTCGCGAGCGGCATCGCCCTGCAGCGCTTCGGCCAGAACGCGCTCAGCGTCATCGAGAACGTCAAAGCTCGGCTGGCTGACATGGCTGCCAGCTTGCCCAAGGGTCTCGAGATCATCCCGGTCTATGACCGCTCGAACCTGATCAACGACGCGATCAAGACGCTGACCACGACGCTGATCGAAGAAAGTGTCATCGTCGCGCTGGTCTGCTTCGTCTTCCTGCTGCACGTCCGCAGCGCGCTAGTGGCGATCCTGATGCTGCCGGTCGGCATCCTAATGGCCTTTGGCATGATGAAGCTGCTCGGGCTCGGCTCCAACATCATGAGCCTGGGCGGCATTGCCATCGCGATCGGCGCCATGATCGACGCCGCCATCGTGATGATCGAGAACGCCCACAAGCATCTCGAACGCGCCCCGTCTGGCAAGCCCCGGATCGAGTCGTTGATCGAGGCGGCGAGCGAGGTTGGCCCCGCGCTGTTCTTCAGCCTCCTGATAATCACCGTCTCGTTCCTGCCAATCTTCACCATGGAGGCTCAGGAGGGACGGCTGTTCAGCCCACTCGCCTTCACAAAAACCTTCGCCATGGCGGCGGCCGCGATCCTTTCGATCACGCTGGTGCCGGCGCTAATGGTTCTGTTCGTGCGCGGAAAAATCGTTCCCGAGCACAGGAACCCAGTCAACCGCGCGCTGATCTGGCTGTACCGACCGATAATCCAATTGGTGTTGAAGGCCAAGACGGTGACGATCCTGCTGGCGCTGATCGCGCTCGGCGCGTCCGTCTGGCCGGCGCGCCAACTCGGCAGCGAGTTCATGCCGAGCCTTAACGAGGGCACGCTGATGTACATGCCGACGACTCTGCCCGGCCTGTCGGTGACCAAAGCGGCCGAGCTGCTGCAGGTCCAGAACCGCATCATCAAGACTTTTCCCGAGGTGACTTCGGTCTATGGCAAGGCCGGTCGCGCCGAGACGGCAACCGATCCCGCTCCAACCGAGATGTTCGAGACGGTGATCAACTTAAAACCCAAAAGCGAATGGCGGGCCGGTCTGACCATCGATGGCCTGATCGCAGAACTCGACAAATCGCTGCAGTTCCCAGGCATCTCGAACGCCTGGACGATGCCGATCAAGGCGCGCACCGACATGCTGGCAACCGGAATCCGTACGCCGATCGGCATCAAGGTGCTGGGCACCGACCTCGTCGAGATGGAAAAGCTCGCCCGCCAGATAGAGACCGTGGTCAAGGCGGTGCCGGGCACGGCGAGCGCCTATGCCGAGCGCGTCATCGGCGGCTACTATCTGGACGTCTCGCCCGATCGCGACGCGCTCGCCCGCTACGGTCTCATGGTCAGCGATGTGCAGGATTCGGTCTCGACCGCGCTCGGCGGCGAGACCGTGACGACGACCGTCGAGGGCCGCGAGCGCTACGGTGTCAACATTCGCTATCCGCGCGACTATCGTAGCGATCCCCAGTCGATCGCGCGCGAAGTCCTGGTCGGCATGCCCGGCGGCGGCACCGTGCCGCTCGGCGAGGTCGCATCGATCAAGCTGGCGCGCGGCCCGACCACGATCCGCACCGAGAACGGTCAGCTCGCGATCTACATCTTCGTGGATATTCGTGATCGCGATCTCGGCAGCTATGTCGCGGACGCCAAGGCGGCGGTCGCAGCCAGCATCCAGTTCCCGCCGGGCTCCTATGTGACCTGGAGCGGCCAGTTTGAGTATCTCGAACGCGCCAAGGCTAAGCTCGCGGTCGTCGTGCCGGTGACGCTGCTGATCATCTTCCTGCTGCTCTATCTCAACTTCCGGCGCCTAACCGAGACGCTGATCGTCATGCTCTCGCTGCCCTTCGCGCTCGTCGGGGGCTTGTGGCTGATGTGGTGGCTCGGCTTCAACCTCTCGGTCGCGGTCGTGGTCGGCTTCATCGCGCTCGCCGGCGTTGCCGCCGAGACCGGTGTGATCATGCTGATCTACCTCGACCACGCGCTGGAGGAGGTGAAGGCGGCGCGTGCCCGCGAAGGCCGCACGTTCACCCGCGCCGACCTGCAGGAGGCGATCATGCTGGGCGCGGTCGAACGCGTCCGCCCCAAGATGATGACCGTCGTCGCCATCATGGGCGGCCTCATCCCGATCCTGTGGAGCACCGGCGCGGGCTCGGAGGTGATGCAGCGCATCGCGGTGCCGATGATTGGCGGCATGGTCTCCTCGACCGTGCTGACGCTGGTGGTCATTCCGGCGGTGTACGCCCTGATCAAAGGCTACCGGTTGCCGAAGAAGTCGAGCGTCGATCCGAGCGACGATCAGGCTCAGGCGCCCGGCACCCTTCATGGTGCGCGGGCGATCCCCTGAGTGCGCAAGGACAGGGGACTGGTCGCGGCTGAAGCGCGCCCAGTCCCCTAAACTCTGGCAAGGAGGATTTACGATGCCCCTCACGTTCAAGCCGATGCCGCGTGCCATCATCAGTGGGGCAGCCGCGATCGTGCTGCTGCTGATAGGCGAGAGCTTGCCCGGTGCAGCGGCGCAGGAGCAGCTCGAAACGGAGCCGCCGGCGGCGTTCGGAACGATCAATTCCGTCGATGTCAGCCGGCGCACGATCAACCTGAGTCACGAGCCGATGCCTGATATCAACTGGCCGCCGATGTTAATGGAATTCGAAGCGAACCCGAATGTCGATCTGAGCCAGCTGAGGCCGGGAACACGGGTCCACTTTTCTTTGACGCGTGACAAGAACGGCACCTGGATCATCGACGAAATTACGCCGATCCCGGAAGCGAGACGCATACGTTGAATGGCGCCGAGAACGAAAATCTGCCGGTTCGCCGGTTGCTTTTGCGACTTTGCGATGACTGTAACGGTCGCGCTAAGCGCGCGCCGAAACGATCCGCAACCGGCTTGAAGTCAGCCTATTGGGGTTCCAGGGATTGCTGCCGAAGCCTGAGTTGGCGGTGGCTGAGCGGACAGGAGACGGCCAATGATGGATGGCATGGGAATGATGGCGGGACACGGCGCGATGATGTGGGTGATGGGTGGCGTCGCCCTCCTCGCCGTGGTCGTTCTGGTGCTCGGTCTAGCTGCTCTCGTAAAATACCTGTTCTTCGGTCAACGAGGATAGACAGATTGAACAAGCCAACTGCTCGGCCAAGCGGCTGCGCGGCATCGTCGATGTTTTTCGGAGATTGATCCGTGGTCATCAGCGCAAACGAGCCGCCGGATCAGGCGGTCTCAAAAGTCACCGGGGCCAACGCCTGGTTGCCGGCTGCCCGGATCTATTTGGCGATCATCGCGGTCGGGAATTTGCTTTGGGAAGTCGCCCACCTCCCCCTCTACACAATCTGGACCACCGGCACGGTGCGCGAGCAGGCCTTTGCGGTTGTGCACTGCACCGGCGGAGACCTGCTCATTGCGACCAGCTCACTGGTGATAGGCCTGATCCTGGTCGGAGATTCGCAGTGGCCCGGCCGCCGCTTCTGGCACGTGGCGGGCCTGACGATGCTTCTAGGCGTCGGCTACACGATCTTCAGCGAGTGGCTCAATATCATCATACGGCAGTCCTGGGCCTATTCCGATTTGATGCCTATCGTGACGGTACTTGGTTTCAAGGTAGGCCTCTCGCCCGTCTTCCAGTGGATTATCGTCCCCTCGTTCGCGTTCTGGATGGCCGTCCGGTACAGCGGTGCTATCAAAGCCTTGGCGGAAGGCCCACGGCCCGAACGCATCGTCGGTCGCTAGTCCCCGGACTTCCTCAGCCGAAATTCGATGGCCGTCGGACGGTCTGGCGCGATTGAGGCAGGACGAGAAGCTGACCGGCACCCCCTGCGGCCACATCAAGTCTCCGTGAGCGGGAGTAACCGCGTTTCCTTAGACCTCGAACTCTCCTTCGAAGGTACGCCGAATCCGTTCTTCGCCCGCTTGTTGCGGGACAACATGATCAAGCGACCGATCTGAAGCCGATCGTTCGCCTACCGGAGCAAAAACCATGCTGATCCGCCGCCCGTCCGATGTTTCACCTTCGGAAATCACCTCGAAGGGCGTCTATCTCAGCCGGCGGGGCTTCCTGGCCGCATCGTCCGCCCTCGCGATTACGCCTGCGCTTCCAAGTAGCGTTGCAGCAAATCCGCTCTCTTCGGCGAAAAGCCCGCTCTCCACTGGAGAAACGCTGACCTCGCGCAAGGACATCACGACCTACAACAACTTCTACGAATTCGGCACTGACAAGAGCGATCCGGCGGCCAAGGCACACAGCCTCACGACAAAGCCGTGGCGCGTGAAGATCGACGGCCTCGTCGGGCGTTCGACCGAGTTTCATTTGGAGGACCTGCTCAAGGGTATCGCTCTCGAAGAGCGGATCTATCGCCATCGCTGCGTCGAGGGCTGGTCGATGGTCGTCCCGTGGGTCGGTTTTCCGCTGTCTGAGATCCTGAAGCGGGTGGAGCCGCTGGGCAGCGCCAAATTCGTGGCGTTCGAGACGCTGGTTCGACCAGAGGAGATGCCAGGCCAGAGGTCGTCTTTCCCTGCCCTGCCCTGGCCGTATGTCGAGGGCTTGCGCCTCGATGAAGCCATGCACCCGCTCACCATCCTGGCTGTCGGCCTGTACGGCGAGACTCTGCCGAACCAGAACGGCGCGCCACTTCGCCTCGTCGTTCCCTGGAAATACGGCTTCAAGGGCATCAAGTCGATCGTTCGGATCAGTCTCGTCGAAAAGCAGCCTGGAACCTCCTGGGAGCGTCAAAACCCGCGCGAATACGGCTTCTATTCGAACGTGAACCCGGAGGTCGACCATCCGCGCTGGACTCAGAAGACCGAGCGGCGGATCGGAGAAAGTGGGCTTTTTACGAAGCGGCGCGCGACCTTGCCTTTCAACGGATACGCCGAGCAGGTCGCCCATTTCTATGCCGGCATGGACCTTCGAAAGGACTATTGAGATGGCAAGAGCCGCATCCCCCGTCGCGCTCTCAAGTGTGAAGGCGGCATGGTCGAAGTTTGCACGACCGGCCCTCTACTGGTTAGGCCTCATCCCCGCGGGCTGGGCCTTCTACCAAGGCTTCACGAATCAGCTCGGCGCCGAGCCGATCAAGACGCTCGAGCAGATCCTCGGGCTATGGGCGCTCCGCTTTCTGGTGCTCGGGCTAACGATCACGCCTCTGCGGCAGATCGCCAAGGTGAACCTTCTACGTTACCGCCGTGCCCTCGGTCTTCTCGCATTCTTCTACGCGACGATGCACCTCGGGGTGTATGTGCTGCTCGATCAGAGCCTCGATCTTGGTGCGATCTGGGCTGAAATCGTCAAACGCCCCTACATCACCGTCGGCATGTTCGCCTTCCTCGTCCTCGTGCCGCTTGCGATCACCTCGAACAACACGATGATCCGCCGGATGGGTGGAGCCTCGTGGGCGAAGCTGCACAAGCTGGTTTACGTCGCGGTGCCAGCGGTCGCGATCCACTTCATCATGGTGGTCAAGGCATGGCCCCTGGAGCCGCTGGTCTATGCCGCTTTGATCGCCGCGCTGCTGGGCTACCGCGTAATTCGCTATTTCCTTTCGACAAGTCCGAACCTGCAAAAGCAGGCGCGACGCGCTACCGCACCGGCTGGACTTTAAGTGCTCGGCTGCAGCCCATGTTTACCGTCTAGCATTACAGTTGCTTATTCTGCGGGTCTCTGAATCCATCGGTCACCATGATTCGGAGATCATGGATGTCGGGTGGAGCGATCGAGACGACGCTTGAGCTTTGGGCGTCTTCGTTGCGGGACGTGAAGGGGCGGATCACGCCGTTGTTCACGGAGGCGCGGGTGGCGGCGTCGGCGGGGTCTGTTTCGGGATGGGTTGCTCGGAGACGAGCGGCGCAAGACTGGCTGGATGAGACCGGGTTCCTGACGCAGGGCAAGTCATCGTGCCGTTTGACACATTTCTTCAAATTCCGAGTTCATCGTCGTGACGAAACCGGGCGCGTCCTGTCAGCGGGGAAATCGCAAGGAAGGTTTGGCGGGTTTATGAGACTTTGATCGACCATTCTCGCGCTCCACCGCCGATCCTTGCGGCAAAGCATTATGAAGACGCTTCGGCGTTCCGGCCGGACAGCCTCATGCGCGAAGCGCGCCGCCAGAAAGGCCTCGCCCTGCGCGACGTTCCGGCAATCTGCGTGCTCGACCCCGACGGCGATCTTGTCCGGCGGCTGCGCCGCGACGGACGGGCGACGCCCGATCGCGAATGGGCCTGCTATCACAGCGAGCTTGACCGCTTCACGCATGACGATGTCGAGTTCGGCGTCGTCGGCTGCGTCGTCGGCGCGTCCTATGCCGTGCTGGTGGCGGAACAGCTCTTCGCCGCCGGTTGCCGGCTCCTGATCAGCATGACCTCGTCGGGGCGATTGCAGCCGGTGCGGCCACCGCCCTACTTCATCCTGATCGAGCAAGCGCTGCGTGACGAGGGCACGAGCTATCACTACCTGCCGCCCTCCGATTTCAGTCTGGCGGACCAGACGCTGCTGGCGGCTCTCGAAGGCGCTTTCGACGGGCTGCGCGAGCCGGTGCTGCGCGGCGCAACCTGGACCACCGACGCGCCGTTTCGCGAGACCGAGCGCGCCATCGCAGACATGACCGCACGCGGCCTGCTCGCCGTCGAGATGGAGGCGGCCGCGCTCTATGCCTTCGCGCAGGCCTGCGGCAAGCGCGTCGTCTGCTTCGCCCATGTCACCAACCAGATGGGCCAGGAAGGCGATTTCGAGAAGGGCGAGGCCGACGGCACGGTCGATGCGCTGGCCGTCATCGTCGCGGCCGCCAAACGGCTCGGCTGACGCGCGGCGCTAGGCCGCCCGCCCCATCACGATCGTCGTGCAGGCGCTTTCGAGCTTCGGCAATT
Organism: Beijerinckiaceae bacterium; assembly: GCA_019745195.1. Lineage (GTDB taxonomy): Bacteria > Pseudomonadota > Alphaproteobacteria > Rhizobiales > Beijerinckiaceae > Allobosea. The sequence continues at coordinate 12,363 of JAIETL010000029.1, forward strand.
CGCGCGTCGCCGCCATCGTGAGTGTCATTGCCCGCTCGTCGCCGCGGATCACGGGGCAATAATGGTCGGGCTGGTCGAGCGCCTGGTGCAGGCGCCGCCGGCCAGCGCAGCCCCCGCCGCAAGTGTCGAGATGGCTGCAACCGGAGCAGGCTTCCGGCACGGAACGGGCCGCGGCGAAGGGCGCCGTCTCGGTGATCTCCGAGCCAAGATCGAGCAGGACATCGAGCGGCGCGCCCTGTCCGGGCCAGTAGACGCAGGGCTGCACTGTCGCGCGCGGCGTCACCCGCACCGTCGCCACGCCGCAGCCGCCCAAACGCGGCGGCATGCCCGCCATGGCGCGCACCAGAGGTTCGCCGATGGCGATGACGTCGGTGCGGGCGAACAGCTTCTCGAAACCCTGCCAGTATTCCTCATAGCTCATGGCGTAGATGTCGGAGCGCACCGATTGGTAGACATTGAGGCGAAGCGGCGCGTCATAGGCCCGCGCGATCCCGGCGATCTCGGCCAGGCGATCGAAATTGGCCTTCATCATTACCGCGATGAAGGTGACCGGCACGCCGAGCCTGCGGCAGCGCGCCGCCTGCTCGTGGATCAGGGCCCAATTGCCTTCGCCGCGCTGGGCGTCCTGCTCGGCCTGCGTCGGATAATCGAGCGAGAATTCGACATCCTTGAAGGCCGAGAGTTGCTCATCGTCGAGCACCGCGATCGAATAGCCGTTCGAGGTGATCGTCAGCTTGATCGGCTGGTCCCGGAGATACGCCAGCATGGGTGCGAATTCCGGATGCATGCCATTCTCGCCGGTGCCGAGATTGACCGAGCGAACGGACAGGCTGCCCAGAGCCGAGCGGACATGGTCGAGCGACAGCCTGTCGACGCGGGTGGGGTCGCGGTAGCAGAACGAGCAGGCGAGATTGCATTCATTCGTCAGCCCGAGACCGAGCGCGAAGCTTGGGGGCGCTGGCACGGGCGTCGCGGCCTCGCCCAATCGTGACATCTCGACAGTCATCCTGCTTCAGCCCCGTGCTAGCGTCGTGGTCTCGTATCGCCGGGCAATGCAATCCTCATGACGCTCGCAACCGACTTCCAACCAGACCAGCAGTCCGCGCGCTGGGACAATCACGTTGGCGTGTATGAGGCGGTCTTCGAGCCGCTGAGCCTCGCCTTCGCCCGTCATGCGCTCGATCGCCTGAATCTGCGCGCCGGCGAGCGCCTGATCGACATCGGCGCTGGCGCCGGCGGCGTCGCCCTCATGGCTGCGGCGCTCGGCGCCGATGTCCTCGCGATCGACGCGTCTGCCGGCATGGCGGCGCGGATCGCCGCGCGCGCCTCGGCAAGGCGACGCGGCGGCGGTCGCGTGCTGGCGGCGGTGATGAACGGGATGGCGCTGGAAGCGCCCGCCGCGAGCTTCGACGCAGCGATCTCGACATTCGGCGTGATCCTCTTCCCCGACGCGGCGGCGGGGATGCGGGAAATGGCGCGCGTGCTGAGGCCCGGAGGCCGGGCCGCAGTCCTGACCTGGACGAAGCCGGAGCGCTACGAACTCGCGGCGCGACTGCTCGGCGCGATCGCGCAGGTGCGCGGCCCGTTGCCGCCACCGGCGTCCCTGCCGGCGCAATTGCGCTTCAAGGACCCCGCCGATTTTCGCGCCCTGCTGGGCGAACCCGGTCTGGTCGTCGAGGACATCGTCGAACTTGAAGAGCGCTGGACGCTGCCCTCGGCCCGCTGGATTGCCGAGCACATCGCCTTCGCGCCCGGGATGGCGGCGATGACGGACGGGCTCGGCGACGATCGCGACTCCGTCATGCACCTCTTCGTCGAGACGCTCGAGCGCGAGCGGGGGACCGGCGAGGTGGTTCTGAAGGCTGTCGCTCATCTCGGCATCGCCCGCAAACCGGGTTGATGAAGCCGGCATAACGGTGACGTGAGGGTCACGAAAGGGTGATGACGAGTTGTGGCCCTTTGCGTGCATCGTCGGCCAATCGAATGCAAAAATTTCTCGCTTGGCCATGTGATGGGGGCATCGCACCATGAAACGTTTTCTCGCGATTGTGACGGGTCTTGTGCTTGGCTTTGCTGGCGCGGCCGCAGCCCAGGACAAGCCGCCCTTCGTCTTCACCGCGATCCCCGACCAGGACGAGACAAGGCTGGTCGAGCGCTTCACCAGGGTCGCCGACTATCTGCAGGGCAAGCTCGGCGTGCCGGTGAAGTATCTGCCGGTGAAGAGCTATCCTGCGGCGGTGACCGCGTTCAGCAACAACCAGGTCCAGCTTGCCTGGTTCGGCGGCTTCACCGGCGTCCAGGCGCGCAAGCAGGTGCCGGGTTCCGACGCGATCGCGCAGGGAGCCGAAGACGTCGCCTTCAAATCTTTCATTATCGCCAATGTCTCGACCGGGCTGAAAGCCTCCACGGAGTTTCCCAAGGGCATCGCCGGAAAGACCTTCTCGTTTGGCGCGCGCGCCTCGACTTCGGGCCGGCTGATGCCGGAGCATTTCATCCGCGAGGCGTTCGCCGGCCGCATGCCCGAGGAGGTTTTCTCCCGCGTCGGCTTCTCGGGCGACCATAGCCGCACCATCCAGGTGGTGCAGTCGGGCGCATACGAGGTCGGCGTGCTCGACTACTCGGTCTGGGACCTCGAAAAGAAGGCCGGCAAGATCGACGAGAGCAAGGTCGTGGTTCTGTGGGAGACGCCGACCTTCCCGGATTACCAGTGGACCGTGCGCGGCGATGTCGACGCCGTCCATGGCGCCGGCTTCAAGGCCAAACTGGTCGCGGCGCTTCTGGCGATCGACGACCCGGCGATCCTGAGCCAGTTCGCCCGCAGCAAATTCATCCCGGCCAGGAACGCCGACTATGCGCCGATCGAGGAGGTCGCCAAGGCGGCCAACCTGCTGAATTGACGGCGGCGATGTGTCGGCCCTGATCGCGCTCAGCAAGGAGTCCGCCGGCTATGGCGGACGCGCCGTCCTGCACGACATCGATCTGACGATCGCGGCCGGCGAACGCATCGCCGTGATGGGGCGATCCGGGGCCGGCAAGTCGACGCTGCTTAACCTGCTCCATGAGCGGCTCGCCGACCGCACCGCGCTGATCCCGCAGGCGGCCGCGCTGGTGAAGACCCTGTCGGTGTTCCACAATGTCTATATGGGACGGCTCGATCGTCATTCGACCTGGCGCAACTTGCGCAATCTGGTCCGTCCAGCCGCATGCGACATCAGCGCGGTCGGCCAGGCGCTGGCGCAGGTCGACCTCGCCGACAAGCTGTTTGCGCCCGCCGGCGCGCTCTCGGGCGGCCAGCAGCAGCGCGCCTCGGTGGCGCGCGCGCTGTTCAACGGCCGGCCCGTCGTCATCGGCGACGAACCGGTTTCGGCGCTCGACCGCGTGCAGGCGGCCGACATCCTGCAGAAAATCTGCGCCGGGCACGGCACCGCGATCCTGGCTCTGCACGACATCCCGCTGGCGCTTGCCCACACCGACCGGATCGTGGTGATCGACGCCGGCCGCATCGTGCTCGACGCAGCCTCGCGCACGCTGAGCCCCGCCGACCTCATTCCTTATTACGGCGGCTGAGAATTATGCTCTCCCGCGCCACGGCCTTGCCGAAACTCGGTTACGTCTCCGCCAGCGCGGCCTTCCTGCTGGCGGCATTGCTCGGCGTCCTCGTCGCCGACATCGCGGTGAGCGCGCTCGACCCCTGGGCCGAGATGCGCCGACTGCTCGCCGGGCTGATCCGACCCGATCTGGTCTCAATCGAACTGCGCAGCGTGGTCTGGACCGTGGCCTTCGCCGTCCTCGGGGTCAGCCTGGGCGCGACCAGCGGCTTCCTGCTCGCGCTGGGCTTCGCGCGGGTGCGCGCCATCCGGGTTCTCAGCGCTTTCCTGCGCTCGGTGCATGAACTGTTCTGGGCGCTGCTGATCATCCAGTTCGCCGGCATCTCGCCGCTGACCGGCATCCTCGCCATCGCGATCCCTTATGCCGGCATCTTTGCAAAAGTCTTTTCAGAGATGATCGAGGAGGCCGATCTCGCCGCCGAGCGCGTGCTCCCGAAAGGCGCCTCGATCATTTCGACCTTCGCCTATGTCCGCATCCCGGAGCTTGCGCCGCAATTCTGGACCTACACGCTCTACCGGCTCGAATGCGGCATGCGCTCGACGCTGGTGCTCGGCTTCATCGGCCTGCCGACGATCGGCTTCCACCTCGATTCCTTCTTCAAGCAGGGGCATTATCCGCAGGCCGCCGCCTTGCTGTTCGCCTTCTACCTGCTGATCGGCACGCGCCGGATCTGGGCGCGCCCCGCGACGCTGCCCCTGCTGATCGTCGTCAGCCTGCTCGTCCTGCCGGAGGCCTATCCAGGTGGCTCGATCCTCGACAATTTCCTGCGCTTCGCCAGCCAGATCGTGCCCGCACCGTTGCGCGGAGCCGATCTGCTCGCGCTTGCGACCTGGTCGAACCTGACATCATGGTTCAGTCCGATCCTGACCCGGCAGATCGTGCCCGGCATCGTCCAGACGCTTGTGCTCTCGCAGATCGCGCTGGTCGCCACCGGGCTGCTGGCGCTTGGCCTGTTCCCGCTGATCTGCCGGCGCTTTGCCGGCCCTGTCGGGCGGCCGCTTGGCCGCGTCGCGCTGGTCATCGTGCGCTCGACGCCGGAATACATGCTGGTTTATGTGCTGCTGCAACTGCTCGGCCCCTCGATGCTGCCGGCGATCATCGCGCTGTCGCTGCACAATGGCGGCATCATCGGCTATCTGATGGGCCGCCATGCCGACGAACTCGTCTACCGGCCCGACGCGCCAAAGGGCCTGAACCTGTATTGCTACGAGACCGTGCCGCGGCTCTATGGCCAGTTTCTTGCCTATATGCTCTATCGCTGGGAGATCATCATCCGCGAGAGCGCGATCTTCGGCATTCTGGGCGTCGCCACGCTGGGGTACTACATCGACGGCGCCATCTCCGAGATCAGGCTCGATGTGGCGCTGGTGCTGATCCTGGCCACGGCCGTGCTCTCGATGGCGGTCGACAAGCTCTCGCGGATGTTACGCAAGCGGTTGCGCGTCGAGGCGATGCCGACGCGGCTGTCGGAGGCCCCGGTCGGAAGCGGCTCTGATCAGGCGAGGCTCGCATGCATACGCTGAACCATCCCGTGCTCAAGGACGTCGTCCTGGTCGGGGCCGGCCACGCCCATGTCGCGGTGCTGCGCATGTTCGGCATGGACCCGATCCCCGGCGTGCGGCTGACGCTGCTGACACGCGAGGTCCACACGCCCTATTCGGGCATGCTGCCGGGCCTCGTCGCCGAGCTCTACGGCTTCGACGACGCCCATATCGACACCGGCCCGCTGACGCGGTTTGCCGGCGCGAGGCTGTTCCAGGACGACGTGACCGGGCTCGATCTGGATAACCGCAAGGTGATCTGCGCCAACCGCCCGCCGGTCCCCTACGACATCCTCTCGCTGAACATCGGCTCGACGCCCAACACCGCCGATATCCCAGGCGCGGCCGAGCATGCGATCCCGGTCAAGCCGATCGACGGGTTTCTGCAGCAGTTCGACGCGCTCAGGCAGCGCGTGCTCGACCGGCAAGGCCAGACCCGGATCGCGCTTGTCGGCGGCGGCGCCGGCGGCGTCGAGTTGCTGCTCTCGGTCGAACGCCGACTGCGCCGCGAGGTGGCCGCGGCCGGCTTCGACCCCTCGGGGTTGAGCTTCACCCTGGCCTCCGACGGCGACGACATCCTGCCAACCTTTCCCGAGCGCTTTCGCGCCGGTTTTCGGCGCGTCCTGGCCGCGCGCGGCGTCGCTGTTCTCGCCGGCGCGCGCGTTGCAAGCGTCGAGGCCGGCCGGCTTATTCTGGCGGGGCGCGAGCCGGTCGATGCCGACGAGATCCTCTGGACGACGCAGGCGCGGCCGGCGCCCTGGTTGGCGACGACGGGATTGCCGGTCGACGAGCGCGGCTTTCTCGTCGTCGACGAGACGCTGCGGGTGAAGGGACGCGACGACATCTTCGCCGCCGGCGACACCATCGCCTTCCCCGACCGCAACCTGCCGAAATCGGGCGTGTACGCCGTGCGCGCCGGGCCGCCTCTGGCGCAAAACATCCGTCGCGCCCTGACCGGCAAGCCCCTTAAGCCGTTTCGCCCGCAGAAGCAGGCGATGTATCTGGTTTCGACCGGCGAGCGCTACGCCTTCGGCGCGCGCAACGGCATGGTCTTCGAGGGAGCCTGGGTCTGGCGCTGGAAGGACTGGATCGACCGGCGCTTCATGCGAAAATTCAACCAGCCGCCGGAAATGGCCAACGCCGAGTCAGCGCCAGCTTCGATTCTCGCCGACAAGGCGGCGATCCGGGAGATCTCGGCGATCGCGATGCGCTGCGGCGGCTGCGGCGCGAAGGTCGGCGCGACCGTGCTGTCGCGGGCGCTCGGCCAGCTTGAGCCCATTCACCGCGCCGACGTCGTGATCGGCCTCGATGCGCCCGACGACGCCGCCGTGGTCGATGTCGGCGGGCCGAATCTCGCCGTGCATAGCGTCGATTATTTCCGCGCGATCGTCGACGACCCCTACCAGTTCGGCAAGATCGCCGCCAATCATGCGCTCGGCGACATCTTTGCGATGGGGGCTGAGCCGCAATCGGCGCTCGCCATCGCAACGATCCCCTATGGACTGGAGGCCAAGGTCGAGGCGGACCTGTCGATGCTGATGGCCGGCGCCAACGAAATCCTGCGCGACGCAAATTGCGCGCTGGTCGGCGGCCACACCAGCGAGGGCGCGGAACTCGCGTTCGGCCTCGCCGTCAACGGCCTGCTCGCGAGACCAGCACTCCTGCGCAAGGGCGGCCTCGCGCCGGGCGACGCGCTGATCATCACGAAAGCGATCGGCACCGGCACGCTGCTTGCGGCCGACATGCGCGGCAAGGCCAAGGCGCGCTGGGTGATGGGCGCGATCGCCCATATGACCCAGTCCAACCGCATCGGGGCCGCGATCCTGCGCGATCACGGCGCCCATGCGGCGACCGACGTCACCGGCTTCGGACTGCTCGGCCATCTCGTCGAGATGCTCAAGGCGAGCGAGGCCGACGCCGAACTGGTCCTGCCGCGCGTGCCGCTGCTCGACGGCGTCGTCGAGACCATGTCGCTTGGCATCTTCTCCTCGCTGCAGCCGCAGAATGTCCGCCTGCGCCGCGCCATCGCCAATCTCGACTCCGCCTCGAAGCATCCGCTCTACGCGGCCCTGTTCGACCCCCAGACCGCCGGCGGCCTGCTCGCCTCGGTACCGGCGGGCAAGGCCGGCGCGGCGATCGGTGCGCTGCATGAAGCGGGCTACGGCCGGGCCACGATCATCGGCGCGGTGCGCGAACGCTCGGCTGCGCTCGAGCCGCTGACCATTCTTCTGGACGATCCCGCGCCGGCGACTCCGCCGATCGAGAACCCCGGCGCCAGCGCCGACATAGGAGCGCCCCATGCGCACGAACCCGTTCCATGACACCTGGCTGTTCCTGATCGGCGCGACGCCCGATCATGCCGGCAGCGGCGTCGGCTATCTGATCGTGGCGCTGTTCTGGGCGCTCTTCATCGCCTCCTGTCTGATCGCCTGGAAGGCCTGGCGCGACGACCCGGCGCAGCGCACATCGACGCATCTGGCGACGTGGTTCATGCGCCTCATGATCGGCTGCATGTGGTTCCAGGGCTCGCTCTGGAAGCTGCCTTTGCCGATCTCGGGCGGGTTTCGCTACTGGACCACGGAAATCACCACCAATGCCGGCTTCGAGATCCACAAATGGATCGCGACCAACATCTTCCTGCCGATGCTCTGGCTGCTCAATCCGCTGGTCTACCTGACCGAGCTTTCGATGGCGGTCGCCTTCATGCTCGGCTTCATGGTCCGGCCGCTGGCGGCGATCGGCATGCTGTTCGTGGTGCAGCTCTGGCTTGGGCTTTACATGCACCCGATGGAATGGCCGTGGCTCTACATCTTCCTGATCTTCGTGCAGGGCTTCTTCATCCTGCACAACGCCGGCCACAGCCTCGGCCTCGACGGCATGATCGCGAAGTCCGCGACGGGCCCGCTCAAGGGCGAGGGGGCGCTGGCCCGGCTCTACCGGCGGTTCGCCTGACCGCGCCGGCGATCCGGATGAAGGTGCGAAGCAGAACCCAGGCGACCCTGGCCGAGACGATCAGGTCGCCGGAAACTTTCGAGGCGCCGCCGCGCCGGCGACGCTGGCCGACCGGAAGCTCCCTGACACGCAGGCCGGAAGCCGCAGCGCGCATCTGCATTTCGAGGTTCCAGCCGAAGCTGTCCTCGCGCATGCCGAGCCCCTCCAGCGCCGTCCGCGAGATCGCGCGAAAGGGCGACATATCGGTGAAGCGGGAGCCGTAGCGCAGGTGGATCAAAAGGCCGGCGAGATGTCCCGCGACGATCTGCGAGGCGTTCAGGCTGCCCGCTTCCCGCGCGCCCCGCAGGCGCGAGCCGAGCACGAAATCGGCCTCGTGCGCCAGCACCGGGCCTGCGATCTCTGCGATCCGTTCGGGATCGTCGCTGCCGTCGCCGTCGAAGAACAGCACGATCGCGCAGTCGCGATGGAGGTCGGCGAGGCCGGTCATCATGGCGCGGCCATAGCCGCGACGCGGCTCGACGATGACGTCGGCGCCGGCGGCGCGGGCCGTTTCGGCCGTCGCGTCGCGCGAGCCGCCATCGACAACGACGACGCGGCCGACGCCCTGAGCCAGCACGCCGCGCACGACCTCGCCGATCGCCTCGGCCTCGTCGAGGCAGGGGATGATCGCCGTGACGGCGGCGAGCGAGACCGTGCCCTTCAGAGGCTCCACCTCAGCCCGCAACTGCTGCAGCATTTCGGTGGCGCGCCCGATTGCAGCGTCTCGCGGAAATCCTGATAGGCCGGCCCGTTCCAGATCTCGCGCAGGGTCTGCTGCGTGGCGTCGCCGAGCGTGTAGTTCTCATAGCCCCGCTGCGAGAACGGCGCGATGCAGCAGGGGATCGCGCGGCCATTGGCGGTGAAATACATCACCGTCCAGGGCCGGTGGCAGAGCGACCACGGCGTCTTATCGTCGGCGCGCTTCAGGCTGCTTTCCGGTTCTGTCGCGCCCGAGGCGCTGAAGCTCATGCCGAGAGAAGCCGCCAGCGCGGTCGCCTCGGCCAGAACCTCCGATTCATGCGTGGTCATGGCCTCGAACAAGGCCTGATCCGGCCGGGCCAACCCGATCGAGTCCTCCTCGAAGAAGACCAGCCGCTGCAGATGGACCTCCTTCACGCCGATCTCGGAGGCGACGCCGACGAAGGCCGGCAACTGGTCCAGCGTCTCCTTCAGGCCGGTGAGCCAGAGCGAGACCTTGGGGAGAGCGAGATTCTCGCGCTGCTGCATCTCGGTGAAGGCGCGGACGTTCTTCACGATGCGGTTGAAGTAGTCCTTGCCCCGGACCTCGATGAAGGTTTTCGCATCAGCGGCGTCGAGCGAGACGCGCAATTCGTCGAGCCCGGTATCGACCAGTTCCCGGCCCTTCTTGGCGTTGAGCAAGGTGCCGTTGGTGTTGAACAGCACATAGGCGCCACGATCCTTGAGATAGCGGATCATGCGCGGCAGGTCCTTGACCAGCATCGGCTCGCCGATGCCGTGCAGCACGACGCGGGATATGCTCGGCACCTGGTCTACGATCGCGGTGAACAGCTCCCAGCTCATGTCGGCGGCGGGTTCGAGCGTCTCATAGGTGCGCGGGCAGGTTGTGCAGAGCAGATTGCAGCGGTTCGTCGTCTCCAGGTAGAGACAGACGGGCGGGCGCTCAGCCCTCGCCGCGAGCAGCGCCGGCACGGCTTCGTGGTAGCGATCGGGATTGACGCTGGCGCGGGCGGGCAGGATGTCGAGTGTCATGTCGGCGCGTCTCCGTTCGCAGCCTGCTTGGACCTGCGCAGCGCAATCCAGAGCGAGTAGAGTAAGCACACCAGCGTCGTGCCGTAGAGCAGGTTTTGCCGTGTTGTGAGCGTCATCACACGATCGTCAGGAATGACGTCGTAGAGCAAGAAGGCGAGCGTCGTCATCGCCCAGAAGGCCGGCTGCCGCGTCAGCGCCAGAAATGGCGCGAGCGCGAGGAAATACCATGGGAAATTGGGCGAAAGCAGCAGCAGGAAGGTGAAGATCAGCCAGGCCGCGCCGGCGATCGCGGCCTCAGGGCTGCGGTCGCGCCGGAACGAGGCCGCCAGCGCCATCCCGCCCAGGACGGCGAGCGCAGAGACGAGATAGAGCACCGTCCCGCCGGGAATGGGTCCTGTGAGGTTCTGCAGCACGCTCAGAAGCCAGTAGCGATCACCGGAGGCTAACCCCTCCTCGGTCACATAGCCGGGCCAGAACCCGAAAATTCCGAGGCCGACGCCGAGATAGGGCAAGGTCGTAACGATGGCGATCGCCATGACCACGGCTGGCAGCCGCCAATCCCAGGGCCGCCAGAGCGCCGGCAGAACGACGAGCGCAATCGGCTTGACCATCGCCGCCATCGCAACCAGCACGCCGGCCAGAAGCGGGCGCGCGGCGAGGGCGGCCCACAAGCCCAACATGATGAACGCCACCATCGCCGCATCCAGATGGCCGTTGGCGGCGATCTCCCAGACCGGCAGAGGGTGCCAGGCGTAGGCGACGGCCACGGCCGGCGGGTGGCCGAGCTTTCGCAGGATCGCCATCAGCGCGACGATGGAGACGCCGTCAAAGGCGACGAGACCAGCCTTCATGACGAGAAGGCTGTCGCCCAGGCGGGTGATCAGAAAGAAGATCAGTTGCGCGCCCGGCGGGTAGATCGTCACCGCATAGTCGGCGCGGTTGATATGCGGATAGATCGCCGCGTCGCGCAGGAAGGCGACATCAGGCGCGGCCGGCACGAAGCGGTAGGGGTTTATGCCCGCCGCCTGGACGCGGCCGTCCCAGACATAGCGGAAGACGTCGGACGAGAAGTAGTTGTCGGCGCCGAGCATCGTCAGGCGCAGCAACGCCGCGACGACGAGAACGATCACGAGCGCACCGGGCCGATCCGGGCGCCCGCACAGGACCGCCGCTCTCGCCGCGCCGCAGGCGCAGAGAATGATCAACAGAAAGAACGCCGAGCTGCCGAGCCGCTGGTGGACGAACTGGCCCGACAGCGTCAGAGCCAGCACGCTGGCTCCGAGCAGTGCGATTTCCTTCGAGGCAGACGCCGACACCGCCGCCCTGTCCGCGACGGGTTCCATCATCCGCGCTGCGCGATGGGGCGTTCGCGCGCCAGATCAGCCATTGGCCAGCCGACCTTGCCAAGAAGCTGCCGCGTCGCTGCGGCCGGCCCGCTCTGCAATCCCGGTTCGACGAAGGCCGGAGCGTGCCCGGCAAGCTCCTCGACAAGCATATCGTAGCTCTCGGCGTCGTCGACATCATACCAGAGCGGCAGCTCCAGCACCGGCAGGCCGATCTCGGCTGCCCGCCCTCGCGTCGCGTCGAGCACGCCAGCGGTGCTCCAGGGAATGTCCGAAAACAGCTCCCGGTGCGATCGTTTCAGGCCTATCAGATAGTAGCCGCCATCGATTGCGGGACCGAGAACGACGCGATCACCCTCTGCGCGCAGGGCGGCGATCGCCGCCGCCAGCAGTATCGGCGGCAAGGTCGGGCTGTCGGCGTTGACGAGGATCACGCCGTCATGACCCGCGTTCAGCAGAGCATCGACGGCGCCCAGCAGAACGACTCCAAGGGTGGCGTCACGGCGGCAGATCAACTGGAAATCCATCGGGATGCACGACCGAAGCTCGGCCTCTGTTCCTTCCGGCGCAAACACCGCATAGCCCTGCCGTCCAACTGATCGCGGCACGGCCTCGATCGCACTTGCGATGTCGCGCAGAAAACAGGACGCCAGTGCCGCTGCGCCCTCCGGCCCAAGCAGGGGGATGAGACGGGTCTTGCTGTGCCCTGCGCGTGGGGTCTTGCAGATGATGCCGATGGCCGTCTCAGCTCGCATGCGAATCCGAATTTTCTGAGCTGCCTGAACAGTCTGGCTTTTGCGCACCCAGAACAACTCGTCCCGACCGGCCGGGTCAAGGCACGCCTTCGTGATCCGAAGCTCACTTGGAATCGTTCGAAGCACGCGGGAGGCGCACGGCTTCGCCCTTGTGAGCGGGAAGATCATCCATGATCACGATATCGCCTTTGCGCGAGTGTCGGCGCGAGAACCTGGCCTGCGGCACAAAGGCTTCACGGTTTATCGGCCCGCACCATCGGCGCTGTCATGCCGGTGAGACGTAAGTGTCCGTCGTCAGATAATTTGAGACCGTTTTTGTTTGTCAGGAACGGAGGTTCTGGCTTATCTGGTTTCGAGGTTATGCGGCCTGCAGGTGATGCTGCAAGCGTCTCTCCTGGATGGTCTGGCGCTTGATCCTTTCGCGTTCGGTGAGGATGGCCTGCCCGCGGCTGAAGTAGACATCGGCGGGCGTCAGGTTGCCGAGGCTCTCGTGGTAGCGGGCATGGTTGTAATGCTCGACGAAGGCGGCGACCTGCCGTTCGAGATCGCCGGGCAGATAGTAGTTTTCCAGCAGGATGCGGTTCTTCAGGGTCTGGTGCCAGCGTTCGATCTTGCCTTGCGTCTGGGGATGGTAGGGTGCGCCGCGAACGTGTTTCATGCCCTTGCCGTCGAGCCAGGTGGCGAGGTCGGCTGAGATGTATGAGGCGCCGTTATCGCTCAACAGTCTCGGCCGATGTGCGACCGTGATCTGGTCGAGCCCCGATGCCGCCAACGCCAGATCGAGCGTGGCGGTGACGTCGTCAGTGCGCATCGTGGCGCAGAGCTTCCAGGCGACGATGAAGCGGGAGAAGTCGTCGAGCACGGTCGAGAGATAATACCAGCCCCAGCCCGTGATCTTCAGGTAGGTGAAGTCGGTCTGCCAGAGCTGGTTGGGTGCCGTCGTCTTGTCCTTGAACTCGGACGCCGCCTTGATGACGATGTAGGCTGGGCTGGTGATAAGGTCATGGGCCTTCAGCAGCCGATACACCGACGCCTCCGAGACGAAGTAGCTCTTTTCGTCGGTGAAGCGCACCGCCAGCTCGCGTGGGCTCAGCTCCGTTTCGCGCAGCGCCAGCTCGACGATCTCGGCCCGGATTGGGTCGGGGATTCGGTTCCAGACGCGGTCGGGCCGTGAGCGATGATCGGCGAGCGCCTCGACCCCGCCGGAGCGATAGCGATCATACCAGCGATAGAACGTGGCGCGCGGGATGCCGAGCTTGTCCAATGTGCGCCTTGCCGGCAGATGCGAGGCTTCGACCAGCCGGATGATCTCGGCCTTCTCGGATGCGGGATACCTCATGTGTCGTCCTCCCCATCCGCGAGCATGCTTTTTTTAAGCAGGCGGTTTTCCAGGGTGAGATCGGCCACGGCCTCCTTCAGGGCCTGCGCCTCTCGGCGCAGCTCCTTCACCTCGTCCGACGTCGCGGCGCGGGCCGTGTCACCGGCGAGACGGCGCTTGCCGGCGTCGAGGAATTCCTTCGACCAGCCGTAATACATCGACGAGGCGATCCCCTCGCGCCGGCACAACTCGGCGATGCTCTCCTCGCCGCGCACGCCTTCCAGCACGATGCGGATCTTCTCTTCGGCCGAGAACTGCCGACGCGTCGCTCGGCGGATGTCCTTCACGACCTGCTCTGCTGGTGCTTTCTCCGGCCCCGATTTCTGTCTCATCTGCGCTCCTGAATGGCTGCGATGATCCAGAAATCCTCCCTTCCCGAAAACCCCTAAACTGTCTCAAGAGCGCTGACGGCGGACAAGACGTAAGCCCGCCACGAAAGTCGTCGTTTTCCAATGACCGTGGGGTAGTCCGGCGTGCAGGCGCTGGCCACGCGGCGCCTGGCCGCGCAGCCTGCGCTGGGTGCTGGCGCCGGTTTCGTAAATGAAGATCAGCTTCGTCAGAGTCAGAATTCTCGGCAAATTCGTCGGCAGCGATGACGCCTACGAAAAACTTCTTCCAGCGGAACTCTGTGACTGGCTGAAACACGAGCATGAGGGCGAGGATGGCGACCATCACAAAAAAATATTTAGAATTTCACTGATTTTATTGAGTAAGAGAAGACGTATCGTCACCGAATTCGTACTGAATCTTGGTTAAAATAGCTTGCACCGAACGGAGTTTTTCATTGTTGCTTGAATAAGCAAATCCGGTCATCATCTCGCTAAACTCGCCATGCTGAATTTCCTCTGAAGCAGCCAATACATCGCGCAGGTTGCAAATCTCCTGTCTCAGCTTCGTGACTTCGTTGCCGAGCGTAAGTTTTTTTCGCGGTATTTCTCCATGTGTCGGAACAATAGCTGACTGCGTTGAGAGCGTATCAGGTGTCAGCATAGGCTTCGAGCCAGTAATAAGCGAATGCAAGCTCGCAGAATGTAAATGAGAGGGCAAAGCTTCTCCCCCATTTTCCCGCGCGGGTCGTTCCTGCACATCAACCTTGGACACAGCGCTTGCGACAGGACCGGATGCCGCGCTGGAAATGGTGCCGATTTCCCCGTCGCGCCAAGCTGGGAGGCTCGGCAACACCGGAGTTCCGCCCAAGCTCACCTTAAGAAGCCGCCGATAGGGTTGATCGCGATAGTGCCTGATCTTCGTGACCTCGAACGACCTTGAATTTTTGACCATCAGGATAGCGATCTGCGCCGACATCTCGCGCAACTCGACAGGTGAGCGAAGGGGCCGAGAGGTGTAATGCGGCGCCCAGGCGCGGGGAGCAAACAGCCCCTGCCCCGGCCGGGTCACCGGCGTCTTGTAGACCTGGGTGGTGTCACCGAGCATTTCCGAGACAAATTCCGACGTTTCGAGGTCGTTGATTTGGATGAACAGCTTGATCTGCGAGCCTGAGACCGTCGTGATGCGTGTGTTCTTGCCATAGAGTTCATCGAGCTGGGCGAGGTCCTGCAGGATCAGGCACATCCGGAATCCGTATCCGGCGCTGATCGTGATTTTTGAGATCAGCGCGTCCATGCGCCCGACGTGGTAAAATTCGTCGAGCATGAGCAGCACCTGATGCGGCTCGTCGCGGCCAGGCAATCGCGCCATCAGCATGTCGTGGAGCTGCTGGAACAGGATACGGATCAGCGGCCGGAAGATCGCGAGTTCGGCGATGGTGCAGCCGATGAAGACCGTCATCGGCGTTCGGCGCAACTCGCGGATGTCGAAATCAGAGGTCTCTGTCGCCGCCGCGATCAGCCCGTTATTCCAGAGCGACATGGCCATGTTGAGATTGAACACGGCCGAATTGCGAGTTTCGGGCTCGAGCGCGATGTACTGGTTGAAGCTGTCAGTGACCCAACTCGGCAGATGCGATTTTTCGGTCTCGACGATCGCGCGCAGGACGGAGGAGATGTCCTTGCCGGTGGTGGTCATGCGCGCGACCGAGCGCATGTGCTGCGCGTTTGCCGTGAGAGGTGAGCTGAGCACGTAGCCGATTAACGCCGAGAGGAGGAGTCGGCCCGCGCCTGCCCAGGTGTCGTCGGCTTTTTCGGGCATGATGAAGGAGGCGACGACAAGGCAGTCGGTCGCCATCAACTCGTCGCGGCGGACAAAGTCGAGCGGGTTATAGCGATGGGTGTCGCGCGAGCCCGGCGAGAACATAAAAACCTTGTTGCCCATCCGTTCGCGATGGCCGGCGAGCGCCTCGAAATTCTCCCTCTTCGGATCGAAGAACACGGCCGAGCCCTTCCAGAGATAGCCGTTGGGCAGGACGAAGCCGGTGCCTTTGCCGGAGCGGGACGGCCCGACGACGAGGATATGTGCCGGCTCGTCCGAACGGATCGTAACGCCGCCCATCGTGCCGAGGATGATGCCCTGCTTTCCTGTCAGGCCCTGTTTCGCCGCCTCGAGCAAGGTCCCGAAGCGGGCAGCACCGAACGGCATCTGGCGACGGTTGATGTGGCCAAACAGCCAGCCGCCGAGCCCGAGTGCGATAACGCCGGCCGCCGCGATCCCGGCGCGGATTAACGCCTCGACCTGCGTGGCAGGATGAGCCAAACGCGCCTCAAAATGGTTCCAGGCGATCAAGGAGAAGCCGGTCGAGCGATCGGCGTTCTGCACCCGAAACAGCGCCCAGCGATTGGCGCCCTCGCTTGGAAACCGAGATGGCGCCCAGCGCCAGGCGACGACGATCTCGTAGGCGAGGCTCCAGAGCAAGAAGAAGGCGAGGATCCCGAAGAGGGCAACGCCGGCCCTATAGAGATGGACGCGCAGCAAGGCCGCCTCCCCGCCGCTTGCGGCTGGCCTGCCATTCCGCCATCCGCGAAAAATAGATCGACGACGTGCCGCGCCAGCCGCCGATCTTGGTCTGCTGAATGACGATCGGCAGGACGGACTGGATATAGGCAACGATTTCGTCCCGCCTCAAACCCAGCCCTGCCTGCATCACCATCAGCGCGAGTTGCTCGAAGGCGCCCTGCGGGCTGTCGGCATGGACGGTGGTGATCGAACCGGGATGGCCGGTATTGATGGCGCGCAGGAAGGAATAGGCTTCCGGCCCGCGGATCTCGCCGAGGAAGATACGATCGGGGCGCAGCCGCATCGAGGCCTGCAGCAAGGTCTCGACCGTGACGCGGGCCTCGCCCTGATCACCCTTGGAGGCGACGAGCGCGAGATGGTTGGCCTGAATGGGGCGGACCTCGCGCGTGTCCTCGATCGTGATTATGCGCTCGTCGGCCGGCACCTCTTTCAGGATCGCGTTCAGGAAGGTCGTTTTGCCAGAGGAGGTGCCGCCGGCGAGCAGGATCGAATAGCGATTGACGACCGCCAGCCGAATGAAGTCCTCGATCCTGCCGCCGTGCAGCAGCGCACAGAGCTTCTGGTCGACGTCGGAGAATGCGCCAGCGGTTGCGACCTTGACCTGATCGAAGGAGCCGAGCTTGCGATAATCGCCAAGCCCCATTTCCTTGATCACCTGCTTGCGGATGGCGAAAGCGCCGCCGCCTGTCGTCGCCGGCGGAAGCACACCCTGAAACCGTTCGCCGGTCGCCAGCGCGGCTGAGAGCAGCGGATGCTCTTCATTGACGCTCTGGCCGGAATGGCCGGCGACTCGCTCATTGAGATGGCGGATCGCAGCGACCGTCAGTTCGGGCAGATCGTGGCGCTCCATCGCGGCTTGCCCGAAGCGCTCGACGAAAATTTCGCCGGGACCATTGGCGCAGATCTCGACGACCTGGTCGTCATCGAGCCAGGGCCTTAAAGGTCCGAGCGCCCTATCGAGGAAGACGGGGCGATGCAGGCTGATTGCGTTCACGCCTTAGTTCCCTCAGTGCTTCCTTGACCGGGTCGGGATAGAGCGCGGCAAAATCGAGATCGCGCCGCACGAACACGGTGATGCGCGTGCCCTGGTCGAGATGGATCGTGGGCGGAATGTTGATCGAATTCTTCAGTGCTTCCTGGGCGATGTTGGTCAGCGTCTGCGAGACGTTCTGGGCGGCGATCTGACGCGCCTGCAGCACCTGATTGGCGCCGTTCGCTCCAATCTGGGTGGTCGTAGTGACGCCAGTGACCGGATCGGTCGTCGTGATCGTCGAGCCGTTGCCATTGGTGTCGGACTGACCGTAGCCGCTGAGGAACTGCGAGACACCGCCGACTAGACTCAACACCACGGCTGCGCCGAAGCGTTCGAGATAGTGGTTGTCGACGAAGCCGGTGTTGCCGGCACGGCCGAGCTCGTCGGCGCCGTTCGAACCGAGCTGAACCGAGACGCCGTCGGAGCGCAAAAGCCGCGTCCAGACGATGAAGACGCGGGTCTGGCCCTGCGCCAAGCCGGATTTGTATTCACCAACGAGGCGACTGCCGGCCGGAATGAGGATGCGGCGGCCATCGAAGGACCAGACATTCTCGGCAGTGACGGCGCGCACCATGCCGGGCAGATCGCTCTGCACGGCGGTCTCCAGCACGCCGCGAATGGTCGTCCCCTGCGCGATCAGCGCATCGATCCGATCGTTCTTCGTCGCCTTCGCGGTTTCGACGCCGGCGCTAGCGACTGACGCGAGAAAGCGCCGGTTGGGGTCGGTCTCCTGATCGGCGCCCGCGCGCGCAGCGTTGCCGTCTGGGGCTGGACCGGCGGCGGCATTGGCGCTCGCGTCGGTGATGACTTGGGGCGCGCGCAGGCGCTCCCACTTTCGGCGTTCCTCCTCCAGGCGCTGGCGCTCGAGCTCCGCGAGCCGCCGAGCCTCGTCATCATTGGCGATGGTGGGCGGGGGAAGGAACTCCGGTATCGGTGGCGCCGGCAGCGCCTGTGGCGGAGCGACCGGCGGCAGTGGGATCGACGGCTCCGGCGTCACTGGCGCGGGCGGGATCACGATCGTGCCCTGGTCCGTCCGAGGGCGGGGCGTATCGAGGGAGGGTGCCGGGAACTGCGTCGTCCTGAACTCTTCGGTATCCGGCGCGGTCATGTTCCTGGGGCCCTGCCGGAAAGAGGATGAGATCATCCAGGCGGCCACTAGGAGTGCCCCGACCGGAACCCCGATCTTGAGGAGATTGCCGAGCGCGGTCGGCGACCGCGCCACGGCGGTGGCGGCCGCGGCCTCCAGTTCGATCGAGCGATACTCATCGGGTCTCGGCATGTCCCCTCCCCTCAGCGCCTGGCCTGGCCGACGCGCTGCGGCGAATAGGGTTCGAGGCCCGTCGGCTCACGGACATTGCTGGTGCGCCGGTTGAACAGGCAGGTCGATTCCTGGCCATTGCGCAGCGTCCATTGCGCGGCGACCTTGTCAACGACGATGAAGGGTCCCTCGGTGCGATGATTGACCAGCGCCTCGTTGCGCTCGCCATCGACGCTGTAAATCGCCGGCGTCTCACCCTCGAACCGGAACCAGGTTTTTATGCCATCGTCGAAGACAGCCAGCGGCTTGTTCACCGACGAGCCCTTATAGGCATAGTCGCTGTTGGCATTGGCGATGTTCAGATCCTTGAGATTGGGATTGGCGGCGCGCTCTTTTGCGACTGCGAGCAGGCGCGCATCGGCTTCGTCATCGGGAAAGCGGAACCGCACGGTGTAGAGCTGACCTTTCGGCGGGCGTTCGTTGGAGCGCAGGACGAAGGAATAGACCCGCTTGTCGGTGACGATATTGAGGTTCGAACTCGCGTTCTTCTCAACCGGTTTCAGGAAGATGATGTTGCCCTTGCGATTGGGCTCGACCTTCCAGGCAATCGAGTCGCCGATCGCCAGCGTCTCGATCTTCTCGCTGTCCTGGAAGACGATCATCGTCGAGGTGCCATAGGTCGCATCAATCGCGGTGACGTTGTCGCGGTTGTAGACGATGTCGCGAATGCGCGGATCGGTCCGGCCGGGCGCAGGCACGGCCTCGGACCAGGCCGTAGCGAATGATGCCGACAGCAGTACCGCGGCCAGGACGCCGCGTGAGATCAACTGACGCCCTCTCATGATCGCGGCGATCCGACCGTTCCAGGCGACGGCGCGGTTTCCTGATCGCGACGGTATTCGAGAGTCTGGAATCCGAGGGGATTGTCGAAGCGATACTCGTTGCGCATCGGCGACGCGGTGTAGCGGAAGCGCAGCAGCGAAACCCAATTGCGTGTGGTGATCGAGGTCGCCGCCTTTTCCTCGGTTGAAAAGCGCACCAGAGCCGTCCGGTTGTTGGGAAACGTCACCGACTTGATCGCGACCGAGATGACTGTGTTGGCGCCGAGCAGCCTGACCGGGTTTTGCGGATTGGCCGGGGAATAGATCTCGGTGAGTTCGCGAGCGGCGTCGCCGGTCGCCAGCAACTGAGCCAGATCGAAATTGTCTTTCAGCGCCTTGGGATCATACGTCTCGCGCGCCTTGACGTAGCGCACGACGTTGAAGGTCGTGACCGCCTCGTCCTGGTTCAACGGCCCCTCGGCCATCGGCCGCTTGACCTCGACGAAGCCGGTCGTCTTGTCGACGACGACCATATAGGGCTCGTAGGTCTTCAGCGGCACGAGCAACGCCAGCGTGCCGAGCGAGGCCAGCGCGACGACCGTCATAATCGTCGCGATGATCCAGGCAATCGCGCGCGAATTGCGGTTACGGCGCGCGAGATCGTGCTCCCAGGTGATGCCATCGGCAAAATAGCGAGGGTCGAGCTTAGGCGCGGATTCGGTGGAGGTCGCGTCGCTCATGAGTTTACTCTCGTGCTCGGCCGAGCGCCGGTTTCAGGGTTGCTGATCTGCGCGGCCAGGCGCTGGAATTCTGGCGACTGCGCCCATTGATTCGAGCGCAAGCCGACGCGGGCGCGCTGACGGGCGGAGAGTTCATCGCGCCGCGAGAGCGAGGCGGGATTGAAAGGATTGCGAGCGTCGGCCCCTCGGTCGTAGGACGCGCGGACGGCGCGATAGCCGGTGGCGTTGGCGTAGAAGGCGCCGATGCGCGGGGCGCCGATCGGAAAGCCGCCGGCGATCGCGGCCGCGACATTGTTGATCTGGGCGAGCAGCAGGATGCCGATGATGGCGAGCAAGACGACGGGCCCGATCGTTGCCCACGTCGCATTCCGCGACGCCGCGACGCCGTTCAGCGCGTCGACCGATTGCTGGATCAACGAGACGTAGAAGGCGAGAAACGCATAGACCAGTACCTGCACCACAAAATACTGCACGAGCGCGCTCATCCAGCCGCTGAAGAAGCGGCTCGTTACACCGAACAGCAGGAGCAGGATGAAGATCGGCGCCAGCGCGAGCAGCAGCCACATGAAGAGCTTCGAGAGCACGATCAGGAAGAGCGCGAAGCCGATCAGGATCGCCATCACCACATAGAAGACGGCCGCGAAAATATAGGGCCCCCAATTGGTGATGCCGGCATTCTGGAGGAACGCTTCGGTCGCATTGTTCGTCGTGTTCCACATGTTCTGCAGCGCGTTCTGGACGCCGTTGACGGAAGTCAGATTGGCGGAGAGGCCCGTGCTGTTGGCCGAGGTTACGGCACTGAGCAGGGCGTTGCCGATCGAGGACGGACCGTCATTCATCAGCCGATAGGCCAGGGTCTGGAAGTCGCTCCAGCTCGTCGCCATGGCGTAGATCAGGAAGGCGCGGAACAGCCGGAAGGCATGATCGGCCGGCCCACCCGTCGCCGTGCCCTGCCAGATGCCGACGCCCCACAGGATGACGTAGAGCGTCAGCAGAAGGCCTGCCACGCTGGTCGCTCCGCCTTGCGTCGCCGCGTTCGAAAGCGCCTGATAAGCGGTCGAGACGTAGTTTTGACCGATCTGATCGACTTGGCGTAGCAGCGTGGTGATGGAGAAGTTGTTCATGCCAGTCGCTCAGATCGGCTGCATCGGACCGCAGGGGTCGAGCGATGCGAAGGGCTCCGGCACCGGAACGGTGGCGGCATAAGCCAGCGGCTGACCGCCCTCGTCGGGACCGCATGGCGCCTTCAGCGGCTTGTAGGCACAGGCCGAGAGAACAAGCCCAAGCGTGATCGCGCCCAGGATGATGGCAAGACGCCGCTTCATTGCGAGCCATCCTTCGGAGCCGAGAACCTCATTGCACGGGACACAGCCTCGGCATCGGCCTGCGGCACGATCTGCGCGACAGGCACCGGCGGCATGACCAGCCGGCCGATGGTGACAAGGCAGGTCAGCACGGCAACCGCCAGGCTCAAGGCCACAACGAAATAGAAGGCGGGTCCGCGACCGGACATGATACGTCGCCAGGTCATCGCTGCGAAAAGACCATGGCGCGGGCCGCAGCCGATTCCGACGCAATCCGATCGAGATTTTGCTGGTTGGCGGCTGCGGCGGCGTTGTTCACGACGCCGGTGAGTTCATTGATGGTTTGCCCGGTCTGGACCTGAATCTGCGTGTTCTGATCGACG
This sequence comes from Beijerinckiaceae bacterium, assembly GCA_019745195.1. Taxonomy (GTDB): domain Bacteria; phylum Pseudomonadota; class Alphaproteobacteria; order Rhizobiales; family Beijerinckiaceae; genus Allobosea. The sequence continues at coordinate 34,160 of JAIETL010000029.1, forward strand.
CTGCCCTTCAGATCCTTGGCCTGGCCGATCTGCTGTCCGCCCTGGACGAAGGCGTTCGAGCGCGTCTGGATAGCGCCTTGTGTCGAGTCGATCAAGCCGGACAGCGTAGCTGCCACGTTCACCGCGTTTGAGTAGGCCTTGTCCGATGGATGCGACTGGCCACCAGTCATGCCGGTGATCGTCTTGACCAATTGCAGCCCGTTGATCAGGCCAGACACGATATTCTGCGAGGTCGAGCCCATTCCGGTGAAGGAGAGCGCCCCGCCTGAGATGACGGAACCAAGCGAAGGCGCTTTCGCCATCGAGAAGCCGCCGCCGAGCGCCATCTTCGCGAGACTGCCCTGGGCGTCCGAGTTGCGGTCGCCGGTGACGGCCTCCAGGGTCTTCTTGGTGTGCTGAAGAATATCGCGATCGGCTTGCAAAATCTGCTGGGTGTTGGTCGCGATCTCCTGCGCTTTGGCGAGGTTCGCATTATCGATGACCGGCACCCCCTGGGCATGGCTCAGGCTCGCGCTGAAGGTGACGATGCTAGCAAGAACTGCGATCCGCATGGCAAGCTCCTATCGGTTGGGGGATGCGGTGGATTGGAGCGCGGCCGCGACCTCGGCCGTCGTCAGAGACGAGCCGGCTGGCGCAACTGTCGTCAGGCTATCGCCGCTTCCCGAGACGACCGCGCCGGTGTTCTGCGCCTGAACCTGCGAGAGGTAGAACAGGACGTTGCCGCTGCTATCGACAAAGCGCGCACCGACGCAGGCCGGATCTGGCGTTGTGCCGATCGGCGTCGTCGAGCAGGTGGAGGCGCTGCGGCAGGGGTCGGTAATTGTGCCGCTGCCGATCATGCCGACCGGGCAGACCGCGCCGTTCGATGCGAGACCGCCGCTCATCTTCAAACCGCCGGCGCCACGGCTGCGATCGCTGGTCCGCGCAAGATTGAGCGCGTTGATCGCCGTGACCCAGAGGTTCGTGGCGTTGGTCGCGCCTGTCCAGGCGAGGCCGTTCTGGGTTCGCGCCGCGCTGTTCATGTCGATGGCGGCCATGACGGTCTTGGCTGTTCCGACCTCCTGGCCGGCTGCCTGAAAAGCGCTTTGGGCACTCGTCAGGCTGGTGCGGCTGGCCTCGAGCCCGCCAACGACGTCGCCCGTCGCCTTGAAATGATTTTGGCTCGCCAGCACCCCGCCCTTGGCGTCCGCGGCCGGCGTCGCCGGCATCGAAGGCGCGTAAGCCTGGATTGTCTTCGCGCCCGCGCCAGTCTGGGCCTTGCTTGCCGGATCCTTGACCGCTGCCTTCTTGCCGGTGGTGACGGCGCATTTGACGCCGTCATTGGCAGTCTTTCGCTGGGTCGTGACCGGCACGAGCTTGATGATCGTGCCCGAGGTCGCAGCCTTCTCGTCAAGCTGCTTGGCGTCGCTGGTCGGGATCGCGGCCAAAGCCGGCTCGGCATTCATCAGACAAAATGCGATCATGATGGGTCTGATAAGCTTGCTCATCCGTCGCTCCTCCCCATAAAAATCGGCAGCCAGTTAGCTGGATCGTCACCGACGCGGGCGCGCAATGCCGAAAGCTCAGCGACGGTCTCGGTGCGGCCCGACAGCACCTTGATCAGATCGGGCATGCCGGCCAGGTTCAGTTTCGCGATGACGCTGTCGCGGCCATGCTTGATCAGGAACGACCGGCTTTCCGGGACCGTGTTGCGGATCCAGACGACCTCACGCTCCGACAGCCGAAAGGCCTGGGCGTAGCTTTCGTCGTCGGCCTTTGGGTTCGGGAAGAAGATGTTGGTCGCGGTCTGCTCGATCAGCGTGCTGGCGGATTTGGAGCGGACGATGTCGGCGGCCGATTGCGTGCCGAAGCCGATGATGCCGTTCTGCTTGCGGATGGTCTTGAGCTTGTCCTTGATGAAGAAGGCAAAGACCTCGTCATCGAGCAGGCGCCAGCCCTCGTCGAGGAAGATCATGACGGGGTCGCCGCTCAGCAATTCCTCAGTGCGATGAAAGATGTACATCAGCGCAGCGGTGCGGATGACCGAATCATCGAGCACCCGCGTCATGTCGAAACCAAAAATGCCCGAGAGCGAAAACTGGTCCTGCTCGTTGTTGAAAAGCCATCCGCGCTGATCGGAGCGCATCCAGCTTTCCAGGCGCGCCAGCAGATCGCCCTCCCCCGCCCGGATGCGGCCGCGCAACAGGGTCGAGAAGGCTTGCAGCGTACGGCCATCTGGTCCCGCAGCGAGTGCCGAGCCGATCGCGTTGCGGATGACCTGTTCTTCCGAGGCGCTTAACGCACTCCCATTGGCCGGGCGGAGCATGAAGGCGAAGAGCTGGAACAGGAATTCGCGGTTCGGCGCCGTATCGGGCAGCGACAGCGGATTGAAGCCGGTCGGCTCGCCCGGCGTCAGAACCTCGTATTGGCCGCCCAACGCCCGGATGAAGATTTCGGCTCCGCGATCCTTGTCGACGAAGAGCAGTTTTGGCCGTGGGGTGACGCGCTGCGACTGCGCCGAGATGAAGGACAGGAAGACCGTCTTGCCCGAGCCGGAGGGGCCGACGACGGTAAAATTGCCGAGATCGCGGATGTGGTGGTTGTAATAATAGGCGGTCTGCGAGGTCGTCTCGAACACCGAGATCGCCGGCCCCCAATGATTGCCGTCCGGACGCCCGCTCGGATAATTATGCAGCGAGACGAACCCTGCGAAATTCTTCGAGGAGATGACCGATTTCCGCGCGATGTAGGGGAAGTTTCCCGGCAGCTGCGCCCAGAAGGCCGGCTCGCAGTTGAGATCCTCGCGGGTCCAGATCACAGAACGATCGGTCAGGGCTGCGCCCACTGCCGTCACCGTCGCGCCAACCTCCGCCATGCCGCGCCCGAGGCACATCACGGTCATATGGTGCTCGCCATAGATGGCTTCCGAGGCGAGCAGATCGTCCCTGGCTTCGTCGAGTTGCTCGGCGACGATCGAGCCGGCCTCGTCGGACATGTCGACCTGACGGGAGACGCGATCAATCTGCTTGGCGGCTTCAGGGCGATCGACGATGGCGAAACTCTGCGTCGCGATGAACTCGTGCGGCACGCGCAGCAGGTTGTCGAAGGAACCCGGTCCCGTTTGGGCGGGGTATTCGCGGATCGAGATCATCGCCCCAAAGCGCGTGTCGTCAGGCGAGGCGCCACGGATCTCGACGGCGTTGCGACCGAAGAAGATGCGCTTCAGCGACAATGCCTCGGCGAGCTTCATCCGCGGCAGATGCATTGGACGAGGCAGGCCGCCATTGACGAGCTGAACCAGGAACTCCAGCGGTTCGGAATACCAGACGCCATTGCGCGACACGACGCCGAGCGGCCGGGCACCATAGGCGGACAGCGTCTCGCGGACGGCGGTCGAGGCGTCGCGCAACTCAGCTAGCGCGGTCTGCATCGCGACAGTCTCGCCGCTAACATCCTTGCGGCCGAGCAGACGCGAAAGCGAGCTTTCGAACGTGCCGGCCTGGCCCTGGAGTGGTCGGCGCACGATGGTGAGATAGAGGTCGTTGACGAACATGCGCCGCGTCGAGAGCGCTGCCTGGTAGCGCTCGTCGATCTCGCGGCAGAGCGCATTGTCGAAAGTCGAGGGAATCGACGGTTCGACTTCCCGGCGGATGATGTGGCTGACGAGCGCGAAGCGGGAATTGGCGAGCGTGCGCACGACGTCGTTGCGCGCCAGCAGCCGAGAATTGACCGCGCTCATATCGGCGGTCTCGAAGGAATAGCCCTCGAGCTTCAGGATCGTCATGACGAGGCCGTCGCGCGTCCTGATGACGTGATCGTCGACATGCCGGGTATAGGGAATATGAGCCGCGACCGGCCGCTCCCGGCGAGACACAGAGCCATAAGTCAATTCATCGAGAAGGGCGCGCGCGACCATCTTCGTCCCTCAGACGCGATAGCTGTCGGCGCCCCAAAAAGCGCGTGAGCGCGGCGGGCAGCGCGACGATTTGACGAAGAGGATCTCAAAGATGCGGTCGTCGCGCAGCGTCATCACATAGCCGAAGAGATGCAGCGGGATGGCGACCAGCAGCATCAGAAGATTGTGCGAGACGAGAAAGCAGACCGACGAGGCGACGCCGTTGAACATGAAATACAGATACGGCACGCCCATCAGTGTCGGCGCCCGCGTCAACGCTTTCACCAGCGGCGTGATCAGCGGCTGTTCGAGGTCGCGCGCCGTCATTGTCCGACCGCCGACTGGAAGAACTGGACGATCTGGGCCGAGCCGAAGACCAGCACGATGCCAAAGATGACCGACCCTGCGACGCCCCAGGTGAGCCTGCCGGCCCAGGCAAAAAAGCCGCAGGCGATGACGGCGAGCGTTGCGAGCGCTGTCGCGATTGGACCAGTCAGTGCCTGGACGAGTTGGTTCAAGGTCGATTGAACCGGCTGCAGCGTGCCGGACTGTGCCCGCGCCTCAACGGTGATCAGCAGCGACTGAGCTGCGCCAGCGGCGCGCAATAGGGTTTTGGAAAGCAGCATCGGCGGCGTCCTCATTCGACATGCATGACAAAATCGGCCGCCAATGCCGGCCGTTTGGCGGGCGTGGGACGACCTTGGATAGGTGGAGTCGTGGAGGGCTGCGCATTGGCGTCAGCGCCAATTCGCGATCGGCTCACAGCGCCCTCGACGCCGGGCCAACCGTGAAGGTCGTTCATCACCGCGGCGACGAAGCGCACGGTCTCTGCGAACGGCGGCACGCCGCGATGTTCGATTAAAGTCTTTTCGCCAGCATTGTAGGCCGCGAGCACATAGAATGGATTGCCATGGCGTGACTGCAGGTGGCGCAGAAAGCGTAAGCCGCCGCGGACGTTGCCGGCCGGCTCGCAACGATCGACCTTGAAACGCTCGGCCGTCTCGGGCGTGAGCTGCATCAGACCGTAGGCGCCCTTTTCAGACAGCGCCGTGGAGATCAGGCGGCTTTCCGCCTTGGCGACGGCCACGGCGAAAGAGGCATCGAATTGCTCCTCGCCCGCGATCCGCCGCACGAGCACTTCGGCCTCGCCCGCAGGCAGCTCGGCGCTGGAAGCACAGGCCGGCTCCGGCGAGGGCCCGCCGATGACATCAACGGCGGCGCGTCCTTGCGAAAGCGGCAGGACCCTGCCCGACGCATCGAGTGTCGCGGTCGGCTGCGGCAGCTTGTCCTGGAATTTGGCCGGCGCCCTCGCCTCCTCCGCGAAAACGCCTCCCGCCAGCATCGCCATCACCGCAGTCGTCGAAAGCGTCAGCCGCATCGCAAAATCGCCGCTCGCCAAATCACTCATTGGTCAGTATATTGGTAATCGGGAAGTTGGCAACAGCCGGAAACGCAATGTCACGATCAAAGCGTGCGACGACATCGGCAGTATCGCGGCGGCTGAGAGCGGCAGGTCTTTCGCTCGCGCTCGGCATCATGCCGATGGTTGCGTCTGCTCAGGAGGCGTCATTCGGCTGCAAGGTTTTGCTCTGCGCTGCGGCGATCGCGCCGAGCTGGTCGGGCATTCCCTATTGCGTGCCAGTCATGCAGCAGCTCTTCCGCCAGCTCGCCAAGGGTGGTGGCTGGCCGGAATGCCCCGAAGGCCAGACCAGCGGTCTCGGACACGAGCCCTACCTCCCCTGCCCTACAGGATGGACGCCGTCCGACCGCGCAGGCCGGCGCGAGGATCCGGTCGCTGCATCCTCGCGCGATGGCAGCGTCTGCCTCGATCTGTCCAAGCCGACGCGTGAATGCAGCTCGGGATCGGAAAGCGGCGGCTGCCAGACCAGCTATCCCAGCCAACCGCGGCAGGCCCGGGACGAGCCTCATTTCGTCGATATCACCACCGCCAGTGGCCAACAGCGGTTCTATTTCGCGTTGCGGGGATATTGATCATGCGGGTCGGCTCCCTCCTGATCGCGGGTCTCGTGAGCACTGCCGCGCCGAGCGGCTGGGCTCAGGACGTCGCAGCCTCGCGCTGGTTTGCGATTTCGCCGACCGCAGTGTTCGAGACAGGCGACAGTTGGACGGATCAGGGTGTGCTCCATCGCCTTTATGGCGTGCAGGCTTGCCTTCGTGGAACCAGCTTCACCAATGGCGCAGGCGTCAGACGAGACTGCGGCGAGGCCTCGCTTGCGATGCTGGTCGCCCTGATCCGCGATCTGCAGCCGCAATGTCATCAGGCAACTTCGCCATCGCATTCGCGCACGGTCTTCGTCCTCTGCATCGCCACGCGGAACCGAGGTGTCGGTGCGGGCTCTCGCATCGATCTGGGCACGGCCCTGATTGCGTCGGGATTTGCTTTTGCATCCATCGCGACCGATGGCCGGCCTGTTCATCAGCCGTACTTCGTAGCGCAACAGGTCGCGGCACGCGCGAATGCCGGTCTGTGGGCGTATCCTGACACGCCTGAACCCAACGCTGTTATTTTGCGCAGCTTGCGCGATGCCGGCGCTAAACGCTCGCAAACTCTGGCGGCGCCGCAATGACGAGGGCTGCTGGAGTACGCCGATACCGCATGGCCAGCCATTCAAGGCACAGCGGCGGCACTGGCGCTGCGGTGCTGTGCACGATCGTGGTTTTGACGAGCCTCTCGGCTTCGGCCGAAACGTCGGCGCTATCTGAACCTCCCGGCTTCTATTCGCCCAAAGCAACACAGCAGTCGCCGCCTTTGCGGGTCGAGGTGATTGAGGGGGTGAAATTCCGCGACATCGAGACGGGTGAGGTCTACCGACTCTATGGGATCGACGCCTGCGCGCCGGCGCAGCGCGCGACGCTTGGGCGCCAGCCTTGGCCTTGCGGCGTGATGGCGACAGCCTGGCTCGTTTCGGCGACGCTCGGCAAATGGGTCGCCTGCTCCAAGATCCACGAAAGCCACGGCGTGATCCAGGCGCGCTGTGCCTCCTCACAACATGGAGATCTCGGCGCCACGATGTTGCGCGAGGGATTGGCCGTTGCCGTCCCCGTCGAGCCGCCACTCCGGACCTATACGGCGCTCGAACAGGATGCGCGAAAAGCCTATCGCGGGCTCTGGGCGAGCCGTTTCCAGATGCCAGGAGAGTTTCGCCGCAGTGCTGCGGCGTCTTCGGCCGAGGTCGAGGGCGGCCGGCCATGATGGGGCGTTTCATTGAGAGAGGGGAAGTCATCATCCGGCGCCTTGGCGTCGTCGCATGGGTGATCTTGCTGTCGGCCTGCAGCCAGCCTCAGCACGACCTCGCCTTGGAGAATCGACTGCCGACGACGGACGCTCTCTACCGTGCCGATCCTGTGACGCCTGGCCGCCTCGCCTATGCTCCTGATCGCAAAACCTTCGCGCCGGTGCTGACGGAACCCTTTACCTATCCCACGCAGAGGCAGGCCGAGCATGCTTGGCGCCGGGCGAATTTCGGACGCCTCGATGTCGCGGCATTAGAGAAGCGGCCACCCGACTTCCGGCTGTTTGGCTGCAAGCCCGGTGCGCTCGACAGTTTGACCGGACGCATCACGCGCTACCACGGCCCTGTGGTCCATTGCGCGGTGGACTTTGGGCCGGCGCCTGGACACCCACTTCGGCGCGAGACGGTGAATTTTTATCACCACGGCGGCGTCTGGCGCTTGCTCATGGCCGATCCGCCACGGGCGCCGGTTGCCTTGCTCAATCGCGAAAAATCCGAGCGCGATCCCTGGCGGTTCCTGCCGTGGCGGGAACGCTACGAGTGAGAGCCGGGCCGATCACGAATGTGCCGGCGTCGATACCGAGGCCACGGTCTGGGCGCAGATGCCGAGGCGCTGCCCTTCGCGTCATGCCGATCGCAGCTGTCCTTGTCTGGCAGGGCGTGCACCTCGAGGTTAGCGCCCAACAGCGCACACCTGACCCTGGCGCATGGCGACCGATTTCCTATTCGGATCTGACAAAACCATCGCCCGCAAACGCGACCTTCGCCGACATCTGGAAAGACGAGATCGAGGCCAACAATAAGGCCTACCGCGAGGCAGGAGACTTTCGCTTTGCTAGCGGCAATGCGCCCGCGACCGAGGCGCATTTCGTGATCTGGAGCCCCACGAAATCCGTCGTGCTGTCCATCCTCAACACTGCGACCCGGTGCACGTCGAAGCACACTCACGCCGGCCTGCGCGTCAAGCTCTGCCCTATGCGTCTTGTCATCTACGAGGGCATCCGAACCCGCGTGCTCGACGCCGATCGAGGCTGCTTTCTGGAACTTGATCTCTCGACAAGTCAGGGCACGGCCAGCGCGGCGGCATACGCGGCCTACGACGTCCCCTCTCGCACCGTGAAAACCGGATTGGTGATCAAGGGCCAAGCCGTCGATGGCTGCTCCCATGGCATTCCGGTGCCACCGTGACCGTACCGCGGCCCAACGATTTGCCCGGACAGCCAGCATTCCTGGCCGCGCGATCGCGGCCCTGCCATCGACTGCCCTCCCCCGTCGTAGTAAAAAAAAGGAGCAGGCCATGAAGACCGTTTTGCAACGAGCCATTGTGCTCTGTTCGATCGCAACGGCCGGCGCCGCAGCCGCGCAGCCTGAGGCGGCCGCCACCTGGCGGGCGATGACGTTCCACGATTTTCGGCAGCCATCAGCGAGTGATGTTCTTCAGTCCGTTGTCTGGTCCGATGTGATCGCGTCCGCAAATGCCTATGCCGAGAACGAGCTCAAGCGCCCGCTCAATGGCCGAAATGCGCTCGTGACAGCGCTGTCCTCGACCTATCAACTCGGCGATCGCACCGTGATCATCAGCACGGCACTGGTCCGGGGCTGCGATAGCGGCGCGAACTCCAGCGGGGCTGAGATCGAGCCGTCGACCTGTCCGCTCCGCATCGTCGTGATGAAAGATGGAAAAGCCGTCTCGTTCAAGACCGAGAGCGGTTGCTACGTCGATCACGCCGACAAGAATCTTCCTGAAAAGAACCGAGCAGACAGCTCCTACACGCAGTTCGATTCGAAAACCCGGACGATTGCGTTTCGCACGGTCGTCGGCGGCAAGGCGATACCGGCCTGCCAGCGTACCTATTCAATCAACTGAGCTCTGGAGCGGACATGCTAAAATCGACGAAGGCCCTCTTCGCCGCCGCGCTGGCCCTAGGCCAAATCCTCGCGTCGGGCGCTTCGGCGCAGCGAGGGCAATACTGCGAACGCACCAACTACTCGCCCCAGGAGATCACCAACGCGGTCAGGAACTCGTCTTTGCGCGATGACCTAAAATCGACCTCTTGTTCGCTTGGCGGCCTTGGCCGTTATGAATCCGGCGGCAACAAGGGCGTCTATAACGGCAGCTGCTGCACGGGCATTTTTCAGCTCAACAACGCCAACGTCCGAAAGTACGCCGGCACCGATCGCGAAGGCTATGGCTGCCTCTCGCTGCAGCAGCAGGTCAATGCCTGGGCCAATCTGACCAATGACGGCTACAATACCGGCGCGGTGCGGCAACTTGCATCAATGGAGACCTTCGACGGGCAAAAGGTGGATGCTGGCTTCCTGTCCTCTTGCATCCAGCTTGGGACCGGGAATTGCCAGAAGATGGTCAGCTCTGGCCGCTGCTCCGGATTCGCGGACATCAACGGCACGACGATTTGCGATATGGCGCGGGCTGCGCGCTCGTTGGCCGATCCGAACTGCAAGGAGGGCGAAGCGTCGTGCACTCAGGGGCCGGGAGATTTCCCGACCAACATTGGCATCGCTGCGAATCCGCCGACGGCCGATATGGCGAACGTCGTCGTGGGGCCATCGGAGGTTTGAAGATGCTATAAGTCGATTCCGTTGGGATCGGGCAGCTTGATCTCGGACAGATCGGCGATCGACGACCCCGATCGGCCATACGGCGCTTGGTAATGAGCATTGACAAGGGCCCAATAAAGTACGGCCTTTGTGTTGCCGGCGAAGAGGGCCTTTGTCATGCACTGACCGATTGTGGTGACCGCTTGCAGTCGATTATCATAGCGTTCGCGAAGTTTCGTAGCCATAGAAAGTGCGTTTACATTACAATCATCCATAACATTCGCCTCGATGATCAGGTATCAGGTGGGTAGAAATACCAATGAGCCACATATAATATGCAGGTGCGAAAACAAAATCGAAACAATTATTTATTCAGATGATAAATTTCGCAGAGGTATTTTTAAATTTTTCCAGTTTGTTATTTGATTGAAGCGCGACAAAGCGAAGGCGCTCGCGATCCCGGGCTGGCGGTTAGGGGGTGCCTGAAGGCCCTCTATCGACAAACGCGGCCTGATGATATACATACATTGACGTATATCAGGAGGCTGCCATGCAAGTTGCACGTTGGGGAAACAGCTTGGCTGTGCGTCTGCCCTCTTCAGTTGTCGAAGCACTTGATCTCAAGGAAGGCGATGAGATCGCGATCCAGATCGCGGGCGAGCGCGCTTTCGATGTCGAGCGTGACCGCAGTCGTGAACGAGCGCTGGAGCGGGTTCGCTACTTGCGCAAGGCTTTACCGCCCGGCTGGCGTTTCGATCGTGACGAGGCCAACGCCCGGTGACGTCGCCGCGCGAATTCGTCGATACCAATGTTTTGATTTACGCCTTTTCCAACGATTCTCGATCGGGACCGGCTGAGGCGCTGCTGGCCAAAGGCTGCGCGACCAGTGTGCAGGCGCTCAACGAGTTCGCAGACGTCGGCCGACGTAAGCTCTCGATGGACTGGCGCGAACTTCGGGACGCGCTCGATGCAGTAAGGATTTTGGTGAAGCCGATTGCCTCGCTCGATATCGAGATCCACGCAGCCGGCGTTGAACTCGCGGAACGTTATCGGCTGTCGGTGTACGACGCCATGATGGTGGCGGCTGCGTTGCGCCTCGATTGCTCGATATTCTGGTCCGAGGACATGCAGAACGGACTGGTTGTCGACGGCCGCCTCACGATCAGAAACCCGTTCTTACTGCCGTCCTCTTGATGGGACGGCGCAATCGCCGGCATCATCATCCGCTCGCAAATCGAATCTCTGCTTTAGAATTTGAGGGACATCCACTCTGCCCCGAACGGCTTGCGTGGTTACCTTGAGCCACGTCCTCACCTTGTCTGGCTCACTAATTTGAGCCCCAGGTCAGAGCCAACGGGTCTAGCCATGGGCCTCATTGTCAGTTGCGACTGCGCCTTGACGTGCCTTCCCCCTCCCCCGTCGCCTCCTGAGGCCATCCCCTTCTCTTTGCCGCCGCTTGTTGCCGATTCCGATGAAGTCGCCCCTCGTTTCCGAGATGATGGCGCTCCCTGATTCCGAGATGATGTCGCCCCCGGAAGCGGGCCGTGCTGGACTGTGATTGTTGTTGTTTCGTTTCGGGCCTCGGTCAAGCCTGAGATTGGGATTTGGGGCGGCGCATGCTGTCGCCGTCGAGATCGAGGCGATGAGCGTTGTGCACGAGCCGATCGAGGATGGCGTCGGCGTAGGTCGGATCGCCTATGACCTCGTGCCATGCCGAGATGGGCAGCTGGCTGGTAATGATGGTCGATCGGCGGCCATAGCGCTCTTCCAGGATTTCGAGCAGGTCGTGGCGGGCCTTGGCGTCGAGCGGCTCGAGGCCCCAGTCGTCGAGGATCAGGAGCTGCACGCTGCCGAGCTTGGCGAGGAAGCGGGCGTGCCGCCCGTCGCCGCGCGCCAGGGCGAGCGTCGAGAACAGCTTCGGCACGCGCTGATAGAGGACGGAGCGATCGTCGCGGCAGGCCTTGTGGCCGAGCGCGCAGGCGAGCCAGCTTTTTCCGACGCCGGTGGGGCCGCTGATCACCAGATTGTCGTGGGCGCCGATCCAGTCGCCGGCGACGAGCTTGGCGAAGAGCCCCCGGTCGAGCTTGCGGCTGCTGCGGTAATCGACGTCCTCGGGCGCCGCCTGATGGCGCAGCTTGGCGAAGCGCAGGCGTGCGGCGAGCTTGCGATCGTGCCGGAAGCTCCATTCCCGGTCGAGCAGCAGGGCAAGCCATTCCGGGTGGGTGAGACCTTGGGCCTCGATGTTGGCGGTGAGTTCGCCGAAGGCTCTGGCCATGCCGGCAAGGCCCATGGCGTTCAGACGATCGAGGGTGGGATGGTTCAGCATGCTGGTCTCCTTCAATGGTAGTAGCGCGAGCCTCGGATGTTGGGATGAGCGATCGGCTGGTCGGGCGCGGGCGCTGCGGCGTGTGTCTGGTCGAGCCCGTTGTCGAGGATCGACCTGACCGAGCCATAGGTGCGCGCGCCGATGTCGAGCGCCCGGCTGCAGGCCGCCTCGACCCGCTCGCGGCCGAAGCCCCTGACCAGGCGGACGATGCCGAGGCAGGCGCGGAAGCCCTGCTCGGGATGGGGTCGATCGGTCAGGATCTTCTCGCAGAGCAACGCCGTGCAAGCGCCAATCGCGGCGGCGTCGCGGGCGATGCGCTCGATCGTCCAATCGGCGAAGCGGCGATGCGACGACGGCATGTGCTCGGTGATCGTCGTATGGCGGCCATTGCCGCTCCCGCGAAGATGGACCGCGATGCGCTCGCCTTTGTGGAAGAGTTCGATCGTGCGCGCGGTGATCCTGGCCTCGACCTGCTCTCGCGCGAAGCGATACGGCACCGAGTAATAGTGGCGCTCGATCTCGACATGGTAATCGAGGCCCGCCCGCCGCAGCCGCCATTCCGCGAAGACATAGGGCTCGACCGGCAACGGCCGCAGTGCCGGGAGGTCGATCGCCTCGAAGAGCTGACGGCGGGTCTGCCCGACCCGGCGCAGGACACGATGGTCGTTGAGATCGACCAGCATCTCGGCGATCGCGGCGTTCAGTTCGCCCAGGCTGTGGAAGATCCGGTGGCGCAGCCGGCCCAGAAGCCAGCGCTCGACGATCAGCACGCAGGCCTCGACCTTCGCCTTGTCGCGCGGGCGACGCGGCCGCGTCGGCAGCACCGCGCTGTCGTAATGGGCCGCCATGCCGGCATAGCTGCGGTTGACCTGGGGGTCGTACAGGCACGACCTGATCACCGCGACCTTGGCGTTGTCGGGCACGAACAGCGCCGGCGCGCCGCCGAAGGCCTCGACCGCATGGACATGCGCGGCGATCCAGTCGGGAAGCGTCTCGCTCCAGCTCGCCTCGGCGTAGGCCAAGCTCGATGCGCCAAGCACCGCCACGAAGATATGCGCGTCGCGGACCTGGCCCGTCAGCCGATCGACGACGACCGCGACCTTGTCGCCGGCATAATCGACGAAGAGCTTGTCGCCTGCGGCATGGCTCTGGCGCATCGTCACCGGCAGCTTCGCCGCCCAGCCGCGATAGAGATCGCAGAAGCGGCTGTGTAGCGGTAGCCGTCGCGATGATGCGCAATGTACTCGTCCCAGATGATCTGGAGCGTCACGTGCTTGCGCTTCATCTCCCGGTGGACCACGGCCCAGTCGGGCTCGGGGCTGCGGCGATGACCCGTCTTCGTGCCGGCGGGATGGTAGAGCGCCGCCTCCAGCGCGGCGTCGCCGAGATCCTCGCCCAGCGGCCAGGTCAGCCCCGCCGCAGCCGCACGTCGTAGCGTCTCGCGCACCGTCGAGGGCGCCGCGCCGACGCGCACCGAGATCGCCTTGTGGCCAAGGCCCTGCTCGAACCGATATCGCAAAATCTCGCGGACGCGCCGCATGCTCACCCTCTCCGCCGGCATCAATCGCTCCCCTCGGACACGCCAAAAGGAGCAAGCCTAAGCCAGCAGAGGACCCGCGATCTTACCGCCCGACAGGGGGCGGCATCATCTCGGAATCCGGGGGCGGATTAATCTCGGAACGAGGGGGCGACATCAAATCGGAATCCGGGGGCGACATCCCTCGGAATCAGCACGCTTGTGCGGGGCGAGGCCGCCTTGTGGCGTCAACACCGCTTCGGGAGCGCCCCCGCAGCGTTGCGGTGACGACAGCATCCGGCCCCTTTCTTCGGGCGTCATCGGGGGGGGGGATCCCCAAGCAACCTGAGGGAGAGATATCATGGCCACGATCGCAACCCTGACCCAGAAGGCCGACGGCAACTTTGAAGGCACGCTCGCCACCCTCAACGTCATCGCGCCGACTCGCTGGTGCCCAACACGCAAGGCGAATGACCCAGCCTCCGACTACCGCATTGTCTCGCGCAAGAACGGTTTTGAGCTTGGCACCGCTGGAACCGCACCTCGAAGACCTCCGGCGAGGAGTACATCTCGGTGAGGCTCTACGCCCCCCCGGGGGGGGGGGGGGGCGGGATGATCTATGACGATGTCGACCCAGCCCCTGGCGATGACGCCACCAAGAAGCTCATCATCTGGAACCCGGTCGAATGAGCGACCGCAGGGCCGACCCGGCGAGACTGTCGCGGGGTCGGCATGTGGGACAGGAGGTGTTTAGCGAGTTGACGGCCGTCAACTCGGCGCAATCGGCGGTCTCATGTCTTGAGATGCGTAGTCCAGTCTAGAAGTCGATTTCTGCGGAGCCCAACGGAATAGCCTGAGGGCGTTAACTTCCCGTTAACCCAATATTTCTTGCAGGCTGACGAGAATCAGCACTAAATGCGGTTCTTCGCCGAAAGTGGCGTTGAAAGCGCATGTGCGAGAAAAACGAATGCCGGAACCTCTCCGCTCTGTCGAGACGACTCAGGAGATCGACTCGCTCATCATGGAGCAGGGACGGGATCTTTCACATGCGCTCCAATCACATTGGCTGGAACATTTTCCGCCGCGAGCCGAGAAGCCGCTTAGGCCTTTCCAATTGAGTGAAGCGGCCAAATTGCTTGGCCTGAAACCTGGGTATCTTCGTAATCTTTCGCTCGAAGGGAAGGGGCCGGCTCCTGCATTGACGCCCTCCGGCCGACGCTCATTCACCGGCGAGCAGATACAGGAACTGCGGCAATATCTTGATGAGAATGGCCGGGCCAGCAGGCGATATGTTCCGCATCGGCGCGGTTCGGAGCACCTCCAGATCGTGGCCGTCGCCAACTTCAAGGGGGGCAGTGGGAAGACCACTACCGCTGCGCATTTGGCACAGCATTTAGCGCTAGCCGGCTATCGCGTGCTGGCGATCGATCTCGATCCGCAGGCCAGTCTATCCGCGCTTCACGGTTTTCAACCGGAGTTCGACGTCAAGAGAAACGAGACGCTTTATGGAGCGATCCGCTACGACGACGAGCAACGCCCACTTTCCGAAGTTATCCGAAAGACGAACTTTCCCGGGCTCGACCTTGTGCCCGGCAATATCGAGTTGATGGACTTCGAGTACGATACGCCGTTGGTGCTCGCTTCAAAAGAATCCGGAGCCGTTGGGCGGACCTTTTTTGCACGGCTTGATGAGGTCTTGGGGCCTGTCGCAGATCAATACGACGTAGTCGTGCTCGATTGCCCACCGCAGCTTGGCTATCTGACCATGATCGCGCTGTGCGCCGCTACCGCGCTCCTCGTTACCGTTCATCCGCAAATGCTCGACGTGATGTCGATGTCCCAGTTCCTGCAGATGATGGGGGATGTCATGTCCCATCTGAAGAAGGCTGGCGGCACCATTCGTTATGACTGGGTCCGATACTTGATTACGCGCTACGAGCACTCCGACGGGCCCCAAACCGATATGGTGACGTTCATCCGGTCACGCTTCGGACGGCACGTCCTTACAAATCCGATGCTGAAAAGCGTGGCAATTTCGGATGCAGGTCTTACGAAGCAGACACTCTACGAAGTCGAACGTCGTCAGTTCACGCCAGCGACCTACGACCGGGCCATGGAGGCACTGGACGCCGTTAACGGCGAAATCGAAGCGCTAATCCATAAATCGTGGGGACGGTCCTAATGGCGAGAAAGAATCTGCTCGCCAGCGCATCGGGTCAGAAGTTGACGGCAGTCAACTCAGACCCAGAGGTCACGCAGCAGCAGCGCACCCCGCCGGCCTTTGCTGCTCGCGGAGCTCTTGGAGCGGTAACACGAAGCATTGACGAGCTTGCTGCTCGCGCCGACGCAGCCCGGGACATTGAGGCACGTCTCACCGCTGGCGCTACAGTCGTTGATCTTGATCCTGCACTTATCGATAGCTCCTTCGTCGCGGATCGGTTGGCTCGTTACGACGACGAAGAGTTCAATAGCTTTGTCGAGGCAATTCGGGCGCGAGGGCAGGACTCTCCGATTCTTGTCCGCCGCAGTCCGACTGCGCCTGGACGGTACCAAGTCGCATTTGGACACCGTCGTTTAAAAGCGGCGAAGGTTCTTGGTCGAGATGTTCGAGCTGTCGTCAAGGACCTAACAGATCGCGATCTCGTTCTCGCTCAAGGACAGGAGAATAGCGCCAGAGCCGACCTCTCCTTCGTCGAACGGGCTCTCTTCGCATGGCGGCTGGAGGAGGGACACTACGACCGCGAAACCATTATGGCCGCCCTGAACGTGGATAAGACCACGGTGTCGCGGATGATCTCGGTTGCGACAAAGATTCCGGCGGCCGTGATCGAAGCTATCGGGCCGGCCCCCTCGATAGGGCGTGATCGCTGGGTGGAGTTGGCAGGCAAGTATCAGGATGCTGATAAGGTAAGTGCCGTCGGTCAGCTGCTTTCCTCAGAAGCTTTCCACGCCGCTCCCTCTGACGAGCGCTTCAACCTAGTCTTGAATCATGCGTTTAAACAGTCCGGCAGCAGACGTGAAGACACGCCGGGTCTGGCTATATCGCATCGGCGCCCAAGCGCACGATTCTGGGCGACAGAAACAGGTCAGCGCGTCGTTCGTGTCACGGCAAACGATAGAGCATTGACTCTGGCGATCGACAAGCGCGTCGCGCCTGGGTTCGGCGACTATTTGTTGTCCCAGATGGACGGCCTCTACGCTTCTTATCTCAACGAACCAAAGGAGGATTGAGACCAATCAGCCTGCCTATTTCCACCCTGTAGGGACC
This sequence comes from Beijerinckiaceae bacterium, assembly GCA_019745195.1. Classification (GTDB taxonomy): domain Bacteria; phylum Pseudomonadota; class Alphaproteobacteria; order Rhizobiales; family Beijerinckiaceae; genus Allobosea. The sequence goes on from JAIETL010000029.1 coordinate 50,957, forward strand.
CCTGCGGCAAAAGAAAAAGGCCCCCGAAACGACGTTCCGGAAGCCCCTTTCTCAATGTTTGGCGACTGCGAGAATCACACTTCCGCGAATCACAGTCAAGAGTCTCGTGTGAGATTCAGCGCCGTTTCGGCGAGCAGTTTTCCTTTGCCCTAAACAAGGCAAGGATCATGGAACCACGACTCTCGACGACGCCCTTTGGGCGGCGAACGCTGACGCTTGCCCATGTGGCAAGCCAGGCGAGCGCAAAGACGCGGCCGCCGGAGAAGGCGGTCCACAAATGGAATATTTTTCGGGCGATCTGTACGGCCAAGAACGCGCTGGGCGTGCCCGAGCGCGCATTGGCCGTCCTCGATGCGCTGCTGTCCTTCCACCCGGAGACCGTCCTGACGGGCGAGGGATTGATCGTCTTCCCCTCGAACCACCAGCTCGGGTTGCGGGCGCATGGGATGCCGATGGCGACGCTCAGGCGTCATCTGGCGGCTCTGGTCGACGCAGGGCTGATCGTCAGGAGAGACAGCCCCAACGGCAAACGCTACGCCCGCAAGGGCAGGGGAGGGGAGATCGAGTTCGCCTTCGGCTTCGACCTGGCCCCGCTCGTGGTGCGTGCGGAAGAATTCGAGGCCCTGGCGGCCGAGGTCGAGACAGAGGCCAGAGCGCTGCGCCTTGTGCGCGAGCGCATCACGATCTGCCGGCGCGACATCGTCAAGATGATCGCGACGGGGCTCGAAGAAGGCGTCCCGACGCAGCAGTCAGTAGGGCAGGGGCCGGCCGACTGGGCCGAGATCCACCAGCTCTATCGGTGCATCATGGCGCGGATTCCACGCAGCGCGACGCGCCTGGCGCTGGAGCCAATCGCCGACGAGTTGTCGCTGCTTGCCGACGAAATCCTCAACCTGCTGGAAACCCATATCAAAACTCAAAATATGAGCAGCAATGAGTCTCAGAATGGGCGTCACATACAGAATTCAAATCCAGACTCCCCTATTGATCTTGAACCTCGCTTTCCAGAAAGCAGGGGGGCTGGTTTGGGGATCGTGCCGGAACGGAAGCGGATGCCGGAAGGGATCTTCCCGCTCGGGATGGTTTTGGACGCCTGTCCTGATCTGATCGACTATTCGAAGGGCGGGATCGACAACTGGCGCGACTTCTTGGCGACCGTCGCGGTTGTCCGACCGATGCTCGGGATCAGTCCAAGTGCGTGGGAGGAGGCGATCGGCGTCATGGACGAGATCCAAGCTTCGATCGTCGTGGCGGCGATCCTGCAGCGTGGGGAAGCGATTTCCAGCGCCGGCGGCTATCTGCGCGAGTTGACGCGCAAGGCGCAAGCGGCGGAGTTTTCGCTCGGGCCGATGCTGATGGCACTGATCGGCAGCCGGCGTCGCGAGAAGAAGCGGGCGTGACGGTGATGCGGCGCAGCCACGCTCTGTCTGGATGTTTTGCTAAGGCCAATCGAGGCCTTGCGGGCGGGGTCATGGGGGCTTGTGATGCGCGTCATGGCAAAACTGTCCCGGGCGATCCTGACCGTGCTTCTCTCTGGGCGTCACGCGGCACTTGGCGGACGCTCGCCGCGTGACAAGGCGGCGAATCTGGCTCGGATCGCAGCCGCCTATAGCCGCATCGAGCTCGAGCAGGAGAAGGGCATTGGGCCATCACGGGCGGCAGAGGTCGAATGCTGGCTGTCAGATCGGGGGCTGTCGCTGCGGGTGGTGCGGAATTGCTCGGTTTCAGCGGGCGTCTTTGCCGAGGTGATCGCGGCGGGTGGCCCTGAGCAAGTCGCTAGCTCGGAATTCCCATGATGGACGCCACATTCTGCCCGGCGACGATGTGCCCGCTCTTCGCGGCGGACGGATCGAATTTCAGCGGAGCGGTCAATGTGGCCTGCGAGCGCGAAGCGTGCCGCTGGTTCGACGGCACAGTCTGTCAGGCCGGCCTCGTGGCAATCGGCGAGGTTGCTATGGCGTCGGCCGGAGAGGGTGCTTCCTGGCCACGCTTGAGCAATCCGATGCACCGGCGCGCTTTTGATTGCCCGCGTGAACACGAATGTACCTGGCAGCAGCAGTCGCCCGGCGGCTTTTGTGCTCCGCGTCGTGCCCTGGCGCACGGGCTTGATCCGCGGCACTGCCGATAGAGACTATCGGAGCGGGTTCGAGGATCGTTGTTCCAGGCGCGACACGGCGGCGGCTCGCCGCGCCTTTTCTTGCTGCCAGCGCGCCTCGACCTGATCGGCGATCAGATTCTGGTCGATGATGACGACGCGCAGCATGCCGAGCTTGAACGAGAGCTTAGACAGCAGTAGCTGCTCGTGTCCTCCGGCAGGTCATAGGCGCCCCGTTGAACACTGGGGCCAGGGCCGCCTTGGCAGCATCGACGGCCTGGTCGAGCTGCGCATTGAACCGCTGTTGCTTGTCCTCGCTCATCGGCATGGACACTTCTCTCGTGGATTGTCCGGAAGCATGTAGGCTGTCAGCCCCGAAAGGCAGCTCAGATCGCTAGCCTTGCGGCCTTTCCGAGAGCCTGGTCGGCGTCGTTGTAGTAGCGCGCGGCCTGCTGGACCGAGCGATGCTGGGACTGGCGCATGGCGGCGGGCAGGGCGACGCCGTTACGGGCTGCCTCAGTCAGATAGCCTGACCTGAGGCCGTGAGCCGAAAACTCCGCCGGATCGAGCCCGGCCAGGACGCAGCGGCGCTTCAGGATGAGATTGACGGCCTGGGGCGTGAGCGCCCGGTCATCGATCGCCTCCCAGCGGTCGATTGCCCGAAACACCGCCCCCTTCTTGACGTCGGCCCGCTCGACCCATTCGCGCAGCGCCGCAACGGGCGCTCCGATCAGCAGCACCCGGGCATCTTCGTCAGCCTGAGTTGTCTTGGTTCGGCCGAGCGCGATCGACATGCAGGGCAGGCGAGGCGAGTTGTGATCATCAGGATCAAGCGGCACATCGGCCTCGATACTCAGCTGCTCGAGCCGCAGGCGCGCCATCTCGCTGCGCCGGCGCCCGCCCGAGGCGAAAGCGACGAGCAGGATGGCGAGATCGCGGGTGTCGGCGAGGCGGTCGCTTTGGCAGGTCGCGATCAGCCGGTCCAGAATGTCGCGCGTCACAGCGCGCTTGCTCTTGCGCCGGCGCGGTTTTGCGCTGGCCCTGACCGCCAGGCGCACGCTTGTGCGGATCGCTGGCGTGCCGAGCGGGCTCTCAAGCCCCTTCCAGCGATGCAGCGTCGCCCAATGCGCCAGGCGCCGTTTGACGGTCGAGCTCGCATGGGGCCCGTCAGAACGTAGATGGTCACCGGCGCGCAGTGAAGCTTCGACGTCGGCCGGCATGCCGTGGGCGGCGTCTTCCGCGCGATGCGCCGGATCCCAGAGGTGATGGGCCACGAACTTCAGTGCCAGGGCTTCCGGCGCCGGCCAGGGCAGGGGCGAGCTCGTCGCTGCGATTGACCAGGCCTCAAGATAGGCCAGATCCGAGGCGAGCGCGCGCAGCGAGTTCTCACCCATGCCTTCCTTGGCCAGATGCCGAAGCGTCGCAACGTCGTCGTCGGTCAGGATCGTGGCGAGCTTGTCGCGGCGCTCCATCGGGAGGATGCCGGCGAGCGCGTCGAGCTGCAGGGCACGTCGCGTTTCGGTTTCGGCCGAGAGCAGGGATGTAGAGGCCACGGGCGCTCCTGGTGCCGTTTACGAGGGCAGTTTTCATCGACCTGAGGCCGACAGACGTCGCCGGCGGCGTTCCGGAGCGCCAGAATCGCCGAATTCCGACTGTGTGTCCATCACTATCGATAATGTCGCTTTCCCTTCCTAACTTCAATTTGAACCGCTTAAGGCGACGGCGACGTCTTGCATGCCTCTTGCTGTTTCAAGTCGGTTGCTCTGAGATCTTGATTCCATTGCGCTTTCCGTTCACAGCCCTGCCGCTTTCGTCAGGTTGATGCGGAAGCGATCGCGCCGGCGCTGATAGCGGCGTGTCATCTCGACCGAGGCGTGGCCGAGCTGGCGCTGGATGTGGGCTTCGTCGACTTCCGCGGAGGAGGCGAGACCGGCGCGCAGCGAATGCCCGGCGAAGGCGAGCGCCCGTTCGCCCTCCGACAGGTCGCCGCGAACGCCGGCGGCCAGCGCCAGCTTTTGGACCAGGCGTGCGACGTGGCGATCGGTCAGGCGCTGCGATTGCACGCCGGCATTGGCGACGGTCATCGGGCGGAACACCGGACCGTCGGCGATGCGGCCCAGCTTCAGCCAAGTTTCGAGTGCCTGGACGGGGCAGGTCCGGTCTGACGAGCCCCGTGCGATCTCGACGCTGCGCCAGCCGGTTTTGCCGTCGATGGTGAGGACGACGCCACCATCCAAAATCTCGATCCAGCCGCGGCCGTCATCGCTTTGCTTTGGACCGCAATCGAGCCCGGTAATCTCGGAACGGCGCAGGCCGCCGGCGAACCCGATCAGCAGGATGGCGCGATCACGCCAGCCGCGCAGGTTCTGCTCGAGCATCGCCACCATCGCCAGAATGTCCTCGGCGAACAGCGCCTCCTTCTGGCGCGGGGGCCGGCCGTGGCTGCGGCGGACGCCGGCCATGACGTCGACGATATGGCGATCCTGTCGGGAGAGGGGGGTTCCAGCGCTGCGATAGGTCGTGGTGATCGCCGCCAGGCGCCGCTCGATCGTCGAGACGGCGGCTTTTGCGATGCCTTGACCGTCGGCCGAGGCGGCGATGAACAGGCCGACCACCCGCGGGTCGGGACGGTGTGCGTCAAACCCCTGGCGCCGGCACCAGCGTTCGAACTGCTTCCAGTCCGAGGCGTAGGCGCGGGCGGTGTTGGCGCTGTCTTTCGCCTTGGCGTAGCCGCGCGCCGACCCGGCCAGTCTTTCGAGTTCCGGGTTTCGCAGGGCTGCGTCGTCGCCGGCGTCAAAACCCGACAGCTGCGACGTCGCGCTGAGCGCCGCCGATCGCGCCAAGCTGTCCTCCGGTCGATCAGATGGCTCGTTTTGCTGTTCGAATTCGGCGGATTCCTGCATTTCGAGAGGGTATCGAATCGTGTCCGATAAGGCAAGCTTACCGGACATGAAGTGAAGTAGACGGTGGCGGCGGAAAACAACCGATCTTGCGCAATTAACGCCGCCATGGCTATGCTCCCAACATGGATGCGACGCCGATTCCCCGTCCGAAAAGCCTCGCTCGCGCGAGAGGCATCAAGCCCGTCGGCGCATCTGGCGAGCCCGCCAACTCCCTGATTCCAAATCCGCTTCCGCGTTGGATCGGCTTTGCCGCCAGCGCCGATCGGCGCGACGCCGCGTTCGCGGCCGGTGCGGCTTTGCTCGCGCTCGACCAGATCGTCCGCGCCGCCCCGCCCTGGCTCGGCGTCCTGCGCGCCCGCCTGGCGCTCAAGGCCGCCAGCGTCGCCGCGCGGCTGCTGCGGCAAAAGGCCGATGAGGCGGCCTTGCGTGACGCCCAGCACCTCACGCGACCCGGTGACGATCCCGGACCCACCGGTCGCCTGCATCGGCTGCTGCGTCAGATCTCGTCGCGGCCGACACGGCAGGCCGGCGAAATCTTGCCGATGATCGAGGCCGAACTGCGCGGCGCGCCCGTCGCCGCCGAATTTTGGTGCCTGATCGAGGCCGACCTGGCGCTCGCCCAAAAGCTCGGCTGGGGGACGCCGCTCTTGCTCCATGCCGGTATCGTCCTCGATCCGGCGCTCCGGCAAGGCCCGGACGGCCGCCGGCCGCGCGCCGACCGGCCGGAGTGGCAGGGCCTGCGCGATCACGCGCTCGTCGTTGCGATAAACGCCGGTCACGCCCAGGCCGTGACGCTGGCCCGGCGCACCGAGACCTTGGCAGCGGCTGCCAAAACCCTGCGCACCCGCGACGAGGGGCGTGGCCTGGCGCTGGTGCTCGCCGATGACGCGGTCGCACCCTGGAACATGGTCGGGCGGGCCGGGTTCGGCTCCGACCGGGCGGCGCGCCGCTTTTGCGAAACGCTCGCGACGCAGGGCGCGCTCCGGCTTTTAACCGACCGGCCAACGTTTCGGCTGTACGGGCTGTGATCATGATCCGCGCATCAAAGCCGCAGCGCTTGGGCCGATCGCGTGAGGGGGCCGGCTGAGCCATGGCCAAAGCCGCGCGCCTGTTCGACGCCGAACTCGCTGATCTGCCAGCGGAGCTGCGCTGGCGCGAATGGATGGGCAGAATCGAGGCGGCGATTTTTGCCTCGCCGACGCCTGTGCCGCGCGAGACGCTGGCCCGGCTGGTCGGGCGGTCTTGCGTGCTCGATGAACTGATCGCCGACATTCGCGACGAGCTGAAGCCGCGCCCCTACGACCTCGTCTTCGTCGCCGGCGGCTTCCAGCACCGCTCGAAGGCGCGGTTTGCCGAGGCGATCCGCGTCGTGCTCGGCGTGGGCGAGCCCGGCACGCCAAATCTGTCGAAATCCGAGAGTCTGGTCATCAGCGCGATCGCCTATCTCCAGCCGGTCACGCGGAAAAGCATCTCGCGGCTGCTCGGCAAGGAGATCAGCCGCGACATCATCGCCAAGCTGAAACGCCTCGATCTGATCGGCGCCGGACCGCGCATGGCAGAACCCGGCGCGCCCTTGTCCTATGTCACGACGCCGACATTTCTGTCGGTGTTCGGGTTCGCCAGCCTGCGCGACCTGCCCGAGATCGAGGCGATGCAGGAGGCCGG
>JAIETL010000007.1 GCA_019745195.1 Beijerinckiaceae bacterium
TTTGCGTTCGCAACCCAAACCTAACCGGCAATCGCCGATGACCACCCCTCAGCTACACCACGCTATGGGACACGACCGTCAGCGCCTCGCGAATGCGGCTTCGCATGGCGTAGGTACATGTCAAATCGCCTGTCGGCTTAGCGTCCAATCCGGAACTCTTGAGCGTCGAATCCGGAATTTGGAAGCGTCTAATCCGGCAAGCGGAAGCTGTGGATAGCTTGCCATGCAACTATGCGCCCGGCTGTGCGGCCACCGGAAGCAGCGCAATCCCGCTCTTTTGCGATGGCGTCCTGGTCCGGTTCCGGATCTTCCACGATCAACCCGCAAGGGGTCGGCTACGCTAGCGTGCCGCCGCTGCGGCTGACGCCTTCGCGGTGATCGCGACCGGCCCCGGCCCTTCGAGGAGCCATCGAGCGGGAATTGCCCCGCTCCCGGATGGAGCCTCACGATGTCGAACGATCTTGTCCTTGCCCAGAGCCACGCCTTCGCACTCGCCCGCACGCTGATGGTCGCGGTCACAGTTTTCCAGATCGACGGCGCCTATGGAGTGCTGCCGAGCGACGAGATCGACGACGCAGACGACCTGCACGTCATCCACGAATTCGACCCCCATGATCGCCGACTGGCTCACTGAGCCGGCACGGATGCCGCGAGCGAGCAGCCGCCCGCAAGGGAGGCTGCGCCGCGAACGATTGATCTCATCTTCCGTCGACGGTCGATCCGCGCCCTTGCAGGCAACGCTCGTCGCGGCGGTTGGGCTTGGACCCGCGAGATATGCGGGAGGGACGACGCAGCAGGAAAGGCCGGACGCTAGGCGCCGGGAGAGATGATGGAGCAACGGGAACTCGAGGAACTGAAGGGCCGCGTGCTGTGCGCGGCGGTGCTGGCGAAGGCCGGTTTCGCCATCGATATGAAGGAAAGCACGCGCCGCGCGGTCAAGCATCGGCGCGGCGGCGACATCATCATCGTGATCCATGAGGGAAGAGGCTGGTTCGATCCGCTGTCGGACGCCAAGGGCGACGTGTTCTCGCTGGTCCAGCATTTGGACGGCTCGCCCTTCGCGGAGGCGTTGGCGCGTGCGAGCGAGTTGGTCGGGTTCAGGCCTGTCGAGCCCGCCTGGACGCGACCAGATAGAAGGCGAAAAACCGACATGTCGCTCGTCGAGCGCTGGCGCGAGCGGCGAACACCTCGCCCGGATTCCGCGACGTGGCGCTACCTGCGTCACGAACGCCAACTTCCGGATGACGTGCTGCGCGCCGCCATCCGCGAGAAACTGCTGCGCGAAGGCCCGCGTGGCAGCCTATGGGCTGCCCATGTCGATGATCATGGAGCCGTCACCGGTTGGGAGGAGCGTGGTCCAGAATGGCGCGGTTTCTCGACTGGAGGAGCGAAGGTGCTGTTTCGCCTCGGTGAGCTCAACGGCCTCAGGATTTGCGTCACCGAGGCCGCGATCGATGCCATGAGCCTTGCGGCGCTCGAGGGGCTGCGGGATGGCTGCCTCTATCTCAGCACCGGCGGCGGCTGGTCACAGGCGACGCAAGCCGCGCTGCAAACGCTTGCCGCCCGTCCCGGCGCCCAACTCGTCGCGGCGACCGACGCCAACAGTAAGGGCGAGGCATATGCTGGCCGGCTGCGCGAGATCGCCGAGACCGCGGGCTGTGACTGGTTCCGACTGACGCCACCCAGCGAGGACTGGAACGCCGCTCTGAAGGAGAAGGTCAGGGACGAGTAGGAGAGAAAGGAGAGGAGAAAAGGCCTGCCGCATGCCCGCCGGCCGCATCAAGGGTGACGCTTCGCCCGGCTGCGCCGGCCCTTGACCCGGCCGACCAGGGAGGCGGCCGCGGCGGAGGGGTCAGGAAGAGCCGAAGCTGATGGCGATATCGCGAGGATGAGCCGCGCTCCGGTCTGACGAGACTCGTAGGAGCCTTCCCATGACCCTCCCGCAGACCCGAAAAGTGTTTCAGGGTGTCGCCGACCGGCGGCAGATGTTCCGGATGTTCGATCGCCATGCCCAGCGGCCGGGTCGCGACCGTGACGATGGAACGGCGCTTTATGCCGGCGAATGGTTCGAGATTGGTCGTGCCGAGCACGACTACATGTTCGAGGTCCTGCCACCGGTGATCCTGGCGGTCGACATGTTCGCGATGCGCGAATTCCTGACCGCGTCGATCACGAGCATCTTCTTCACACTGTGGATCGACGGTAGGGCCCGGTACTTCCACGCCTATTGCGATCTCGCCGATGTCGGTTCCGGCAGGCGCATGCGCGAGGCGATCGTCGAGCGCGAGAGCCGCCCCGTGCGGGCGATGACGCGGCATGAGCGGCTCGAGCACATCTGGTCGAGCACGCATGACGACTATCGCGGCTATGCCGGCGAGCGCTGGCCTGCACCCGACCGGGGCAAGCGCACCGTCACCGTCTATGGCGGCCGGCACGGCACGACGCAAAAACTTCTCGACGGCCTGACCGACAGCGAGATCAGCGAAAAGCTCCCGGTGCATCTGCGCTATCTGCCCGACGCGGCTGCGGCATGAGGCGCCGCCATGTTCACCTTCTCCGTGACGGACGTCCGCGCCGTGATCACGCGCGGGCGCATCGACGCGTTCAGCCATGGCGGATTCCGCAGCCTGCATTCCGAAGTTGATGCGCGACCTGGCCTTTGGCTGGTCGGCGACGAGGGCGTCTACATCATGTCGAACGGCAGGCTCGCCGACGGCCAGCGTCCGCTCGTGGTCTACGCCCAGGAGTGCGATCCCAAGACCAATCCCGACGACTGGCACTACAAGCGCCAGCACTTTGGCGGTGACGATGGCGTCGAGTTCATCGATGCCGCCGTGCTCATCAAGCTGATCGCGGCCGCTCCCGAAGCGACCCATCTCCGGATCACGCTGACCGACGGCGAGATCTCGTTGGCCCTCCTCCGGCGCTGAACCGGCGGCCGACCCTAACACTCATCGCGCATCCATTCGCTCGTCGCCCGACCCAGTCCGGCGGAAGCGATGGCGCGCGCCCTTAGCCCAGGAGAATATCACCATGGCGCAAAATCACCGCCTGAATCTCGATCCTTTCACCATCGACCTCTTCAACGACACAGCTCTTTCGTCGAGCATAAGTCTTGGCGTCACGGCCTTCGCGGGCGACGTTCCCGCCAACGATGACGAAGATCCCGATCCGCCGCCGACGCCTGCGCTGCGAGCGGCCTCGCCAACGCGAGCGCCCGCGCCTCATCCACAGGGTGCCAATCTTCGCCTCGACGGCGACCGCGGCCTCGCCGCAGGCTGGAAGGATCGTGCTCGCGACAGCATCGCAGCGATCCGACTCGCTGCGGGAATCGAATCCGAGGATAGACCGGCGACGCCAGACGAACAGCGCAGGCTGATCCGCTTCACCGGGTTCGGCGCATCCGACCTCGCCAACGGCGTCTTCCGGCGGCCGGGCGAGACGATGTTCCGGAAGGGCTGGGAGACGATTGGCGGCGCGCTGCGGGAGGCGGTCAGCGACGCCGACTACGCCTCGCTCGCGCGCTGCACCCAGTATGCCCATTTCACGCCGGAGTTCATCGTCCGGGCAATCTGGTCCGGTCTGCAGCGGATAGGGTGGCGCGGCGGCCTTGTGCTGGAGCCTGGCATCGGCACTGGGCTGTTTCCTACGCTGATGCCAAAGGCGCTTCGTGATGGCGCACATGTCACTGGCGTCGAACTCGATCCGACGACAGCGCGCATCGCCCGGCTTTTGCAGCCGCGCGCCCGCATCATCACCGGCGACTTTTCGCGGACCGAGCTGCCGGCGAATTTCGATCTCGCCATCGGCAACCCGCCATTCTCCGATCGCACCGTCCGCTCCGACCGCGCCTATCGGTCGATGGGTCTGCGGCTGCATGACTACTTTATCGCGCGATCCATCGACCTGCTGAAGCCCGGCGGCCTCGCAGTCTTCGTCATCTTGCACGGGACCATGGACAAGGTGGACGCCTCGGCGCGCGAGCACATCGCAAGGTCCGCCGACCTGATCGCCGCCATCCGCCTGCCGGCGGGTAGTTTTCGGGCGGACGCCGGCACGGACGTCGTCGTCGACATCCTGTTCTTCCGAAAGCGCAAGGCCGGCGAGGGGCAGGGCGATCTCGCCTGGCTCGATCTCGATGAGGTCCGGGCCGCCACCGCCGACGAGGGCGCCATCCGCGTCAATCGCTGGTTCGCGCGTCGCCCGGACTTTGTACTCGGCGCGCACGCCCTCACCGTTGGTCCCTTTGGCGAGACCTACACATGCCTGCCGCATGCTGATGAGGAACTGGCTGCCGGACTGGACCGAGCAATCGGCTCCCTTCCGGAGGCCCTCTATGACGGCGAGCCGGAGGTGCTCGATCTCGACGATCATGCACTTCCCGATGCAGCCTCGGCGCAACCCGACTGCGCGCGCATCCGCGAGGGCAGCTACTTCGTCGATACGCGCCGCGGCCTGATGCAGCTCGTCGATGGCAAGCCGGTTGCCGTGAAGGTTCGAAAAGGTCGGAGCGCCGAGGGCGTCCCGGAAAAGCACGTCCGGATCATCCAAAAGCTGATACCGATCCGTGACGCTGTACGCGAGGTCCTCAAACTTCAGGAACAGGACCGACCATGGAAGGACGCGCAGGTTCGCCTGCGCATCACCTGGTCCAGTTTTCTTCGCGACTTCGGACCGATCAACCACACGACGGTTTCGATCTCAGAGGATGAGACGACCGGCGAGGTCCGCGAGACGCACCGCCGGCCCAACCTGCAACCCTTCCTCGACGATCCCGATTGCTGGCTCGTCGCCTCGATCGAGGATTACGACCTCGACACCGACACGGCGAAGCCAGGCCCGCTGTTCAGCGAGCGGGTCATCGCGCCGCCGGCGCCGCCTGTGATCACCTCGGCTGCTGACGCGCTCGCCGTCGTCCTGAACGAACGCGGTCATGTCGATCTCGATCACATCGCCGAGCTGCTGCATCGGGATGTCGCCGATGTCGTCGTCGAGCTGGGAGACGCGATCTTCCAGAATCCGGCCGACGGCGCCTGGCTGATGGCGGACGCCTATCTGTCGGGGCCGGTGCGCGACAAGCTGACGGTGGCTGAAGCCGCAGCCGCGCTCGACCCGGTGTTCGAGCGAAACGTCCGCGCGCTTGTCACCGTCCAGCCCGCTGATCTCGGCCCCTCCGACATCACCGCCCGTCTCGGCGCGCCCTGGATTCCGGCGGCCGACGTCATCGCTTTCGTGAAGGAGACGATGGGAGTCGATATCCGCATCCACCACATGCCGGAACTCGCGTCATGGACGGTTGATGCGCGCCAGCTCGGGTGGCTGGCGGCAGGAACCTCCGACTGGGGCACGGGCCGCCGTCACGCCGGCGAACTGCTGACCGACGCCTTGAACAGCCGCATCCCGCAAATCTTCGACACGGTCGAGGACAATGGCCGCGAGCAGCGCGTGCTCAATGTCGTCGATACCGAAGCCGCCAAGGAAAAGCTCCAGAAGATCAAGACTGCCTTCCAGGCTTGGGTCTGGTCCGACCCCGACCGCACCGACCGACTGGCGCGGGTCTACAATGATCGCTTCAACAACATCGCGCCGCGCGCCTTCGACGGCTCGCATCTCAAACTGCCCGGCGCGAGCGGCGCATTCACCCTCTACCCCCATCAGAAGCGCGGCATCTGGCGGATCATTTCGGCCGGTACGACCTATCTCGCCCACGCGGTCGGGGCCGGCAAGACAATGACGTTTGCGGCCGCTGTGATGGAACAGCGCCGGCTTGGCCTGATCGCCAAGGCCATGTTGGTCGTGCCGGGCCATTGCCTGGCGCAGGTCGCGCGCGAGTTTTTGGCGCTCTACCCGAACGCCCGCATCCTCGTCGCCGACGAGAGCAATTTTACCAAGGAGAAGCGCCACCGCTTTCTGTCGCGTGCCGCGACCGCGACCTGGGACGCGATCATCATCACCCATTCGGCGTTCCGCTTCATCGACGTGCCGTCCGCCTTTGAGCAGCAGATGATCCAGGACGAACTCGAACTCTACGAGAGTCTCCTGACGAAGGTTGAGACCGACGACCGCGTCTCGCGCAAGCGGCTCGAACGCCTGAAAGAGGGCTTGAAGGAGCGGCTTGAGGCGCTCGCAACCCGCAAGGACGATCTCTTGACGATCTCCGAACTCGGCATCGACCAGATCATTGTCGACGAGGCGCAGGAGTTCCGGAAGTTGTCCTTCGCCACCAACATGTCGACGCTGAAGGGCGTCGACCCCAACGGCTCGCAGCGCGCCTGGGACCTCTATGTGAAGTCGCGCTTCGTCGAGACCAAGAACCCAGGCCGGGCGTTGGTGCTGGCATCGGGCACGCCGATCACCAACACGCTCGGCGAGATGTTCTCGGTGCAGCGGCTGATGGACGATGCCGCACTTCGCCAGCGTGGACTGCACGAGTTCGACGCCTGGGCCTCGACCTTTGGCGACACCACGACCGAGCTCGAGCTGCAGCCATCGGGCAGATACAAGCCGGTCTCGCGCTTCGCCAGCTTCGTCAATGTGCCCGAGCTCATCGCGATGTTCCGGAGCTTCGCGGATGTCGTGCTGCCCGAAGACCTGCGGCACTATGTGAAGGTGCCGGCGATCTCGACGGGCTGCCGCCAGATCCTGACGGCCAAACCGACATCGGCCTTCAAGTCCTATCAGCGTCTGCTGGACGAACGCATCAAGGCGATCGAGATGCGCGACCGGCCGCCAGAGCCTGGGGACGACATCCTGCTCTCAGTCATCACCGATGGCCGCCATGCCGCGATCGACCTGCGCCTCGTCGATCCCGACAATGACAACGAGCCTGAGAACAAGCTCAACCTGTTGATCGATAACGCCTTGCGCATCTGGCAGGAGACGGCTGGAGCAAACTACATGCGACCAGACGGCAAGCCTTACGACACGCTCGGCGCGGCCCAAATGATCTTCTCAGATCTCGGCACGATCAGCGTCGAAAAGAGCCGCGGCTTTTCGGCCTATCGCTGGATCCGCGACGAGCTCGTCCGGCGCGGCGTGCCGGCTTCCGAGATCGCCTTCATGCAAGACTTTAGGAAGTCGGAGGCGAAGCAGCGGCTGTTCGGCGATGTCCGCTCCGGCAAGGTGCGCTTCCTGATCGGCTCCTCCGAGACGATGGGCACGGGCGTCAACGCCCAGCTCCGGCTGAAGGCGCTGCATCATCTCGACGTGCCTTGGTTGCCCTCGCAGATCGAGCAGCGCGAAGGGAGGATCGTGCGGCAGGGCAACCAGCACGACGAGATCAACATCTTCGCTTATGCGACGCAAGGCTCGCTCGACGCGACGATGTGGCAAAACAACGAGCGAAAGGCGCGCTTCATCGCGGCCGCGCTCTCGGGCGATACATCGATCCGCCGGCTCGAGGATATGGGTGAGGGGCAGGCCAGCCAGTTCGCGATGGCAAAGGCGATCGCGTCGGGCGATCAGCGCTTGATGCAGAAAGCCGGGTTGGAGGCCGAGATTGCCCGGTTGGAACGCCTGCGCGCTGCCCATCAGGACGATCAGTTCGCCGTGCGGCGGCAGCTACGCGATGCCGAGCGCGACATCGATGTCTCGACCCGGCGGATCGGTGAGATCGGCCGCGACATCGAGCGCCTCATCCCGACCGCCGGCGACGCCTTTGCAGTGACGGTGATCGGCAAGTCCTATCGGGAGCGCAAAGAGGCCGGCCGTGCCCTACTGAAAGAAATCCTCACCCTCGTGCAGATGCGGCAAGAGTGCGAGGTGACCATCGCCACGATCGGCGGGTTCGACCTGGAGTTCTGCGGCGAGCGCGGCGGGCGCGACGGCTATCGCTATGAGACGGTTCTGCTGCGCAGCGGTTCCGAGGACGAAATCGATCTGCCGGTCACGGTGACGCCACTCGGCGCGGTGTCGCGGCTCGAGCACGCGCTCGGGGATATGGAAGGCGAGCAGGCGCGGTATAATCAGCGGCTCGCTGAGGCTCAGCGCAGGTTGGCGTCGTATCGGTCGCGCGCGGGCGGAGAGTTCGCCTTCGGCGAGGAACTGGCGGAAAAACGCCGGCAACTGGTGGCGATCGAGACAGCGATGGCGAACGATATCGACAGCCCCGATGCGATCAACGGCGTTGCCGCTTGACGACCACGCCCGACCCACCGTGTTGGCGCCGCCGCTCTCGCCACCGGTTCGATCTACTATCCGAACAATCTGGACAAATCGGACAATCGAGACTATCTGTCGGAGTCAACGAAGGAGGGCGACATGGTCGCAACCGTACGAAGGGTTCAGGCCAAAGGGAGGGCCGCCGTTGATCCGGCAGCCCTCGCCGATGTCCTCAAGGTCTTGGCGCGCCACAATCCGGGGCTGTCCAAGACGGCTCTCGAAGCGACAGGCAAGGTCATGGCGGTCGTCTCGGCTGCTGCGTCTCGGCTGTCCATCGAACAGCAGCGGCGGGTCGCCGGACGTGACAACGAGTTGGCTCGCGCCGTCGAAGCCGTCGTGGAGGGGCTCGCAATCGGGGTCGGTCGCAAACTGATGGAGCTTCCGATCGAAAAGCCTGTCGAAATCAGCCAGGGCTCCGGCCTTGCGAGCGCTGTCGATCTCGACGAAGGCCGACGCCGTCTTGCCGAGTTCGCGACGCCAGTCCGGCTCGAGGACTGGGCGGGTCCGGTCGCGGGCCCCGGCGACATCGAGAGGATTTTCGGCACCAAGCGATCGACGTTGCATGAATGGCAGAAGCGCGGCGCCGTGATTGGTCTGCTCAAGGGCGAGCGCAAGCATGTCTTTCCCTTGGCCCAGTTCGTGGACGGCCGACCGGTCGAGGGCATGCCGCAGGTGACGAGGATCATCGGCCAGCCGCGCGTCGCCTGGCAGTGGCTTACCCAAACCAAGCCGAGCCTTGGTGAAAAGCCGCTCGATGCACTTAGGAACGGCCGTCTGGACGAGGTGCTGGACGCGGCGTCGCGTGATTTCGGCTGAGACGTGAATCTCGATCCCAGGACAGTCCGCGATCTCGCGCTGGCGTTTCAACCGCGCGCCTATCTGCGCAACATCCCCGTTGCCCATATGAGGACGCCGCTCGGCATGGGTTTCGGGCACAGCCGGTTCTCAAGCCCGGGCCAAGCTTTCAAGCTTTTGTATCTAGCTCGCGATCTCGCCACGGCCATCGCGGAGACGATCGTTCGTGACCGTTTTGAAGGCGCTCGCGAGCGTGTTCTGGACGAAGGCGAAATCGAGAACTGGGCGGTCACCGAGGTCACGGCGACCGCGCCTCTCACCGTTCTCGATCTGCGCACGACCGGCCTTCTGAGGCTCGGCGTCAGCACCGACGCCGCGCGCGGCAAGGAGCATCGCGAGGGCCAGGAGCTCAGCGAAAATGTTCACTACTCCTTCGCCGTGGACGGGCTGCTTTACGCCTCACGTCTGACCGGGGCCGACTGCGTCGCGGTGTACGACCGCGCCGTTAGCGACAAGCTGACCTCTTCACCGGCCGTCGAACTCGTCAGGCAGGCCGATCTTGTCCCCGTACTACGCTCCATCGGCGTTTTCGTTCGCGCGAAGCGATAGCAGCGGTCCGATCAGAAAAAGCAAAATCCATGCGAGAGAGGAAAAGAGAAACCTTGCTCGCCGACCAGCCATCCCGATGACGCTGACGCTCAACCGCCGCCATCGCAATCCCGGCCCGTCGTCCTCGCAGGGCTTTCAGCCCCGCTCGTCCATCCGGCCCGAGATGCTCGGCCGCAGTTGCACCGGCCTGTCCGCTCCGCGGGCCGGAAGGGGTCTTCGGGAAGAAGACTGAGCCGGACAGGTCGAGGCCTTGTGTCCGGCGCCCTCGAACAGGAGCAGTTCCATGCATCTCATGAAAGTCGATCCGCGCGCGCTGAAGGAGAACTCCGATCGGTCGCGCCAGACCAAGTCCACCCCGCAGGCCGATGCGCTGCTGCTGGCGACGATCAAGGCGGTCGGGCTTGTCCAGCCGCCCGTGATTGCGCCAGAGACCGATGGCGGCAATGGCTACATCATCGATTCCGGACACCGCCGCGTCAGGCAGGCGATCGCGGCGGGGCTCGAAGAAATCGACGTTCTCGTCGTCGATGCGGCCAACGACAACGGCGCGATGCGCAGCATGGTCGAAAACATCGCGCGTGAGCCGCTGAACCCGGTCGACCAGTGGCGGGCGATCGAGCGGCTCGTCGCGCTCGGTTGGACGGAGGAGGCGATCGGCGTCGCACTGGCCCTGGGCGTACGACAGATCAAGAAGCTCCGACTGCTGGCGAATGTGCTGCCCGCGATGCTGGACCACATGGCCAAGGGCGATATGCCCAATGAGCAGCAGTTGCGCGCGATCGCAGCGGCCAATCTCGATGAGCAGCGCGACGTCTGGAAGGGGCACAAGCCGAAGAAAGGCGACCCGCAAGTGTCCTGGTGGAGCGTGGCGAATGCCCTGTCGAAGAAGCGCATGTACGCCCGCGACGCCAGTTTTGGCGACGAACTCGCCCAAGCCTACGGCATCGCATGGGTCGAGGATCTGTTCGCGCCGGCTGACGAGGACAGCCGCTACACCACCAATGTCGAGGCGTTTCTCGGCGCGCAGCAGGAATGGATGACCATCCATTTGCCCAAGCGCGGCGTCATCACCGACGTCAACAATTGGGGCCTGGTCGTGCTGCCGCCCAAGGCCGAACGCGTCCACGGCAAGCCGGGCAAGAGCGACCGGACGGCGATGTATCTCGACCGCGAGGGCAAGGTGCAGAGCGTGCATTTCCGGTTGCCGGAGCCGAAGAAGAAAAGCGCGGACGAGGTCGATGGCGACGACGTGATTACCATGCCGAAGCCCCGGCCGGACGTGACCCGCAAGGGCGTTGAGATGATCGGCGACCTGCGCACCGATGCGCTGCACGAGGCGTTGGCGCGGGCGCCGATCGAGGACGACACGCTGATGGCGCTGCTTGTGCTCGCGCTCGCCGGTCGCAACATCTCGGTCCAGTCGGGCGCGTCCGACGACGTCTATGGGTTTGCCCGGATGGAGCGTCATGCCGTCCAACTCGTCGATGCCGACGGCAAGCTCGCTTTCGACCGGGACACGCTGCGCGTTGCGGCCCGGTCCGCCCTAATCGACGTCCTCTCGGCCCGAGAGAACCGGACCAATAGCGGCATCGTCGCGCGCCTTGCCGGCGACGCGATCGGTGCGGACGGGTTCCTGCCCACCATGGGCACGGAGGAGTTCCTGTCGTGTCTGTCGCGCCAGGCGCTGGAGCGCTCCTGCAAAAATACCCCCGTCCTGCCACGCGCCAGGGTGAAGGACATGCGCGCCGCTCTCGTCGAACATTTGACGGAGCAGCGGTTCGTCCACCCCTCGGCGGCGTTCGCGCCGGCCGCGGCCGAGGTCGCAACCTGGCGCTCGAAGAGCGCGGTTGTGGCCGGTGAGGATGCGGATGTCACGGCGGACGATGCTGATAGCGGGTCCGGCGACGCCGCTGCGCTCGACGAGTTGGATCCGGAGGCCATCGACGAGGCCTACCGCGTCGCGGCGGAATAGCCCCGACCTCCTCCCTCACATCCGATCGCTTTCCCACCGCCGGCCTCATGCCGGTGGCGGTTTCGTTTCCACGCAAGCGCCATCACGGAGGACAACCATGTCCGCGCACGCAATCTACGATCATGCATCCATCGGCTCGATCATCGCTTGGTCCGACGGCACGCCGCGACCGCCGAACCGCTTCACAAAGAAGTTTGCGGCCTGGCAGACGAGCAACAGCTCTGGTCGCCTGACCCGCAAGCAGCCCGGCAGGACCATGGGCAATCTCAGCCTGTCGGCCAGCTTCACCCTGCATGAAGCCGATTTCGGCGGTGGCGGCGTGGTCGCCATCCGGGTTCACCGCACCTTCTCGCTCGATTCCTCGCTGCGCTTCGTCGTGATCGAGCAGCCTGCCATCGGCTCGGTGCGTGTTTTCGACCGGCCCGGCGAGGACGCCGAACTCGTTCATCTCGCGCCGCATCGCGCAGCGGCGGAGGAATGGCTTTCGCGCCACGGCTATCCGCGCTCCGTGCTCGATGAGGTGACGGCCGACGAGGTCGGCGCGGCGATCGTCGAGGGGAGGGCGGCATGACCAAAATGCTCACGTCCAACGCGGCTGCCGCAGCGCTTGGACCCCTTCAAGCCGAATTTGGCCGATCGAGCGAGGGGTTTGCGGTCGCGCGGGTAGGCGACACGGCCTTCGCCATGTTGCCGGGCCGCGATGGGCGGCATTATCTCGCGACCGGCTGGCGGGTCGCGCGTCCACTCGCGGAATGGGGTCGGTCCGACTTCTACGGTCATTCCGGTGAACTGGCGGATGCGACGGCGTTCCGGGCAAAAGTTTTGGAGCACGCGGAGCACGTGCGCGAGAAGAGGGCGCTTAGTCGCAACGACATCCACAGCAGGGTCCAAACGCCGTGGGGCGTCTCTCAAGGCGCGACGGTTTACGCCGAGGGCGTCGAATCCCACTCCACCGCCGAGCATGGCGGCTTCAGCCTGTCTGCCGAGCGAAACGAAAGGGTGCATCCGCTCCTGCGCGTGAGGGACGGCTGGTACGAGGAAGATTGCTCCTGGGCGGTCGTCGCGATCACCTTCCCCGACCTCTTCACCGGGTTTGAGCGACGCTGCGCCGAGCGCTCGATCAAGGATAACTCGCCCGATGCGTGGGAGGCGATTTTCGGCGTCACGCTCGGGCGCGGCGAATCCCATGAGAAGGACCGGCGGGCTTTTCACAAGCGGCACGCCGAGGACTGGATCGTGGTTTCGGCGATCGCGTCCGGTCATCAAACCGGCTTCGTCGAGTGCGTCGCCACGCCAGGCGGCCGGCGCGGCGCCGGGACCGAGGAGCGCCGATTCCTCGTTCTAGCGGACGAGTACGCGGTCGGCCGGTTCGGCTTCGTCATCGATCCGTCCCGTCATGTTGTCTATGGCGGCCCTTCCAGCTTCATCGGCTGGCAGCGCGGAGCTTCGCGGCTATGATCACCCCCGAGACGTTGGCGCAGCTCTTCCGCATGGACGAAGCGCGCCGGCAGGTCCAGCGCCAGCTTGAGCTGATCGACCGGCAGATCACGCGTAAGGCGATCATGCTGGTTCCGCAGAAACGCAGCCGGCCGGGCGACCGACGAGGCGCGGCGTCAGGCGCTTTTGTGATGCTGCAACGCTATCACTTGACCCTTGCCGCGCTGACGGCCGAGCGCCAGCCGGAGATCGACGCGCTGTCGCGAAAACTCGCGCGGCAGGACCGGGCGATTGCGGCCCATCGCAAGCGTTACGGGATGCTGTCGGCGCGCGCGGCGTGATCGGCGCCAACGTCGTTCTATTGGATCGCCGGCTGAAGCCTGTCGGCTGCGAGGCGGCCAGGCCCCGGCTCCCTCGTTCGGTTGAATGTCTGAAACAGGACGGGCTCGGCCGTCGTCCTCTCGGGTTTGCTGCGGTCTGAACCGTCGGCCAAGCGCTTCAAGGCCGCGTGCCGCGCCGCGTGGCGGCCGGTCTTCGCCGATCTCGCAGACGGGACGCGCGCCCATCGCTAGGGCTTGCGCCCTGCTTGGTCGCGAGCCCCGTCCGCTCGCCTGGCAAAGGCCGGACCTGTGAAGCGCCAGGGCTTTCGACGGTTCGGGTCGACCGCACCCGAGAGGACGACGGCCAAGCGCCGATCCGGCCTCAATGGCGCAACCGAAGATTAGGAGCATCCCATGGCCAAGACCTTACAATCGCCCCGACAGACTGCTCGCGTCGTTCCGCTCCGCAAGAGCACGACCATCGAAATGACCCGGATCGCCTGTCCCGACACTCAGCAGGCGATCCTGATCTCGGAGAGCTTCGGGCTCCCCGTCCTCGACGGCGAGGGCATCCGCGACAAGCACGAGCGGCTGATCGTGGAGACGGCGGCCAGCCTGCAGGACGGGCTCGGCGAACGGGCGATGCAGATCCACCTGCAGCGCATCGTCGGCGCCTATGTCGGGTCGGCCCATAGCGCCGGACAGTTCTACTCCCGCGCGGTCACCGAGGCGCGCGACGCGACGGCCAAATCGGCCTGCGATGCGCGAGACGAGGATGTCGATGGCCCGGTCGGCTTCGACGGTCCAGCCCAGCGCAAGCGAGAATTCGCAGCCGACATGGGCGTTCAGGCCCACGCGCTGCTGATGGCGGCCGAGGGTGCTGTGACCGCCTACGAGCAGGTCATCGGCGAACGTTGGAAGCCCTTCGAGCGGCCCGCCGAGACGACCGGTCCATCCATGGATCGCAAAGCGGCTGCAGTCCAGATGGCGGCCTTCGGCTGAGCCGGCGCGAGCGGGGCGTCAAGCCCCGCTCGTCATCTCCCGGACCGGCCGCCAGCCTGGCGAAGCGAAGCGAGACAGGTGGCTGAACAATCGCGACCCGTCCGGCCGACGGTCGTAACCGGCCCGGCATCGGCTGCAACGGCTCCGCCGCCTTCCACTTCGTTCCAGCCCTCCGGGTGCAGCCATCGCCTAGAGGTCCGGCTCTTCGACCGCCGTGACGGGGTCGCAACGGCTGCGACCTCCACAATGGAGGTGGGATCATGAGCAGGTCAGAAGAAAAGGCGCGCGCGGACATCTACGCGCGGATCACTGACAGGATCGTCGCGGACTTGGAGAAGGGCGTGCGCCCCTGGATGCAGCCATGGCGTTCCGGAACCGGCAACGGGAGCGTGAGACGGCCGCTGCGGCATAACGGTTTGCCCTATAGTGGGATGAACGTGCTCCTGTTGTGGTCAGAAGCGTCAGCGCGCGGTTTCACCTTGCCGACCTGGATGACGTTCAAGCAGGCGATCGAGCTTGGCGGAGCGGTCCGCAAGGGCGAGACCGGCTCGCTGGTTGTCTTTGCCAGCCGCTTCAAGAAATCCGAAACCGATGCCGCCGGCGATACGATCGATCGCGAGATTCCATTCTTGAAGTCCTACACGGTCTTCAACGCTGAGCAGATCGACGGCTTGCCCGATCGGTACTCCGTGTCACCCGAGTCGGTCCACGATCCAATCGAGCGGATCGATGATGCCGATCGCTTCTTTGCCCACACTGGCGCCGTCATTCGACATCGCGGCGACCGCGCCTACTACTCTCCGGCGACCGACCACATCCAGATGCCGCCTTTGGCGACGTTTCGCGATGGGGCTTCCTATGTCGCGACGCTGAGCCATGAGGCGACGCATTGGACAGCAGCTCGGCATCGCGCGAATCGCGATCTCAGCCGTTACGGCAAGGACCGCAGCGAGCGGGCGCACGAGGAGCTGATCGCGGAGCTTGGATGCTGTTTTCTCTGCGCCGATCTCGGCATCGCGCCGGAGTTGGAGCCGCGTCCAGACCACGCCAGCTATCTCGCCTCCTGGCTCGAGGTTCTGTCCAACGACAAGCGCTTCATCTTTGCAGCCGCCGCGCATGCACAGCGGGCCGTCGCCTATCTTCACGGGCTTCAGCCGCATGCTGGCTTGATCGCGGAGGCTGCATGAGTGTTCGAGATCGATGATGCCAAAGGCAGTTCGAGATCTCTGAAGGGCGCTACCACCATGCGTTCCCCGGCTGTCTCCTGAGCCTTGCATCCACTGCGTCCTCGTTGGGCATGTCTGACCGCAGACCGTCGTCGCTGGCGCGCCGTCTCGATCTCACACCTGCAACGACCGTGCGCGACTTTCTTCCCCTGGGCCCTGCGGTCCCATTCCTCGCGGGACAAGAAAGCCGCGCCCGGCCGTCCTCCACTGCGTTGCGGCCCCGCTGGGGTGCAGGTCGATCGCCTCCGGTCTTTCGACTGCCATCGAGGCCGCGATGGACGCAAGGCCCCGAGCAACCAGAAGGAACTACGACAATGGCGATCATCGGCAGCTTCACCTCGAGCGGCGACGGCTTCAACGGCACGATCAAGACCCTCAACCTCAACGTCAAAGCCAAGATGGTGCGCCCGGAGCGGCCGTCAGAGAAGGGCCCGGCCTTCCGCATCCTGGCGGGCAATGTCGAGTTCGGCGCGGCTTGGCAGAAGACCTCGACCGAAGGGCGCGACTATCTCTCGGTCAAACTCGACGATCCGAGCTTCCCCGCCGCGATCTACGCCACGCTGATCGAGGTCGAGGGCAGCGACGGACTGCAGCTCATCTGGTCCCGGCCGACGCGCGACTGAGCCCCAGTCCAAGATGGCCCCGCCGCGAGGCGGGGCCAATCCCGCCGCCACGATCTCACCGGCCGGAATCACCCACCTTCATCTCGTCAGTCGCCTTCTTGGTTTGAACCACAGCTGACCCGCTGAAGCGACCGTCGGCCGATTTGTGGTTCAAACCACATCGTCGCATTTTGTTGGTTCAAATCACACATCCGCCATCGCGCGACCTGCTCGGGGTCGGTCGCCCTGGTGCTTCCCGCGCGAGCTGGAGGGGCTCTCTGGTCGTGCCATGATACGGCCGGCGGAGCCCGCTTCAAGGACGCGCGGTGCCCCCAAAATGCTGGCGCATTTCGGCTCCCCCACGCGCCGCCTCCGGCGGTCGGCTTCGCCGATCCTTGACCCGGTCTCCACCGACGCGTGGCGCGCCTTCGTCCATTCGAGACGAAGGAGGTTCTCATGACCATGCCGATCGATCAGCAGATTGCCGAACTCAAGGCCGAACTCAACAATGCCTGCCTGACGCCGCGCGAGCGGCGCGAAGCGCAGCGCGAGCTTGAACTCCTGACCGAGCAGGACCGCAGCGATGCGGAGACGGGGTACTTCGCGGATGTCGAGGGTTGGGCCGCTGTCCACGCCGTCGAGCTTGCTTCACTGCCATTCTGAGCATCACGATCCGAGACGGACGGTCTGACGCCACGCGCGTCGGGCCGGCCTTTTCGAATGTCGCCCTGGCCAGCGCTTGCTTCGCCGCGCGCAGGCCAGGGGACGCCTGCGGCCTCTCGCCAGTGGTGTGGTTTAAACCACACCGTCACGTCATCGCCGCGATCTGCCGCCAGAACACGCTCCGATTGAAATCGTCTGGACCTTGTCGCGTTCGCCATGAAGACCATCGTGATCAACAACCAGAAGGGCGGCGTCGGTAAGACGACGCTCGCCGTCCACCTTGCCTGGCACCTCGCCGAGACCGGCGGCCGCGTTCTCTTGATCGATGCAGATGCCCAGGGCAACGCGACCGACACGATGAAGCGTCATCGTGGCGAGGTGACCGCTGCCGAATTGTTTCGGCCGGGCATGGCGCCGCTCGCCGGCGGCACGGCGGGCATCACGCTTGCGGCCGCGGACAGCTCGATGACCGATGTGGACCGCGGTGACGCTGCCGGCATCCAGCAGTTTCGCGACAACGTTCGGGCCGGCAGCACGGCGTTCGATGTCTGCGTCATCGATACCCCACCGTCGCTGGGTTTGCGCAGTGTGGCAGCGCTGGTCGCCGCCACGCATGTGCTGTCCCCAATCTATCTCGAGGATTATTCGGTGAAGGGGGTGAAGGGTCTGCTCCAGACCGTCATCGGCGTGCAGAAGCGCTATGGCCGCTCGGATATGAAGTTTTTGGGCCTGCTGCCGTCGAACTTCAACACGAAGTCACCGCGCCAGCGCGCCCATCTCGACCAGCTCCTGCGCGAGGCCGGCAGATACGTGTTTCCGGGCCATATCGTCGCGCGCGACGGCTATGCCGAGGCTGTCGCGGAGGGTAGCCCCGTGTGGACGCTGAAGAAGCGCTCGGCACAGGAGGCCGGTCGCGAAATCCGCTCCGTGCTGTCGCGCATCGTCGAGCAGATGGCCTGAGGGTTTTCGCATGGCACTGGATCTGAGCTTCAAGGACCTGGCTGAGGTGGCCGCCAGCGACGTGTCGGACGGGCGGCCTCTCAAGATCGCGCTCGAACTGATCGACGAAGATCCCGACCAGCCGCGGCGGGAGTTCCCTGAGGACGAACTGCAGCAGCTTGCAGCATCGATCCGGATCGACAACATCCTCCAGCCGATCGTGGTCAGGCGCTCCGCCCAGGCCGGGCGGTTCATCATCGTGATGGGTGCAAGGCGATACCGGGCCGCGAAACTCGCCGAGCTTGATGAGGTTCCTATCTTCGTCCAGAACGACGCCGAGGCGAACCCCTACGCCCAGATGGTCGAGAACATCCAGCGCGACGATCTGAAAGCGAGCGAGATCGCGCGGTTCATCACGGCGCGGCTCGAAGCGGGCGAGAAGCAGACCGAGATCGCGCGGCGTCTAGGCAAACCGCGCGACTGGGTTTCCCGCTACGGCGCTGTTCCGAAGATGCCGTCATTTCTGCAGGACATGCTGGCGACGACTTCGATCCGTGCTGTCTACGAACTCTACCAGGCCTGGCGTCAGGAGCCGTCAACCGTGGAGCAGGCGGTTGGCATCCGGGGCGGATTCAC
This sequence comes from Beijerinckiaceae bacterium, assembly GCA_019745195.1. GTDB lineage: Bacteria > Pseudomonadota > Alphaproteobacteria > Rhizobiales > Beijerinckiaceae > Allobosea. Next base: position 18,362 of record JAIETL010000007.1, read on the forward strand.
CGATGCGGAGGCGAGGGCGTTCGCCTCGAGTGTGCGGTCGCCCGGCCAGCCCCCGGCAACGATTGAAGCCGCCGGTTCGGAATATACTGATACTGATCGGGCACTGACGTTGGAGCCCGATCGCGGCACCGTAGAAAAGGAGCAGGCTCGTGCTAGAGCGCGGCCGCGTGGAGGATCGCGTCTTGGAACGCCGGTGATCGTGCGGGTTCGTAGCGGCAAGCGTCTGGGCTCACTCGTCCTCGATAACATCGCGACAACAGGCGAGGGCTTTGCTCGGGTCGCATTCGAGGACGGCGCGACCGAGGAGGTCGCTGTTGGAGTCTTGCGCATCGAGGCTGTGTCGGTCGGCTGACTGGTCCGATTCCTACTGAGGCGACCTCAACTTTGTGGTTTGAACCGCAAAGTGCTTGATCGCGCGCTCAGTCGTTTCACGGCGGTCACGGTGTTTTTCGCGGATTGCTGTGCGCCGTCAAAGCCGCACCGCCATGCCCCCTTCTCGAATCGTTAACTGTCGGCGCGCCGACATCCGTGAACTGGCCGCTGCGCGAAATCCCGGTGACGGCGGGCTTTCCGCCGCTTCGGCCGGTTCCGAATCTGTGAATCGGCCGCGAATTGTGCCATGTTCGCGTACTGAGTCGTTTTCCAACTGGAGGGCGATTTCGATGCGCAGCTCTTCGTTACGGCGGGATCCGACGACGCCGTTTTCATTCCGGTAGCCGGTCGCGTTCAGATGACCGGGCCCGATCTCAGTTCGATCGACGCAGCAGCTTGGAGCGAGGCGCGCCGATGCCTGCCCGTGATCCGTCGGCTGGCTGAGAATGATGAGCGCAGGCGAGGCCAAGTCGAGGCCGCCGCCAAGGAACTTGGATACGGTCCGACGCATGTTTACGCGCTGCTTCGTCGCTATCTGGCGGATTCGCGTCTGACCAGCCTGTTGCCGCGATCGTCCGGTCCGAAGAGCGGCTTCTCGCGTCTCGACCGCGAGGTGGATGTGCTGATCGATGAGGTAACCGAGAGCTTCTACCTGACGCGGCAGAGAGCGCGAATCTCGGACCTCGTCATCGAGGTGCGGCGGCGCTGCGCAGCCGCCGGGCTCGACCCGCCGGGCCGCAAGGCGATCACCAAGCGCCTGCGGAGCAGGCCGCCTCGCGAGCTGTTCGCCAAACGCCAGGGCCGGCAGGCGGCGCGAGATCGGTTTATGCCGGTAGTCGGCTCGCTCGAGGCGTCGCGGCCGCTGTCGCTCGTGCAGATCGATCATACGCTGGTCGACGTGATCGTCGTCGATACCGCGACGCGCGCGCCGATTCAGCGGCCGTGGCTGACGCTCGCCATCGATGTCTGCACCCGCTGCGTCGTCGGCTTCCATCTGACGCTGGAGCCGCCATCGGCGACATCGGTGGCGCTCTGCATCAGCCATGCGGCGCTGCCGAAAGAGAGCTGGCTGGCCGAGCGCGGCATTGATGCGGACTGGCCGGTGCAGGGCCTGCCTGAGCGACTACATCTCGACAACGCCAAGGAGTTCCGGTCGGAGGCTCTGACGCGTGGATGCGAGCAGTATGGCATCGGCATCGACCACCGCCCGGTTCGGACGCCGCACTATGGCGGGCATATCGAGCGGTTGATCGGCACGATGATGGGCAAGGTTCATCTGCTGCCGGGCACGACCTTCTCGAACATTGCGGCGAAAGGCGACAACGATCCGGACAAAACTGCCGCGATGACGCTCGACGAGGTCGAACGCTGGCTCGGTCACGCGATCGCCGGCGTCTATCACCGCGAGCTGCATCGTGGTCTTGGTGCGACCCCTCTGGATGCCTGGAGGCGTGGGGTCGCCCGCGATGCGACGACGCCAGGGCGAGGCGAGCCTTGCGCCATAGCCGATCCCAGGCGGTTCCTGATCGATTTCCTGCCGATCGCACAGCGCCGCATCCGCCGCGATGGCGTCGCGCTCCATTCCATCGCCTATTGGGCCGACGTGCTGACGACCTGGATCGGGCAGCCTGCACCGGCGATCCTGCGCTACGACCCGCGCGATCTCAGCCGAATTCACCTGCTCGGTCCCGACGGTGTCTATTACGACCTGAACTATCGGGACTTGCGCTTGCCGCCGATCAGCCTCTGGGAGCATCGGCTGGCACTGAAACGTTTGCGCGAAGACGGCCGACTCCTCGTCGACGAGGCTGCGATTTTTCGGACGATCGAGGCGATGCGCTCGATCACCGATGCGGCCGTCATCGCCAGCAAAGCGGCGCGCCGTCAGCGCGAGCGTCGACTTCAGGCGCCGATCCGACCGTCCGCGTCCTCATCCGCAAATCCGGTGGCGCTCGCAGAGCCTCCGGCACCCGGCGCTCTACTCGCGCCACATGAGCGCATGTTTACGGTCGAGGAATGGTCGTGAGCGAGGCCTATGAGCACCTGCACCGTTCGGTCCGGTCTCTGGCCGACGAAGATGAGGCTGCCCGGATACGACGCATCCGCACGGATCGCTGGATAGGCTACGCCCGAGCCGAGGCAGCCTTGGAGACTCTTGAAGACCTGCTCACTTTCCCGAAACGGACGCGAATGCCGAACTTGCTGGTGGTCGGGCCGACCAACAACGGCAAGACGATGATCGTCGAGAAGTTCAGGCGGGCTCATCCCGTTCGAGAGGCGACCGATGCGCCAGATGGCACGGCGAGCATGCCGGTTCTGAAGGTGCAGATGCCGCCGGGCCCCGACGAGTGCCGGTTTTTTGGCGCGATCCTCGACGCGCTCGGGATGCCGCATGCGCCGCATGGACGCGTCGCCGCCAAGCAGGATGCGGCGCTGCGGGTGCTGCGCGCGACGGGCGTCCGCGTGCTGGTCATAGACGAGCTGCACAATCTGCTGTCGGGGTCCGTCCTGCAGCAGCGCCGTTTGCTCAATCTGCTGCGATGGCTCGGCAATGAGCTCCAGATCGCGCTGGTCGGCGTCGGCACAGCCGAGGCGCTTCGCGCAATCCGTAGCGACGATCAGCTCGCCAATCGCTTCGAGCCGTTCCCGCTTCCGCTCTGGATCGACGATGATGGCTTCAGGCGGCTGCTCAGCACGCTTGAGGCGGTCCTGCCGCTCCGGCGGCCCTCCGGGCTCGCCGAGTCCGCAATGGCCTTGAGAATTCTTGCCGCCTCAGAAGGCGTGCTCGGCGAGATCGTCTCGATGGTCACCAAGGCGGCGGTGCTCGCGATCAGCTCCGGCGTCGAGGCGATTACGATGCGAGTGTTGGATGGCAGCGGGTTTGTGCGACCGTCCGAGCGCCGCCGTGTCGCTGTCTGACCTCTTCGACATCGCGCCGATCGCCGAAGAGCGTGCCGATGGCCTCGTCCGCTTGCCGCATCACGTCGAGCCGATCGAAGGCGAGGCGCTGTTCTCCTGGCTGATGCGCCTTGGGCGGAGCCTCGACCTCACGCCACGAGCGCTTTCTCGCGACGCATTCGGCGTCGATGCGCTTGCCGCGCCGGAATGGTGGCGCCGGCCGGACGACCGCACGCTCGGGTCAATCGCCCGCAGGAGCGGGGTTTCGCGTGATCGGCTCGAGGCGATGACGCTGCGGGGATGGGCGACGGCGCGCGATGACGAGAATGCCGATAGGTTCAGTGCTGACCGCTGGGGCGAACGGCAGGTTCTCCGTCGCGGCCGCCGCATCGCGATCTGCCGGCAATGCCTCGCCGAAGCCGCACGGCCGAACCTGCAACTCGTCTGGATGTTGGGATGGACGGGCATCTGCGCCCGACACAGAACGGTGCTCGTCAACCAGTGCGGGGCGTGCAGATGCCTGCTCCGGATCGCGAGCTTGGCGACGAACCGGCGCACCGATTTGCTGATGTGCCGCCGCTGCGGCTCTGCTCAGGGCGGCAGTTCAGGTGAGGCGGCGCACGGCAGCACCATCGCCCTACAAGCCACACTGATCCACGGCAAGCGGACAGGCAGGACCCGGTTGCCGGGTCTCGGCCCTTTGGATTGGCGCATGACGGTGGCATTCATCGATCGGCTTCTCGCGAAGGTCTGGAGCAGTGGATCGGACGAGCGACACGAGCGCCTCTTCGCGACGATCGCGGCCGATATCGACATGACGGACGAGCTTTGGGTGACGCGGCCCTGGCGATCGAACTATGGCGGATTGCTCATTCTGGCGTGGGTGCTGCACGATCTCGAAGCACGATCGAGGATCATGGTTTCGACGTTGGGTATGTCGCGCCGTGACGACCTTGTCGGTTCCGAGACCGTGAACCGGGTTCGCGGATTTAGGCGCGAGTTCACGGTTGACGGCCCCAGTTCGCGGAATTGAGCGCAACGACATTAACCGAGGTGGATTGTTAAGAGTCGTTGGTTGAGTTTCTAGTGCAGGATAGGCTTGCCGCCAGCGAATTATTACGCCAGTTTGGCGTGGCGACGCGCTTCGGCGCGTCGCTGGTTTTGGGTGCGGTGAGAGGGCGTCACGATGCCGACGTTGACGTTGAGGGTTTCGGAGGAGTTGGCGCTTCAGTTCGCGGCCTTAGCGGCGACTGAGGGCGGCAAGTCGGCGTTGATCCGGAGGCTGCTTGAGAGCGCAGTCGGTGCGCCGGAATCGAAGCGAGCGCCGGTCGCGGTCGGTACGCCGCAGAAGGTGACCGTGCGCTTCCGCGAGAGCGAGCTGCGTCAGGTTGGTGAGATGGCTACTGTGCGCGGGATGACGCGGACGCAGTGGATCACGTCGCTGGTTCGGTCGCGTCTTGGCGCGCCAGCGCAGCAGTCGGAGGGCGAGCGGGAGGCACTGCGGACGATTGCTCGGGAGCTCAGTCGGATCGGAGGCAACATCAATCAGATCGCTCGTGCAGCCAACCGTAGCGAGCTCGATCCAGGGGCCGACAGTTGGAAGGTGCTGAGCGAGGCCCAAGGCGCGCTTCAGGCGCTACAGGGCGAATTGAAAGAGGTTCTGGATCGAACCAGCACCTATTGGGAAGGCCGATGATGAGCGGGAAGCATGCCAAAGAGCTTCTCGATGATCTTCCGCCGATCTCCTACGTCTGGCGGACGCCGGTACGCCGGCCGCGTGTGTCCGAGGCCGACATTCCAGACCCAGTCGCGCCTCAGCGGGTCACGCCGGCGATGCGGGCGCGGCTTGAACGAATCGTGGGCCGGGCGCCGGAGGTGATGGTGAAGATCACCGGACGGACCAAGGACGCCGGACATCTTAAATCTCATCTCGAATACATCATGCGCAATGGCGAACTGACGGCGGAGACCGAGCAGGGTTCGTTGATGCAGGGCCGAGAGGGTCTCAGGGATCTCCAGCTACGCTGGACGGACGACGCGGTGCTGGACGACAAGCGCCGCCGCGATGGCAGCGTGTCGGTCAACGTCATCCTGTCGATGCCGCCGGGCACCGATCCGATCGCGGTGAAAGACGCCGTGCGGGCGTTTGCTATCGGGACGTTCGAAGCGAACCACGACTATGTCTTCGTGCAGCACCTCGATGATAAGCACCCGCATGTGCATCTGACGGTGCGCTCGCAGGGCTACAACGGAAAGCGCCTGAACCCCCGAAAGGCCGATCTGGCGACCTGGCGCGAGCGGTTTGCCGGCGAGCTACGGCTACGCGGCGTCGCGGCCGAGGCCACGCCGCGGCGGACGCGGGGGAAGGTGCGCAAGCACGACAAGGGGACGGTGGTGGCGCTGCGTCGGCGCGGTGTGGTCCCGGACACCGACAAGGGGGCTCGGGACGATGTCGTTCGAGCGGCGAAGGGTGGCGGCTCGGGTTCGCGGCCTTGGGAGGCTAAGGCTCGAGAACGGCAGGCCAAGATCCGGGCACAATACCTGGCTCATGCCAAGGATTTGGAAAAGACCGGGAAGGGTAGTGATCGTGCGCTTGCGATCAAGGTGCGGGAATTTGTGGCGAAGATGCCCGATCCGGAAACGCGCCGTGAGCATCTGCTCCGGGAATTGGCAGCCGCTGCGCAACGCAAACGCACCGACCCGGCACGAGGCGAAGGTAAGCGCGAACCGGGGAAACCTCGTGGCGAGCGGTAGGTGTGGATTAAATCATCGTTCGAGGCTGCGCGCGCGATCTTCTTGGCAAGATGCGCGCTTGAGTTGCTGTGTGAAAGGGAAGTGTGAACTTCATAGGTCGTTGATCATAGCGTGGCGACACCTAAAATCTAGAGAATTCAGCACCCATTTCAGGCGACGAGGGCTTCATCGCCACGAGAAGTTGGCCGCCCGCGCGGTTCCTCATCGAGCCGGCACAGTTTTGGACTGGCCGCTCTACAAGTGGCTTCGTCGTCCGGCTAGGCTCCAGTCGAGAAGCCCGGATAGACGTAGGCCCGACGGATCACCTCGCAGTCGGCTTCGCTGACCCCGCAGATGCGGGCGGTCGCGTACCATTCGCGGGCCACGACTTCGGTCATCTCATCGACGAGCGCTTTCGCCTCATCGGGAGCGAGCAGAAACCGGCGGCATTCGCTCAGCAGGTTCGCCGCGTTGGCGAAGCGGCCTTGGGCACCACAGGCCATGGCAAGGTCGCGCCGTTCTTCGCCGATCGAAGGCGTCGGCGTGAGGTCGTAGGCCGGCGAAAGGCGCCAGCCGGAGCCTGGTGCAATAGCCGCGTGGTTGCGCGGGTGATCGTCGATGTTGGAGACGAGGGCGTTGAACACCATCCTGCGGAACAGCTCGCGCGCGTCGTCGGCAGGGCGCTCGCTGATCCGGCGCAGGGTCTCGACCAGCAGCACATAGGACCAGCGCGCCCGCCCCTCGGGCGTCTCGTCGGTCTCCAGCAGGGTCAGTGCGCTGACCATCCGGGCGCGGGCGTAGCCGTCATTGACGCGCGTACGGTCGAACCGCTTGACCAGCAGCACGTCGCGACCGCCGATGCTGGCAATCTGCGACTCGGCTGTTTGCAGGCCGCATTGGCGGGCAAGCCTAATCGTGGCGTGCTCGACCCGCGCCATGTTCCAGCGGTCGTCCGTGCGGTTGAACTTGGCCAGCCAGAGCACATCCTCGCTCTCGACCACCACCTTGGGCCGGGCGCCGCCCATAGAGGTGCCGAGCAGCAGCAGCTCCTCGACCTGCGCGGCGTCTCGAGGCGGTGCGTCCGCGAGCAGCGCGTCGGCGAGCGACTGCAGCTTTTCCAGATCCCAGGTCTTGTTGAAGTCTCGCGCTGGCGCGGGTGGCTCGACGCCGAGGCCAAAACCCAGGGCACCGGCGCGATCATCCGGCGAGTGCAGCAGGTAGTCGAGCTCGCCCATCTGCCCAAGGCCGGCGTGCTTTTCGATCACCCAGCGGCCCCAGTAGTCCGGCCCGGCGTCCCGGAGCGCGCCGAAGACACCATTCAGGCGGACCGTGTCATAGCTGGCGCGACCAAGGCGCAACTCGACCGGATCGATCTCGACGGCATCGGCACGCTCCCGATAACGCCGGCCGTAGACAAACAGACCCGTGGTGACACCATTCCGGTTGGCCCTAAGCTCGAAGCGCCCGGCGGTGACCGCCACCGTGGCGCCCGGGAGCGTGATGTAGACATAGGCTTCCGGCATGGGCGCCCTCAGAAGTCGTCATCGAGGGGCTGGGGCGTGCTGGCGTTGCGGCGCTCGCGCAGGCTCGCCAAGCGCAGGCCTTCGTCGTCCGTGGCGGGATCGGCGAGCGACCCCAGGCGCTCGACCAGGCCGTAGGACCACAGCAGGGCGGTATAGATGGCGATGCTGGTGGACGGCTTGCCGTGCTCGGCCTCGCCGACCACCTCTCGGCTAGCGCCGATGCGCTTGGCGACATCGGCAAGGGTGATATTCCGGCGCAGGCGCGCCGTGCGCAGGTTCGCGCCCAGGCGCTTCAAGGCCGTCTCCACCTCATAGGGCGGGGTGCTTAACAGGTGACCGCGACCCATTAGGAGTTCCTCCACGGTCCATTATATGTCGGCTATAGCCGACAAAATCAAGTTATATGTCGATTTTAACCGACAATTTTGATGCCTAGTCCCAATTTCTATGCCGGTTGGCGTAGCGTCTAGAACCGACATCGGCGGTTGGGAGGAACATATCCTGGGCCGAATTTCCCACGCTTGGAGGCTGCCCAACTGCGAAAATGCCTTCTTCCCCAGTTCACGTGTCTACCATGAGGGGCCGCGTTCCTTCGACGCTCCGATGATGCCTTGCTTTTCCACCATCTATCCCGCTCGTGGCGTTGACGCCAAACGATGAAGGGATGGCGATCCGGAGTATAAACTTCCGCTGAATCTCGACTAGCGCATGGGAGACGCCTCCGTGCTGGCCGGCCTGATCACCGGCGAAGCACACGTCCTCGTGTTCTGACACGCACAGGCCCTCCGGAATGAAAGACGTCTCTCGCGCGTTGACCTCCATATGACGTCGCAATGGAGGAATGATGCGAACGCTCCAACTGGCCGTGTTCGGCCTATTCACGATTGGTTCAGCGGCCCACGCGACCGAAACGCCAAGACCATCCACGATCAACGCCGCAGGCATCGCCGCCACCGACATGAAAGCCTTCAGCGAGGCAATGGATCGGTCGATGGCGCGCATGCATGAGGGCATGGCCGCCGCCAAACCGACCGGCGACCCCGACCGCGACTTTGCGACGATGATGATCCCACATCACCAGGGCGCGGTCGAGATGGCTGAGATCCAACTGCGCTTCGGCCGCGAGGAGCGCCTGCGCCGTCTCGCCCAGGGAATCATCGTCGAACAGCGGCAGGAAATCGCCGTGATGCAGGCGATCCTGGACGAAAAACCCGCCACTCCGGCCAATGCCGCAGGCGCCTCGGCATCCGCGCACGGCCATCACGACCACAAGGAGATGAAACGATGATCACGCGCCTCGCAGCCCTGCTGCTGCTCTCGACAGCTATTCCTGCCTTCGCCGGCCAGGCGCCCGGTCGCGCCGACGTGCCCGATATCGCGATCAGCAAAAGCGACCGCTTTTACACCTCCGACCAGTTCTCCAACACGGTCTCTGTGATCGACCCGTCGCAGAACAAGCTTTTGGGCGTGATCAAGCTCGGCGAGCCGACGCCGGCGAACCTCAGCCCGCTCTATCGTGGCCAGGTGCTGGTTCACGGCATGGGCTTCTCGCCTGACCACAAGACGCTCGCGGTGATCTCGATCGGCTCCAATTCCGTGAGCTTCATTGATACCGAGACCAATGCCGTGAAGCACACGGCCTATGTCGGCCGTTCGCCGCACGAAGCCTTCTTCCGGCCAGACGGCAAGGAAGTCTGGGTCAGCATTCGCGGCGAGGACTACATCCAGGTGCTCGACGGTGAGAATTTTGCGCCGACGACACGGATCAAGGTGCCCAACGGCCCGGGCATGACGATCTTCTCGCCCGATGGCCGCTATGGCTATGTCTGCTCCAGCTTCAGCCCCGAGACGGTCGTGATCGACACAGGGACCAAGAAGATCGTCGGCAGCATGAAGCAGGACAGCCCGTTCTGCCCCGATATCGCAGCCACGCCTGACGGTGCACAGGTCTGGCTGACGCTGAAGGACATCGGCAAGACGATGGTGTTCAACGCCAAGCCGCCGTTCCAGTCGCTCAAGGTGCTCGATACCGGCCCGATCACGAACCACGTCAACATCGTCCGCAACGGCAAGGAGCAGTTCGCCTATGTCACGGTCGGCGGGCTGAACCTGATCAAGGTCTTCCGCACCGACGGTTTCGAGCAGGTCGCCAGCATCCCTGTTGGCGCCTTGCCCCATGGCCTATGGCCGTCAGGCGACGGGACACGCGTCTACGTTGGGCTGGAGAATGCCGATGCGGCAGCCGTGATCGACACCGCCAGCAACAAAGTCATCGAGACGATCCCGCTCGGACAAGCGCCCCAAGGCGTCGCCTATGTTCCCAACGCGGTGACCAAGGGCGACGGCATGGCCAATCTCCAGCCGCTCTCGGCCGCCGCGGGGTCTACCCAGCTTTCACTCGCAAGCGCGGACGGCAAGGGCGCTACGCAGGTGACGCTGTTCAACCAGGGGCTCGTTCAGATGCTGCAGGCTGCCGTCACCGGCCTTGAGCCGAAGCAGCCCTATGTGCTGGCGCTGGCTGCCAGCGCGACCGGCGATGGCGTCGTACAGCCGCTCGCCGCTTTCATGAGCAACCCCGCCGGCGCGGCGATTGTCAACGCGGTCGGACCGATCCGGCAGGTCGTCAGCGAGGTTGCGGCCATTCAGAGGCGCTACCTCGTCATCGTAGAGGGCATGGCTGACAAGCCCGGCAAGCCGGTGCAGATCCAAAAGCCGTGAGGGTCATCCAATCGTTCGCCTGATTCGATTAATTCGACAAGAACGATCCGTTGGATAAATATGCTAGACGACGCGATCCTCTCCTCAAGGACATCCGGATGGATGAGCCGAGAGGAGAGGATCATGACGATGACCACATTCAGAATGCCGATCGCCGAAGCCCGAACGATCGGCAAAGTGCCTCGCAGCGACACGACAGTGCAGCGCGCCAAGCAGCATCATCGTCTGCGCGCGACTGGCGTCCATCCCTATGCCATCGGCATCGCACTGGCAGGATATGCCTGGCTGATCGTGCTGGCCTGGGCAGCCTTCGCCGGCGGGCCCAGCACATTGCTTCTCGTCATCGTCACCACGATCAGCCTGATGTATTTCGGGCTTCTGGTCGGAGGCGGCGCTCTGTCCAGGAACATGACGCCCGAGCGCGAAACCGAGCGAAGCTTCCATGAGTTCCTGGACGGCGACGTCGACATCGCGACAGGACGCGTCAGTGGACGCGACGCGCTGCTCCAAATCACGGCGCTGCCGATCGCCGCAGCCATGGGCGGAACAGCAATCGTCCTGATCGCCATCTTTGCCTGACGAGCGCAGCGAAGAAACCGGCTTGCGACAGAGGCGCCTCAGGGCGCCTTTTTGCCGTCACCGCCGAACTGTTTCAGATAGGCGATGAGATCCGCGACCTTGGCTGCATCCTTCAGCCCCGGATAGATCATCTTGGTCCCGGGCACCTTCGCCTTAGGGTCTCTGATGTACTCCGAGAACGTCTCGTCGCTCCAGGAGATGCCAGAGGCCTTCATCGCGGCGCTATAGCTGTAGCCGTCGAGCGTTCCAGCCTGACGGCCGATCATACCGTTCAAAATGGGACCGACGGTGTTCTTCGCGGTCTCGCCGACCTGGTGGCAGGCGCGACATTGCGCAAAGAGCTTTTCGCCGGCGGCGGCGTCCTGAGCGCGTGCCGACGACAAGCAACAGGCGGCCAGCGCCGCGGCGAGGAGGATGCGTTTCATCGTAATGGCTTTCGTCGTCAGGGTTTAGGCGCGAAGGGGCTGACCCAGCCACCTGCCTGGGCCGGGGCCTTGGTCGGGTAGGCCTGCGCGAGATAGTCGAGCAGCACCTTGCGCGTCTCGGCGTCGGGCGCCGGCATGGCGTGCTTCTCGGTCATCCAGCTCAACGTCTCGTCCCACCGTCCGCGGTCCATGCCCTGCCGGCCGACGACCTGGAAGGAATGACAGCCGACGCAATAGCCGAAGGTCTCTTCGCGGCCGGCAAAATCCGGCAGCGATTCAGGCGTCTCCTCTACCGTGGTCGGCGCCTGCGCCGAGGCGGTCGAGGAGACTGCCGCAAGGAGCAGAGTGCTCAGAACGGCGGCCGCTGCTGCGGCCGCCAAATGGTTGATCCTGATCGCCATGCGGTCAGCCCACCAAGACGGCGATGCGGTGAAGCGGGTTCGAGCCGTAGCCCTGCGGGTTCCAGTTGGTCGCGACATGGGGCTGCGCCACGCCACGCGAGTCCGTGGCGCGGACCCAGACCTCGAAATAGCCGTCGCTCGGCAAAGCCACGGTGCCGACCCATCGGACCCAGTCGTAGCGGTTCTTCGGCTTGGCCATCGAAACCATCTGCCAGCGCTGGCCGGCATCGACGGAGACTTCCACCTTCTGGATGTCGTGGTCGCCGGCCCAGGCCGCACCGCGCAGCGGCACCTGACGCGTGCCGGCGTCAAGCCGCGTGCCGTTGGCGGGCGCGGTGATGATCGAGCGCACCGGCATCGAGGTCATGTCGGCGAAGTTGGTCTTGCCATCGGCATTCGAGCCCGGCACGAGCGGGATCGTCGGCAGGCGATAGGAGGTGCCGCCCATCCCCTGGCCGTCATGGGGATCCTTGCGGACGAGCACGCGCGTCAGCCATTTCGATGACAGCGACGCCGGCCAGCCCGGCACGACCAGGCGTAGCGGCCCGCCATGGATATGCGGCAAGGGCTCTCCGTTCATGGCCCAGACCAGCATCGAATGCGGCTCCATAGCCTTCTCGATCGGCATGCCTCGCGAGATCGCGTCCTTGCCGGCATCGCCGGAGAGATGCGGATCGGCGCCGTAATGGCCGGTGAATTTCGCGCCGTCCTTGAGGCCTGCCGCCTTCAGCACGTCGGCGAGCCTGACGCCGGTCCACTCGGCGCAGCCGGCGCCGCCATTGGTCCACTGGTTGCCGCGTCCCGGCGGCTGGAAGAAGGAGCGGCCATTGCCGCCGCACTCCAGAACCATCCGCATCGTCTGCGGGGCGAAGCGCGACTTCAACTCGGCGACGGTCAGCGTCAGCGGCTTGTCGACCTCGCCCTCGACCTTGAAGCTCCAGGCGTCGCCCTGCTTATTTTCCTCGGCGATCTGGCCGTTGTTGCGGACGAAGAATTTTCCGATCGGCGTGGTGTCGTCGTCGAGCAGGCGCTCCGGCGTCTCGGCCACGAGAGGCCGGTCGCCGAGCAGGACGAGACCCTTGTCCTTACCGGGATAATCGAAAGGCTGCGGACCCTTGGGCGCGGCGCCAGCGGCGGGCGCGCCCTGAGCGGAAGCTGCCGAGGTCAGGCCCGCGGCGCCGCTCCCGAGCGACAGGCCAAGGCCGGCGGCTGCCCCGAGCGAGGCAAGGCTGCCACCGAGCAGCAATCCGCGGCGAGATGGCTGGCGGCCTATCGGCCGAGTTGCGCCGTCATTGTCGGGCGATGGTGCTGCGGCATCCCGCAGTTGTGCTTCGTTGAGCATGGCGTTTCTCCCGAGGACATGTTCCTCATGGGAGACGACGCAGGACGATGCCGTTTTATTCCCGGACCCATAAAAATCTAAGGCCTCAACCCGTGCAGGCGGAGCCGGCGGCCCTGGCCTCGTCCAGTGCGGCGATGTGCTCGCGGGGCGGCAGGCGCTCGCTCTGGGTCAGGCGCGCCACCAGCGCTGCGATCCGATCAAGACGCAGGGCATCGATGCCGCGCCCGAGCAGCGCATAATCCGTCTCGTTTGCACTCCAGGATCGGATCGACAATCCCTCCCGATCCTGCGCGACCGGATGCGGCAGCGAGGGGCCGCGATGCGGCGCGATCCACAAGCCGATCCGGCAGCCATTGGGCCCGACATAACCGGCCAGCATGCCGCCGCCCCGGCGGATGGCCGGATCGAGCGACAGATGGACGAGCGTCAGCGAAGCGAGCGCCAGGTCCGGCAGCTGGCCGGCGCTGGCCCCGGCCATCTCCACCTGAAGCCGGCCACTCCGATCGGCACCCGCGTCAGCGAGCCAGGCGCGATGCGCGGCCACGGCCGCCGAAAGCGGCGGCGCATCCGGCGTCGCCATGCCAACCATCCAGATCGCGGCGCCCAGGCCAACGGCGAGGGAAAGGGATGCGGCCAGCGCTGCAACCCGTGCGGACAGGGGCCGCCGTCGCTGCGGCAGTCGCAGCGCCGGCGCGCCGATCTCCGGAGCCAGGCTGCGCGTCGTGGCCCGCAGACGCGAGAGGCTTGCAACGCGTGCGGCAAGATCGGGATCGCGCGCGACGGCAGCGGCGATGTCGGCGGCGGCATCGGGCGCGAGCTCGTCGTCGACGTAGGCGTTGAGCGCCTCCCAGGTCATCGTCGGGTTGCCGGTCATGGTCTCGTCTTCATCTCGCATGGCGCCGTCCTGCTGAGATCGGCGTGACGTTTCGCCCCTCGATCAGGCTCAGCATCGCCAGACGCGCGCGGCTGAGGCGGCTCATCACCGTGCCCACTGGCAGATCGAGGACTTCCGCCGCCTCGGCATAGCGGAACCCTGCCAGATCGACCAGTTCGATGATCTCGCGATGCGCCGGGTCGATTCGTTCCAATGCCTGTCTGACAGTGATCTCGGCGATCAGTCGGTCGTCGCAGTCCCAAACCGTAGCTCCCCAGGCTTCTGCCGCACTGTCGTCAGCGCGCACCGAAGACCGGCGGTGATCGTCGATCCAGCAATTGCGCAGGACCTTGAACAGCCAGGCCCGCGCCTGCGACGGTTCTGTCGGAATAGCCGGGCTGGCGAGAGCCTTGCTCGCGCATGACTGCAGCAGATCGCCTGCGGCGTCACGGCTGCCGCTCAGCCTGACAGCATAGCCGAACAGCCGCTGCCAGTTATCCCGAAGTGCCAGTTCGATCGTCTTGCGCAGGATCGTGTCTCGCTTCGCCGGCCGAAGGTCGCAGGGTTTCCGGGTCGGCATCATGGCAGCCAGCGCGCGCTCCGTCATCAGCGACCAAGAGCGCGCCAGATGCCGCGCGTGTGCCCGTGTTCAACTCGACACGATCATTCGCTTTTATCGAACGAACTGAGAATGATTAGTCGTTGGATGGGCCAATCATGGTGCTTCATTCTCCTGTGACCCAATCGCAGCCGATCAGGCCAGGACCAACCGATGTCGCCGAACACCGTCAACACCGCCTCCCGCAATCTGGCTTTAGACGCCGGCGGCAAGCTGCTCGCCATCCTGCCGGGCCTGGCGCTCTGCCTCGCCGTGACCGGTGCAGCGTTTGCGCTGGAGCACATCGAGGAGCGCCTGTTCGATCGCGCCTGGCTGGAAGCGCTGGTACTGGCGATCCTGATCGGGACCGCAGTGCGGACGGCATGGGCGCCTGGATCGGCATGGCGCAGGGGTATCACATTCTCGGCCAAGACGCTGCTGGAGGTCGCGGTCGTCCTGCTGGGCGCCTCGCTCAGCGCCGCCACGATCATCGCCGCAGGGCCCGGCCTGCTGCTGGGCATCGCCGGCATCGTCACCGTCGCCATCGCCCTGAGCTACGGCATCGCCCGCGCCTTGAGCCTGCCGCGCCGGCTGGCGATCCTGATCGCCTGCGGCAACTCGATCTGCGGCAACTCGGCCATTGCAGCGGTCGCGCCCGTCATCGGCGCCGATGGCGACGACGTCGCCTCCTCGATCGCCTTCACGGCCGTCCTCGGCGTCCTCGTCGTCCTGGGCCTGCCGCTGCTAATCCCGGCGCTCGGCCTGAGCGCGACCCAGTTCGGCATCCTGTCGGGCCTCACGGTCTATGCGGTGCCGCAGGTCATAGCCGCGACGGCTCCGGCAGGCGTCGTGGCCGTCCATATCGGCACGCTGGTCAAGCTCGTGCGCGTGCTGATGCTCGGGCCGGTCGTCCTCGTCCTGTCGATGCTGACCAGCCGTCTGCGCGAGGACAGCGACGAGCTAGCTCCTCACGTCACGGCCGGCGACCGTCCGATGCCGAACCGGGTGCCCGTCCACCATCTGGTGCCGTGGTTCATCGTCGCGTTTCTCGTCATGGCCGCGTTCCGCTCTGCAGGCCTGATCCCGGCGATCGCGCTGCCGTGGATCGCGACTGTCGCCAATCTGCTGACCGTCGTCTCCATGGCGGCGCTCGGGCTCGGCGTCGACATCCGTACGGTCGCCAAGGCCGGTCCACGTGTTATCGCGGCCGTCACGCTCTCGCTGATCGTGCTGGCCGCCATCAGCTACGCTTTGATCAGGCTGCTCGGGGTCGCCTGACCGGAGCGGCGAACTTCATACGCTTCCTCGCGTCTCGCCGCCTGCCTCGATCAGCGCGTAAAACGCTCGTGCCGCCTGCGTGAGGTGGCGTTCCTTATGACGCAGGGCCAGGAAATCGCGATGCCTCAGCGCGAACCCGGGCTGGCCATCCCGGACCATGACGTCAACCGCGATCAGCGCGCCAGAGCGCAGGCCCGCCTCCGCCACCAGACGTGAGATCAGGGTCGCGCCGCCGCCCGCGGCGACGGCCGAGCACACGGCCTCGTTCGAGGGCAGCTCCAGTGCGATCGTCAGGCGGTCCAATGTGAGACCCGCTCCAGCGAGCGCTTGTTCAAACAATGCGCGCGTACCTGAACCGGGCTCTCGCAACACCCAGGGCGTCGCTGACAACTCACTCGCATCAACGCAGCCAGGCTCCGCCCAGCCGTGCTCTCGACCCACGACAAGAACCATCTCGTCGGCGCCGACCATCTCGATGGCAAGATGAGGATCATCGATCCGTCCCTCGACAAAGCCGAGATCGGCCGCGCCGTCATGGATCGTAGCCGCGATCGTTTCGGTGTTGCCGATCGTCAGACTTAGCGCGATTCCGGGATGGCGCTCCTGATAGCGCTGCATCAGCGGCGGCAGCCAGTAGTTCGCCACCGTCTGGCTGGCTGCGAGCGCCAGCGTCCCGCGCTTCAGCCCGGCAAGATCGGCAAGGACGGTCTCGGCCAAAGCCGCGCGCGAAAGCACAGCACGCGCTTCCACCAGAAAGATCTGCCCTGCCTTGGTCAGCACGATGCGCCGCCCGACCCTGTCGAACAGCTTTACGGCGTGACGCGTCTCGAGCGCGGTGATCGCAGCGCTCGTCGCCGACTGGGTCAGGTTCAGCTCGCGCGCGCCTTGCGTGACATGCTCGCGCTGGGCAACGGCGACAAAGATCCTGAGCTGTTCAAGGGTCATGGCGGCAGAACCTAACCCAGCTTGCCGTTGTCGGACGGCTTATTCTCGTCCTGCGCCGCGAAGACGTTATGGGCGTAGGCGTCGAGGATCGCCTCCGACCTGGTCAACCGCTCTGCGGCCTCCTCAGCCCGTTGCGCCTTGTAGAAGTCGAGTTTCTGAATCTTGGCGATCCACGTCTTGAACTTGGTTAGCTCCTGCTCGTTCTCCTCCAGCTCGGCGAAGGTGAAGTGCTTGACGCGGGTCTCCTCGGCGATCTCCGCCTCGAAGGCGATGCACTTCTCGATGAACTCCTTGTACTCGTCGTCGCGGTCGGCGTTGAACCGGGCGATGATCTTCTCCTGCTGCTTCTGGTCGAGACCGACCGTCGCCAGCAGCAGCGCCTCGCCCTCCGCCTCGGCGATCTCGTTCTCGACAACCTTGAGACGACGGAGATGGTCGTCGGTCTTGGGCAGCACGCAGACGCCGCCCTGCAGATAGACGGCGCCCATGCCTTTGAGCTTCCGCCAGATCGAGACGCGCTTTCGTGCGGGCTCGGCCGGGACCTTGTAGGTCAGCAGCAACCATTCCAACGCAGACATGGAACCTCTTGATTGTTACGGTCGTTACAAATACAAAGCGATGATCGCCGCTTGATCTAAAATCCATTGTGACACCTGGGAACCGAGATGGCCAGCATGTCCGTGCCGTACGACACACCGCCGCTGCCGTCAGTGATCATGAGGGGCCTCTACCTCGGCGTGATCGGCATCGTCGCGGGCTCCACCCTGATCGGGTTCCGGATCGATGGCTCAATCGAGAGCATCGGACATCCGGCTCTCATCCTGCTTCTCGCGGCCATCCTGGTCGTGGGTCTGCATCTGGCACCTCCGCCATCGTCCTGAACACTGAAAGGGATCGGCCATGATGACCTGGGCGACTGCCGCGCCTGCGATTTCCGCCACGTTCCTCGCCTCGATCGTCGAGGTGGTCGAGGCCTTCACCATCGTGCTCGCCGTCGGGACCGTCCAAGGTTGGCGACCTGCCTTGGCCGGCACCGCCGCCGGGCTCGGCGTTCTCGGTCTTCTGGTGCTCGCGCTTGGGCCGGTGCTCGACAAGGTCCCGATCCAAAGCCTGCAGCTCGTAATCGGCATCTTGCTGCTGCTCTTCGGCCTTCGCTGGCTGCGGAAAGCGATCCTGCGGGCGGCGGGCATCATCGCACTTCATGACGAGGAGCAGGCCTTCGCAAAGGAGACGTCGCTCCTGCAAGACGCCGCGCGCAAGCGCATCTCCCATCTCGACTGGATTGCAGGGCTGGCGGCCTTCAAGGCCGTGGTGCTGGAGGGAGTCGAGGTTGTCTTCATCGTCATCGCGGTCGGCGCCGGGCGCGGCCTGCTCTGGCCTGCGGCTCTGGGGGCGCTCGCCGCCTGCATTCTCGTCCTGGTGATCGGCATAGCCGTTCACAAGCCACTCTCCCGAGTGCCGGAAAACACCCTGAAGTTCGGCGTAGGCGTCATGCTGTCGGCCTTCGGAGTGTTCTGGACCGGCGAGGGACTTGGGGTGGAATGGCCCGGTCACGACGCGGCCATTCTCGTGCTGGCCGCGATTTTCCTGTCAGCCGGGCTCGCCTTGATCTCGCTCGCCCGCCGCCCCGTGGAGATCGCCCGATGACCGTGTTACGCCTCATCTTTGACGAGTTCGTCGGTCTGTTCGTGGACGACGAGCAACTCGCTCTCTCAATTCTGGCGGTCGTGGCCGGCTGCTGGCTTGTGGTTCACTACGTTCACGACAACTCGATCACCATTGGGCTCCTACTCCTGTTCGGATGTCTCGGTGTCCTGATGGCCAGCGTGGTGAAGGGTGCAAGGCGATAGGTCGAAGATGGCGGACACGAGAGGCACGCGCGCCGTTGCTCCCAACCGGCCATATGCGGTGCCTTTGATCCTGACCGGCACCGCGGCTGTCGTGAGCTTCGCGATCCTAGCTGCTGATTCCGAGGGATGTCGCCCCCTTGTTCCGAGATTAATCCGCCCCCGGATTCCGAGATGATGCCGCCCCCTGTCGGGCGGTAAGATCGCGGGTCCTCTGCTGGCTTAGGCTTGCTCCTTTTGGCGTGTCCGAGGGGAGCGATTGATGTCGGCGGAGAGGGTGAGCATGCGGCGCGTCCGCGAGATTTTGCGATATCGGTTCGAGCAGGGGCTCGGCCACAAGGCGATCTCGGTGCGCGTCGGCGCGGCGCCCTCGACAGTGCGCGAGACGCTACGGAGTGCAAGTGCGGCGGGGCTGTTCTCGCTGCTGGAATCGGGCCGCTGCGACATGATCGAGCCCGTCACGAACCTTCCGGCCCGCGCGCTGCGCGGCGACTTCACGCCGATACCTGCGTTCCATGCGCCTGTCTATGTCGGCCTGAAGCCGAATTCGACGGTACAAAAGCCGGAGGATCTGAACGCGTAGAACATCCGCTTCGCCACGCTCCAGGGCACCTCGCAGCTCGCCGTGGCGCGGCGTACCTTCCCGAAGGCGCAGTTCGCCTCCTTCCCCTCGGCGACGGACGCCATCAACGAGGTCGCGTCGGGCCGCGCCGACGCCACCGTGCAGTCCTCGTCAAGCATCGTGCGGGCGCTGGATGCCGGAGCGCGCATCAAGCTGCTGCCGACCGGCGCCCTCTATCTCGAAAGCGTCAGCTTCTTCATGCGCCAGGGCGAGGCGCGTCGCGATATTCGGTGACGAACGCCTCGATGCGATCGTTGAAATCGTAGTCCGCGTCGAGCTTGTTGACGGCGTCCCGGTAGGCCTCGCCTGCCAACGCCTTGACCTCGATCGGCGTCAGGGTGTGGACGGACGCGCGCAGCGAGTCCCAGTAGGCTGCCAAACGGCCCAGCGCCGCCTGGAAACAGTCCTTAGCCTCGCGGGCGCTCTTGGTGCGCAGCGAGATGTAGACCTTGTCGGAGATGGTGACGGTGACGGGGTCGCCGGCGATCGGCAGCGTCACGGCACGGCCGCGCGCGACCTCTCGGAGCTCGTTCGGCACCCGAACGTTGAGGTAGTAGGATCCCGACTTGGTAGCGAAGGGACGGGGCATCGCGAGGGCCATGTGTGAAACCGCTGTGTGAAAGCGGATAGCCGATAAGCCCTTATAAAACCGTAACTCTTTGTCCTGCTGAGGAAAAAGCGTTGTGCCCAGGAGAGGACCCGAACCTACCGGTCAGTCCCAATCTCATGAAAAACAAGGGAAATTCCGGCGGAGCCCCAACCATTGAGTGGGAACAATGATTGAGAGCATATAAGGGCCAAAATAGCAGGTCCAAGGGGACTTACAACAGGGTCGTGGCCTTTTACGCCGGCTAATGCCGATCGTACCCGCATTGGCTGTGGTCCGCCAGCGCCTCGATGATGGCGCAGTCGCAGGCCGTGACTCCGCCAGAGCAGGCTGCAGCGATGCGTTCCAATTCCTTCTCCAGCGAGCGGAGCCGCGCGATCTTGTGGCGCACCTCGTCGAGATGGGCGACCGAAATCGCGTGGGCCTCGTCGCATGCCATGCCGGGGTTGTCGGACAGCCTTAGTAGGGCGCGGATGCCGTCGACGGGAAAACCGAGGTCGCGGGCATGCTTGATAAAGGCGAGCCGCTCGACGTGGGCGCGGCCATAGCGGCGCTGGTTGCCCTCTGAGCGCTCTGGCTGCGGAAGAAGCCCGACCTGCTCGTAATAGCGGATCGTCTCAACCTTCACGCCGGTCCGGTCCGAGAGCGATCCGATCGGCATGACGCGCGCGAGATTTTTTGCGTCCATCTCATTTTACCTCTTGAACCTGAAGTGGCTAGAGATCGTATGTGGGTTGTCTCACAGCGCCTGCAAGCGGAGACGACTATGACAGCGACCTCGGACACCAAGCTCCAGAACCTGAGCTGGAAGGTCGGCGGGATGGATTGTGCGAGCTGCGCGGCGACGATCCACGGCGCCGTGGAGCGCCTGCCCGGAGTCAGCGACGTCAAGCTCTCGGTCATGTCGGAAACGCTGGCGCTTGCGCTCGACGAGAGCCAGACCAAGCGCGAAGCGATCGAGAAGCGCGTCGCAGGCCTCGGTTACATCTTGACGGTGCTGGTGGCGAAGGCGACGCCGGTCCCGGAGCCGGCAGCCACGTGCGGCTGCAGCCATCCCCATAAGCCGGCGGACGCGACGACCACGGCCGGGATCCAACGCAGCCCGGAGCCCTTGAGCTGGAAGGTCGGCGGCATGGATTGTCCAGGCTGCGCTGCGACCATTCGTGGTGCGCTCGAGCGCTTGCCTGGCGTCAGCGACGTCAAGCTCTCGGTAATGTCTGAAACCCTGACGCTCGCGCTCGACGAGACCCAGACGAAGCGCGACGCAGTCGAGAAGCGCATCGCCAGCCTCGGCTTCACCACCGCCGTGGTTGCGCCGAAGACGCAAGCGTCGAGCCCCGCAGCCGGTAATCGTCGCGAGCATGAAGATCATGCCGGGCATGATCATGCGGTTCATAGCCATTCTCATGACCATGATGGACACGCCGCCAGGCAAGGGACGGCCGACACGGTCGGCAAACAGGCCGTCGACACCGGGCACGGCCTGCCGGGCCATGTCCATGAAGCGACCCCGGACGGCGTGTCCTGGTACCAGACCAATAAGGGCCGTCTCGTGCTGACGACGGGCGCGCTGCTCGGTGCGGCCTGGGCCACCAGCCTGGTCTGGCCCGCCGCCGCGCACTGGGCGTTCATCGCGGCCTGCGTGATCGGCATCGTCCCCGTGGCGCGCAAGGCCTATGCGGCCGCCAGCGCCGGCATGCCCTTCACCATCGAGATGCTGATGACGATCGCCGCCACCGGCGCGCTGGTCATCGGCGCGGCCGAGGAAGCGGCTCTGGTCGTGTTCCTCTTCGCGGTCGGAGAAGTGCTGGAGGGAGTCGCAGCAGACAAGGCGCGGGCCTCGATCCGCGCGCTTGGCGAGCTCGTGCCCAAGACCGCCATTATCGAGGAAAACGGCGAAACCCGCACGGTCGATGCTGCGGCGCTCAACATCGGTCAGACCGTGCTGGTGCGCCCGGGCGACCGCATCCCGGCCGATGGCGAGATCACGGATGGCGTCTCCGGCATCGACGAGAGCCCGGTCACCGGCGAGTCGGTTCCCAAGACCAAGGGCATCGGCGAGCCGGTCTTCGCCGGCTCGGTCAACAGCGAGGCGGCGCTGCGGGTGCGCGTGACCAAGGCTGCCGAGGACAATACGATCGCGCGCATCATCCGGCTGGTCGAGGAGGCACAGGAGGCGCGCGCGCCGACCGAACGCTTCATCGACCGGTTTTCGCGGGTCTACATGCCGGCCATCGTCGGTCTTGCCGTGCTCGTCGCGATCGTGCCGCCCTTGCTGCTCGGGGCCGAGTGGTCGGTCTGGATCTACCGGGCCCTGGCGCTGCTGCTGATCGGCTGCCCCTGCGCGCTGGTCATCTCGGTGCCGGCCTCGATCGCCGCCTCGCTCTCCACCGGCGCACGCCAGGGCCTGCTGATGAAGGGCGGCGTCGTCATCGAGGCTGCCGCGAAGACCGGCGTCGTCGCCTTCGACAAGACCGGCACGCTCACGCAGGGCCGCCCGCGCGTCACGGAGGTCGTCGCGCTGGCACGGACCGAACGGGAGGTCGTAGAACTCGCGGCCTCCGTCGAGACCGGATCGAGCCACCCGCTGGCGCTGGCGATCATCGAGCGCGCCAAGGGACATGCGATCCCGGTGCGCAATGCCACCGAGGCGAAGGCCATCGCCGGGCAGGGCGTCACCGGTACGCTGGACGGAGCCACAATCTTCGTCGGGGCGCCGCGCCACGCGCTCTCGCGAGCCAACTTCGACGACCAGGCGAAGGCGGCCGTCGAGCAGTTGGAGACCGCCGGCAAGACCGTCGCAGCCGTGATCGCGGACGGCGTCCTCGCCGGCTTGATCGCTATGCGGGACGAACCGCGCGAGGACGCCGCCGCCGGCATAGCCGAGTTGAAGGCGATGGGGATCCGCTCGCTGATGCTGACCGGCGACAACGCCCGCACGGGGGCGGCCATCGCCGGCTCGCTGGGCATGGAGCACAAGGCCGAGTTGATGCCGGAGGACAAGGTCACCGCGATCAAGGCGCTGTCAGCCGAGGCCTCTGTCATGATGATCGGCGACGGCATCAATGACGCGCCGGCGCTCGCCGCCGCCGGCATCGGTGTGGCGATGGGCTCGGGCACCGACGTCGCACTGGAAACCGCCGACGCGGCGATCCTGAAGAGCCGGGTCCGGGACGTCGCAGCCATGATCAGGCTTGCGCGGGCGACGATGGGCAACATCCGGGTCAACATCGCCATCGCACTCGGGCTGAAAGCCGTGTTCCTCGTCACCACGGTGTTCGGCTACACCGGCCTCTGGGTCGCGATCCTGGCCGATACCGGCGCCACGGTCATTGTGACGGCCAACGCGCTGCGGCTGCTGCGCTTCAACGCCGGCCGCGTCGGCTGAGCGGAAGGAACGCGCCATGTCCGGCATGGAGATCGCCAGCTACTTGATGACCGTCGTCTACGTCATCAGCTTCCTCGCCATGTCGGCCATCCTCGCCAGGGAAGCGGGACGGCCGGTCTGGCTCTTCGGCAAAGGCCGCGAGAAGCAGGCGCTGTCGGCCACGCTGTTCCGCCTCGCCTTCGCCGGCGCGGTGATCTGGCCCATCGTACTGGCGCTGGTCGGCAATCCTATCAAGGCCGACCCGCTCCAACGCACACTCGACGGCCCGTGGGTCGATGTCCTGGGCCATCTTCTTGTCGTAGTCGGAGCCTGCCTCGCGATCCTGTCCCAGCGGCATATGGGCGCCTCCTGGCGCATCGGTGCGGCGGAGGGCGAGCTCGGCCCGATCGTCGACAACGGCCCGTTCGCGATCTCGCGCAACCCGGTCTTCGTCGGCCAGGCCCTGCTCTTCGTCGGGCTTTTCCTCGTGCTGCCCAGCCTCATTCAGGGTGCGCTGACGCTCGCGCTCCTGGTCGCCATCGTCCTCCAGGTCCGCATCGAGGAACGCGTCCTCGTGCGAAGCCTCGGCCAGCCCTATCGCGACTATCAGCAGCGGGTGCGGCGTTGGCTCGGGACCCGCACCACCCCGGAAAGCACGACGCCATGACGTTGCAGAAGCGGCTCGGAGAAGTCCTTGGTTGGGCGGTCGCCGCCGCGGCGCTGGACCAGCTCTCGAAATGGCTGATCCTCACATATGTGATGGCGCCGCCGCGCGTCATCGAGATCGCGCCGTTCCTCAATCTGCGCCTCGGCTTCAACTACGGCGTCAGCTTCGGGATCGGCCGCGACACGCTGGAGGCGTGGCCGGGCATGCTGGCCGCGTTCAAGGTCGTCGTCGCCATCGGCCTCATGGTCTGGGCCGTCAGAAGCCGGATCCGGCTCGAGCGGGTCGGTCTGGCGCTGGTTGCGGGTGGTGCGCTCGGCAATGCGCAGGACCGCTGGCGTCAGGGCGCCGTCACGGACTTCATCGACCTTCACTGGGGCGATTGGCACTGGCCGACTTTCAACGGCGCCGACATCGCGATCTCGGCGGGTGTCGGGCTGATGCTGCTGGCCGCTCTTGCCGACTATCGCAAGGCCCGCTCCGAGGCCGCATCCCCACAGCCCAATGTCTCTCCAGGCGCGCAAGGAGACCGATCATGAGGCGGATCAGACAATGGATCGAGGCGGCTTCCGCCGCCGAGACCAAGCCCTTTGCGCTGCTCTCGGGCGCAGCGGCCTGGCGCCTTGGGGGCCTGGGCGTGCTGATCGGGGCTGGTCTGCTCGCCATGGGGCAGATCCATCCCGAGCCGGTGGCGCAGCGTGGCGGCGTCGCCGTGATCCATCCCTGGGCCAAGGGATCGGCGCTGAAGGGCGACCAGTTCCCATTCTACGCGACCTTCGCCAACAGCGGCGCTCGCCCGGATCGACTCCTCAAGATCGAAACGGCCGCAGCCCACCACGCCATCCTGAAGGCTCTGGACACCAAGACCGGCATCGTCCGTCCCGTGGAGCTCGACGAACTCGCCCTGCCGGCGAATGGCAGGGTGTCGCTCAGGCCAGGAACACATCAGATCACGCTGGTCGGCCTCTACACCAAGGTCGAGCCCGGCAGCTTCATCCCGGTGACCTTCGTCTTCGAGCGCGCCGGCCGCCTCTCGGCCGACATCCGGGTCGAGAACCTCGGCGAACCCGAGCACAAAGATCACATCTGAGCGCCTGTTCTACTCAGTAGGCGTTCATGGGGAGTTTCACGATGGCGACAGGGCACTCGCACGGCGCGGCTCCGACAGGCACCGCGGCCGGCAGGCACAAGAGCCGGCTGGCGATGGCGCTGGGCCTGACCACGGCGTTCATGGTCGCTGAGGTCGTCGGCGGGCTCTGGACCGGTAGCCTCGCGCTCTTGGCGGATGCGGCCCACATGCTGACCGATGCCGGCGGCCTGGCCCTGGCGCTGATCGCGATCCGCTTCGCCGAGCGTCCCGCTACGCCGGAGAAGACATTCGGCTATGTCCGCGCCGAGGTGCTCTCGGCGCTGACCAACGCCGTCGTCCTCCTGCTCCTGACGGTCTACATCCTCTACGAGGCGTACCAGCGCTTCCAGAACCCGCCGGAGATCATCGGCGGTCCGATGCTGGTCGTCGCGGTCGTGGGTCTCGGTGTCAACCTCGTCAGCATGAAGCTGCTCTCGGGAGGATCGTCCGAGAGCCTGAACGTCAAGGGCGCGTATTTCGAGGTCCTGAGCGACATGCTGGGTTCGCTCGGCGTCATCGTCGCGGCCATCGTCGTCCTGCTCACCGGCTGGACGATCGTCGATCCGATCGTCGGCGCGGGCATCGGCCTGTTCATCGTGCCGCGCACCTGGAGCCTGCTGAAGCAGGCCGTGCACATCCTGCTCGAGGGCACGCCGCCGGAGGTCGATCTGAAGCTTCTCCAGGCGAAGCTCGCCGACCTCCCTGGCGTCGTCGCCGTCGACGACTTGCATGTCTGGACCATCACGTCGGGTCTCGACGCGATGAGCTGCCATCTGGTGATCGACGACATGACGAAGTCGGCCGGCATTCTCACGGCTGCAAGCGGCGTCATGCGATCGGAATTCGGGCTGACCCACACGACGATCCAGATCGAGGATGGCGAGATCAGAGCCGCCGAGGGACACGTGACCCCCCTGTAGGTCCAGCGCGGCCTTTTTTACTGACATAGGCCAAAAGGCGCGGGGGGAAGAACGGCCGAGAAAGAACCGCGCTTGCGCGCAGGTGGTCAGGGGCGCGGCGATGATGCCGGGGCGCCAGAGGCGTGCGCCTTGGGGTCGGTCTGATGGCGGCGGTCTTCCACCTCGCGCATCCTCACCACGCTGACCGCGTAGAACAGGACCGCGAGTGCGACCAGGGCGATGGCCAGAGCGCCATTGCGCGATTTCATCGTGCCACACGCACATCTGATGGGCCGATGGGTGCGGCGCGGCCCACACCTTCTAGAGAGGCGAAGCGGCTCATCGAGAAAGCCTTCCTTAAGGTTGATAACACAGCAAGAAACATCAATGAAATCTGAATCTTAGATCGATAATTTAGGGGTCGGATTTCGCGCGAATTCAACGCGTCTTCGCTAGAAACGCTCTCAACCACACGGGAGAGCGTCATGAAAAAAAGGCAGAACCTCATCGGCGCGATGTTCCTCGGCATCGCGATTTCGACCCTGGTCACGCCGGTCCTCGCGGCGGGCACAACTGACCTCGCCCATCTTCATGCTGGCCAGCCCTCGCGCACGCCGATCGGCTGGCAGCAGTTCTGCGTCGACAATCCCAACGACTGCCGGACGCCGCGCTCATCGGCGACAGTCATGCGCCTCGACGACAGATCCTGGAGCGAGCTCCTGAGCGTCAACCTGACGTTCAACAAGGCCATCGAACCGGTCACCGACCAGGACCAGTTCGGCGTCATCGAGAACTGGGACTACGCTAGGACGGGCAAGGGCGACTGCGAGGACTACGTCCTCGAAAAGCGCCGTGAACTGGTCAAGCGCGGCTGGCCCCTCTCGGCGCTGCTGATCACCGTGGTGATCGACAAGGAGGGCGGCGGCCACGCCGTACTCACCGTCGTCACCGACCGCGGCGAGTTCGTCCTCGACAACCAGACCGACAAGGTCCTGCCCTGGTCGAAATCCGGCCTGACCTTCATCCGGCGCCAGTCGCCGGAGAACCAGAACGTCTGGCAGGATCTCGGGCGCTTCCTGGGTCGCCCGGATGTCGTCACCGCCGCGATCAAGGGGGCGCGCTAGCATCGCGAGCTCACCGCGCGATCAGGGCCGAGCCAGCAACGGCGTCAGGATCTTGTCGAACTCGTCGATCGTCAGAGCGCCAACCTTCTTCTCGCCGTTGATGAAGAAGGTCGGAGTCGAGTTGACGCCAAACTCCTTGGAACCGCGCTCCTGGACCTGCCTGACGCCTTGGAACAGATCCTCGCGTCGCAGGCAGGCCTCGACCAACTCTTGCGTGAAGCCGGCCTGCTTCATGGTCTGGGTCAGAGCGTCCAGGGGCTTCTGCGCGTGCGCCCAGCCTTCCTGCGTCTTGTAGAGCATATCGACGATTGGATACCACTTCGCCTCGTCGCCGCAGCGCGCCAGCATGAAACCGGCCGCCGAAAGCGGATCGAGCGGGAATTCCCGCGCGATGAAGCGGACCTTGCCGGTATCGACATACTTGGCCTTGAACGCCGGCCAGGTGTTGATGTGGAAGTTCATGCAGTGATGGCAGGTCAGCGAGGCGTACTCGATCACCGTGACTGGTGCGTCGGCGGCGCCGAAGACCTTGTCCGGCAAGGGACCGGGCTCAAGGAGCTTGGCGGCAAGAGCAGTCTGTGCAGTCGCCGATCGACCGGCGAGACTGGTAGCGATAAGCCCGGCCGACAGCCGAAGCAGCGAGCGACGCGCGATCATGGAATCCTCCCTTGGTACGCTGATCGCACCTGAAGTGGCATCAGGTTCAAGCGCTTCCGGCGGAAGACGCCCCGCATATCATGCGACAGCGCGTCGCAGTTGGACGCCCAAATGGTGGATTGCGCCAATGGACGGTCGTGGCTGCAGTGGTACTTGCCCGCCTTCGCCGCCATGATCCTCTGATGGACCCTCTCACCGTCTTCGGCCTCTTCGCCGTAACCGCGATGCTGATCACCTACGCGTGCGAGGAGCGCAGTCCATGGTTCATCCTCGGCTTCGCCATCGCCTGCGCGCTGGGCTCCGTCTACGGCTTCCTCCAGGGCGCCTGGCCCTTCGGTGTGGTCGAGGCGATCTGGGCAGTCGTGGCGCTGCGGCGCTGGTGGAGCAGGCGTGCGCTCGCCGATCAAGATCGGAAGATTTCTGCTTGAAGCTCAAGTGGCATGAGGTTGTAGAGAACCGTTAACCGTCCTTGTTGACGCTCTGTAAGCCCCGTTCGCGCAAAAGTTCTCGCATGCTCTCGTTCGCCCGCCTCTCGACGCTGCGCCTCGTCCTCGTGCTCTTGCTCGGCACGCTAGCACTGTCCGGCTGCGTCACCGGCGAAGGCGACGATCGTCATCTCCAGCCGCTTCCGGCGCGGCTGGTCTCGGAGATGTCCAGCAAGGGCATGAGCCAGAGCGACCCCATCCTGGTGCGCATCTTCAAGAAGGAGAGCGAGCTCGAGGTTTGGAAGCGCGACCGCAGCGGCCAGTACGCTCTGCTCAAGACCTATCCGATGTGCCGCTGGTCGGGTCAGCTCGGCCCGAAGAAGCGCGAAGGCGACCGACAGGCGCCGGAAGGGTTCTACACGGTCACGGCCGACCTGATGAACCCGCGCTCGCAGTTCTACCTGTCGTTCAACCTCGGCTATCCCAACCCGCTGGAGAAGTCGCAAGGCGCTACCGGATCGGCGCTCATGGTCCATGGCGCCTGCACCTCGGCTGGCTGCTTCGCCATGACCGACGAGGGGGTCACGGAGATCTACGGCCTAGCGCGCGAAGCTTTCGCCGGCGGGCAGCGCAGCTTCCAGGTCCAGGCTCTGCCATTCCGGATGACGCCCGAGAATATGGCACGCCACCGTAACAGCACACACTTCGCATTCTGGCGGAATTTGAAGGAAGGCTCTGACCATTTCGAGGCGACGAAGCAACCGCCCAGGCTCGCCGCCTGCGGTCGCCGCTACGTCTTCAACGCCAAGGATGGATCGGGTCCGTTCGCTCCGGGCGAGGCCTGCCCATCCTACGAAATCGACGCGGACGTGCAGCCGAAGGTGTCGCTGCGCCAGGCGCGCGACGAGGCCCGGTTTGCCGAGTTGGTGGGCGGTGGCGCGTCGGCGATGAGCTATGCCCATCTCGACGGCGGCATGCACCAGAGCTTCCGGGCGATGCTGAAGAACTTGGGGCCCGAACGCATGCAGCCGATGGTCGCGGGCAAGGTCGAGATTAGCCGGCCCGACGCCGCTCTGGCCGACCCGTTCGGCGGAGACGACGCACCTGGGCGAACCGAGACGACCGGTTCGCTCGCCAGTCGCTGATTATTGGAAATGCCGCGCGCTAGCCGTCGGCATCATCGTCCGCGACTTGGCGCATGTGGAAAGTTGAACGTAACCAACCGCGAACCGACACCCGAGCCCCATCTCCCTGGCGTGCTCGCTCGTCATGACGACAGCCGCATGAGGCGCCGCAATCTGGTGGTGCTCGCCGTTCTCGTGGTCTTCGTCGCCTTCGCCTTCATCCTAAGCTTCTCGCACGTCGCCATCGAAGCCGGTGGCGCGGCCCAGCAAACTCGAAGCTGACGAGCCGAGCCATGTCTGCGGACTGGAACCTATGGCTTCCGCGCGCGTCGTAACGTCCTGACAAGAGGGCGCCCATACAGGACGAGCCGATGCCCGGTCAGCTCGAAGCCTAGCTCCCTCGCGACCAGCGCCTGCAAGCGCTCGATCTCGTCCGACCTGAACTCGATGACGGCACCGCTCGCGATGTCGATCAGATGATCGTGATGGACCTCCGAGGCCGGTTCGATCCGGACACGTCCGCCTGCGAAGCTGTGACGCTCGACAAGGCCGGTTGCGGCGAAAATCTTCAAAGTCCGGTAGACGGTGGACAGTGAAATGCCGGGGTCGATGGCGGTCACCCGCCGATAGATTTCAGAAACATCGGGGTGGTCGTCGGATTTGACGACGACGTTGGCGATGATGCGGCGCGGCCCTGTAATCCGCTGCCCCGCTTCTCTGCAGTGCTCGATCAATGCGTCGGCTGCGTCGGACATCGTTTCCTCCTCCAGCCTATTTAATGAGAATCGTTTGCAAATGCATTGACAATATGACCAGCGGCCATAATCTGCTTTTGCAAATCAGTTGCATTTTAGGGGCGGGCAATGCTGGACAAAGTCGAGACCGCCGAAACCGGCTGGCGCAAGGCGCGTGGCGAGCCTTCGCTGCTCGACGTCTTCCGAACCATCACTGTCAGGCCTGGCGCTACGCCATGGCGCAAGTTCCTAGCTTTTTTCGGCCCGGGCTACCTCGTCGCGGTCGGCTACATGGACCCAGGCAACTGGGCGACGTCGCTCGCCGGCGGAGCCCAGTTCGGCTACACGCTGCTCTTCGTCGCGCTCGTCTCCAACATCATGGCGATCATCCTGCAGGCGCTTTGTGCCAGGCTGGCCGTCGCCACCGGCCGCGACCTCGCCCAAGCCTGCCGCGACGCCTATCCGCGTGCGGTTTCCTATCCGCTCTGGCTGCTGGCGGAACTCGCGATCTGCGCGACCGACCTCGCCGAGGTGATCGGCACGGCGATCGCGCTCAACCTGCTCTTCGGCATGCCGCTCGAGATCGGCGTCGTCGTCACCGCGCTAGACGTCTTCGTGATCCTCTGGCTCCAGAACAAGGGCTTCCGCTGGATCGAGGCCTTCATCATCACGTTGCTGGGTGTGATCGCGATCTGCTTCGGCGTCCAGATCGCCTTGGCCGATCCCGACTGGGGTCAGGTCATTCGCGGCTTCGCCCCGACGACGCAGATCGTCACAAATCCGCAGATGCTCTATCTCGCGCTCGGCATCATCGGCGCGACTGTGATGCCCCATAACCTCTATCTCCACTCGGGCATCGTACAGACTCGCGCTTTCGGCGAGACCTTGCCCGAGAAGCGCGACGCGCTGAAATGGGCGACTGTGGACTCGACCGTCGCGCTGATGTTCGCGTTGCTGGTCAACGCCTCGATCCTGATCCTGGCGGCGGCGACCTTCCACAAGACGGGCCAGAATGATGTCGCCGAGCTCGGTCGGGCGCATGAGTTGCTTGCGCCTCTGCTGGGCCTGTCGATCGCGCCGACACTCTTCGCCATCGCGCTGTTGTGCTGTGGGTTGAACTCGACCGTGACCGCCACAATGGCCGGCCAGATCGTCATGGAGGGCTTCCTCGACATCAAGCTGCCGGCCTGGGTGCGCCGCCTCGTCACCCGCCTCGTCGCCATCATCCCGGCGATCCTGGTCACCTGGATCTATGGCGCCAGCGAGACTGGCAAACTGCTGATCCTCAGCCAGGTCATCCTCGGCCTGCAACTGCCCTTCGCGATCGTGCCGCTGGTGATGTTCACGGCGTCCAGGAGCAAGATGGGCGAGATGGTCGCGCCGAAATGGCTGACTATCACCGCCGGCCTGATCGCCGCGATCATCATCGCCCTGAACATGAAGCTGCTGTTCGACCTCGCCACGGGTTGAAGGTGACCGCCATGTCGCATTGCGGGGGCGGCAGCGCCCCGCTATGTCGGGCCCGTGACAATACGACCGGCCAGAACCGTCATCATCCGGGCGCTGCTCGCGCTGGCGATGGCCTATGTCCTGATCCTGCAAGGGGTGTTCGCAAGCGCCGCCGCCGGCTCCCGCCTCGCCACGTCGGTCGGCGAGCCAGGCCTTACGCAAGCGTTGTGCTCGGGTGCTCAGGCTCCCGCCGTACCCGCATCGGACGAGAGTCCGCACCACGCGACCGCGCAGCCGTCCTGCTGCGCTTGGAGCGGCTCAGCGGCGGCCGACCCCGTCCTGCCTCCTACCTCGCCAGCGATTGCCATCCCTTACTTCGCTCCGGCCTGCCTGCCGATCGCGTTCGGGCAGGCCACTCCGCTGGCGATCCTGTTCCGCGCCGCGACCGCGCAGGGATCGCGCGCGCCTCCCACCCTCGAAGCGTGACCAGAGCGCCGGCCCTCCCGCCGGCACCATCACCTTTACGAGGATACATCCATGAAGCGTTTTGCGATCGGCACCGCCGGCGTTGCCCTGTCTCTTGCGGCCTATGCCCCCAACCCTGTCCGCGCCCACGACTATGCCGTCGGGCCGCTCAAGATCGGCCATCCTTGGGCTAGGGCGTCGCCGCCCTCGGCGAAAGTCGGTGGCGGCTACCTCGCCATCGAGAACACCGGCCCGGAGCCGGACCGTCTGGTTGGCGGCTCGACCGAGGGCGCGGCTCGCGTCGAAATCCACGAAAGCAGCCTCGCCGACGGCATCATGCGGATGCGCGAGAGGACGGACGGCGTCGCCGTCCCGCCCGGCCAGACTCTGGAGTTCAAGCCGGGCGGGCTGCACCTGATGCTGGTCGATCTCAAGGCGCCGCTGAAGCAGGGTGACAAGGTCAAGGCCACGCTGGTCTTCGAGCGCGCCGGCACGGTCGCGATCGAGCTGCAGGTGCAAGGCGTCGGCGCGCCGCAACCGGCCGCGACAGGCCATACCCGGCATTGAGGCGCGCCATGCCCGTCCTCAAATGGATCCGCTACGGCGCCTGGGCCGGCGTCGTCCTGGTCTCATTCGTCGGGGCCGCCATCCTGCTGGGGTGGTGGCAGGTCGATGGTCCGGGTCGTTCGCCCGCCGGCCGCGCGGCCGTTCAGGGCGTGCCCGCGATCGGCGGGCCGTTCACGCTGGTCGATCAGACCGGCAGGACGGTCACCGACGCCGATTATCGAGGCAAGCCGCTGGCCGTCTTCTTCGGCTTCACGCATTGCCCCGAGGTCTGCCCGACCACTCTGGTGCAGATGGCCAACCTGACCGGAAAGATCGGCGCGGCGGCGGACCCCCTGCAGATCCTCCTGATTACGGTCGACCCCGAGCGCGATACGCCGGAACAACTCGCGCTCTATCTCCAGTCCTTCGATCCGCGCGTGGTCGGCTTGACCGGCTCGCGCCAGCAGGTCGATGCGGCGCTCGCCGCCTACAAGGCCTATGCGAAGAAAATCCCGACCGAGAACGGCTACACCATGGACCATTCGGCTTCGGTCTACCTGATGAAGGCCGATGGCGGCTTTCGGACGATGATCGACTACCACGAGGACGAGGCCTCCGCTCTGGAGAAGGTCCGCATGGTGCTCCGGTGAGCCCGGTCGGACGCCGGCTCGTCATCGCTGCAGGGCTGGCCGCGACCCTGATCGGAGCGGCATCCGGCCTTCTCGTCGCCACGCGACGCGAGCAGCCGGCGGCGCCGGTCCTGTCGGGACTGTCGTTCCAGACCGCCGACGGACGTCAGCTCCCCGGAGAGTCGTTTCGCGGGCGCTTCGTCCTCCTGAACATCTGGGCGACCTGGTGTCCGCCCTGCGTCAAGGAAATGCCCTCGCTCGACCGGCTCCAGGCGATGAAGGGCAGTGGCGCGTTCGAGGTCGTGGCCCTGTCGATCGATCGGCAGGGGCTGGAGGTGGTGGAGCCGTTCTTCAGGAAAACGGGTCTCACCAGCCTTGCGATCTATCTTGATCGCGAGGCCAGGAGCATGCCGGGGCTGAGGATCACCGGGCTCCCCACCACCCTACTGATCGATCCTAACGGCCGCGAGATCGCGCGCTGGCCAGGCGCGCGGGAATGGGATGAGCCGTCGGCGGTCGCGGAGATCGATGAGCACATCTCCAAGGCCAGGCAGACGGTCCGATGAGCGCTGCCCGCATGACTTCACCCGGTCAACAGAGCGCGAGGCAGCCGCATCGCGATTGCTGGACGCCGATCGCCTGGGTTATTCTCTAGCCATGATATCGAAAGGCACATCGGGCGCTTCGGGGCGCGGCCTCTTGGCCGCCGCCTGCGGTCTCGTGCTGATGTTCCAGTTGATGGTGAGCGCGCTTGCCGGCAGCTCCCATCTCGCCGTCAAGTTCGACGCGGGTGAAATCGGCCTCGTCGAGATTTGCGGCGCAACGCCGGATTCGGAGCGTGATCGAACCACTCATATCGAGGGCGTCAATGCCTGCTGCGTCTGGGCGAAATCGGTCGCTCTCGCGCCGGTGACGCCCCCTTTGTCGGCCTCGCTGATCCCAAGACGCGCCGAAGCAGCCAAGACGATCTTCTTGCCGCGCGTTGAAGCGTCGGCCTCGTCCAGTCCGCAAGGTCTGCCACAAGCGACGGGTCCACCGCGCCGCAGCTGAAGGGCGAGCCTTCGTGCGGCCTGCGGCGTCATCGCGCCCAAGCCTTCCATTCCAGAGCTGCCGAGGCCGGCCGTTAGCGCGGGCGCTTGCCCTGCCGGGCCTAGCGGCACGACCATTTCCTTTCAGAGGCCCGAGAATGATCGGACCAGCGCTCAGATCCAGACGGCTCGTGCTGTCGGTGGTCGCCATGGCGACGCTGGCGATCGTGGTCGGCTATGGCGTGGTCGTCGACAGGGCGCCTCGATCCCGGAATGCCGACGCATTCATGGTCCAGCGGCTCGACGGCAGTCCAACAGACCTTGCCGGCTTTCGCGGGCAGGCCGTTCTTCTGACCGTGTGGGCGACATGGTGCTGGTCCTGTCGCCAGGAGCTGCCGGCGCTGGCAAGGCTGCATCGTGGCCTTGGCGGACGGCCTCCCGCCGTGGTCGCCATCTCCGTCGATCGCGATGGCGCTGAAGTGGTCGAGCCGCTGCTGGAGCAGTTGAGCGTCAAGGACCTACCCGTCTTCCTCGATCAGACAGGCGCGTCTATGGGCCGGCTCGCGATCTCGGGCCTCCCCACAACGATCCTGCTCGGCCCCGACGGGGTCGAAAAGGCGCGCTGGCATGGCGTCAAGGCCTGGGACGAAAAGCCCATGATGGACGAAATCGCGGCGCTCCTCGCCGATCGTCCGGAAAGGCAGGCCCACTGATGGAAATCGCCAATATCGGCATCTGGGCGGCGCTCGCGGCGGGCGCGGTCTCGTTCCTGTCGCCCTGCGTCCTGCCGCTCGTGCCGGGCTACGTCTCATACATCGCGGGCGGGTCTGCGGCGGGAGCCGACACGCCCTCTGGGACTTCGTCACGACTGAACGCCGTCGTGATGAGCGTCTGGTTCGTGCTTGGCTTCTCGACCGTCTTCGTGCTGCTCGGGGCTGGCGCGAGCGCGCTCAGCCACCTCCTCCTGGCCTATCGCTACGAAGCCGGCATCGTCGGCGGCGCGATCATCCTCGTCTTCGGCGTTTTCTCGACGGGGCTCGTGCGTTTCTCCTGGCTGGAGCGCGAGATTCGGGTTCAGGCGCCGATCGCCGGCGGTCGGCCGGTCGGCGCATACCTTCTCGGCCTCGCCTTCGCCTTCGGCTGGACGCCCTGCATCGGCCCTGTTCTCGGGGCCATCCTGACGGTCAGCGCGACGTCGACATCAACGTCAAGCGGCGTCGCGCTGCTGGGCGTCTATTCGCTTGGGCTCGCGATCCCCTTCCTCCTGACCGCCCTCTTCGCCGACGGCATGACCACAAGACTGCGCCGCCTGCGCGGTGCGGGGCGGGTTCTGCAGATCGTGGCCGGCGTCACCATGATCGCGATGGGTCTCGCCATGATGTCGGGCCAGCTCTCGACCATGGCGTTCTGGCTTCTCGAAACCTTCCCCTTCCTCGCAAAAATCGGCTGAAAGGCTCGCTCACGCACATGACCGACAACGCTATCGCCGCTGGCGGCAACGACCGCTGGCTATACCTCTTCATCGCCTGGATCGTCGCGGTCGCGGCGAGCCTCGGCGCGCTCTTCATCGGCGAGGTCGTCGGCCAGGCCCCCTGCAGCCTGTGCTGGCACCAGCGCGCCTTCATGTTCCCGCTCGCGGTGCTCCTCGCGGTGGCGAGCTTCCGGAGCGACAGCGGCGCCTGGCTTTACGCCCTTCCGCTCGCCGCCATCGGCGCAGCCATCGCCGGGTTCCACAGCCTGCTCTATGCCGGCCTCATCCCCGAAGGCATCCAGCCCTGCTCTCAGGGCCCCTCCTGCGCCGGCGCCGGCATGATTATCCTGAGTATGCTGCCCTTGCCCTACCTGTCGCTCGCGGCCTTCGTCGCGATTGCGATCGCCCTCCTCGGCTCCAGAACGAAGGCCGCGTCATGAACCGCCGTGCTGTTGTCCTCCTCACCGGCGTCTCCGCGCTGGCGGTCTTCGCCGGGGGGACCGCCTTCTATCAGAACGAACAGGCCAAACGGGCGCGCGCCATCGCGGCCTCGCGCGCCGAGGCTCTGGTCCGCGACCACTCGCCGATCATCGGCCCCGCGAGCGCGCCCGTGACGATCGTCGAGTTCTTCGATCCGTCCTGCGAGGCCTGCCGCGCCTTCCATCCGCCGCTGAAGCAGATTCTCGGACTCTTCCCGAACGACGCCCGGCTGGTAATCCGCTACGCCGCGTTTCACGAGGGGTCCGACCAGGCCGTCAAGATCCTTGAAGCGGCGCGGCTGCAAGGCAAGTTCGAGCCCGTCATGGAGGCGCTGCTGGAGTTTCAACCGGAATGGGCGGACCACGACAAGCCCGATCTCGAAAAGGCCTGGGCGCGGGCGAAGGACGCCGGCCTCGACACCGAGCGCGGCAAGCGCGACGCGGCCCGACCGGAATTCCAGGTGATCCTGGACAAGGACGGCGCGGATGCGAAAGCGCTGGAGGTTACCCGGACGCCGACATTTTTCGTCAACGGGCAACCCCTCACCGAGTTCGGCCCGCGCCCGCTCTATGAGATGGTCAAGCGCGAGGCCGAGAAGGCGCGCAATTAGAGGAAGTCCCCAGCTCGCCGGCATCGGGTCGAGACAGCAGGCTTGTTACAGATTGTTGCAGCCAGGAACTAGGCTGTCGCGCGCACGTCTCCTCAACGAGGGTCCGACGGACCTGTTTCAGGAGACATCGCGATGCATCACGTCGATCAGAACATGCAGGCCTGCGTAGACGCCTGCCTTCGCTGTTACCAGACCTGCCTCGGCATGGTCACACAGCACTGCCTGGAACAGGGCGGCGAGCATGCCGCCCCGAGCCATGTCCAGCTCATGCTGTCCTGCTCGGAGACCTGCCGGGCGACCGCTCATGTCATGATCCTGGGATCGCCTCACCACAAGCATCTCTGCGCCGAATGCGCCGACATCTGCGAGGACTGCGCCAAGGAGTGCGAACGCCTTGGCGACATGGACGCCTGCGTCGAAGCATGTCGCGCCTGCGCACGGAGCTGCCGCGAGATGGCCGCCTGATCCGTCCGCACTCCCATCCTCTCAGTCAAAAAGGACAAGACAATGATCCGAACCTCTGTCGCCCTGTTCGCTTCGACGCTCGCCATTTCCGCAGCTTTCGCGCAGCAACCTGCATCGAAGCCGGCCATGGACCCCGGCATGCACATGAAGATGATGATGCCGATGAACTCCGACTCGGCTGCGACCAAGGGCTACAAGCAGTCGATGATGACGATGATGAGCGGGATGCCGGCCTACACCGGCGATGCCGACGTCGATTTTATGAAGCAGATGAAAGGCCATCATCAGGCCGCGATCGAGATGGCCAAGGTCGAACTTGCGAACGGGAAGGATCCCGAGGCCAAGAAGTTGGCGGAGGAGATCGTGTCTTCTCAGGAAAAGGAAATCGCCACGATCGACGCGTGGCTGAAGACCAAAGGCAAGTAGCGCCGAAACATCGTTGGCGTCTCCCGTTCAACGGCGCGACGGCGCACAGCGACATCTCCCACGGCGGGCGGTTGAACGCCCGTTCAGGGACTCTCACCAGGCTTGTGGGCCCGGCCGCCCAAACGGCGCGGCCGGGCTGACGGGTTGAAGCCACCGCTTTTGGACGAGCGGCGGAAAGCGGCCGCGTGTCCCGATGCCGCTTTCCGGTCCTTCGAGAGGTCAGGCTGCGACGGGCGCGGCGCTTGGCGTGTAGCCGGCGCCGGTCACGATCGCCTTGATGGCGGCATAATCGCCGAAGCCCTTCACGTTCACGAGCTTGGAGGCCAGATCGGCATCGACAGTGGTGCCGGGCAGGGTCGCCTCGATCGCCTTCTTGATCGTGCTCGCACAGTGGCCGCACGTCATGTCATCGACGCGGAATTTGAGTCCAACCAGCGATGGCGTCGCGACGGCTTCGGATGCGGAATTGGAATGCTGCTGGCACGAGCACATGGCTGGAGTTTCCTGTTAAGTACGGGTGAAAAGGAGGCTGCGGCTTTCCACAGTGGTAAGGTCAAGAGGCTTTTTAGCTTTTTTGGGCAGCTCGAAAAAACTATCGCCAAAGCCTGCAATTGCGCTTGACCTTACCATTATAGGAAGCTCCATATCCCGTGCCATCACAGCTCGGAGAGACGTCATGTCGACTGCAACGATGGCCGGAAGCACAACCCCGCCCCTCACACATTTCGACGTTTCAGTCGAAGGGATGACCTGCGCGTCATGCGTCGGTCGCGTCGAGAAAGCGATCGCGGCGGTTGAAGGCGTCGACAGCGTTTCGGTGAACCTGGCGACGCAGCGGGCGCATGTCGCCTTCACCTCTGGGAAGGTCGATACGGCGGCTATCGATTTGGTCATCCGGAAGGCGGGCTATGAGCCGAGGGAGACCGTTGTCGTCCTGAGTATCTCGGGCATGACCTGCGCGTCCTGCGTCGGCCGGGTTGAGCGCGCACTCAAGGCAACGCCTGGCGTCCTCGATGCGGCCGTCAATCTGGCGACCGGACGAGCTTCTGTGCGCGTGCTGGGCGGTCCAGAACTGACACCTGCTCTCGTCAAGGCGGTCTCCGCCGCCGGTTACGTCGCCGAGCAGGTCAGGGAAACGGTGGCTGGCTCCGACCGCGAACGTCAGGCGCGCGAGGCCGAGTTTTCGGGTTTGCGCCGGGACGGCGCGATTGCGGCAATCGCGACCGTGCCGCTACTCGTCTTCGAGATGGGCATGCACATGTCGGAGACATTGCACCATGTCCTCGCCGGTCGGATCGGCGAGTTCAACATCAAGCTGCTCTCATTCCTGCTCGCCGGCTTCGTGATGGCGGTTCCCGGACTGCGCTTCATCCGGAAAGGGTGGCCTGCGCTGCTGCGTGGCGCTCCGGACATGAACTCCCTTGTGGCGCTCGGCACGACCGCGGCGTTCCTCTATTCGAGCGTCGCGACCTTCATGCCGGGCCTGCTGCCGGATGGGACCGAATACACCTATTTCGAGGCGAGCGCGGTGATCGTGACCCTGATCCTGATCGGGCGCTTGATCGAGGCGCGCGCCAAGGGTTCGACGAGCGAAGCCATCCGTCGGCTGATGTCGCTCCAGGCCAAGACAGCGCGCGTGCTGCGCGACGGCAGCGAGGCCGACGTGGCTATCGAGACGGTG
>JAIETL010000025.1 GCA_019745195.1 Beijerinckiaceae bacterium
CGGGGCGCCGGCGCCAACGGCGCCGCGCACCGGCTCGACCAGCCGGCAGCGGGGGCTTGCCCCCGACCCGGAAGCGAGACCGCCAGAGGGCCGGCCCCGCCCGGCCCGCCGCTGCGTCCCTCGTAGAAAACGGTCATCACCGAGCAGCGCACCGTTGTCTCGCCCTGCACCGCCACGACCTTGCCGGTGAAGACCGCCTTGTTCTCCTTGTCGAGCACGTCGAGCTTGTCGGCGTCGATCTTGATCGGCTCCTTGCTGTCGCCGCCGAGGCCGCCGAGCGGCGAGTTCTGGCCGCGACCGCGACCTCCCTGCGCCGGGGCGACCGGAGCGGCCTGCGCCACGACCGTCTTGCCCTGCTGCGCTAAGGCCGGGGTCGCGACGGGCGAACCCGGGCCGGCTACCATCAGGGCGAGCCCCGCGGCGAGAATCGAATGGCTCAAGGCAAGCTGCATGTCGCGTCTCAATTCGGTTGTGCGGGCGGCGACGCCGCGCCGCCCGGCGCAGGCGCAACCTCGGCCCGCCGCAGAAGTTCCAGATCGGGCTTGCTGCCCTCGCGCTCGGGGCCGGCGAGCGTCCCCTTGGGAGCATTCTCGATGACCGCGCGCACGCGTCCGTCGAACGCGATCAATGCGCCATTGTCCTTCACGTCGAGTGAATCGGCATCGACCGTGGTCGTGCCGAGATTGACCCTGACCGGCTGCTTCGAGACCACGGTGCCGGCCTTGAAGTCGATATCGGCGTTCTGCATGCGGATGTCGTAGCCGGTTTCGGTGCGGACCCTGACATCGTCGATCAGTTTCAGCTTCTCGGCCTGGGTGTTGAACAGGCCGGTCTTCGCGTTGACCGTGACCCAGCCCTCGCGCTCCATCTGCAGGCGGGCCGTCAGCGTCACCAGTTCGACCTCGGTCGGGTTGCGGATGTCCTGCAGCGCGGCCTCCGCATTGACCTCATAGGGGCGGTTGTCCTTGCGATAGCCCGAGAGGCGCGGCGTCTCCATCCTGACCTTGCCGTTCTGGATGCCGACCGCACCGCCGGACAGCCCCGGCAATGCGCGCAGCGGGCTCAGGAACGGCGTCACGACCAGGCCGAGGACGGCAACCACGGCGCCGAGCGGGATCGCAAGCCGCAGGAAGCGCACCACGAGCGTATGCCGTCGCGCCGATCTGAACACCGCCTGACGCGGGTTCTGACGGCCGGTTGGTGCGGGGACCCAATGGTCCGATGTCATCGCCAAAGTCATGCCCCGCGAAATGGCAGCCGCTGACGGCTTTTTCGTGTCGGCGGCGCGCCGGCCTCGCGGATGCGAGAGACGGGCCCGTGGCTCAAACTGACGCTACGAGACGTGGAATTTGTCAATAACCAGACCGGGATTTGGGGAACGGCAGCCTGGATTTCGCGCAAGACTTATCGGGACCGGGTCAAGTATGCGCGAAGATGTCGGTCTCAGACCAACCGGCGAGATCGAGTTCGGCGCGATAGGGCAGGAAGTCGAAGCTCGCGGCGGCAAGATGCGAGCGGTTCTCGCGCGCCAGCAGAGTGGTCAAGCGCGCGTGCAGCGCGTGCAGATGCAGCACGTCCGACGCCGCATAGGCGAGCTGCGCCTCGCTCAACGTCTCAGCGCCCCAGTCCGAGGATTGCTGCTGCTTCGACAGTTCGATGCCGAGCAGTTCGCGGACCAGATCCTTCAGGCCATGGCGGTCGGTGTAGGTGCGGGTCAGCTTCGAGGCGATCTTGGTGCAGAACACCGGCCCGGTGACGACGCCGAAGGCGTGCTGCAGCACGGCGATATCGAAGCGGGCGAAATGGAACAGCTTCAGCACCGCAGGGTCGGCGAGCAGCCTGATCAGGTTGACCGGCTGGCTGGCGCCTTTCGTGATCTGCACGACATCGGCCGAGCCGTCGCCCCGTGAGAGCTGCACCACGCAGAGCCGGTCGCGATGCGGGTTCAGGCCGAGCGTCTCGGTGTCGATCGCGACGATGGGACCGAGGTCGAGATCGTCCGGCAGGTCGCCGCGATGCAGGCGGATCGTCATGGCGGACACCTCTCTCAGGACATGCGGGCGGTCATCCTGCCACGCAGGAACCCTGCGGACCTCGATCGCATCGCGTCCGACCCGGAGCTAACGGCGCGACGGCGGGCGTTCAAGCGTTTTCTCGGGACAGCCCCTCCCCGCCGACGTTAACCTTTTCTTCACCATAAGCTTCAAGCCGGCGCGGGAGCATGCCACAAGGGCTGACCGGAGCCTGATGCATGTCGCTCGTTCGCCTGTTCACAGCCATTGAGGGCCGCATCGGCCTCGCGCCGTTCTGGCTCGGCAGCGTCGCGGTCGCGCTTGTTCTGCTGCTGGTCGAGCGGGCGGCTCAGCATCTCGTGCCATTCGACGCCACCCGGGTCGTCGCCTTCGCGAACGCGTTCGCGCTGTTCCCTCTGGCGGCGCTCGCCGCCAAGCGCGCCGTCGATCGCGGCAGCGCGCCCGTCTTCGGCATCCTGCTGGTCTGTGCGATCGTACTGCCGGGCGAACTGAAACCGGCGCTGTCGAGCGCCTGGGCACCGTCGCTGGACACGATCTCGCTGATCGCCTGGATCGTCGCGCTGGTCGATCTCGGCCTGATGCCGGGCGCACGCACAGATGACGAGGCGGTTGCGGACACGCCCGTCGATGCTAAACCGGCGGGATGAGCCAGACTCCTCCGTTCGACCCCACCGACCCCGTCGCCCTCGCCCAGGCCCTGATCCGCTGCCCGTCCGTGACGCCCGACGAGGGCGGCGCGCTCGCCCTGCTGGAAAGCGTTCTGGCGGCTGAAGGCTACGCGGTCCATCGCCCGGTCTTCGGCGAGCCCGGCACGGCGGACGTCGAGAACCTCTATGCCCGCATCGGGATGGAGAGCCCCGTCTTCGTCATCGCCGGCCATACCGACGTGGTGCCGATCGGCGACGCCGCCGCCTGGACGCGCGATCCTTTCTCCGGAGAGATCGCGGACGGGGCGCTGCATGGACGCGGCGCCTGCGACATGAAGGGCGGGCTCGCGGCCATGATCGCGGCCGCCCTGCGCTACCGCCGCGACAATCCCGACGCGAAGGGCTCGATCGCGTTCCTGATCACCGGCGACGAGGAGGGGCCGGCCGTCAACGGCACGGTCAAGCTGCTCGACTGGGCGCACAGGCGCGGCGAGCGCTTCGACCATTGCCTGCTCGGCGAACCGACCAATCCGGCCGCGATGAGCGACATGATCAAGATCGGCCGGCGCGGCTCGCTGACGGGCAAGCTCACCGTCAACGGCCGGCAGGGCCATGTCGGCTATCCCCATCTCGCAGACAATCCGATCCGGGGCATGGTCCGGCTGCTGGCGGCGCTGGATGCCGCCCCGCTCGACGCCGGCACGGAGCATTTCGACCCGAGCAATCTCGAGGTGACGACGCTCGATGTCGGCAACCCCGCGACCAATGTCGTGCCGGCGCAGGCGAAGGCCGTGTTCAACATCCGCTTCAACGACGTCTGGACGCCGCAGACGCTGGCCGCCGAGATCGAGCGCCGGCTGCGTGAGGCAGCCGGCAACACGGTGCGCTACGAGATCGCGTTCCAGCCGACCAATGCCGTCGCCTTCCTGACGCAGCCGGGGCCGTTCGTCGCGATGGTGGGGGATGCCGTGGAGGCGCAGACCGGCAGGCGGCCGGCGCTCTCGACCACGGGGGGCACCTCGGATGCGCGCTTCATCAAGAGCTATTGCCCGGTGGTGGAGTACGGCCCCGTCGGAAAGACGATGCATCAGGTCAACGAGGAGGTGGCGCTCGCCGATCTCGTCGCGCTGGAGGCGATCACGCACCGGCTACTGACGACCTATTTCGCCGCCACGGCACAGGCTTGACGCAACGGCACGCGCCTTCCTAAGCTCCAGACGAAAGTCTTACGTCGTTTGGATGATCCGCATCGGCGATGCGGAAGGCCATGCGGCGGGGACAGGCTGGGGGCGCGGGCGATGCTGTTGGCGGCCGATGCGGTGACCCGTTGCCTGCGCGGAACCTGGCGGCTGATGTCGGCCGGACCGACCGCGCTGCCCGAACTCGACCTCTCGCGACAGGGCCTGAGCCGATCCTGCCTCGCCATGGTTCTGACCGCGCCGGCGCTGGTCGCTGCCCTCGCCGCCGAGAACGCGATGGCCGGGCTCTCCAACGCCGCCGGCCTGTTCCAGTCGCCAGCGCTGGCGATGGCGGTGCTCGCCTCGCAGATCGCCGCCTTCCTCATGGTCCCGGCGCTGATCGCGGTCCTCGCCCCGCATCTGCTGCGCACGCCCGCCTTTGCGGCTTTCGTCATCGCCTGGAACTGGACGGAGGTGCTTTGCGCCAGCCTGCTCGCGGTGCCGGCGCTGGTCCATGCGATCGGCTGGTCGACGCCGGAACTCGCGATCGCGCAATGGCTCGCCTTCGCCGCGATCGCGGCGAAACTGCGCTATGCTGCCGCTGTGGCGACGCTCGGCCGGGAGCGCGGCGTCGCGCTGCTGGTCGTGACGGCAAGCTTTCTGGCACAGGCGGGCGTGACGCGACTGCTCGGCCTGTGGGGTTTTTGAGTCAGTAATCCACGCCGGCCAGATACAACCCGCAGGGCGGGGCCAGCGCCGCGCATTGCGAGCGGTCCCGCGAAGCCAGCACCTTGGCCATCTTGGTCTCCGGCCAGCGCGC
This sequence comes from Beijerinckiaceae bacterium, assembly GCA_019745195.1. Lineage (GTDB taxonomy): Bacteria > Pseudomonadota > Alphaproteobacteria > Rhizobiales > Beijerinckiaceae > Allobosea. Next base: position 4,679 of record JAIETL010000025.1, read on the forward strand.
TGCCCCGACCATTTTCAGGCAGCCCACCATCGAACGGACCTGATGATGCAGGAAGGAGCGGGCATGGACATAGGCCACGATCTCCTCGCCCTCGCGCCTGACGTCGAAGCGGTCGAGCGTGCGCATCGGGCTGTTGGCCTGGCATTCGGCGGCGCGGAAGGTCGTGAAGTCATGGTGGCCGAGCAGGGATTTGGCGGCCCGGTCCATCGCCTCGTGGTCGAGTCTGACCGGAACATGCCAGAGCCGGTTCAGGTCGAGCGCGGGCTGGGCGCGCCGGTCGATGATGCGGTAGACGTAATGGCGGCGTTTCGCCGAGATGCGGGCATCGAAATCGTCGGACACGGCTTCCGCGCTCACCACCGCGACCGGGACGCGCTTCAGCCGGGCGTTCGTCGCGTCGCGCACGACATCGGTGCGCCAGTCCTTCTCCAGATCGACATGGGCGACCTGATGGGTGGCATGGACGCCGGCATCGGTGCGCCCGGCGCAATGCAGCCGGACGGGATGGCCGCAGAAACCCTCAATCGAATCCTCGACGCTCTGCTGCACCGAGGGACCGTTGAGCTGGCGCTGCCAGCCGGAGAACGGCGTGCCGTCATATTCGATGACGAGCTTGTAGCGCGGCATCAGATCTTGCTGCCGGGGAGGAGCCGCGTGCCGCGCAGGAACTCTGCGCCGCTCATCGGCTTGCCGCCGGCGCGTTGGACTTGGCAGAGCCTGACCGCACCTTCGGCGCAGGCGACCGTGGCCTCGTCGTCGAGCAGCGTGCCGGGCTCGGCCGCGCCGCCCGCCAGCGCCGTACGAAGGACCTTCAGCCGCTCAGGCCCCTTGCCGAGGTCGATCTCCGCGAAGGCGCCGGGAAAGGGCGACAGCCCCCGCGCCAGATCGTGGAGCTGGCTCGCCGCACGCGCCCAGCTCAGCCGGCCCTCTGCGTTGGTCAGCTTTGCGGCGTAGGTGACGCCCTCCTCCGGCTGCGGCGTGAAGCGCAAGGCCCCGCGCCCGAGCGCGGCGAGCGCCCGCGTCATCAGGTCCGCGCCCAAGGGGCTGAGCGCGTCATGCAGTTCGCCCGCCGTCATGGCCGGGCCGATGGCGATGCTCTCGACCATGCCGACCGGGCCGGTGTCGAGCCCGGCTTCCATCTTCATGACGCAGACGCCGCTCTGCGCATCGCCCGCCATCACCGCCCGCTGAATCGGCGCAGCCCCGCGCCAGCGCGGCAGCAGCGAGGCGTGCAGGTTGAGGCAGCCTAGCTCCGGCAGATCGAGAATGCTCTGCGGCAGGATCATGCCATAGGCGACGACGACGGCGACATCGGCCTGATGCGCGGCGAAGGCCTCGGCGGCCTCCGGCGTCCGCAGCGTCTTCGGCGTCAGCACGGGGACGCCGAAGCGCTCGGCGGCGCGCTGGACCGGCGATGGCTTGAATTCCAGCCCGCGCCCGGCCTGCGCCGGCGCACGCGTATAGCAGGCCACGACCTCATGCCCGTGGCCGACGATCTCGGTCAGCGTCGGCACGGCGAAATCGGGCGTGCCCATGAAGACGACGCGAAGGGTCATGGCAGAGCCTTCGGTGCAGGCCGAACCCCGTCATTGCGAGCGAAGCGAAGCAATCCAGAGCCGCGTGCTCGATGTCCTCCTGGGTTGCTTCGCTTCGCTCGCAATGACGGATGAGAGGCGGCCATGTTCACGCGGCGCTGTCCCGCTTGGCCTGCTTGGCGAAGCGCTTGGTCACGCGCTCGCGCTTCAGCCGCGAGAGATGGTCGATGAAGAGCACGCCGTTGAGATGGTCGATCTCGTGCTGGAGGCAGGTGGCGAGGATGCCGTCGGCCTCGATCTCCCGCGTCGTTTCGTCGAGGTCCATGTAACGCACCCTGATCGACGCCGGCCTGTCGACCTCCTCGTAATATTCCGGGATCGAGAGGCAGCCTTCCTCATGGGTATTCATCTCGTCGGACGACCAGACAATTTCGGGATTGATGAAGACCTGCGGCTCTTTAGGCGTCGGCTCCTCGCCCTCGGGCGCGGGCTTGGCGAGGTCGATGGTCACGACGCGGCTCGGCACGCCGATCTGGATCGCGGCGAGCCCGATGCCGGGCGCGTCATACATCGTCTCGAACATGTCCGCGACGAGCTTTCTGATCTCGGGCGTGATCGCGGTCACGGGCGCGGAGACCTGGCGCAGCACGGAATCGGGCAGGATGACGAGCGGACGGATGGCCATAGGGGGCTCTGCGCGGAAATTTCGAAGACGATGCCGCGACATAAGCCGTTGTGGGCGAACGGTCAAACCGTTCCGCTTTCGTTCGATTTCCGCTTTCGAATCGGTTAGGCTGCCGTGATGAACGAAATCGCCTTTACCCTGCTCGACAGACCCGTCCTCTGGAGCGAGGCCGCGCTCGGCTTCGCGGGCTTGAGCCTGCTGCTGCTCGTCTCGGTCGTCGCGGGTTCGTGGCGGGCCGCGCGGCGGCGCGAGATCGAGGCCGCGACAGCCGCCGAGCGGGCCCGCGAGATGGACGACAAGGTCGCCGAGATGAACCGCGCCCAGGCCGAACTCGCCGGGCGGATGCAGTCCATGGCCGAGATCCTCTCGACCCGGCAGGGCGACCTCGCCCGCCTCGTCGCCGACCGGATGGAGGGCCTGCGCCACCAGGTCGGCCAGGGGCTTGAGCAAAACGTCCGCCAGACCTCAGAGAGCCTCGGCAAGCTGCAGGAGCGGCTGGCGGTGATCGATTCCGCCCAAAAGAACCTGACCGACCTGACCTCCGAGGTCGTGACACTGAAGGACGTGCTCTCCAACAAGCAGGCGCGCGGCGCCTATGGCCAGGGCCGGATGGAGGCGATCATCCGTGACGGGCTGCCTTCCGCCTTCTTCGCCTTCCAGCCGCAGCTCTCCAACGGCAAGCGGCCGGACTGTCTGGTGACGCTGCCGGGCGACGGGCGCGGCCTCGTCATCGACGCGAAGTTCCCGCTGGAGAGCTTCACGCTGCTGCGCGAGGCGCGCGGCGACGACGCCAGGAAGGCTGCCGGCATGCGGGTTCGCAACGATGTCGGCGTGCATGTGAAGGACATCGCCGAGCGCTATTTCCTGGCCGGCGAAACGCAGGACATGGCGCTGCTCTTCGTGCCGTCGGAATCGATCTATGCCGATCTGCACGAGCATTTCGACGACGTGATCCAGAAGGCGAGCCGCGCCCGGATCATGATCGTCTCGCCCTCGCTGCTGGCGCTGGCGATCCAGCTCATGCAGTCGCTGGTGCGCGACGCCCGCATGCGCGAGGAGGCGCAGGTGATCCAGTCCGAAGTCGGCAAACTGCTCGCCGACGTCCGACGGCTCGGCGAGCGGGCGGAAAAGCTCGACCAGCATTTCCGCCAGGCGCAGGAGGACGTCGCCGGCATCCGAACCTCGGCCGGCAAGGTCACGAGCCGCGGCGAACGCATCGGCGCGCTGGAATTCGACGATGCGAAGGGCGAGCCGAAGCTGCCGTTTGCGGCAGGGCTGCCGCTGAAGGATGCAGCGGAGTGATCAGGCGACCGCGAGCTTGGCCGAAAGCTCCGGCTTCACGTTCAGCGTCTGGAACACCACGCAATAGCGCTCGGTCAGCTTGAGCAGCGTGTCGAGTTTTTCCTGCGGGGCGTCGGTCTCGACGTCGAAGGCAAGCCGGATCGCCTTGAAGCCGACGGGCGCGTCCTTGGCGACGCCGAGCGTGCCGCGGAAATCGAGGTCGCCTTCGGCCCGAATGAGCCCCTTCTTCAGATCGATCTCGAGCGCGGTCGCGACCGCTTTCAGTGTCACGCCGGCGCAGGCCACAAGCGCCTCCAGCAGCATGTCTCCAGAGCACAGCTCCGCGCCCGAGCCGCCGGTCGCCGGATGCAGGCCCGCCAGCGCGATGGCGCGGCCGGTCTCGACCTTGCAGGCGATGTGCTGGTCGTCGAGTTCGCCGCGCGCCTTCAGCGTGACGATTCCGGCCTCGGGCGTCTCGCGATACTGATCCTTGAGCGGGGCCTGAAGGGCGCGAAGGGCGGTGACGTCCATGGTCGGGGAGCCTCGGGTTCGGGGTGGGCGTGTCGGAGAGCTTGGTAGCGGCTCGCGCGGCCGACCGCTACCACCACATCCCAGCGGTCTCGGCCGCCTTGTTCTGCAGCGGGGCCTCGTCGCGCAGCGAGCGGTCGAGCGTGCGCAGCGCGTCGCGCTTGAGCGCCTCGAAGGCGGGCGAGAGCCTGTCGCGCGGGCGGGCGAGCGGGTTGTCGAGTTCGTCGAAGACGCGGCCGGGCTTCGGCTGCATCACGATGATGCGGTCCGCCAGCGTCACCGCCTCCTCGACATCGTGGGTCACCATCACCACCGTCGGGCGGCTCTCCTCCCACAGCGCCAGCAGATGGCCGTGCAGGCTCGCCCTCGTGGTCGCGTCGAGCGCCGAGAAGGGCTCGTCCATCAGCAGGAGTTTTGGCCGCGTGATCAGGGCGCGGGCGATCGCGACGCGCTGTTGCTGGCCGCCTGACAGTTCGCGCGGCCAGCGCTTCTCGTAGCCGGCGAGCCCGACCCGGACGAGCGCGTTCGTCACCAGCCCTTCGCGCTCGAAGGCCGAGAGATGCGACAGGCCGAAGGCGATGTTGTCGGCGACGGAGAGCCAGGGAAACAGCCGCGGCTCCTGGAAGATCACGCCGACATCGGCGCGCGGTTCCCCAATCGTGTCGCCATTCAGGACGATGCGCCCTGCGCTGGGCTGGTCGAGCCCCGCGATCAGGCGCAGCAGCGTGGTCTTGCCGCAGCCGGAGCCGCCGACCAGCGCGAGGATTTCGCCAGCGGCGACCTCGACCTCGATCCGCGACAGCGCCTGCGTGCCGTCCGCATAGGTTTTCGACAATGTCTCGAAGCGCAGCATCGAGGAGGGCTTTCTAAAGCTTGGCGCGGCCGAGATCCTGCCAGGCGAGGAAGGGCCGCGTGAGGGCGAGAAGCAGCGCATCCGCCAGCTTGCCGAGCACGGCGAAGCTGATGATGGCCGCGATGATAGTGTCGGGGCGGCCGAGCTGCTGGCCGTCCACGAGCAGATAGCCCAGCCCCTCGCTCGCCCCCATGATCTCGGCGGCGACGACGAACATGAAGCCGAGGCCCAAGCCGGAGCGCAGCGCCGTGAACCACGCCGGCAGGATCGCCGGCAGGAGCACGCGGCGGACCATCGCCACACGGCCGAGCCTGAAGACGCGGCCGACCTCGATGATCTTGCGGTCGATGCCAAGAATGGCAGCCGCGACCCCGAGATAGACCGGGAAGAACACGCCGACCGCGATCAGCGCCACTTTCGAGGCCTCGAAGATGCCGAACCACAGGATGAAGAGCGGCACCCAGGCGATCGACGGGATCGAGCGCAGCGCCTGCAGCGTCGGGTCGAGCAGCCCGCGCGCCACCGGCAGCGCCCCGGTCAGCGCCCCTAACAGCGTGCCGACGCCCGCGCCGAGCCCGAAGCCCGCCGCGACCCGCCAGAGCGTGGCGAACGCATGGGTCAGCAATTCACCCGACGCCGCCAGCCCCCAGAGCGTCTTGCCGACCACGCTGGGCGGCGGCATCAGCCGGCCGTTGGCGATGCCAGCGCGGACGAGAACTTCCCAGAGGATGGCGAGCAGGACCGGCAGCAGCAGGCCGGCCAGCGCGAGGCGTCGCGGCTTGCGCGACTCCGGCCTCGTCGGTCCAGCCGCGGTCTCATCGTCGATGCCGACCGCGCTCACTGCCTGGCGAACCCCACCTCGTCATGCTCGGGCTTGTCCCGAGCATCCACGTCTTCGTCATAAAGCGCGACGTAGCAAGACGTGGATGGTCGGGACAAGCCCGACCATGACGGGAAAGGCTGAAAGCCCCAAAGCACGTTCAATACGTCGCGGCGGCCGCAAACCGCCGGTCGAGCAGCGCATCGACCACGGCCTTGATGTCCGTCGTCGCCGGAAGCACGCCGGCCTCCTTCAGCGCGAGGCCCGCCGCGACAATGGTCTGCGCCTGCGCGTCGCCGATGGTCGAATGGGTCAACTCTGTGCGGGTGAGCTGGCGCTCGATCACGGCGTCGGACAGCTTGGTGTAGTCGACCAGCGTCTTCTTGAGCTCCGCCGGGTTGGCGAGCGCATAGGCGCGCGCTTCCTCATAGGCCGCGATGACCTTGCGGACCAGCGCCGGATGCTCGGTGGCGAAGGCTTCGCGGACGTTGAGCACGCCCCAGGTGTTGTCGGCCGCCTTGCGATGGAACAGCTTCGCGCCGCTTTCGACCTCGGCGGCCGCCATCAGCGGGTCGAGCCCGGCCCAGGCGTCGACGTCGCCGCGCTCCAGCGCGAGCCGCCCGTCGGCATGCTGCAGCAGGACGAGCCTGACGTCTTTCTCGGTCAGCTTGGCCTCGGCCAGCGCGCGAACGAGGAAGATGTGCGGGTCGGTGCCGCGCGTGACGGCGACGCGCTTGCCCTTGAGATCGGCGACCTTGGCGATCTCGCTCTTGGCGCCGGTGACGAGCGCGGTCCATTCGGGCCGCGAATAGACATAGACCGACTTGATCGGGTTCCCGTTGATCTTGCCGATCAGCGCCGCCGCGCCGGCGGTCGAGCCGAAGTCGAGCGAGCCGGCATTGAGGAATTCGAGCGCCTTGTTGGAGCCGGCGGACTGGACCCAGCGGACGCTTATGCCCTCGGATGCCAGCGCCTTCTCGAGGATGCCGCGCTCCTTCAGCACGAGACTGACGGGGTTGTAGGTCGCGAAATCGACCCGGATCTCCTTGGGCGCCTGCGCGGAGGCGTTCGTCGTGGCGAACGCGACGGAGGCGGCGGCGAGGCCGGCGAGGACGAGGCGGCGGGTGGTGCTGATGGTCATGATACGATCCCTCTTGTCGCGGTGAGGCGCAGGGATCGGGAGAAGCTGAAACCTCTCCGTGGCCCCGACGCTTTAGCTGCACTTGTTTCGCGCCCGCAAGCTGCTGGCTCAAATCGGCGCGTATCCGTCTTGTAGGTCCAATCGTTCTGTTTGTCAAACAAGACGATCACATTCGTTCAAATCTCATTTATACATTTCTATCATGTGGAATTTTCCCTTTTTCCCGAATCCCGGCATCATGTTACGAGCGTCATGGTTCCGGACGCGCGGCGCGCCCGGACGCGATGGATGCGCCATGTCGTTGGTCGAGGATCAGCCGGTTCTGAGGCTGGCGGAGGTTCTGGATGACCCGGCGCGCGCGGTCGCGGCGCTGGTCGGCCCGGCCTATGGCCGCGATGCCGCCGCGTTGCGCCAGACGCTCGTGGCCGGGCTGCGGAGCGTCCTCGACGAGGGCCATGCATCCGCCCGGGACATCCTGAAAGCCCCGCGCAGCGGGCTTGCCTGCGCGAGGCGGCTCTCGCAGGTCATGGACGGGATCGTCGCCTGCCTGCACAGCGCCGCGACGCAGCATTTCTACCAGGCGGTCAACCCATCGCAATCCGAGCGCATCGCGGTCGTCGCGGTCGGCGGCTATGGCCGCGGCACGCTCGCGCCGGGCTCCGATGTCGATCTTCTTTTCCTGTTCCCGCACAAGCAGACGGCCTGGGGCGAGAGCGTCGTCGAGGCGATGCTCTATCCGCTCTGGGACCTCAAGCTGAAGGTCGGCCACTCCGTCCGCTCGATCGACGATTGCGTGCGCGAGGCGAAGGCCGACATGACGATCCGGACCGCGCTGCTGGAGGCGCGGTTTTTGGTCGGCGATCCGCTGCTGTTCCACGACATGGTCCGCCGCTTCGGGGCAGAGGTGGTCGAGGGCACGGCGCCGGCCTTCACGGAAGCCAAGCTGCAGGAGCGCGAGACGCGCGTGCGCCGCGCCGGTTCGTCGCGCTACCTGGTCGAGCCCAACGTCAAGGACGGCAAGGGGGGCTTGCGCGATCTCAACACGCTGTTCTGGATCGCGAAATATTCCTATCGCGTCGACGATGTCCGCGCGCTGGTCAATGCCGGGCTGTTCGACCGCAAGGAACTGGTGATGTTCGAGCGCTCGGAGGAGTTTCTCTGGCGCGTGCGCTGCTGGATGCATTTCATCACCGGCCGAGCCGAGGAGCGGCTCTCCTTCGATCTGCAGAGGCAGGTCGCGGCCGCGATCGGCTATGCCGGACGCAGCGGGCAGGCCCCGGTCGAGCGCTTCATGAAGGCCTATTTCCTGGTCGCCAAGGATGTCGGCGACCTGACCGCGATCGTCTGCGCGGCGCTGGAGGCGCGCCAGCAGAAGCCGCGCGCCTCGCTCTCGCGGCTGCTCGGCTCCTTCACCAAGCGCAGCCGCGTGCGGGCGCTTGGCCACCCGGATTTCACGCTGAAGAGCCAGCGGCTCTGCGTCACCGACGGCGACGCCTTCAGGCGCGATCCGGTCAACCTGCTGCGCCTGTTCGAGATCGCCAGCCGCGACGACATCGCCATCCATCCCGACGCCAGCCGGCTGGTGACGCAGTCGCTCAGGCTGGTGACGCCGCAGTTGCGCGCCGATCCGGAGGCAAACCGCATCTTCCTCGAAATCCTGACCGCGCGCCGCTCGCCGGAAGCGGTGCTCAGGCGGATGAACGAGTCGGGGCTGCTGGGCAAGTTCGTGCCCGATTTCGGCCGCGTCGTCGCGATGATGCAGTTCAACATGTATCACCACTATACGGTCGACGAGCATCTGATCCGCTCGATCGGCATTCTCGCCGAGATCGACTCTGGCGTGCTCGAAACCGAGCATCCTCTCGCCAACGAGATCATGCCGACGATCAGCAATCGTCGTGCGCTTTATGTCGCGCTGTTCCTGCACGACATCGCCAAGGGGCGGATCGAGGATCACTCGATCGCCGGCGCGCGCATCGCGCGCAAACTCTGTCCCAGGCTCGGCCTGAGCGAGGCGCAGACCGAGACCGTGGCCTGGCTGGTCGAGCACCATCTCGACATGTCGACGGTGGCGCAGAGCCGCGATCTCGGCGACCCCAAGACGATCGAGAGTTTTGCCGCGACCGTGCAGACGCTGGAGCGGCTGAAGCTGCTGCTGATTCTGACCGTCGCCGACATCAAGGCGGTCGGACCCGGCGTGTGGAACGGCTGGAAGGGTCAGCTCCTGCGGACGCTCTACTACGAAACCGAGATCGTGCTGGCCGGCGGCCATTCGGCGATCGAGCGCAAGGCCCGCGTCGAGAAGAAGCAGGATGCGCTGAAGGAACTGCTCCGCGACTGGCCGCCCGACGAGCGCGACGCCTATCTCGCGCGCCACTACCCGGCCTACTGGATCAAGACCGACCTCGCCCGGCAGGAGAAGCACGCCCGCTTCCTGCGCGAGGCGGAGGCCGACGGCCGCACCACCGCAACCGCCGTCGAGACCGACCAGTTCCGCGGCATCACCGAACTCACCGTGCTGGCGCCCGACCATCCGCGCCTGCTCGCCATCGTCACCGGGGCCTGCGCGGCCGCCGGCGGCAACATCGTCGACGCGCAGATATTCACCACGACCGACGGGCTTGTGCTCGACACCATCTCCGTCTCGCGCGCCTTCGACCGCGACGACGACGAATTGCGCCGGGCCGAGCGGATCGCGGCCGCGATCGAGCGCGCGCTGAAGGGCGAGATCAGGATTGCCGACCTCGTGGCGCAGCGGCGCGCGCCGCCGCCGCGCGGCGCCACCTTCCAGCTCGCGCCCGAGGTGATCATCGACAATGTGCTCTCGGCCCGGCACACCGTGCTGGAGGTCTCGGGGCTCGACCGGCCGGGCCTGCTCTACGACCTCACCACTGCGATCGGGAAGCTCAACCTCAACATCGCCTCGGCCCATATCGCGACCTTCGGCGAGAAGGCGGTCGACGTGTTCTACGTCACCGACCTCACCGGCGCGAAGATCGTCTCGACCGCGCGCCAGCTCACCATCCGCAAGGCGCTGCTCGACGTCTTCAGCTTCTGGCATGACAAGCCGGCGGGCAAGCCGAAGGCGGCGGCCCGCGCTTGATTTCGCCCGCCACAAGCCCGATATCGGCCGCGAAGGCGCTCAGCCCTGACGCGCGAGCCGCCACCCCGATCTGGACTGGATGAGGCCATGACGCAGAACCCTGCGAACGAAGACCCTGAGACCGAGACCAATGCCGCCCCCGCCTCGCCCGAGGAGTTCCTCGCCGGCGAGTTGACCCGCGTCGAAGCCGAGCGCGACGACCTCAAGGACAAGCTGCTGCGCACGCTGGCCGACATGGAAAACCTGCGCCGCCGCACCGAGCGCGAGGTCGCCGACGCCAAGGCCTATGCCGTGACGAGCTTCGCCCGCGACATGCTGGGCTCGGCCGACAATCTGCGCCGCGCGCTGGAGACCGTGCCGGAGCAGGCGCGCGCGGGCGATGCGGCGCTGAACGCGCTGATCGAGGGTGTCGAACTCACCGAGCGCGAACTCGTCAAGACGCTAGAGCGTCACGGCGTCCGCAAGATCGACCCGCAGGGCGAAAAGTTCGATCCGAACATGCATCAGGCGATGTTCGAGGCGCCCGATGCGGAGACGCCCAAGGGCATGGTCTCGAAGGTGGTACAGACCGGCTACAAGATCGGCGAGCGCGTGCTGCGGCCGGCGCTGGTCGGCGTCTCGGCCGGAGTACCGAAGCCGGTGGAAGCCCCCGCGCCCGAGGCCGGCGACGCCCCCTCCTCCGACACCTGAGTCGACATGCTCGAAGCCGCCGGCGTCGCCGTCTTCGCATTGACCGGCGCGCTGGTGGCGGCCCGCAAGGGCATGGACCCGTTCGGCTTCATCCTGTTGGCGACCGTCACCGGCGTCGGCGGCGGCACCTTGCGCGACCTGCTGCTCGGCCGGCTGGTGTTCTGGGTCCGCGACCCCTCCGACGTTTTCGTCTGCACGGCGGTCGCCCTTTGCTGCTGGGCTACGGCCTGGCTGAAACCCGGCCTGATCGACGGCTGGGCGGGAAAACGTCTTCTGCTCTGGGCCGATGCGGCGGGGCTCGCACTGTTTGCCGTCGTCGGCACGCTGAAGGCGCTCGATGTCGGCATCTCGCCGCTCTCGGCGATCGCGCTCGGCGCGATGACCGCGACCTTTGGCGGCATCCTGCGCGACATCCTCGCCGGCGACCGCCCGATGGTGCTGTGGAGCCGGGATTTCTATGTCACGGCGGCGGCGGCCGGCGCGGCGATGACGGCCGGGCTGTCGCTGCTGGTGATAGAGCCGGTCGTGGTCATGGCGGCCGGCCTCGCCACGGGCTTCGGCATCCGGGCGGGCTCGATCCTGTTCGGCTGGTCGTTTCCGGGGCTGCCGGGGCCGCCGACCGATAAGCCGTGACCAGCGCGCTCCCCTTCTCCCCTTGCGGGAGAAGGTGGCTCGGCGAAGCCGAGACGGATGAGGAGTCGCGTCGCCCTCTCCCGTCATCGGTCGGAAAGCGCACGACCACCCCTCATCCGCCCCTTCGGAGCGCCTTCTCCCTCAAGGGGAGAAGGGAAGAGGGCGCTCACTCCGGCTTCGTCACCCTGCGCAAGGTGAGATTCAGCCGCCCGCCCTGCGGCAGCAATTGCGACGAGCCCGAGAGGATGCGGTCGATGCCGTGATAGGCCAGCCGCGCCTCCCCGCCAAACAGCAGCGCGTCGCCCGAGGCGAGCTTGAACGACACCGTCTTGGCCGAACGCGTCGTCCCGCCGATGCGAAACAGCGCGCTGTCGCCGAGAGAGATGGACAGCACCGGCGCGTCGAACTCGGCCTCGTCGCGGTCCTGATGCAGGCCCATCTTCGCGCTTTTGTCGTAGAAGTTGATCAGGCAGGCCTCGGGCGGATGCGAGTAGCCGGCAAGGGCGCCCCAGGCGTCGAGCAAAGGCGCGGGCATCAGCGGCCAGGGCTCGCCGGTCTCAGGATGGAGCGGCTGGTAGCGGTAGCCCCGTTCGTCGGAGACCCAGCCGAGCGGGCCGCAATTGGTCATTCTGACCGAGAAGGGCTTTCCGGTCTTCGGCATGCGCGGCTGGAACAGCGGCGCCTGCCGGACAACGGCGCGCAACTCGGCGACCAGCGCTCCTTGCGCGTCGGCGTCGAGCCAGTTCGGCCAGTGCAGGACGCCGGGTGCGACGGTGACCGGCGTCATGGCCCGCCTCAGAGGCTGTCGAGGCCGAGCACGTCGGCCATGCTGTAGAGACTGGGCTTGCGGCCCCTGCCCCACAGCGCGGCCTTGATCGCCCCTTGCGCGAACAGCCCGCGGTCCTCGGCGATATGGCTCAGCTCCAGCCGCTCGCCCTGTCCGGCGAAGATCACCTTGTGGTCGCCGACGACCGTGCCGCCGCGCAGGGCCGCGAAGCCGATTGCGCCAGCGGGCCGTGCGCCGGTCTGACCGTCGCGGACAGCGACGCGGGTCGTGGCCAGATCGACCGCCCGCCCCTCGGCTGCGGCCTCGCCCAGCAGGACGGCGGTGCCCGAGGGCGCATCGACCTTCATGCGGTGGTGCATCTCGGCGATCTCGATGTCCCAGTCGGTCCCCAGCGTCGCGGCGACCTTGCGCACCAGCGCCGCCAGCAAATTGACCCCGAGGCTCATATTGCCGGAGCGGATGATCGCGGCATGGCGGCCGGCGGCTTCGAGCTTCGCGAGATGGGCCGGCTCCATGCCCGTGGTGCCGACGATGTGGACGATGCGCGCCTGAGCGGCGAGCGCCGCGAACGCGACCGTGGCGTCCGGCATGGTGAAATCGAGCACGCCTTCCGCCTCGACGAAGGCCGGCAGCGCATCATCGGTCACCACGACGCCGCAGGCCGGCAGGCCGGCGAGCACGCCTGCATCCGCGCCGAGCAGCGGCGAGCCGGGGCGCTCAATCGCAGCAGAGAGCACGCAGCCCGGCGCCTCGTGGATCGCCCGGATCAGCATCCGCCCCATGCGCCCGGCGGCGCCGACGACGACGAGACGCATGTCGGTCATGAAAGGGGTCTCCACAGGCAGTGGTTTCGCAGAGCAACCACTCCGTCATCCCGGACAAGCGGCCGAAGGCCGCGCCGCTCCGGGATCCATCATAGGGCGCTGTCGTGCCTTACGATGGATCCCGGAGCTCCGCTTCGCTGCGTCCGGGATGACGGCGTGTTCTAGCGAGAAACGGACTCGCCCTATAATGCGGTTTGCGAACCTGCGACACCCGAATTCCACCCACAAACGAAAAACGGCCGGGTTACCCCGGCCGTCTTCGCTATCAATACCGGTAAACTCAGGCGGTCGCCTGGATGCCCGAGAGCTTCCACGGGCCGCTGCGATCGCGCACGAAGGTCCAGTGCTCGGTGACCTCCTGAGTCTGCGCAGGGTCGCCATCGACGACCTTGCCGCTGGACCGCTCATAGAGCGCGTTGATCAGGCTGAAGCGCATCGCGACGGTGGCGTAATCCACCGAACCTTCGCGCCAGGCTTCCGAGAGATCGCCCTGAAGCAGCTTCACGTCGGAGACGCGGTCGACGAAGCCCTTGCGGGCATTGGCCGAAAGGTCCTCATCGAAGAAGCCGAACATCTCCGGCGTGGTGATACGGCGGAGACCCGCCTCGTCCTCGTTGGAATAGGTCTCGTTGACCTCGGTCAGCAGCCGCTCGAAAGCGTTGAAGTCCTCGCCCGAAAGCTCGATCGGCTGCGTCTGCGGGGCCGAAGAGCCACCGCCCATCATGCCCATGCGAGCGGCCTGATTGGCCTGAGACTGCGGCTGATAGGGCTCGCGCGGCAGCGGAGCGCCGCCGGCTGCGGCCATCTGCGGCTCGGAGCGGCGGCGGAAGAAGCGCAGCGCCAGCCAGATCGCGCCGCCGATCAGGGCGATCTGCAGCAGGAAGCCGAGCATGCCGGCCATCGAGGCGAGGCCGGAGAAGAAACCGGAGCCGGAAAGCAGGCCGAACAGGCCCGCGCCGAGCAGGCCGGCGCCGAGGCCCATCATCAGGTTGCGCGCCATCGAGGGACGGGCCGCCTGAGCGGCGGCGGCGCTGGCTGCACCAGCCGCTGCAGGCGCGGCCGGCGAGGGTTGCGCGCTGCGCTGGAAGGGCTGCGCGCCGTTGGGGGCGGTGTCGGTGCGGGCCGGGGCCTGCTCTGTGCGCGAACCACGGCTGCCCGCGCCCTTGCCGCCGCCGGGACGCGCCTCGGCGATGATCGGGACGAGCAGCAGCGCGCCGGCGAGAACGGCGACGTAACGGCCACGGCGGGCGAGCGAAATCAGTGACATGGTTCCTCCCGGAGCCCCCCTCGGGCTCTCTTGCGGCGAATATGGTTCGGGCCGCCTGACCTTGCAAGAGGCGGCAGGGGCGCACGACCAAGGTCGTACACCCAAAGACTGAGAAAATCATGACAACCCGCTTCTGTCAGCATGCTGCGCGCGCGGCTTGGGCGGACGTCGCAAGCCGTGCTAGGCTTGTCGTCATGGTCGGGAACGGATCCGATCGCGGAGGGATCGAGCCATGAGCGTGATCTCGTTGGGCGCTGTCTTCGGCAGGCCACCGGGTGTCCGGCTGGCCGCCATCGCGGTGGCATACTGCCTCATTGGCCTGGCGACGCCGGCCTTTGCCGCCGAGCCGGCGCTCGCTCTGGACCGGCCAAGGCTGGCGCAGGCGCCCGAACCGCTCTGCTTCTGCTGGAGCGAGGGCCGGAAGGTCGCCGAAGGCGCGACCGCCTGCATCCGCACCACGCAGGGGCGGCGTCTGGCCGCCTGCGGACGCGTGATCAACATGATGTCCTGGGAAGTGACCGAGAACCCCTGCCCGGAGAGCTGAGGCCGAATCCGAACCGGGATTGGCCAAAGAAAAACGCCGCCTGACGGTCTCGTCGGGCGGCGTCTCTCTTAAGGCTCTTGTGGTCGAGGCGACTCGAGACTGAGGTTCCGTCAGAACGCTCCCAGAACGATTGCCATCATGAAAACGAAGGCCGCACCCATGATCAATCGGTCGAGACGTAGCGTGAGGCTCATCACACCCTCCTGTGTCATTGACCTGACATGAAGGCTAGCAGAACTGGCGCGGCCCGCAAGGGGGATAGGGCGGCGGCAAGGCCGCCGTGAGGCAAGAGTATCGCTAAAAATTGCTTAAAATGTTGAACTACATTGGGGATATCGCGCTTTACCCTTTTGGGAGGTCAAGAGTTTCGAGCGCCTTGCCGACTGCGATGACCGCTGCATCGCCGCCAAAGCCCGCGATAATCTGGACGCCGACGGGAAGGCCGCGCGGGCCGCGCGCTAGCGGTATGGTCAGGCAGGGCACGCCGAGCAGGGTCCAGAGCCGGTTGAAGCGGGAATCGCCGGTCGAAGCCATGGTCTCCGGGGCCTCGCCGGGCGCGGCGAAGCTGACCACGACATCGGCCTCGCGGAAGAAGGCGCGGGCCGCGTCGCGTCCCCGGCGCGCGTCGCGGCGGGCGGCGTCGTATTGCGCGGGCGTGGTGTTTTTCGCAGTGTCGAGATAGGCGCGCAGCTTGGGCGCGATCGCCTCGCGGTGGTTGGCGTATTCCCAGGCCAGCGCCTGCGTCGCCTCCCAGTCCTGAAGCGGGCCATGCGCGTTGTACGCATCGGCCAGCGCCTCGGGCTCGGCAAGATCGCTCATCACCGCGCCGGCAGCGGCGGCGATCTCGCGGAAGCGCTGCAGCGCGCGGTCCGCGGCCGGCTCGGGCGCGCCGGCGAAACCCTGCCTGGCAATGCCGATGCGCAGTCCTTTCAGGGGCGCGGGTGCGCAGTCGAGGTCCGACCGGCCGGTGATTGCAGCCAGAGCCAGCCCGAGATCATCAGTGCTGGCCGCCATCAGGCCCAGCGTGTCGAGCGACCAGGAGAAGGTTTTCACGCCAACCGTCGGCAACAGGCCGTAGGAGGGCTTGATGCCGGCCGCGCCGCAATAGGAGGCGGGGCGGATGACCGAGCCGCCGGTCTGGGTGCCGATCGCGAGCGGGATCATGCCGGCGCCGACCGCCGCCGCCGAGCCGGCCGAGGAGCCGCCGGGGCTGGCCGCCGGATCGTGAGGATTATGCGTCGGCGTGGGGTCGAGGAAGGCGAAGGCCGTGGTGTGGGTCTTGCCGGCGACGGTCGCGCCCGCCGCCTTCAGCGCCATCACGATCGCGGCGTCGCCGCGCGGCCGCCAGTCCGCGTAGATCTCCGAGCCCATCCGGGTCGGCAGGTCGGCGGTGTCGATGATGTCCTTGACGCCGCAGGCGATGCCCGCCAGCGGGCCCGCGCCGGGAAGCAGCGCCTCGGGCCGGCTGGCGAAGGCCTTGATCGTCGGCTCGGCCGCATCGATGGCGGCCTGGGCGCGAACGAGTTCGGCCTGCGCCGTGCTCTGCCCCGAGGCGATGCGTCCGACGATCTCGCGCAGGCGTTCCATGCTCATTCTCCGATCCGTTCGACGATGGCCATGGTGACCCAGCGCGCCAGCGGCAGGGCGAAAAAGGCGACGACGGCCGCGCTCGGCCAGGCAATGGCGAAGGCGCGCATCCAGCGCGCGAAAAAGTCCGGCGCGAAGCCGAGATTGACCAGGGTAATCACGCCGGAGACGAGAAAGGCCATCATGAAGGCCATCACGATGGGGAAGATGAAGCGGGCCTTGCCGGTCATGCGGGCTCTCTGGCGATGCGTGTCGTCAGCTTCGTCATTGGCACATCGTGCGCCCGCCGACCAAGCCGCTTTGGCGAATGGGCCCCTGCGTCGGCGGGCACCCTGCGCCGCCGGCAACGCGTTAAGACCTGCTTAACCCAGCCGCCAAAGTTAATCCGGCTGTGTCGCCCGGGGCTCACCCGGTCAAGAAACCGTTCACGAAACGGGTCGCATTTGATCGGTCATGCGACGCGTCCATCTCGCCCTCATCGCTCTCGGATTGCTCGGCACCGGGCTGGCCGGCTGCGGCAAGTTCCAGAAAGCCCAGCGCGCGGCGTGGCGCGACCAGGCCGAGGCGCAATGCCTGTCCTCGCGCCAGGTCCAGCTCTCGGCCTATGTCAGCCTGCGCGACAGGCCGATCGACGGGCCGGGCACCTGCGGCATGGAGAAGCCGCTGAAGGTTTCGGCCTTCGCCAATGGCGGCATCGGGCTGACGAGTTCGGCGACGCTGTCCTGCCCCGTGGTCGCGACCACGGACAAATGGCTGACCGAGGTGGTGCAGCCGGCCGCGCAGAACACGCTCGGCGCGCAGGTCATCGAGATGCGGGCTGGCTCCTATTCCTGCCGCGCCATGAACAACGGCACCGGCACGAGTCGCACCTCCGAGCACGCCTATGGCAACGCGGTGGACGTGTTCTCCTTCCGCCTGAACGATGGCCGCAACGTCACCGTCAAGGGCGGCTGGAACGGCGCGCCCGAGGAGCAGGCCTTCCTGCGCGAGACCTTCGTCGGCGCCTGCCAGCATTTCTCGACCGTGCTCGGCCCGGGCGCGGACATGTTCCACTACGACCATTTCCACATCGATCTGGCGCGCCATTCCAAGGGCCGCCACATCTGCAAGCCGGTGATCAAATACACGCCGAACTACAATCTGCCGCCGCCAGACCCGGCGCGTCCTTACGTCTCCGCCCAGCCGCAGCGCAGCATTGACGCGCCACTGGTGGCTGGCGGCCCGCTGCTGCGCCAGCCGGGCGAGGGTCTGCGCCCGCCGGGCGGCGTGGGCGGCGGCTATCCCGTCGCGAGCCGCGCCGGCAACGGCCTCGATGCGCAGGCGCGCTTCCTCGAGGAATACGACCGCACGCCGCTGAATCCGCCGCGCTACAACCGGCCCAATTCTGGAGCATATCAGCCGCTGCCGAGCGAGGCGCGCGGACCGCTGCAGCTTCCGGGCTCGACGCCGCCGAGCGAGGAGATGATCCTGGGCGACGACGAGGGCAACGGCGTGCTCGACATGGAAGGCTTCGACCAGGCCCAGCCGGCCGAGATCACCCCGCAGAACGACCCGTTCGCGTATAGCTCGGGGCGGGGCGTGAGGCGGTAGGTGTGGCACCCCTTCTCCCCTTGCGGGAGAAGGTGGCAGCGCGAAGCGCTGACGGATGAGGGGTCGCGCCAACCTCCGGCAAGTATCGGCTCCAAGCGCACGACCACCCCTCATCCGGCGCTGCGCGCCACCTTCTCCCGCAAGGGGAGAAGGAGTGCGCGCTGGACATGGGTCGCGCCGCCCTACCGTGACACCAACACCTGTCGACACTCCGCCGGCAGCGCGTCCAGCGACATCGGCGGCTTGGGTTTTGGCGGCGGCCCCGTGCGCGGCGGCGGCTTGGGCGCAAAAATCGCGGCGCGCTGGCGCTCGATCCAGCCCGAAAGCTCCTCGCCGCAGCCATCGCCGACATTCGGCGGCTCCTGGCCGGAGCAGCCCTCCATGCCGGGCGGGCAGCTCATCCTGATATGGAAATGGTAGTTGTGACCCCAGATCGGCCTGACCTTGCCGAGCCAGGCGCGGTCGTTGCCGGCCTCGCGGCAGAGCGCGACCTTCAGCGCCGGGTTGACGAAGACGCGCTCGACTCTGCTGTCGGCGGCCGCCGCCCTGATCAGCCTGCCATGGGCCGGCGTCCAGTGCTTCGGGTCGACGTCGCGCCAGTCCGAACGCGCCATGTTGACGGCGGGCATGTTTTCGCGCTCGTCCTTCTCCAGCTTTTCCTTCGGCATCGGCGTCAGCCAGAGGTCGGCGTCGAGGCCGATCTGGTGCGAGGCGTGTCCGGTCAGCATCGGCCCGCCGCGCGGCTGCGAGATGTCGCCGACGAGGATGCCGGGCCAGCCGGTAATGCGAGGCGCGGCGCGGGCGAGGTTTTCGAGATAGTCGATCAGGATCGGATGGCCCCAGTTGCGGTTGCGGGCCTGCCGCATCACCTGCCAGCTCGGACCATCGACCGGCAGCGCGGTCGCACCCGCAAGGCAGCCGCGCGCATAGGAGCCGATGGCGCGCGCCTGCATGTTCGCCGGCGCGGTCTTCTGGCCGAAGAGCGCACGCGCCGCGTCGGGAAACGCCGCGATGTTGGCGGCACGGCGCTTGGCCTCCTCGTCGGCGGTGGACTGGGCGAAGGCAGTTGAACCGGCGACGCCTGCCGTCAGGACAAGGGCGAAAGCGGCGATTCGGCGAGCTGATTTGCGCATGCGGAGAGAATCGCCGCGTCGCATGGCTCCGGTCAAGCGTCCAAAGCCGGGCGCGGCCACCTGCGTCACTTCCCGATGGACAAGCGCTGGCCGAGGCGGCAGCCTTGGCGACGAAGCAGACGGCGGGCGCAGAAGTCCCGTAGCGCTGCACCGGAGGATACCCCGACCATGACCGATTTCGAGATCGACCGCCGCGCTCTGCTCGGCGGCCTTGGCGCCAGCCTCGCCCTGCCCGCTTCCGGCTTCGCGCAGGCTCCCTGGCCGCAGGGCCGCACGCTCAAGCTCGTGGTGCCGTTTCCGCCGGCCGGTGCGACCGACATTCTCGGCCGGCTGATGGCGGAGAAGCTCGGTCAGGCCTGGGGCACCAACATCGTGGTCGAGAACCGGCCGGGCGCCGGCGGCAATATCGGCACCGACGCCGTCGCCAAGGCCGAACCGACCGGCGACACACTGCTGATCGTCTCGGTCGGCATGGCGACCAACCAGTATCTCTACGCGAAGCTGAATTACGACCCGGCGAAGGACCTGACGCCTATCACGATGGTCGCGCTCGTGCCCAACCTGCTGGTCGTCAGCAACCAGTTGCCGGTGAAGTCGGTCGCCGAGCTCGTCGCCTATGCCAAGGCCAATCCCGGCAAGCTGAGCTATGGCTCGTCGGGCGTCGGCACCTCGGTGCATCTCTCGGGCGAGCTGTTCCAGAAGCTGACCGGCACGAAGATGGTGCATGTGCCCTATCGCGGCACGGCGCAGGCGACGCAGGATCTGATCGGCGGGCGCATCGACCTGATCTTCGACAACATCACGCAGGCGCTGCCGCATGCGCGGGCCGGCTCGGTCCGGGGGCTCGGCATCACGACGGCGAAGCGCTCGCCCAGCGCGCCGGAATTCGCTCCGATCAACGACACCGTGCCCGGATTCGACGTCTCGTCATGGTTTGCGCTGTTTGCGCCGGCGAAGACGCCGCAGGCCGTGATCGACAAGGTGCAGGCCGACGCGAAGGCAGCGCTCGCGGACCCCGCCATCCGCACCCGGATGGACGCGCTCGCGGCCGAGCCGGTCGGCAACAGCCCGGCGGAGCTGGGCGCGTTCCTGCAGGCCGAGATGAAGAAATGGGGCGACCTGATCAGGGAGGTCGGCGTCAAGGTGGAGTGAATGGGGGTCCGCGCCAAGGGAACATCGCCCGCGCGGTCGGCGTTCCCTGAATCCATCCGGTCGATCGCGACACGATCACCCGTCCGGCTTCAGGAAGGCCCGCCCATGTCCACGCTCGTCATCGTCCTGCTCGTCATCCTGCTCGTCGGCGGCGGCGGTTATTATGGTCACCGCAGCTATGGCGGCGCGGGGCTGGGCGGCGTGCTCGGCCTCGCTTTGACGATCGTGCTGGTGCTCTGGCTGCTCGGCGCGCTCGGTGGCGCGCCGATCAGGGTCTGACGCCGGCTCAGGCGCTGCGGCTGTCCCAGACCGCGACGGCCGCCGCCAGATCCTCGAGCGAGACGCCGACGGACTTGAACAGCGTGATCTCGCCGCCGGGCGCGGTGCCTGAGATCGCGCCGGTGCAGAGATCGGCCAGCGTGCCGGCGATCTGCTCGGCGCTGTAGCTGCCTTCGGCGATCGCGATCGCGACGTCGCCGCCCTCCCCGATCGCCTTTTGCGAATCGACGACCACCCGGGCGCGGGTCAGCGCCTCGGCGTCGGCCTCGCGCATGCCCATGGTGAAGGCTCCGATCAGGTCGAGATGCGCGTCTCGCTTGAGCCATTTGCCGTGGATCAGCGGCTCGGTGGCGTTTGTCGCGCAGGAGATGATGTCGGCGGTGCGCGCCTCGCCTTCGAGATCGGTCGTGGCGCGGGCGGCGATCCCCTCGGCCGCGAGTTGCGCGACGACGGCCTGCGCCGCGTCCGGCCGGCGCGCCCAGATCGCGATGTCGGTGAGCGGCCTGACGGATGCATGCGCCTTGATCAGGAAGGGGGCGAGCGCGCCCGCGCCGACCATCAGCATGTGGCTCGCCTTGGGCGCAGCCATGTAGCGGGCCGCCAGCGCCGAGGCTCCCGCCGTGCGCCACAGCGTCAGCCGGTTGCCGTCCATCACCGCCAGCGGCGCGCCGGTGCGCCCGTCCATCAGGAGGTAGGCGCCCATGACGCCGGGCAGGTTGCGGCTGTTGTTCTGGAAGAACACCGAGACGATCTTGGTGCCGATATAGGGCACGGCCGCATCCGGCCCGCTCCAGGCCGGCATGATCAGCAGGATCGCGCTCTCGCCGTCTCGGCCGACATCGTGATGGCCGCGCGGCGGCTGATTGCCACCCTCACGAAAGGCCTGTTCGAGCGTGTCGATCAGGCCCGGATAGCTCAGCGCCGCGTCGATGGCGGCCTCATCGAAGAGCCGCATTCTAGAGTCGGCCGCCGGTCAGCGCCGGCAGGGCGGAATCGGGCACGGCCGAGCGCAGCGACTGCGCCTCCGAGCGCAGCGTTTCGGCCTCGCGCCGGTTGCGCCGCGCCGCCTTGCGGTGCTTGCCCTGCGCCAGCCAGGCGGCAAAGCCGCCGATCAGCACGCCCGCGGCGATCGCCGCCAGCACCACGGCGAAAAGCGGGATATTATAGGCGAAGACCGGCGCATCGCGGCTGAACGGATCGAAGGAGACGCGCACGGGCGCGCGGTTGGCCACCGAGAACAGCACGATCGCCAGCGCGACCGGAACCAGCACCAGCAGCTTGAGGATCGATTTCATGGCAGCCCTCCGAATTTGTCTGCGCGAGCCCTCATCCTCAGGAGCTATTTCGGCAGAAATGGCGTCTCGAAGGATGCTCCAGCCGCTTCTGGATCATCCTTCGAGACGCAGCCTGCGGCTGCCCCTCAGGATGAGGGCTCAGGGAATAGTTGTCGTCACGCCTTGTCGTTCAGCCTGAGCCTGAGCTCCTTGCCGGTCTTGAATACCGGCACGAACTTCTCATCGACCGCGACCGCGTCCCCGGTGCGGGGGTTGCGGCCGATGCGGGCGGCGCGCGCCTTGCGCGAGAAGGCGCCGAAGCCGCGCAGCTCGACACGGTCGCCGCGCGCCAGCGCCTTGACGACCTCGTCGAGGATCGCCGTGACGATGTTCTCGATATCGCGCTGGTAGAGATGCGTGTTGCGCTCGGCGATGCGCTGGACGAGTTCTGACTTAATCATTGTTCCAGTATAACCGCTTGTATCAACATCACTTTTCGAGCGCAGGCTGCCAGAGCGCCAGCGGCCCGTCAAGTCGCAAACCGACAGGCTGGTCGGCGGCGCGTGCGATGATGGTCGCCACGGTTTCGAGCCCGGCGGCGCGGGCCAGCGCCTCGCCGGCGCTCCACAGCCCGTAGGAGGAGGACTCGGATCGACGGCGCCAGTCGCGGACCTTCAGATCCTTGGCGACCCCCTTCTCACGCTCCAGCCAGGCGATCGCCTCGGGCTCGCCGCCGATTTCGTCGATCAGCCTGAGCGTGACGGCCTGCCGGCCGGAATGAACCCGGCCATCGGAGACGGCCGCGAGTTCCGGATCGCCAAGCCTGCGGCGGTCGCGGACCATGCGCTTGAACCAGTCGTAATTGTCGTCGACGACACGCTGCAGCGCCGCGCGCGCCTCGGGCGAGGTCGGCTCGAAACCATTCGGCGCGGCCTTGAGCGGGCTCGACTTGATCTCCTCCAGCTTGACGCCGATCGTGTCCATCAGCCGCCCGACATTGGGGAACTGGAAGAGCACGCCGATCGAGCCGACGAGCGAGGTCTGGCGCGCGACGATCCGGTCGGAACCCAGCGCCGCGATATAGCCGCCCGACGCCGCGAGCCCGTCGACGACCGCAACCATCGGCTTTTTGGCGGCGAGCCGGCGCAGCGCGTCATGCAGCGCCTCGGACCCCGTCGTCGTGCCGCCGGGGCTGTCGATCTTGACCAGAACGGCTGCGGCATTGCCATCCTCGACCGACTTGATCAGGTCGAGCGTGCGGCGATCCCCCGAGATGAAGCCCGAAATGGTGACGCGCGCGATATGCGACTGCGAGAGCGAGCCCGGCGTGCGCCCGCTCCAGGCGAGTCCGCCGACGACGGCTGCGCCAACGACGCCGGCGACGGCGAGCAGCCGCCACAGGCTCAGCTTGCGCCTCAGGCTGCGGCGGTCGGCGAGCAGATCGGCATCGGACGACATCGGCGTGAGGCTCCGTTTGAATGGACCCGTGATGTAGCCCCGCCCGCCCGAGGGGGCAAGGCGCGGCGGGGATGCCGCAGGCGGCTCAGGCCGCGAGCCCCGCCCGCTGACGGTCGAGCGCCAGAAGAGCGAGGCCGCTCGCGACCGAGCGGAAGGCGTCGCCGACATGGATGCGCTCCGCGCCGAAGCGGCGGTCGAACAGCGCCCTGACGGCGGGAACATGGGAGGTGCCGCCGGTCATGAACACGGCCTCGATCGCGCCCGACGCCAGCCCGGCCTGCGCCAGCGCGCTGTCGAGCGCGGTCTCGATTGCGCCGACGTCATCAGCGATCCAGCGCTCGAACTGCGCGCGCTTGATCGGCGTCTGGATGGCGACGTCCATCTGCCGGAAATCGAGCACCGTCTCGTCCTGCGATGACAGCGCGATCTTGGCGGCCGAGACGGCGCGATAAAGCTCGTAGCCGAGATCGTATTCGATCACCGTCAGCAGGTCCTCCAACTTGCCGGGCTCGACCGCGTCGCGGATCAGCGCCCGCAGATCGGCCATGGTCTCGCGGCTCTTCATCAGCGAAAGCCGGTGCCATTGCGCGAAGGCCGCGTGATAATGCGCCGGGATCGGCAGCAGTTTTTCGAAGGAGCGGTAATCGGTGCCCTTGCCGAGCCGGGGCGAAATCGCATGCTCGATGATGCGGTAGTCGAAGGTGTCGCCGGCGACGCCGACGCCGGCATGCGACAGCGGCGTCGCGCTGAAGCGGCCGCCCGCGCCGGGCTCGAAGCGCATCACCGAGAAGTCGCTGGTGCCGCCGCCGAAATCGGCGACCAGCATGGTCTGCGGCCGCGTCAGGTCGCGGGCGTACCAATAGGCCGCGCCCAGAGGCTCATAGGCGAAATCGACGCCCGGCATGCCGGCCTTGGCGTAGGAGGCCGAGAGCCGGCCGAGCGCCAGTTCCTCGTCGGGCCGCTCGCCGGCGAAGACGACGGGGCGGCCGGAGACCAGCGGCAGCGTCGCGACATCGTCGAGGCCCTGCGCGAGATCGCGCAGGAAGACGCCGATCAGATCCTCCAGCCGGAAGAGCTTGCCGAACAGCCGCGTCTCCTGAAAGGCCCGGCTGGAGAGATGCGTCTTCAGCGACTGCAGGAAGCGGTGTTCGGCACTCATGCCCAGCGCCATGTCGAGCGCGTCGGGCCCGCTGACATGGGCGATATGGGTCTTGGGCGGCCGGCCCTCGCGCCAGAACATCAGCGCCGAGCGATAGGCGTCGACCGCGCCCTGCTTAGTGGCGAAGGAGCGCGTCGTCACCTTTCCATCGGCATCCGCGAGCGCGACGACGCTGTTGGTCGTGCCGAAGTCGATGCCGATGGCGGCCGTGGTCATGACGGTCTCCCGATGGTCGGTCCTGCACCCGGATGGCAAAGCATTCCGGGCCGGCAAACGGACCCGGCGGCGCAGGACTTCAGAACTGTCGCAAAATCGGCCGCGGCCAGCCCTGAAGACCGGGCGCGCCGCGAAGCGGCCGGCAGCCATAAGGCAAGCCGAAGCGGCGGGCAATCCAGATCGCCAAGGCTCTCATACTGAACCACCGCCCTCATCCTGAGGAGCGCTTCCGAAGGAAGCGCGTCTCGAAGGATGCTCCAGAAGGCGCTTGCCTGAACGAACTGGAGCATCCTTCGAGACGCAGCCTGAAGGCTGCTCCTCAGGATGAGGGCTTGAAACAAGAATGCGATTCCTTGGCCATGATCGCATCGTCGCCGCGCCGCACTTCCGTCCGCGCGCGCCATGGCTTATGTGCGCTGCAACATTGCAAGGGTAGCCGCAAAACCATGATCCGCCTCGACAGCATCGGCAAACAGAACGGCCAGCAGATCGTCTTCATCGAGGCCTCGGCCGCGCTGCAGAAGGGCGAGAAGGTCGGGCTGGTCGGCCCCAACGGCGCGGGCAAGACCACCCTGTTCCGGATGATCACCGGCGAGGAGCAGCCCGACGAAGGCCAGGTCCAGGTCGATCGCGGCGTCACCATCGGCTATTTCAGCCAGGATGTCGGCGACATGGCCGGCGTCAGCGCGGTCTCGGCCGTGATGGACGGGGCGGGCCCGGTCAGCAGCGTCGCAGCCGAGTTGCGAGAGCTGGAGGCCGCGATGGGCGATCCAGACCGCGCCGGCGAGATGGACGAGATCATCGCGCGTTATGGCGAGGTTCAAGCGCGTTTCGAGGAGCTCGACGGCTATGCGCTGGACGGCCGCGCGCGCGAGGTGCTCGACGGGCTGGGTTTCAGCCAGGAGATGATGGAGGGCGATGTCGGCAAGCTCTCGGGCGGCTGGAAGATGCGCGTCGCGCTCGCCCGCATCCTGCTGATGCGGCCCGACGCCATGCTGCTCGACGAACCCTCGAACCATCTCGATCTGGAGAGCCTGATCTGGCTGGAGCATTTCCTCAAAGGCTATGAGGGCGTGCTGCTGATGACCTCGCATGATCGCGAGTTCATGAACCGCATCGTCACCAAGATCGTCGAGATCGACGGCGGGGCGCTGACCTCCTATTCGGGCGATTACGAGTTCTACCAGCAGCAGCGGGCGCTGGCGGAAAAGCAGCAGCAGGCCCAGTTCGAGCGCCAGCAGGCGATGCTGGCCAAGGAGATCGCCTTCATCGAGCGCTTCAAGGCGCGCGCCTCGCATGCGGCCCAAGTCCAGAGCCGGGTCAAGAAGCTCGACAAGATCGACCGGGTCGAGCCGCCCAAGCGCCGCCAGACCGTTTCGTTCGAGTTCCAGCCCGCCCCGCGTTCGGGCGAGGACGTGGTCACGCTGAAGGGCGTCCACAAGCGCTATGGCAGCCGCTCGATCTATGAAGGGCTCGACTTCCAGGTCCGCCGCAGGGAGCGCTGGTGCGTGATGGGCGTCAACGGCGCAGGCAAATCGACGCTGCTCAAGCTGGTGACCGGCGCGACGACCGCCGACGAAGGCTCGGTCGCGCTGGGGGGCTCGATCAAGATGGGCTATTTCGCCCAGCACGCCATGGAGGTGCTGGAAGGCGACCGAACCGTATTCCAGTCGCTGGAGGACCGTTTTCCGCAGGCCGGACAGGGCTCGCTGCGGGCGCTCGCCGGCTGTTTCGGCTTCTCGGGCGACGATGTCGAGAAGCGCTGCCGGGTTCTGTCGGGCGGCGAGAAGGCGCGGCTCGTGATGGCGACCATGCTCTACGACCCGCCCAATTTCCTCGTGCTGGACGAGCCGACGAACCATCTCGACATCGCCACCAAGGAGATGCTGATCGACGCGCTGGCAAAGTATGAGGGCACGATGCTGTTCGTCAGCCATGATCGCCATTTCCTGGCGGCGCTGTCGAACCGGCTGCTGGAACTGACGCCGGACGGCGTCCATGCCTATGGAGGCGGCTATACGGAGTATGTCGCGCGCACCGGGCAGGAAGCTCCGGGCCTTCGCGGCTAACCGCCCCGGCCGGAGGCGACCGGGCCCGGCAGCGCCAGCGTCGCGATGAAGCACGCCGCCAGCATCAGGCCGGAGCCGACAAGGCACGCCTGCAACCCGCCCCACTGGTAGAGCAGGCCCGATAGCAGCGTACCGCCGAAACGGCCGAGCGCGTTGGCGGCGTAGTAGAAGCCGACATCCTCCGCTGATTTCTCCGAGCCGGCAAAGGCCAGGATCAGATAGGAATGCAGCGAGGAGTTCACGGCGAAGGCGAAGCCGAACAGGCTCAGACCCGCGACGAGCACGAGATCGGGGCGCAGTCCGGAGCCGCCGGCGAGCAGGGCCGCAATGGCGAAGGGAATGAGCGCCAGACCGAGCGCCCAGAGCCGCGCCGCCGGAACCTCGCGCGACAACCCGTCCGGGCTGCGGCTGACGAAGGCGGGCGCGGCCGCCTGGACAAGGCCGTAGCCGATCGTCCAGAGCGCCAGAAACGTGCCGACCATGGTGAAGGTCCAGCCCGAGGCGTAGAGGAAGACGGGCACGCCGACGACGAACCAGACGTCGCGCGCGCCGAACAACGCGACGCGGGCGATGGCCAGCAGGTTGACGCCCCGGTTCTTGGCGAAGAGTTCGCGGGCGGATCTGCTGGCCTTGGCCTTGCCCATCATCGCCGGCAACGACGTGACGACGCCGAGCAGGATCAGCGCGAGCATCGCGGCCATCGCCCAGAGCGCGCCCCTGAATCCGAGCGCCTCCAGCAAAAGGCCGCCGAGGAAGAAGCCGACGCCCTTCATCGCGTTCTTCGAGCCGGTGAACCAGGCGACCCAGCGGAACAGCCGGCCCTCCGCATCCCCGGCGCGGGCGGCGGCCTCGGCCACCTTGATCGCCGATTTAGAGGCCGTCTTGGTCAGGTCCTTCGCGACGCCGCAGATGCCTTGCGCCAGCACGACCCACGCGACTGACGTCGCGGCGGTCCAGTCCGGCGACAGGGCAGACAGCAGCAGGAAGCCGAGGATCTGCGTTGTCAGGCCGACGGTCAGCATCCGCGTGATGCCGTAGCGGGCCGCGAGCCAGCCCCCGATCAGGTTGGCGGCGATGCCCGCCGCCTCGTAGAGCAGGAACAGGAAGGCCAGCGTGAAGGGCGAATAGCCGAGCCGGAAGAAATGCAGCAGCACCAGCATGCGCAGCGCGCCGTCGGTCAGGGTGAAACCCCAATAGGCGGCCGTGACGATGGCGTAGTTGCGCGCTCCCGACGTCACGCTCAGATGCCCACGCTGTCGAGATGGCAGGCGAGGTCGATCATGCGGCAGGCATAGCCCATCTCGTTGTCGTACCAGGCGTAGACCTTGAGCAGCGTGCCGTCCGTGACCAGCGTCGAGAGGCCATCGACGATGGCGGAGCGCGTGTCGCCCTGGTAGTCGATCGAGACCAGAGGGCGCGGCTCGTAGCCGAGGATGCCCGCGAGCGGGCCGCTCGCCGCCGCCTCGAACAGCGCATTGACCTCGGCTGCCGTCGTTGCGCGCTCGAGCTCGAAGACGCAGTCGGTGAGCGAGGCGTTGAGGACGGGTGCGCGCACGGCGTGCCCGTCGAGCTTGCCCTTCAGCTCGGGATAGATCAGCGCGATGGCGGTAGCGCTGCCGGTCGTCGTCGGCTGCAGCGAGAGCATCGCCGAGCGGGCGCGACGCAGGTCCTTGTGCGGCGCATCGACCACGACATTTGTGTTGGTCGGATCATGGATCGTGGTGATCTGGCCGTGGCGGATGCGCAAATTCTCGTGGACGACCTTCACCACCGGGGCGAGGCAGTTGGTGGTGCAGGAGGCGGCAGTGACGACCGGATGCTTTGCCGGCTCGTAGAGATGCTCGTTGACGCCGATGACGACGTTGAGCACGGACGCGTCCTTGACCGGTGCAGCCACGATGACGCGCTTGGCGCCCCGCTTCAGATGGCCCTCGATCGTCGCGGGGGCGATGAACCTGCCAGTGCATTCCAGCACGAGATCGACGCCGAGGTCGCCCCAGGGGATGTCGCCGGGCTCGGGCTTCGCCGAGAAGCCCATCCGCCGCTCGCCGATGCGGATCCCCTCGTCGCCGTCGTGCCCGATATCGGCGCGCCAGCGGCCCTGCATGCTGTCGAATGTGAGCAGATGCGCGGTCGCCGCCGCCCCGCCCCTGATCTCGTTGAGATGGACGACGTCGAGCCGGTTCCCGGCGCGCGGGTCGTCGCCTGGCCGATGCGCCGCGCCCAGCGCCGCCCGTAGCGCCAGCCGCCCGATCCGCCCCATGCCGTTGATGCCGACCCGCATGCTCTGCTCCGTTGTTGACCTTGCGGGTCCTCATGAGGTCACTCGGCCATCGAGTCAATATGTCGGTTGACATCGACATTAAATCGGATCAGCCTCATGTCGATGAATAACGACATATCGAGGAACGTCATGGTCGCGCCGCTCAAGGTTCTGTTCATCTGCAAAGGCAATCACTCGCGATCGCTCATGGCGCAGGCGATCCTGGCCAAGCTCGCGCCGAGCAAGTTTCAGGGCTTCAGCGCCGGGAGCCAGCCTCAAGTCGCGATCAATCCCTTCACCGAACGACTGCTCGCCTCGCTGAAGCACGACCTCTCGGAGCTGAAGCCGAAGAGCTGGCTCGACTTCGCCAAGCCGGGAGCGCCGGAGATGGATTTCATCTTCACCCTGTCCGAGACCGCCGCCAACGAGGCGCCGCCGGCCTGGCCCGGCGCGCCCGTCACCGCCTTGTGGACGCTGCCTGACCCCGCCGCCTTCGTCGGCGACGAGGTGCAGAAGGCGCTTGCCTTCGCCGACGCCTACCGCATGCTGCACAACCGCATCTCGGTCTTTTCGAGCCTGCCGCTGGCCACGCTGCAGGGCATGGCGCTGAAGCAGCATCTCGATACGATCGGGAAGGACCAGACCCGCAGCGACATCGCCCCGCAGGACCACGCCGCGTGACGCAAAGCCTCGATTCGCCGGACGCCGTCGCGCTGCTGGCCGCGCTCGCGCAGCCGACGCGGCTGGACATCTTCCGGCTGCTGATGCGCTACCGGCCGCATGGGCTCGCGGCCGGCGATATCGGCCGCCTGCTGGCGGTGGCGCACAACACGCTCTCGACGCATCTGTCGGCGCTGGAGCAGGTCGGGCTGCTGGCCTCGCGGCGCGAAGGCCGGCACATCATCTTCGCGGCGCAGGCCGGCCGGGCCGACGCGCTGCTCGCCTTCCTCGGCGAGGCCTGCTGCAGCGAGCGGCCTGCGGCCTGCGGCGCAAGCGAGGCCATCCTGCCGGCGCGGCGAGAGCCGGTGGTCGGGGCGGACCCCTTGCGCGTTCTCGTGGTCTGCACGGGCAATTCCGCGCGCTCGATCATGGCGGAGGCCGTACTCAACCGCGAGGGCCTCGGCCGCATCCAGGCCTTTTCCGCCGGCTCGCGCCCGCAGGAGGCGCCCCATCCGCTGGCGCTCGGCCTGCTCGGCGACCTCGGCTACGACGTCTCGGGCATGCGCTCCAAATCCTGGGACGAGTTCCTCGGGCCGGCCGCGCCGCCGCTGGATCTCGTGGTCACGGTCTGCGACGACGCCACTGAAGCCGCCTGCCCGGCTTTTCCGGGCGTGCCGCTGCGGGTGCATTGGGGGCTCGACGACCCTGCGGCGGCGGCGGGCCCGCAGGCGGCGCGGCGCGCGGCCTTCCTGAAGAGCTATCGCGACCTCACCGCCCGCGTCAGCGCCTTCGTCAACCTGCCCTTCGAGGAGATGTCGCTTGGCGAACTCGCGCCGGTTCTCAAGGCGATCGGCCGCATGGAGGGCGCGACGGAGAAGTCGCTTGAGCAGGCGGCCTGACGGCGTCGATCATTTCGTGATCGGCGGCTGCGGCGCAACCGGGTATCGCGAAAGCACAAAGAGCGCGACCGCCGCCGCGCCGGACAGGACGATGAGAAGCACGGTGCTCGGCGTGAGCCCCGCGCGCTCGACCATGACCGCGAAGGCGAGCGGCGCGGCCGCCCTGATCACGAGGCCCGGCGCCGAGAGCTTGCCGAGCATCGCGCCGTAGCCGGCAGGCCCGAACAGCCTCAGCGGCACGGTGCCGCGCACGATCGAGCTGAGCCCCATGCTGACGCCATAGGCGATGGCGAAGAGGCCGGCCAGCGTCGCCGTCATGCCGCCGACGAGCAGCAGCGCAAAGCCCAGCGGCATCAACGCGGCCGAGACCCAGGCCGTGGTCACCGGCTCGAGGCTCGTGCCGAACAGCATTTCGACCAGCCTTCCGGCGACCTGCGAGGGGCCGACCATCGCCCCGATACCGACCGCAAGCGCCGCGCTCAGCCCCAGACCCTGCAGCATCGTCAGCATATGCACCGACATCGCCGAGACGACGAAGCCCTGCAGCGAGAAGGCCAGCGCCAGCAGCAGGAAGGCGCGCCGGCGGGCGGAGCCGGCGAGATACCCGTCCTCTGCGATGCCGTCCCCCGGCGTCGCCTTCGGCGCGACGCGGCCGGCGGCGCGCGGCAGCAGCCATGCATGCAGGGGCAGACAGATGACGAGATAGCCCAGGGCGTAGATCTGGTAGATCGCCCGCCAGTCGTAAGCGGCGAGCAGCGCCGTCGTCAGCGGCCAGAACAGGGTCGAGGCAAAGCCGCCGATCAGGGTCAGCTTGCTGATGGCGCGGCGCGCGCCCGGTCCATGCGCCTGCGTCAGCGCGGTGAAGGCGGCATCGTAAAGCACCAGCGTCGAGACGATCTCGAGCGCGATCATGGCGGCATAGAAGCTCACCGGCTCGCGCGCCTGTGACAGCGCAAACAGCGACGCCGCCGCAAGGACGGAGCCGAGGCTCATCATCGCGCGCGTGCCGTGGCGGTCGATCAGCCCGCCGGCGAAGGGCGCGGCGAGACCGCCGGCCAGCAGGCCGACCGCGAAAGCGCCATAGGTCCATTCGGGCGCCCAGCCGAAGCTCCTGGTCATCTCCGGCGCGAGCACGGCGAAGGCGTAATAGAGCGCGCCATAGCCGGCGACCTGGGTGACGCCGAGCGCGACGATGAGAGCCAGGCCGCCGGGCGGGACGGCCTTGGGAAGCGGAGGCGAGGTCGTCATCAGGCGGTCACGCACTCGTCGATGCGGGCGGGCGTCCCGCAGCCGCAGCCGGCCTTGCCGGCCGCCTTGGCGCTGGCGTCGTCGGCGCAGCAGGCCTCGGACGCGACCGGAGCCGGTCCGCCGCAGCAGCTTGATGTCGCCGTCGTCGCGCCCCCCGGCGTCGCACTGCAGACCCCCGTCTCGGGAAGGACGAGTTCGACGCGCTTTGCCGCCTCATGGTCGCCGGCGATCTCCGCAACGATCGACCGGACCTGCTCATGCCCGGTGGCGAGCAGGAAGGTCGGCGCGCGGCCATAGGATTTCATCCCGGCGATATAGAAGCCCGGCTCGGGATGGCTCAGTTCGGCTGCGCCATGCGGGCGCACCGTGCCGCACGAATGCTCGTTGGGGTCGATCAGGGGCGCGAGCGCCGGCGTGCATTCCAGCGCCGGATCGAGCTGGATGCGCAGTTCGCGCAGGAGGTCGAGCTCGGGCCGGAACCCGGTGGCGACAACGAGTTCGTCCGCGGCGATGGCGCGGCCGTCATCCGCGATCAGGTGCAATCCGGCGGCTTCCGTCTCGATCCGCTCGAGGCGATAGCCGGTCTGCACGGCGATACGCCCGCTTTCGACCAGATCGGCGACCCGCGTCCCGAGTTCGCCGCGCGCCGCAAGCTGGTCGGCCGCGCCACCGCCGAAGGCTTTGGCGAGGTTCGCCCCACGATAGAGCCAGGCGACGCTGGTGTCGAACGCCGTGTCCTGCAATTCCGCCAGCGCGATCAGCGTGCCGATTGCCGAATGCCCGCCGCCGAGAACCGCGATACGACGCCCGGAATAGCGGCTGCGGGCCGCACCCAGCACATCGGGCATGCCATGGCTGATCCGCCCGCTCGCCTGCGCCTCGCCGATCGCCGGCAACCCGCCTGAGCCTGCCGGATTGGACGAGAACCAGGTGCCCGACGCATCGATTACCGCATCGGCCATGACCGTCCTGTCGCCTGCGCCATTGCGATAGCGCAGGGCGAAGGGCGCGCGCTCGCGCCCGGCCGTGCGGACCTTGTCGATGCCCGCCCGCGAAACCGCGACGACCTCGGCATCGAGACGGATGACGTCGCGCAACGCCGTCCGCTCGGCGAGCGGCGCCAGATACTGTCCGACGAGGTCGCCACCGGTCGGATAGGCATCCGGGGCGGGCCGATTCCAGCCGGTTGCCGCGAGCAGTCGCCCTGCGGCCGCGTCGATATTGAACGCCCAGGGCGAAAACATCGGCACATGCGCCCATTGCCGCACGGCATGGCCGATGAAGGGACCACGCTCGAGGACCAGCGGCGTCAGGCCGCGCTCGATGGCGTGCGCGGCGGCCGCGAGGCCCACCGGCCCGGCTCCGATGATCGCGATCGCCTTGCTCATGGAGAGGCCTTGTTCATGAGATGGTCCTGCATATCCGGAAACATCGGGCAAAGTCAGGCAGCGTCCGAGACCGCCGTCCGGCAGCGCTCCTCGACGCAGCATTCGTCGACGAGAAAACCGACCAGCGCGTTCATCAGGTCGAAATTGGCGCGGCAGATCAGCGTGCGGCTCTGCCGCTCCTGCGTGACGAGACCCGCATGGATCAGCGCCTTCAGATGAAAGGACAGGGTCGACTGGGCGATGGCGAGGCGCTGCTGGCACTCGCCGACCGAAAGGCCGCCATGCCCGGCCTTGACGAGCGCGCGGAAGAGCGCAAGCCGGGTCGGATTGCCCAAGGCCTCAAGCCGTGACGCTGCATCGTTCGTGTCCATGACGCGACGATGGCCGCTGCCGCCCGGCCCGTCAACCCATATTTCCGGTTTTATCGAATTATCGACGATGCCGCTATCCCGACCGCCGCGCGATCCAACTCGGCCCGGGCCGGAAACCAGCTTGCGGGTGCGTCGCGATCGGCCTATCGGCTGAACGGAGCGGCGCGGCGCGCCGGGCCAATGCGACGGGGACATGCTGGACACGGCCGATACCACGAGCGCCCAGCCGACGGCCCGCGCAGGCTCCTCAAGGGCCGGCGCGGCGAATATGGAGCGCATTCTTGACGCCGCGCTGGCGCTGTTTGCGCGCTATGGGCTGCGCGGAACGCGCGTCGAGCAGATCGCGGCTGCAGCCGGGCTCTCCAAGACCAATCTGCTCTACTATGTCGGCAGCAAGGACGCGCTCTACCGGGCGGTGCTTTCGCGCACGCTGATGATGTGGCTCGCGCCCCTGCGCGAACTCGATGCGGCGGTCGATCCGGAGCAGGCGCTGTCGGACTACATCATCCGCAAGCTGGAGGCCTCGCGCGACCACCCCGACGCCTCGCGCCTCTGGGCGATGGAGATCATGCAGGGCGCGCAACTCGTCTCGACCATCCTGGAGACGGAACTGGCGGAACTGGTGACGCGCACCGTCGCGGTGCTGGAGCGCTGGATGGATCAGGGCGCGCTGGTCAGGATGGAGCCGCGCCATCTGCTGTTCATGATCTGGGCGACGACGCAGCACTATGCCGATTTCGCCGTGCAGATCAGGACGCTGACCGGCAGCGGGCTCGACGACGAAGCCTTCTTTGCCCAGAGCTGCGAGGCGGTGACGGGCACGATCCTGCGCGGCGTGCTGATGCGGTCGCCCGGCTGATCCGGCGCCTCCGTCATTGCGAGCGCAGCGAAGCAATCCAGCGGTCGGCGCGAGACGCTGGATTGCTTCGCTACGCTCGCAATGACGGCAGGGGCGTCTTCGGACTCACTCCGCCGCTACACTCGGATTGTTGGGATGCTCCATCCAGGTCCGGCGGCCGCCGACCGGCGTCCCCGTGCGCGGATCGACGCCTTCGGTCAGCGGGACCAGGGTGATGCAGTCCTCGACCGGGCAGACGATGGTGCAGAGGTTGCAGCCGACGCATTCGGCATCGATCACCTCGAAATGGCGCTTGCCGTCCTTCTCGCGCGTGATCGCCTGATGCGAGGTATCCTCGCAGGCGATGTGGCAGCGGCCGCATTGGATGCAGAGATCCTGATCGATCCGCGCCTTGGCGACATAGTCGAGATTGAGATGCTGCCATTCGGTGAAGCGCGGCACGGCGCGCCCGACGAAGTCGGACACCGAAGCATAGCCCTTCTCGTCCATCCAGGCCGAGAGCCCGCTGGTCAGTTCGTCGATGATCTTGAAGCCGTAGACCATCGCCGCGGTGCAGACCTGAACCGTGCCGCAGCCCAGCGCCATGAACTCGGCCGCGTCGCGCCAGGTGGTGATGCCGCCGATGCCGGAAATCGGCAGCCCGTGCGTCTGCGGATCGCGTGCGATCTGGCCGACCATGTTGAGCGCGATCGGCTTGACCGAGGGGCCGCAATAACCGCCATGGCTCGCCTGCCCGTCGATCGGCGGCCAGGGCGCCATCGCGTCGAGATCGACGCCCATCACCGAGGTGATGGTGTTGATCAGCGTCACCGCGTCCGCCCCGCCCTGTCTGGCGGCGCGGGCGGGAAAGCGGATGTCGGTGATGTTGGGCGTCAGCTTGACGAAGACCGGCATGCGGGTGTGCGCCTTGCACCAGCGCGTGACCATCTCGATATAGTCGGGCACCTGGCCCACCGCCGCGCCCATGCCGCGCTCCGACATGCCGTGCGGGCAGCCGAAATTCAGCTCGATCCCGTCCGCGCCGGTGGCCTCGACGCGGGGCAGGATCGCCTTCCAGGCCTCCTCGACGCAGGGCACCATCAGCGAGACGATCATGGCGCGGTCCGGCCAGTCGCGCTTGACCTGCGCGATCTCGCGCAGATTGATCTCCAGCGGGCGGTCGGTGATCAGCTCGATGTTGTTCAAGCCGAGCACGCGCCTGTCGGGGCCATGCCAGGCCCCGTAACGCGGCCCCGACACGTTGACGATCGGCGGCCCGTCTTCTCCAAGAGTTTTCCAGACGACGCCGCCCCAGCCGGCGCGGAAGGCGCGCTCGACATTATAGGCCTTGTCGGTCGGCGGCGCGGAGGCGAGCCAGAAGGGATTGGGCGCCTTGACGCCGCAGAAGGAAACGGAGAGATCGGCCATCGTCGCGCTCCTTCAAGCTGTGGCGCGGGCGGCGAGCGCCCGGTCGATCGACAGGGCAGCCTGCTTGCCGTCCTCGACGGCCGCCACGGTCAAATCCTGGCCGCCCGCGATGCAGTCGCCGCCGGCCCAGACGCCTGCGAGCGAGGTGCGGCGCTCGGCGTCGACCCTGATGCGCCCGCCTTCCAGCGCGAGCGCCGGGAACCCGCCCGGGGCCTGGCCGATCGCCTTGAAGGCCTGGTCGCAGGGCAAGTTCAGCGTCTCGCCCGTCCCAGTAAGGCGGCCGTCCTGAGCCTGCGTGTATTCGAAAGTCACGCCGGTGACGCGTCCGCCGGCGGCGACCAGCGCCTTCGGCTTCAGCCAGTGGCGGATCAGCACGCCATTGGTCTGCGCCAGTTCCTGCTCGTAGCGCGAGGCGGCCATGGATTCCGGCCCGCGCCTATAGACGATGGTGACGTCTTCGGCTCCGAGCCGCCGCGCCTGTGTCGCCATGTCGATCGCGGTCATGCCGCCGCCGATGACCACGACGCGCCGGCCGATGGCGATCTCGCCGGGGTCTTTCGCCTGCCGCAGCCGCGCGATGAAGGCGACCGCGTCCTCCACGCCGTCCAACGCCTCCTCGCCGAGCCCCAGCGCGTTCACCGCGCTCAGGCCCAACGCGAGGAAGACGGCGTCGTGCTCGGTCCGCAGTGTCTCCAGCGTGATGTCGCGGCCGAGCGCGACGCCGGTCTTTAGCGCGATGCCGCCGACGCCGAGGATGAATTCGGCCTCGCGCGCGGCGAAATCGTTCGGCGTCTTGTAGGCGGCGATGCCGTACTCGTTCAGGCCGGCGGGTTTTTCGCGCGCCTCGTACAGCGTGACCTCATGGCCGAGCGTCGCCAGCTTGTGAGCGCAGGAAAGACCCGCCGGCCCCGCCCCGACGACCGCAACGTTGCGGCCCGTGGGCGTCCCCTGCCGATAGGGCTGGCGGCCCGACTCCATCAGCGCGTCGGTGGCGTGGCGCTGCAGCAGGCCGATCTTGACCGGCGCGCCCTCGGCCGCCTCGCGCACGCAGGCCTGCTCGCAGAGCGTCTCGGTCGGGCAGACGCGGGCGCACATGCCGCCCATGATGTTGGCGTCGAGGATGGTCTTGGCCGCGACCAGCGGATTGCCGGCCGCGATCTGGCGGATGAAGAGCGGGATGTCGATGCCGGTCGGGCAGGCGGTCACGCAGGGCGCGTCCCAGCAGAACAGGCAGCGATCGGCGGCGACGCGCGCCTCGTGGCGGTCGAGCGGCGGGTGAATGTCGCCGAAATTGGCCTCGAGCGTCGCCGAAGGCAGACGCCGCGCCGCGATGTCGGGCTCCGCGAACACGATGGCGACATGGTCCTGCGACATGGGACAGCTCCCGCTTCCGGACGGCCGCGCTCACGCCGTCGCGCTCGATAGTGCCTTCAACCTGGACGCATTCCAAGTTTGACCATCTGATCAAACCAGATGCCACGCCGTCAATGGGGCCGCGCCTGTTCTCGCGGCGGCGGCGGCTCAAAACGCAGGCAGCGAAACCTGTCCCGCCCGCAAGCGCGGCTCGGCAGGGCGGTTTTCGGCAATCGGGCTGGCGCAAAGCTGGGCTTGCGCCGGGTTTTTCCATTTGGTCAAATTCGGTGATGGATAAGCCGTCCGCGACGGCGCGCAGGCCATGGGAGCGATTGACGGGTCATGGATTCTGTTGCCGATATCGCGAGGCCGGCCAGCGGCGTCGAACGGGATTCGGCGAGGGACATGGCCATGGACGAAGGCATGACCATTCCGGGCGAGACGGTCTCCACAAAAGCGGCGCGTGTCGTCGATATCGCCGGCCTGTCGCTCGTCTTCGAGACCGGCGACGGGCCGGTTCACGCGCTGTCGAATGTCGATCTCGCGGTCGAGGCCGGCGAGTTCGTCTCCTTCATCGGTCCTTCGGGCTGCGGCAAGACCACGCTTTTGCGCGTCATCGCCGATCTGGAGCAGCCGACGGGCGGGCATCTCGCCGTCAACGGGATGTCGGCGGAACAGGCGCGGCGCGCCCGGCAATACGGCTATGTCTTCCAGGCGCCGGCGCTCTATCCGTGGCGGACGATCGCGCGCAACGTCACGCTGCCGCTGGAGGTGTTCAGGCTGCCCAAGGCCGAGCGCGAGGAACGGGCGCGGCGCTATCTCGATCTCGTCGGGCTGAAGGATTTCGCCGGCAAATATCCCTGGCAGCTTTCGGGCGGCATGCAGCAGCGCGCCTCGATCGCACGGGCGCTTTCTTTCGAGCCGAAGCTCCTGCTGATGGACGAGCCGTTCGGAGCGCTCGACGAGATCGTCCGCGACAATCTCAACCTGCAACTGCTCAGGCTCTGGGACCGGACGCAGAAGACCGTGCTGTTCGTCACGCATTCGATCCCGGAAGCCGTGTTCCTGTCGACGCGGATCGTGGTGATGTCGCCGCGCCCGGGCCGCATCATCGACGTCATCGCTTGCGATTTTCCGCGCGACCGCACGCTCGACATCCGCGAGACGCCTGAGTTCCTGAAAGTCGCCCATCGCGTCCGCGAGGGCCTGCGCGCCGGGCATTCCTATGACGAATGACGGCCGTCTCGTCCGCATCCTGCCGGTCGCGACGGTGCTGGCCGTGCTGCTGGCGCTCTGGTACGGCGCGGCGCTGCCGATGAATTCCGGCCTGCCGAGCTTTCCGCAGGGCGGCACGCTCTCCGAGCGCTTCCTCGCCGCCTGGGCGCTGGAGCGCCCGGTCCTGCCGGCCCCGCACCAGATCGTCGCCGCGCTCTGGACCGCGACGATCGAGACGCCGGTGTCGTCGCCGCGCAGCCTCGTCTTCCACGGCACGATCACCGTCTCTTCGACGCTGCTCGGCTTTGCGCTCGGCGCGGTGCTGGGCATCGCGCTCGCCATCGGCATCGTCCATTCGCGCGTGCTGGCGGCCAGCCTCGTGCCCTGGCTCGTCGCCTCGCAGACCATCCCGATCCTGGCGATCGCGCCGATCGTGGTGGTCGCGCTCGGCGCGGTCGGCGTCACCGGGCTCGTGCCCAAGGCGCTGATCTCGATGTATCTCTCGTTCTTCCCGGTCGCGATCGGCATGGTGAAGGGCCTGACGAGCCCTGAGCCGATGCTGCTCGACTTGATGCGGACCTATTCGGCCGGCCGCCTGCAGACGCTGCTGCGCCTGCGGCTACCGGCCGCCCTGCCCTATCTCTTCGCCTCGCTGAAGGTCGCGGTCGCGATCAGCCTCGTCGGCGCGATCGTCGGCGAATTGCCGACAGGCGGCTCGGCCGGCATCGGCGCGCGTCTGCTCTCGGGCTCCTATTACGGCCAGACCATCCAGATCTGGGCGGCGCTGTTCGCGGCCGCGATCATCGCGGCGATTCTCGTGCAATGCGTGGCGCTGAGCGAGCGGCTCACCGCGCGCGCCATGGGAGCGCGGCCGTGAGCGCGAACCTTGCCGGGATACAGCCCGCAAGCGGCGATGTCGGCCTGCCGGCGAGCCTCGCAATGCCGATTCTCGCTTTTGCGATCCTGATCGGTTGGGCGCATGCCAGCCCGGGCGCGGTTCCCGCCCTCTTCTGGGTGGCTGTGCTCGCCGCATGGGCCTTGTCGTGGTGGCTCAATCACCGGATCGCGGAGCGGCTGCGCGGCCGGCGCAGCCTGCTGCCGCCGCTGATCTTCGGCCTCGTGCTGTTTGCGCTCTGGGAGATCGCCTGCGTCGGCGGCGGCATTCCCTTCGTACTGATGCCGCCGCCTTCGGCGATCCTGACGAAGCTGTTCGCCAGCGGCGGGACACTCCTGCCCGACTTCGTTCAGACGGTGCTGAAATCGGCGCTGCCTGGCTGGGCGCTGGGCGGGTTTGCCGGCTTCGCGGTGGCGCTCGCCTGCGACCGCAGCCCGTTCCTGCGCCGGGGCGTCCTGCCGATCGCCGATTTCGTCTCGGCCCTGCCGATCATCGGCATCGCGCCCATCATGGTGATGTGGTTCGGCTTCGACTGGCAGTCCAAGGTCGCAGTGGTGGTGGCGATGACCTTCTTCCCGATGCTGATCAACACGCTGGCGGGCCTCTCGGCGGCGGGCCATCAGGAGCGCGACCTGATGCGCAGCTACGGCGCGGACTGGGGAACGACGCTTTTGCGCCTGCGGCTGCCGATGGCGCTGCCCTTCATCTTCAACGCGCTCAAGATCAACGCGACGCTGGCGCTGATCGGCGCGATCGTGGCCGAGTTCTTCGGCACGCCGACCGTCGGCATGGGCTTCCGGATCTCGACCGAGATCGGCCGCATGGGCCTCGACATGGTCTGGGCCGAGATCGTCGTCGCCGCGCTCGCGGGCTCGATGTTCTACGGCGCGCTTACGCTGCTGGAGCGCGCGGCGACCTTCTGGCATCCTTCGTTCAGAACACGCTGAGACCGGCCGACCACGACGACGTCAATCACCAACAACAGGGGACAAGACCATGAAGACGACCATACTCGCCACCGCCGCCGCGCTCCTGCTCGGCACCGCCGCCCAGGCGCAGGAGAAGGTCACGCTGCAGCTGAAATGGGTCGTTCAGGCCCAGTTCGCCGGCTATCTCGTCGCCAAGGACAAGGGCTTTTACAAGGAGGCCGGGCTCGACGTCACGATCAAGCCCGGCGGCCCCGACATCGCCCCGCCGCAGGTCATCGCCGGCGGCGGCGCGGATGTGGTCGTCGAGTGGATGCCCGCCGCGCTCGCCGCCCGCGAGAAGGGCGTGGCGCTCGTCAACATCGCCCAGCCCTTCAAGCGCTCGGGCATGATGCTGACCTGCCGGGCCGAGACCGGGATCAAGGCCCCGACCGACCTGAAGGACCGCACGCTCGGCGTCTGGTTCTTCGGCAACGAGTACCCGTTCATGTCGTGGATGGCCAAGCTCGGCTACAAGACCGACG
Source organism: Beijerinckiaceae bacterium (assembly GCA_019745195.1). Taxonomy (GTDB): domain Bacteria; phylum Pseudomonadota; class Alphaproteobacteria; order Rhizobiales; family Beijerinckiaceae; genus Allobosea. Next base: position 45,295 of record JAIETL010000025.1, read on the forward strand.
GTTCGGCGGGCGGCGTCAAGGTGCTGAAGCAGGGCTTCAACGTCGATCCGCTGCTGCAGAAGCAGGCCGACTGCGTGTCGACCATGACCTATAACGAGTACTGGCAGGTCATCGACGGCGGGCTCTCGGCCGACAAGCTCGTCGCCTTCAAATACGAGGACCAGGGCGTCGCTACCATGGAAGACGGGCTCTACGCGCTCGAATCCAAGCTCGCCGACCCGGCCTTCTCCGCCCGCATGGCGAAATTCGTGAAGGCCTCGCTGAAGGGCTGGGAGTATGCCCGCGCCAACCCGGCGGAAGCCGTCAAGATCGTGCTGAACAACGACTCGACCGGCGCGCAGACCGAAAAACATCAGGCTCGCATGCTCGGCGAGATCAACAAGCTGACGGACGGCTCCAACGGCAAGCTCGATACGGCCGATTACGAGCGCACGGTGAAGACCCTGCTCGGCGGCGGCGGCGAGACGCCGGTGATCTCCAAGGCTCCGGTCGGAGCGTGGACGCATGCGGTGATCGATGCCGCGCTGAAGTGAGACCACATCTGCCATTTCGGGGCGCAGCGAAGCCCGCGAACCCGGAACCCATGACCGGGTCAAACATCTGGTGCAGGCGAAAGGGCCTCACCCGGTCGTGGGTTCCGGGATCTTCGCTTCGCGAAGCCCCGGAATGACAGCGTAGCAGCCTGATCTCGACCAAGCCGGAGCCCACCCATGACCCTCCTCATCCGTGGCGGAACCATCGTCAATCACGACGCCTCGCGCCGGGCCGATGTGCTGGTCGAAGGCGGCGTCATCGCCGCCATCGGCGAGGGACTTGAGGCGCCGGCCGGCTGCGAGATCATCGATGCGGGCGGGGCGTTCGTCCTGCCCGGCGGCATCGACCCACACACCCATTGCGAGCTCGCCTTCATGGGCTCGGTCTCGGCCGACGATTTCGAATGGGCGACCAAGGCGGCGCTGACCGGCGGCACGACGATGATCGTCGATTTCTGCATCCCCGCGCCCGGCGGCTCGATGAAGGCGGCCTATGCCGACTGGCGCGCGCGTGCAGCCAAGGCCGCCTGCGACTACGGCTTCCACATGGCGGTGACGGGCTGGTCGAAGAGCATCTTCGACGAGATGGAAACCGTCGTGAACGAGTACGGCGTCAACTCGTTCAAGCATTTCATGGCATACAAGGGCGCGCTGATGGTCGATGACGAGGTGCTGCTGCGCTCGTTCCAGCGCTGCGCCGCGCTCGGCGCCATCCCCATGGTCCATGCCGAGAACGGCGACGTCGTCGCGCAACTGCAGGAGAAATACATCGCTGACGGCGTCACCGGGCCGGAGGGTCACGCATTGTCGCGCCCGCCCGTGGTCGAGGGCGAGGCCGCCAACCGCGCCATCATGATCGCCGACATGGCGGGTTCGCAGCTCTATATCGTGCATGTGAGCTGCCGCGAGGCGCATGAGGCGATTTCGCGCGCCCGCGCCAGGGGCCAGCGCGTCTATGGCGAGCCGCTGATCCAGCATCTCGTGCTCGACGAGAGCGAATACTACCACACTGACTGGGACCATGCGGCGCGGCGCGTGATGTCGCCACCGTTCCGGCCGAAGCTGCATCAGGACTCGCTCTGGGCCGGGCTGCAATCGGGCTCGCTGCAGGTCGTCGCCACAGACCATTGCGCCTTCACCGATGCGCAAAAGCGCCTCGGCCGCCACGACTTCCGCATCATCCCCAACGGCACCGGCGGGCTGGAAGACCGGCTGCCGGTGCTGTGGAGCGAGGGCGTCGCCACGGGGCGGCTGACGCGCGAGGAGTTCGTCGCCGTGACCTCGGCCAACATTGCCCGCATCCTCAACATTTTCCCGCGCAAGGGGGCGGTCGCGGTCGGCTCCGACGCCGACCTCGTCATCATCGATCCGGCGGCGACCAAGACGATCGCGGCGGCCAGCCAGACCAGCCGGATCGAATACAACGTCTTCGAGGGCAAGGCCTGCAAGGGCGCACCGGTCGCGACGATCGCGGGCGGAACGCTCGCCTGGCGGCCCGGCGAACTGCGCGCGCAGGCGGGCGGCGGGGCCTATGTCAAGCGCCCCGCCTGCCCCGCCGCCCATGTCGCCAATGCGACCTGGCGGGCGCTCAACGCAGCCCGCGGAGTCGCCCGCGCCGAGGTGACGCCGTGAGCGCCTGGCCCGTCATGGTCGGCCTTGTGCCGACCATCCACGTCTTGCACGTGGCCGATGTTGCGAAGACGTGGATGCTCGGGACAAGCCCGAGCATGACGATGAGGGAAATAGGCCGGTGACCGCGACGAACCTCACGATCGATCCGCAGCGCCTCTGGGACACGCTGATGGAGACCGCCAAAATCGGCGGCACTGCCAAGGGCGGCATCAGGCGGCTGACGCTGACGGAAGAGGACAGGCAGGTCCGCGACTGGTTCAAGGCGCAATGCGAGGCGCTCGGCTGCACGGTCGCGGTCGACGAGGTCGGGACCATGTTCGCGCGCCGGCCCGGAAAGGACCCGGACGCGCTGCCGATCGCGATGGGCTCGCATCTCGACACGCAGCCGACGGGCGGCAAGTTCGACGGCGTGCTCGGCGTGCTGGCCGGGCTCGAGGTGCTGCGCACGCTGCATGCGATGGACTACCAGACCAACGCACCGCTGGAGCTGGTCAACTGGACCAATGAGGAGGGCAGCCGCTTCGCGCCCGCCATGCTGGCGTCCGGCGTCTTCGCCGGCGCGTTCACCCGCGAGGAGGCCTATGGCAAGCGCGACCGCGACGGCGTCAGCTTCGCCGAGGCGCTCGACGCGATCGGCTATCGCGGGCGCGAGCCTGTCGGCCGACGCAAATTCGGGGCGATGTTCGAATTGCATATCGAGCAGGGGCCGATCCTCGAAAACGAGAACAGGATGATCGGTGTCGTCACCGGCGTGCAGGGCATCCGCTGGTACGAGGTCACCGTCACCGGCCAGGACGCCCATACCGGGGCGACGCCGATGTATCTGCGCAAGAACGCCCTGCTGGGCGCGGCCCGCGTCATCGAGGCGGTGGACGCCATCGCCCATGCCCACGCGCCCGACGCCGTCGGCACCGTCGGGCTGATCGAGAACCGGCCCAACAGCCGCAACGTCATCCCCGGCGAGGTCTTCTTCACCGTCGATCTGCGCTACAAGGACGAGGCGGTGGTCAACGTGATGGAGGCGGAGTTCCGGGCCGCGCTCGAACGCTGCCTGACGCCGCTCGGGCTGACCTACAGGGAGGCGATGATCTGGAGTTCGCCGGCGGTCGCCTTCGCGCCGGAGCTGATCTCCTGCGTGCGCGAGGGCGCGGCGGCGGCCGGTCACGAGACGCGCGATCTCGTCTCGGGCGCGGGCCATGACGCGGCCTATATCGCGCGCGTCGCGCCGACGACGATGATCTTCGTGCCCTGCGCCGGCGGCGTCAGCCACAACGAGGCGGAATCGTCGAGCTTCGACGAATGCGCGGCGGGTGCGCAGGTGCTGCTGGAGGCCGTGCTGGCTTTTGACCGCCGCCGCGCCGATTGACCCGTGATGGCTACTCCGTGATCCGGGGTAGCAGCCGAGTTGCCCCGGGCCGCGCCTTTTCCCCCGGATCAGCGCCCGTCGGGCGTCTGTGTTCCCCAGAGCAGGTTCTTGACCTGGTCGTAGTGGCGGCGGGGGTCGTAGTGCTCGGCGCGCAGCTTCAGCGTCTCGGCCGAGAGCCTGCCGACAGCCGAGAGCACCGAATAGGACGCCACGACCCGGTCGCGCTGCGCGGTCACCAGCGTCGAGCGGGCGCTGACCAGTTCCTGCTGGGCGTTGAGCACGTCGAGCGTGGTGCGCTGGCCGACCTTGGCCTCCTCGCGCACGCCGGCAAGCGCCGTCTCGGCCGCCTGGACCTGGGCCTGGGCCGCCGTGATCTGCGCCTTGGCGGCTTCAAGCCCGCCCCAGGCCGAAACCACCGCCGCGCGCACCGTGTCGCGCTGGGTGTCGACCTCGATCCGGCGCTGGCCGGCGGTCTCCTTGGCCTGGCGCGTGCGCGAATAGACCTGGCCGCCCTCGTAGATCGGGATCGTCAGCGTGCCGACGAGGCTGGCCGAGGTGCGGTTGTCGCCGAAGGCCGTCGAATCATAGCGCTGCTGGACCTGGCCGCGCACGCCCAGCACCGGATAGAGATCGGCCTCGGTCACCTTGACCTGCAGCTCGGCGGCGTCGACGCCATGCAGCGAGGCGATGATCGCGGGATGGCCCGACAGCGCGACCTGCAGCGCGCCCGGCAGCGATTTCGGCAGCAGGTTCTCGACCGGGCGCCCCGGCGCCAGCGCGCGCGGCTCGACGCCGACATTCTGGCGGTAGCGCGCGATCGAGGTCTTGAGGTTCGACTCGGCCAGGATCGCCTGCGACTGCGACGAGGACAGGCGCGCCTCGGCCTGCGCCACGTCGGTGCGCGTCACCTCGCCGACCTGAAACCGGTCGCGCGTCTGGCGCAACTGCTCCTCCAGAACCTCGACATTGTTGCGGTTGAGGTTGAGGATCGCGGTGTCGCGCAGCACGTTCATATAGGAGGTCGCGGCGTCGAGCAGCACGTTCTGCTCGGTGTTGCGCAGCGTCGCGCGCGCCCCCAGCACCTGCGACTCCGCCTGGCTGACGGAGTTGCGCGTCTTGCCGCCGTCGAAGATGTTCTGGTCGACCGTGACGCCCGCCCCGCGCGGTGCGAGCCGCGAGATCGCGGTCGAATGCACGCCGCGCGTCGTCGCGTTGGCCGGCGTGTCGGACTCGGTGATGCTCGCCCCGATATCGGCCGATGCATTGATCCTCGGGCGATAGCCCGACAGCGCCTGCGGCACGTTCTCGTTGGTCACCCGCACCGCCGCGCGCTGCGCGTTCAGCGTCGGATTGCCCGCATAGGCGCGCCCGAGCGCGGCCTCCATCGTCTGGGCCGATACGCTCGTTGCAGCGCCAGCGAGAAACCCGGCGGCCGCAAGCGCGGCAAACCCCGTCCCGGCCGTCTTCCCGTCGAACAGATGTCGTTTCACTGGACGCCTCATGTGCGGACTCATGTCACGCCCAGGCATCGCCCCAGCCTCGGCATACGAATAGAGCGCGATACATAGCCTTCCTACGACGCCACGCCAACGCCGGGTTAACGGGCGTTCAGGTTTCCGTCCCGCAGTGCCGCAAAAATGCGACACTTCCACTCAGAAGACAAAGGCCGGCGCCCGCCGAAATTCGGCCAAAGCCGGCACTGCCGCGTCGAAAACCGGCCTTCCCGAGACGCTGTGCCCGGATTTCCGATAGAGCTTAACCCGCGCCGCGCGGCCCAGTCCCTCGACCGCGATCAGCCGCCCCTCGGAAGCCAGCAAGCTGAACAGATCCTCCGGCGGCTCCTCGCAGGCGCCGCTCACCAGAATCACGTCGAAGGATTCAGCCGCGGGACGATCCCCGGTCGCGGCCACGCCGCTGCCGGCCAGCGCGTCGGCGGCGAGCGCCCGCGCGGCTGCATCGGGCTCCCAGAGCGTCACGGAGGCCCCCATCGCGGCCATCAGCGCCGCGCCATAGCCGGAGCCGCCGCCGAATTCGAGCGCGCGCTCGCCCGGCTGCAGATCGAGCGTCTGGATCATCCGCGCGATCACCATCGGCGCCATCAGCGCCCGGCCGCTGCCCGGCAGCGGCACGGACTGGTCGAGATAGGCCAGATGCGCCGACGTCGCGGGCAGAAATCGCTCGCGCGCGACCTTGTCGGCGGCGGCGAGCACGGCCCGGTCCGTCACGTCATAGGTCCGCAACTGGCAATCCACCATCATGCGGCGCAATTCGGCGAAGCTGTCCATCTCATGCGTTCCCGTCGCTGCTACGATGGCAGGCGCGCCGCGTTCCGGTCGGGAAACATCGACGCCATCGCGCTTCGCTTCATGTTCGACGGCAGCCGAAAAGGCAAGATCGAAGGCGGCGCGCGCCACGCGACGATCGCGAGCCAGGAGCCATTTCGATGAGCTTGGAGGCCTCGCCCGGAATCGAACCGGGGTGCAAGGATTTGCAGTCCTCTGCGTAACCACTCCGCCACGAGGCCGTCCGCAACGCCGCGCCGGCGGAACGCAGCGTCGTCGAGACGCGCGTCTAACCACATGCCGGGCGCGCCTGCAAGCCAATCCGCGTCAACGCGCGCCGCTTTGCGGGTTTCCGCGTGTCTGCCCCGGACCATGGGCGATCAGAGCCCGCAGCAGCAGGGCCAGCACGACCGCGTTCAGGAGGTGCCAGGCCCAATGCAGCCCGAACGGAACGCTCCCGCAAGCGACCGAATCGAGCGAGCGCAGCGTCAGCGACACGGCAAAGACGAAGCCCGCCAGCGTCAGGAGCCTCCGAGCCGCCGGGGCCATGCCGCGCAGCCTAAGGGCCAGAGCGACGCCAAACAGCCCGAGCACGAACGCGGCGTAGCCGGCCGAGCCGCGCATGCCGGCGGGCAGAAGCGGGCCCAGAGCCGCCGACAGCCCGAAGGCGACCGCAACGAACAGGGCCATTCCGACCAGGCTCGTTGCCGGAGAGAGACCGAGAAAGCGCCGCAGGGCGAGACCTAAACAGGAGAAGGCGAAAAGCTGGATGGGAACGACGTCGGCGAGCAGCGTCCAGCGCGCCGGCATGGTGTGGAACAGGAAAGAGCCGATGCCGATGGCGAAGACCAGCCCGATCATCAGCACTGCCGCGAGATCGCGCCCGCCGGTGCGGCGCCAGAGCACGAACCCGAGGATGGCCGCCACGATGAAGGCGCCATTGCTGACCGCATTCAGCGGCTCGGCCCAGAAGGCAGCGCTGAGGCGCTCGCAATAGCCGAAAGCCGGCATGGGCGCTGTTGTGGTCGCTGCAGTCATCGGCGTTCCTCTGCCGCCCTGCTACCGCTCCGCCGGCGACAATTCTGCGACAGCCTCGCCTGAAGGAGGCGTTTTCGCCGCAGGCCTGTGCTGCGCCTTCGGCCACAGGCCGATCGCGCGATCCGCCAGTCGCGAGGCGAGGCGCTGAAGGCGCGACAGCGGCGACTGCAACAGGCGCAGCAGCAGCAGATGCAGCGCAAGCACCCCGGCGAGCAGCAAGGGATAGAGCCAGAAGCCCGCCTGACCGAGCGGAATATGCTTCAGCGCCGGCTGAAGGAACACCAGGACGAAGCCGTTGATGACGAGAAGTTCGAGCGTTTTCCTGCCGATTCGCGCCAAAGCCGGGCCGACGACCGAACCGGCGAGCGCGCGCGCGACGCAGAGTGCAAGCGCGCAGCCGAGCATCGCCGTCATATAGAAGAGCGGGATGAAGCCGACTTCTCCGGCATGCAGCCAAACGACCGATTCAGCCCCCAGTTGCACCTGCGGACAGGCCGACAACGGATCGTAGTCGCAGCCCCGATTCGCCAGCGCGAGCCAGGCCACGACCGGAGTCAGCGCCGGCGCCAGCCATGGCGAGGCCTGCCCAAAGCGACCGGCCAGCCCCATGCCGAGCGCGAAGAATACGGTTCCCGCAAACCAGGTGCGCAGCATGAAGGCTTGAGGCAGATAAGGCACGGCGAGGCTCGCCAGCCCGATCGCGGCGACGATCGCCCAGGCGAGGCGTGGCGGCGCGAGACGGAAGATGGCGAAGACGATCAGCCGGACGAAAGCGAGCGAGACCAGAAACCAGACGACGACCGTCGAGAAATCGCGGCCCTTCAGGGTCGATTCGACACCATAGCGCAGCAGGTCGATATCTGGGCCGCCGCCCAATCCAAGTCGGACCGCCAGCGCCAGCAGGCCGAGCGCGTGGACGAAATAGGCCAGCGCCAGCAGGAAGAGCGAGGTTTTGAGCACATTGCGCCAGCCCTTGCCGGCGAGCTTCGCCGCCCCGGCACCCGACACCAGGAAGAACAGCGGCATCGCGAAGGCGGCCAGCACCTTGTACTGGAGAAAGGCAGGCGCGAGCACGGTCGCGTCGGGACGCTCGAGGAACAGCACCTCGAGCGCGTGCCCATAGAGCACGATCACCATCGCCAGTCCGCGCGCGACGTCGATCAACGGCGCGAGCGGCGCACGAGACGCGGGCGATGATGGCGACGACGACAAGATGGCTCCGTCCGACCCGGTGAAACCCGCGGTTGCAGCGGCTCACAAGACCCGTTTTCAGATCAATCCGGAAACAAAACGTAAAACGAGGGTTAACCGCCGCCGGGGACGGGCGCCCTTCGAATATCGCAGCGCACAATTCGCATATTCTGTCGGCAAAACCCCGCAGGCGACGCCCTCCCAAACATTCATGCCTCAAATATGTGCATAATTTAAAGGTCCTGGCTCTTGCGGTAGTCGCCCAGAACAGGGGTCGGGATACTTTTTAACAGAATCCCACTTTATCATGCGCTATACGCATAACAGAATTGAGCACGCGCCTCTGTGACGGGCAGGTCGGTTCACTTATATGCACTGCACAACGAATTCATCGCTGTGGGCACCGACCCGAGCCGGAATAACCAGGAACTATCCCTATGTTCGTCACCATGATTGCCGCCAAGATCCGCTCCTATCTGCGCTATCGCGAAACCGTTCGCGAGCTCTCCCGTCTGACCGACCGCGAACTCGACGATCTCGGCCTGTCGCGCTCGGAAATACCCTTCGTCGCGCGCACCCACGCCGCCGTCTGAGCGTCTCCGCTTCAACAGTAGTTCTCCCGGGTTTTCGTGCCCTCCCCTCGAAGCCCCGGTCCTGAGAGCGAATGCCCGCCGCAAGGCGGGCATTTTGCGTTTTGGCCCCTTGCGCCCTGCCCGCTCCCTTGACCTCCGGCCCTGCTGCGGACACATCCCGCAGATGACGCAAAATCCCGTTCACATCGTCGGCGGCGGGCTCGCCGGCTCGGAAGCCGCCTGGCAGATCGCCCAGGCAGGCGTCCCCGTGGTCCTTCACGAGATGCGGCCCGTCCGCGCCACGGACGCGCACAAGACCGATGGCCTCGCCGAACTCGTCTGCTCCAACTCGTTTCGGTCCGACGATTCGCTCAGCAATGCTGTCGGCCAGCTGCATTGGGAGATGCGGCGGCTCGGCTCGCTGATCATGGCCAAGGGCGACGCCCATCAGGTGCCGGCCGGCGGCGCGCTCGCGGTCGATCGGGACGGCTTTTCTCAAGCGGTCACGGCGGCGCTCGAAAGCCACCCGAGGGTGACGATCGACCGGAGCGAGATCGCAGGCCTGCCGCCAGCCGACTGGGACAACGTCATCGTCGCCACCGGCCCCCTCACCTCGCCTGCGCTGGCGCAAGGCATCCAGTCGCTGACGGGCGAGGATTCGCTCGCCTTCTTCGATGCGATCGCGCCGATCGTCCATTTCGATTCGATCAACATGGACAAGGCCTGGTTCCAGTCGCGCTACGACAAGGTCGGCCCCGGCGGCACCGGCGCCGACTACATCAACTGCCCGCTCGACCGCGACCAGTACGAGGCCTTCATCGACGCGCTGCTGGCCGCCGAAAAGACCGAATTCAAGGAATGGGAGGGGACGCCCTATTTCGACGGCTGCCTGCCGATCGAGGTGATGGCGGAGCGCGGTCGCGAGACCTTGCGCTGGGGACCGATGAAGCCTGTCGGACTGACCAACAGGCATAATCCGACGGTCAAGGCCTATGCCGTCGTCCAGCTCCGGCAGGACAATGCGCTGGGTACCCTGTTCAACATGACCGGCTTCCAGACCAAGCTGAAATATGGCGAACAGGCCGCGATCTTCCGGATGATTCCGGGCCTCGAGCAGGCCGAGTTCGCGAGGCTCGGCGGCATCCACCGCAACACCTATCTGAACTCGCCAAAGCTGCTCGACGAGCGGCTTCGCCTGAAGGCCGATCCGCGCCTGCGTTTCGCCGGTCAGATCACCGGTTGCGAGGGCTATGTCGAGAGCGCCGCCATCGGGCTTCTGGCGGGCCGCATTGCGGCGGCCGAGCGTCTCGGCAGGCCTCTGGAGCTTCCCCCGGCGACGACGGCGCTGGGCGCGCTCGTCAATCACATCACCGGAGGCCACATCGTCACCATCGACGAGGGGCCACGTTCCTTCCAGCCGATGAACATCAATTTCGGCCTGTTCCCGCCTATCGAGGGCCAGGCGACGCATGGGCCGGACGGAAAGAAGCTCAAAGGCCCCGCCAAGAGCGTCGCCCGGAAACATGCCCTGACCGCGCGCGCCAAGGCCGAAATGGAGGCCTGGGCAATGGCGGGGTGGGCTGGCGGCGACGCCTCGCAGTCCGCGCAATAGGACGATCCCCAGCCGCGCCGCGCAAAAGGGGTTGCGCCTGCCAGGTGGCGTGGGTATACGCGGCCACCGATCCCGGATAGCTCAGCGGTAGAGCAATCGACTGTTAATCGATTGGTCGCAGGTTCGAATCCTGCTCCGGGAGCCACAGTTTTGAAAGAGCCCCTGATGCGAAAGCATCCGGGGCTTTTTTCATGGTCGGATGAGACGTGGCGTCCGGTTTGCGCGTCGATGGACGGCGCATAAGTCAAGCCCGTCGCCGGTCGCGGCGATTGCCGCTCGAATCACCAGGCCGCCGGTGATGAACCAGAGGGCTCTCGCAATTCGACTTGCCGAAGGCGGGAAAAACCCATCGATGTCGCGCCGAGGTCGTGTCCCATAGCGTGGTGTAGCTGAGGGGTGGTCATCGGCGATTGCCGGTTAGGTTTGGGTTGCGAACGCA
>JAIETL010000053.1 GCA_019745195.1 Beijerinckiaceae bacterium
ATCAAATGGGGTTTCCGATGGCCTGGACCGATATCGCTCGCGCCGAGCATAACCGTGATCGGCTGCGCTTTTCAAGCGATCTGACCGACCGGGAATGGGCTGTCGTCGCGCCTCTGATCCCTTTGCCGAAGCGCGGCGGGCGGCCGCGCACGACGGATATGCGCGATGTCATGGAGGCGATCCTGTTCATCGCCTCGAGCGGTTGCCCATGGCGCATGCTGCCGGGCGAGTTTCCGCCGGTTTCGACCGTGCGCGGCTATTTCTATGCCTGGCGCGACAGCGGCCTGCTGGCGACGATGAACCAGCTTTTGGTGATGGTGGCGCGCGAGATCGCAGGCAAGCAAGCCCAGCCTACGGCGGGCATCATCGACAGCCAAAGCGTCAAGACCACCGAAAGTGGCGGGATTTGCGGCTATGACGCCGGCAAGAAGATCAAAGGGCGCAAACGCCACATCGTAACGGACACGCTCGGATTGCTGATCTTCGTGCTGGTCCATGGGGCCGACATCCAGGATCGCGACGGCGCTCCCAGCCTGCTCAGGGCGGTCCGCTTCCGCCACCCATGGCTGCGCCACATCTTCGCCGATGGCGGCTATGCCGGCGACAAACTGAAGGACGCCATGACCGGCCACGGTCGCTGGACCATCGAGATCGTCAAGCGCTCCGACGCGGCGAAGGGCTTCGTCGTCTTGCCTCGCCGCTGGGTCGTCGAGCGGACATTCGCATGGCTCGGACGCTGCCGCCGCCTCGCCAAGGACTGGGAAAAATCCCTCGAAAGCGCCACAGCCTTCGCCCACATCGCCAGCATCCGCATGCTCACACGCCGCATCGCAAGACACTGCCAACACGCATGAACTTCTGAATCGGGCTCTAAAACAGTCACCCATCGACAGCGCTTGGTCCATAGTTCAGCCAAGCCTCAAATGTTTCTCCGTATCTGAGAAGCCACCGGCGCACGTGACGGCTTGGCATAACTAAGAATGCACTGTCGACGCCAGCTACGAAACGGGTGCGACGGCGTTCGCCACTCAGGAATTCATCCACGGCAAAGCACGATCCAGGTTTGAATACTTTCGGCGGAACACCGTCCGCGATTTGGATAAAGAAACCCGATAGACAGACGAACATCGTGTCGTCGACTTCGTCGATCCGAGTTAAAGCATCGCCCTTCTTCGCCTCAACAATCGAGGAAATTTCAAGAATTTCCTTTTGTAACGAATTAGGCAGTGACCCAAATGTGCTTTTAAGAAGCGCGCTAACCTCTACTTTCGCAATTTTCAGCGCAACCTCGATTTCTTCCGGAGCACGGGTGAGCGGCGACAATGGGCCAAAGTGTCCGAAGCGCTCTGAGAACCAATGCCGGCCCTCCGCATCGTCGTCTTCAGGGCGCAGGTAGCGCATGAGCGGCGAGTTTGCTTTGCGTAGATACTGAAGATCTCGGATAATCATGACGATCGGTAAATGATAGCCAAACACTGGATCGTTTAGCGGCTCGTCGTAGCGGCGATAACCAAGCCGCTCGAAGTAATTGAGCCATATTGTGTTTGTGTCTCCGAAGTTAAAGCGCACACCTCGACTAGAGGCGAGCTTGATGCTTGCAGAAATTAATTTGAAAATTTCAACCGACCGGCGTTTGTCCGGAGCGAACATAAATCGACTTGTTGTTCCTATTGCATCAATTCCAAATCGTTCGACGAAAGGTTTCATCGAGAATTTTTCTAATTGACTGGTCGAATTTGGCAAATCTACCAGAATAGAACAGCGCAAAGTCGCGCTTATACGACGATTCTCATCGATAAGAGCGTATGTGGTTGAGAAATTGTCCAATTCATCGTATATCTCACCACTAGCGTGATGTGCATCAGGATGGTCAAATCCAAATTCCTTTACATAAATCTGATACCGAAATTGGTACACGCGCCGGAGCAGTTCGGGCTCGTAGTTGGCGATCACGACCTGAGTCCGACCATTTTGGTTCGCTTTACTTTCAGTCAATGCCCATCTCTTCGGTTGTTCGCGGCACTATGGACGGGCGACCAGAGGCGAACCCAATGTTACGGGCGGCGATCATCGCCGCCTCTCTGATCTGAGAGTCCTCTCGCTCGTCGCTCGATAGCGCCAACAGATAAGGCACCGCCGTTGGGCTCATAATCTGCTCTAAAGCATAGACCATAGAGAGCCTGCGCCTATCGCTGGGGCGTTGATCTCCACGAGCTCGCGGGCCCTCTGGAGGCGGCCAGTGCTGAGGCCAGTTGGACGCCTCTAAGAGCGCTAGCAAGATATTCACCGATTGAGGATTAAGGTGTCGCCCGACCGCGTGAATGATCTCGGCAACAACAGCACGATCAGCCTCAATGTGCAGACGCTCAATTAGAAGGTCGTGTGCCTCCTTGCCCTGCATAAGTCCAAGGGCACGATATGTGACTATGCGATCGGGAACCGTCGCGTCGGCCGTATCTGTAAGTGCCAGTCGTGCTCGATCTAGGAGGAATGGACTGCCCATCGTGCCGAGCGCGAGCATAACTTGCCATCTAAGGGTTTGCGATAGATCATCGCTACCTACCAAATCCTCCACCCAGCCACGCAGACTCGAAACACGGTTAGACATAGCGAATCTGAGGAGTACCGATGCCTGGTCGCGGCGCTGCTGCTCCGTTAGGACGATCATCAACTGTCGGCCTAGTCCATCTGATGCGGCGGTAGGCGCGCCAACAACGACAGCGCGGAAGCAATCCACATATCCAACGTCGAGCCCTTTGACGGCGCTCAGCAAGAGTTCCGGCAAACTCTCTGCGTCGAGCCGAAGCACCGTCGCGATGGCTGCGCAGCGCATGCCCGCTGCAGTCTCAGGAGCCAATGCTGCGGCTCTTAGTCGCGCAAATAGCAAAGGATGGAGGAAGCATCGATACATGCTGAACACGTGTGTGATGGCTGTCGGGTCCGCGTTTGATGACCAGATGCGGCTTACACGGTCGGCATCAAGCTCGACTTCGCTTCGATTGTAGTGGTAGGCGAACGCCCTCATGAGTTCATAGTCCGTCGTAGCGAATACGTCGTCGAACAGCGTTTCCATGATCTCTTGATTATGGAAGCTGCATAGGATGGCGAGGGACAGCAAACGCTCGCCACCAGATGTTGTCCGTACTCGGTGGAGCAGGTTTTCCCGAAGACTGATGGGCCGCAATTCGATGAGGACGCGCGCGTGCATCGCTGCCAAGTAAGCCGACTCGACTGACAACCCTTCGCAGGCGACGATTGCAAAATCCTCGACCCCAGCTTGACCGATAGCATCAAGCAAGCGCCCCTGCATCTCCAAGCCCTCCTCCTCAATGGGACTACTGGCTGACGCCAAATTGTCCCACAGGCGACGTAAAGTTCGCGTCGAATAAGAGTCGGCAGTTAGGCCTAGAAGTCGGATGAATGGCGGGGCGGGCAAGAGTGCTCCACTTTGCCCGGGCGATTGAAAGGCTGCGGGTGCGATGGCCCGCTCCATGAGGCCTTGGTGCGTGCGTGCTAGTGAGGCGAGCGCATCCTCGACTTCTGTCATGGGGCCGGACCGCTCATTGCGCGCAATCGCGAGCACTAGGCTTTCGGCTAAGCTAAATGCGATCTCATAGCTGACTTCGGGGGAGTCGCTGCAAGCTCGCGAAGCGAGCAGCAGTCGGCCGATCCTGCAACTAGGAGGCCCTTCACTCAGTATGCAATTGATCAACTGAGCCGCCTCCTCGCTGGACAGAAGGCCGCACGTCAGCCGGATAACTTCCTCCCAACGCGGTTCGTCAACGAAACGCTGAAGAGTGCTCCAAGGGTTGCCGGATTGAACTAAGCTTTGAGCAGTCAGGAATTCTTGGAATGTCAGATGCAGGAAGCGGTATCTAGAGGGGGAATGGAGTGCGAGAACACCATCGATCTCAACAAGGTCCGCGAGAACCTGTTCAGCGTCGATGTTGTCCTGGCCATGGCAGGCCTGCTCGATTTCTTCGAGCAGGTTCTCTTCTGAGAAAATTTCCTGTCCGCGCTCGAAATTGATGCGTGCGAGGCGTCGCAATATGCTGAGCTTGCGTCTGACTGAGAGTCGAGAACGAGCGCCATCGGGGCGCCTCTCGAGTAGCGTTTTTAAGGACTTCTGGTACAGTTCGGTCCTTTGAAGAGGCAATTTGAAGTCGCTTTCATTCTCCGTAACTACCGCCATGAGGCTCAGGAGAAGAGGATTGCGCGCAAACCCCACCACGCCTTGGTGTTTGCTAATTTGCTGCTCTAAGTTAGCGGCTCGGTCTGGTGATCCAGAGAACCACTGCCTTAAGAATCGACTCTGCTGAGCACCACTGAAACCGATGCACTCGAAGACGCGGAAGTCACTTCCGAATATACCTCTCGGTAAGGAAACGCTGCGACAACTTAAGATTACCTGGTTCCCGATGGCTGCAAGTCTCTCGATCTCTCGGGCGAGGACAGCGTGCTTGGCCCGAGGGACCTCGTCGAACCCGTCAAGCAGCAGGATACAAATACCGTCAGTCAATGAATTCAAGAGCCTTTCCGCTGCTTTGAGATGCGCCGCTCGAATCCATTTCTCGATACAACCAACAGCGACGTCGAGATCTGCTAAACGGATGAGCAATGGAACACGATCTCTAACGATCTCGCCTTTACAGACCCGCCGCACGATATGCCGAAGCAAGGTAGTCTTTCCACACCCGGGTTCGCCAATCAGGATTACCTTGGCGTGAGACACGAGTTCGAACAGACTGATCGCCTGCTCGGCGACCAAACGCTGTGGGCTGCCCATATCTCGGCGAACCATCCGGAGAGCGGGGCCGGTCCTTGGGGTGACAGCAACGCGCCCACCAGTAGCAAGAGTCAGTTTCAGTCCATTCACGCCCGTGCGGGTTAGTGTCACCGAGACAAAAATGTCGTCGAGCTTCAAGGATCGCTGCAGATCCATCAGAGCGACGTACTCATGTTCTGCGCAAAGTGTACGTAGGTAAATGCCGAGCGAACTGCGATCACCTGTCGCACGCGCGATTTTCTTCGCACCCTCTGATAGTAGTTCTGGATTTATTTCGACAATTTGCTCAATGGGAATTGCGTATCCGCCACCCTCAGGTCTGTCGCGCTTAACAATCGCTACCACACGACGGTCTTTGAGTGAGTAAAGCGGTGCGCCGCTCAGGCCTGGGGAGATCGTCGCGTCTACAATGTGCAACAGTTCTCGCCCGCTCGGCCCTTCTCCTTCCCGCACAGCTCCAGCTAAAGTGCCGTATGCGGGATATCCAAAATAGCCACGCTCGCGAAATTGAAAGCCATAGGCATAAACAGCGGCGACCGCCGCATTTGCCCCTCCAATCTCCAAAATGGGATGTTCCGCCACATCGACAAATAGGAGCGCGGCGTCGAGATCTGATGGAGGCGTTGGAAGGATAAAATCGCGAACTTCCAGTTCGCGGCCCGACCAGATAACCCGCAACGAATCCACCGTCGCGCCTCTCACCACATGCTCGCACGTAAGCAGCAGCCCCGGTGCCACGAAGAATGCGGTTCCGATCGTATCGCCATGTCGGACCATCGCGACGGAGTCGCGGACGCGGATTTCATCGGCGCGGGTGAAATCCACGATGGCGCTAGCCCACTTTGAGAATTATGCGCATCCCGTCGTCGCTTCCTCCTTGATTGACGGAGTTCGTCCAATCTCGGCAAGCGGGGCGGACAATCTCTTTGGTGCAGAAGGCAGAGCCACCCTTTACGACGCGCTGCCGTGCAGGTGTATGATTCATGGGAGAGTAGGAGTCGGCTGTCGCGTGGCTATCCGTGTGATGGAAGTCGGAGCACCACTCCCAGACACCCCCGGACATGTGAAGCACCCCAAAAGGCGACGCACCGTCCGGCAAGTCATGCACACTGCAGAAGTCATTCTTACCCGACTCGCTACTGCAGCAACGCGAAGCGTCGAAGACGTTCCCCCAAGGCCATATGCGTGCGTCGGCGCCTCTTGCGGCTTTTTCCCATTCGGCCTCGGTGGGAAGCGCTATGCGCTTTCCCTCGCGCTCGCTGAGCCAGCGGCAATATGCGGTTGCTAGATCAAACGACACATAGGTCGCCGGGAATGCCTCACGATCTGAGAGGTGAGATGGGTAACGGCCGCTTTCCGGCCCTCCCCAAGACTCATGGAGAGGATACCCAGTCTCGGAGTAGAATCTGAAAATCTGAGCATTTGTCGTAGGATGACGAGAAATTAGAAACGTCTCAATATAGATCTCACGCAGTGGTTTCTCATTGTCGCTCGCGAAAGGATCAGAGTCATCACTTCCGAGGCAAGAGAAACCTGCGACTATCTCGATCCACTCATGGCCATTGAAATCCATTGACTGCGCCCCCGCGTCTACACTTCTATTTCGGGCTCCCGGAACCAGCCTGAGAGCTCGAACTGGCGAGTGCGCGGCCATTCTCTGCTGAGCTCACCCACTCAAGCTTTATCTTCAGGTCGGCGTTCGCGCTGGCGCTGCACAATACGGCTAGCAATTTCGACGTTTCAAATTCAAGCTTGAGCCCGAACTCTACAGACGCTTTGTCTGGCTTTGCTTGCTCCAGCGCAGCTGCTAGATCTGCGCTCAGACCAGTAATTGCAGGGATGATGTCGCTGAAATTGCTGGACCAAGACGAAGATGCAACGTCGCGTTCACCTCTAGCTTGAACCTCGATTGCCACTTCCTGTCCATTGGACAACGTGATCTTCGAACGCATATGCAGTTCCCCTCTCCCACAAAATCCATTAGCAATATTCCACCATTGGTTGAGTGACGCCAGAGCGAATTGTTCCCGTCGAAAGACCATGGCGGCCGGCTACCGCCGACGCTACCGCGCCGGGCACGAGCGTCGCCACCACAGGCTTGATCTTGGTGCCGGCGCGCAAGTCAGCATTCTGGGCTGCACGCAGCCAGACCGCATGCCCGTGCACGTCGGCCACGCGCACGACGGGCTCGTGCCAAGTTTCGTATGGTCCACGCCTAAGGTGGAGCCGACGGCGGCGCTACCCGATGGCGCGGCGCCGCGTGCATCCCCGTTCGTCCAATACCCTTGAGTGCCGCGGTCGGGGAAACAGGGGCCTCGCCAGGAACGTCGAATGGCGTCGCCCTGCGGGCCGGGCTGTTGGCTACGCTGAAGCTCCGAGTGCGGGTCTTCTCCCTTCGGGCGTCCATCCCTGACGCGGTCTGCTGCGGGCGGAAGATCGACGGCCACCGAATGTCCGTGCTTCTCGGAAGCGGCTTGCTCGTCCGGATTCCAGTTGGCGGCGAACTCGTCGCTGTTGGCGCACTTCGGGATTGCCTGCGCCCGTATTCACAAAAAAGGAAGGGTGCCCAGCGAGATCGAGAGTAAGAGTTCGGACGGGTTAGCCGTGACGGGTTGAGGATCGGGAGAGAGGCTTCCGGCGCCCGTCGCGGAGAACCGCGATGTCCAGAAGCACCGCTCGCGCTCGTACAGGCTCAGACCGGACGAGCCTCTATGACGACATCACCAACACAGTCATCGGCGAGTTGGAGGCCGGGCGTGTGCCTTGGGTCCAGCCGTGGGGAACTGCGGCAGCGAAGGCGCCGCTCGCCATGCCGAGAAACGCTTCCACGGGTCGGCAATATTCCGGGATCAACGTCTTGATTCTCAGGGGTTCAGTCATCGAGCATGGCTTTCCGGGCCAGAGCTGGCTCACCTTCCGCCAGGCACTTGCGCTTGGCGGTAATGTCAGAAAGGGCGAACGTGGCACGTCTGTCGTCTATGCCGACCGGTTCGTGCCCGATGACGCGAAAAACCGCGCTCGCGAGAATGGCGAGGAAGCTCAGGCCATCCCGTTCCTCAAACGCTTCACCGTCTTCAACACCGCACAATACAAAGGCCTGCCTGCAGACGTCGCCCTCGTCGCCCCACCGCCACCGCCCGGGCTGATCGAGCCCAGTGTCGAAGCGCTGATCAAGGCGACCGGCATCGATTTTCGCATCGGCGGCAACCGCGCCTTCTACGCGCCGGCCCAGGATTTCGTGCAGATCCCGCCACCCCAGGCCTACTTCGAGCCGATCAACTGGCATCGGACGGCGCTGCACGAGCTCGGCCATGCCACGGGCCACGCGTCGCGTCTCAACCGGGATTTCTCCGGCTCTTTCGGCACGAAAAAATACGCCTTCGAGGAGCTGATCGCCGAGATGAACGCGGCCTTCTGCTGTGCATCGCTGGGCATCGCGCCGACCGTGCGCCATGCCGACTACATCGGCTCCTGGCTCGACGTGCTGCGCGAGGACAACCGGGCGATCGTGCGCGCGGCCTCGCAGGCGAGCAAGGCGGCGGATTATCTCCTGGGATTCCTGCCTGACCACGCCGCAGTGGAAGACGGTCAGCAGGAGGCCGCTTGATGCTCCCTCGTTTGAACCTGCGGTTCCTCTTCAACATCGCCCTGTGCGGGTCGAGACCGTGCGAGGAAGAGGAGGGATGGGGAATTCGTGACGGGTTGGAGGTCAGAGAGAGGCTCTCGGCCGCCCGTCGCGGAGTAAATCCCAATGGCTGCTTCCTTTCAGAAGATCACCCTGTCGTCCTCGCGCGACATCCCCTTCAACAGGCTGGTGCTATCCCAGTCCAATGTCCGCCGCATCAAGGCTGGTGTCTCGATCGAGGATCTCGCGACCTCAATCGCTCGTCGCGGCCTGATCCAGAGCCTCAGCGTCCAGGCCGTCACCGACGCTGAGGGCGTCGAGACCGGTATGTTCGAGGTGCCGGCGGGCGGCCGGCGTTTCCGGGCGCTGGAGCTACTGGTGAAGGGCAAGCGGCTCGCCAAGACCGCGCCCGTCCCCTGTGTCGTCCGGGAGCGCGACAGCGGGATCCTAGCCGAGGAGGTGTCCCTCGCGGAGAATATCGAGCGCGCGCCGCTTCATCCCCTCGATCAGTACCGCGCCTTCCAGGACATGCTGGCCAAGGGCATGACCGAGGAGGCAATCGCCGCGGCATTCTTCATCCCGGTCACAGTGGTGAAGCAGCGGCTGCGTCTGGCCTCGGTCTCGCCCGCGCTGCTGGAGGTCTATGCCGATGACGGCATGACGTTGGAGCAGCTCATGGCCTTCACGGTTTCCGCCGACCATGATCGTCAGCTGCAGGTCTGGGAGGTGATCAAGGATGCCTGGTCGAAGGAGCCCTATCAGATCCGGCGCATGCTGACGGAAAAAACAGCGCGGGCCTCCGACAAACGCGCCGTCTTCGTCGGTATGGAGGCCTATGAGGCGGCAGGCGGCATCGTCATGCGCGACCTGTTCCAGTCCGACGATGGCGGTTGGCTACAGGATGTGGCGCTGCTCGATCGCCTCGTGGCGGAGAAGCTCAAGACCGAGGCCGAGGCGATCGCGGCGGAAGGCTGGAAATGGATCGAGATCGCGGTAAACCTGCCCTTCGATGCCGCGCGCGGCCTGTCTCAGGTTGCCGGCACACCGCTCGATCTGACCGCGGAGGAACAGGCGACGATCAAGGCGCTCAAGGCCGAGTTCGCGACGCTGGAGGCGGAGTATGAGGGCGTCGACGAGCTGCCCGATGAGATCGATCAGCGCCTAGGGGAGATCGAGACCGCGCTCGCCGCGTTCGAGGCTCGTGCGATGCAGTTCAATCCCGCCGATATCGCGATCGCCGGCGCCTTCATCAGCATCGATGCCAATGGCTTGCTCTCCGTGGAGCGCGGCTTGATCCGCCCCGAGGATGTGCCGCCCGTCGCGGTCGATGGCGCCGATGGACCGGAGACCGACGGGGCAATCGATCCGGCGAGCCTGCCCGTACAGCGCGCCGTGATCACTATCGGCGGCCAGACAGTCGCGCCGGAGGAGGATGAGGACGACATCGTCAGGCCGCTGCCGGAACGGTTGGTCACGGAGCTGACGGCGCACCGCACATTGGCCCTCCGCGATGCGCTCGCCGGCAATCCGCATGTCGCGATGACCGCGCTGCTGCACAAACTGGTCGGCGACACCTTCAGGCACCGCTCCGCGCCCGGTTGCCTCGAGGCGTCGGTCCGTCACGTCTTCTTTCCGGTCCAGGCGGATGAGTTGAAGGACAGCCCCTCGGCGAAGTCGGTGACGGAGCGCCACGAGGCCTGGAAGTCGGACCTGCCAGCCGATGACGATGCGCTCTGGGACTGGCTCACTGCTCTCGACGATGCCAGCCGCATGGCGCTGCTTGCCCATTGCGTCAGCTATGGCGTGAACGCGCTCTACGAGAAGGCCGATCGGTATGGCGGCGCGGTTACGGTCGACGGGGTCCAGCAGCGGATCGTCCAGGCCGATCGGCTCGCACGTGCGGTTGGTCTCGACATGGTCGAGGCCGGCTGGACGCCGACGGTGGGCAACTATCTCGGCCGCGTCACAAAGCCTCGCATTTTGGAAGCGGTGCGCGAGGCGAGGGGCGAACAGGCGTCGCAGCTTATCGACCATCTTAAAAAGGGCGATATGGCGAAGGAGGCCGAGCGCCTGCTTGCCGACAGCGGCTGGCTGCCCGAGCCACTGCGACTTGCGGACACCAACGACACTGCGGCGGGGGAGGGCGACAGCGACGGACATGGAGAGTCCAACGCGCTGCCCGAATTCCTTGCCGGCGATGAGGACGACACCGCGGGCGAACCAAGCCACCTGATCGCGGCCGAGTGACACCACGCGCGATCGCCCAGGTCGCGCGCCATCCTGATCTGTCAGCCCGGCCGTCCCAGCGGCCGGGCTTTTTCTCTGTCGGGCGCATGAGAGGAAGAGGGCTGCCGGAAGGGGATTTGAGCCGGGTTGATCGAGAGAGAACCGCCCGGTCGTCCCGTCCCGCTCTCCCGAGGTCTTTCCCATGCTCAATATCTCCACCTCCGTGGTTGCCGTACCGTTCGCTCCAATCCCGATCGTGTCATCCCCGCCGGTCGATCCCGCTGCCGCGATCTACGGTGCGGCCCAAATCCTTCTCCCCCATCTCGAACGCGGCCAGCGTATCGACGCGGCCACCTTACGCACCGCGATGGAGATCGCTTTCGGTGCATCCGATGCATCCGGCGCCTGGGACTGGAAGACGGCCTATGACGCCTGCGAGGCTGCAACGGTGCTGTTCCTGCGCAGATATGGGAAGGCGTTGTTCCGCAAGTCCGGCTCACCGACTGCCGCGCTGCCGATGCTCGAAAGAATCGTCGATCTTCTTCCGACGCACACACGTCGCTCGCAGGAGAGCGAGGCGTTCCAGCAGTTCAGCACACCCGTTCCGCTTGGCCTGGCAGCGCTGACGGCTGCGGCGATCATGCCGGCCGACCGGGTGCTGGAGCCTTCCGCCGGCACCGGGCTGCTCGCTATCCTGGCGGAGATCTCCGGCGGCGTTTTGGCGCTGAATGAACTGGCCCAGACCCGGGCCGGGCTGCTGTCGCGCTGTTTCCCGGGAATTTCCGTCACACGCTTCGACGCGGCGCAGATCGACGATCATCTCGATCCCGTGATTGCGCCCAGCGTGGTCCTTATGAACCCGCCCTTCTCGGCGATGGCCAATGTCCAGGGCCGCACGGCCGACGCTGCGCTGCGCCATGTCGCCTCGGCGCTAGCGCGCCTTGCCGATGGCGGGCGGCTTGTCGCGATCACCGGCGCGAATGTGTCGCCCGAGCAGCCTGCCTGGCGCGAGGCTTTTGTCCGGCTGCAGGAGCGCGGTTGCGTGGTGTTCACCGCCGCGATCGACGGCGGGGTCTTCGCCAGGCATGGCACGACGTTTCCCACGCGACTGGTCGTCATCGACAAGTTGCCAGCCGACGATCCGAGCGCGTTTCCGGCATCTGCGGGCACCGCGCCCGATGTCTCCACTCTGATCGCCTGGATCGGCGAACATGTCCCCGCACGGCTGCCGCTCGTTCCTGCGGGGCGTGCGCCTCGCGCCGCCGCGGCGGCTGCAACGGCGCGCTCGGTGCGCCGCTATCTCCCGCGACCCGTGGCCAGGACACCCGTGCGCAGCAGCGCCGCAGAGCCTGAAGGGGTCGAGCTCGCCTTTGAGCCCCTCGACTGGGTGCCCGACGATACCGGCCGGATCACCGATGCGATCTACGAAGAGTACCGGCTACAGGCCATCCGCATACCCGGCGCTCGGGCCCATCCGACCAAGCTGGTGCAATCGGCGGCGATGGCTTCGGTCGCGCCGCCAAAGCCGAGCTACCGGCCGATGCTGCCCAGCAGCATCGTCGCGGACGGGCTTTTGTCCGATGCCCAGCTCGAGACCGTCATCTATGCCGGCGAGGCTCATTCGGATTGTCTCGCCGGGTCTTGGACGGTGGACGACACCTTCGACGTCGTCTCGGCCGCGCGTGACGATGCCGCGAATGCCGTGCGCTTCCGCCGCGGTTTTATGCTCGGCGATGGCACCGGCGCCGGCAAGGGCCGCCAGTCCGCCGGGATCATCCTCGACAACTGGATGCGGGGACGCCGCAAGGCGGTCTGGATCTCCAAATCCGACAAGCTGATCGAGGACGCCCAGCGCGACTGGTCGGCGTTGGGCATGGAGCGCCTGCTGGTCACGCCGCTGTCGCGCTTTTCGCAAGGCATGGACATCCGTCTCGATCAGGGCATCCTGTTCACGACCTATGCCACGCTGCGCTCCGAAGAACGCGGCGAGAAGGTTTCGCGCGTGCGGCAGATCGTCAATTGGCTCGGCTCCGACTTCGACGGCGTGATCATTTTTGACGAAAGCCACGCCATGCAAAACGCCGCGGGCGGCAAGGGCGAGTGCGGCGATGTCGCCGCCTCCCAGCAGGGCCGCGCGGGCTTGCGCCTTCAGCACGCCTTGCCGAACGCCCGCATCGTCTATGTCTCGGCGACGGGCGCGACCACCGTGCACAATCTCGCCTATGCCCAGCGGCTCGGCTTGTGGGGCGGCGAGGATTTCCCCTTCGCGACGCGGGGCGAGTTCGTCGAGGCGATCGAGGCCGGCGGCGTCGCCGCCATGGAGGTGCTGGCGCGCGACCTGCGCGCACTCGGCCTCTATACGGCCCGGTCGCTCTCCTATGACGGCGTCCAGTACGAGCTGCTCGAGCACAAGCTCACGCCCGAGCAGATCCGCATCTACGACGCCTATGCCGGCGCATTCGGCGTCATCCATAACAATCTCGAAGCCGCCATGGAGGCGGCCAACGTCACGGGTGCAAAAAGTGCGAGCGGCTCCACCCCCACGCTGAACCGTCAGGCGAAGTCGGCCGCGCGCTCGGCTTTCGAGAGCACGAAGCAGCGCTTCTTCGGCCATCTGCTGACCAGCATGAAGACGCCGACCCTGCTCGGCTCGATTGACCAGGATTTGGCGGATGGCCATGCCGCCGTGATCCAGATTGTCTCGACCGGCGAGGCGCTGATGGAACGCCGTCTTGCGGAGATCCCGACCGAGGAATGGAACGACGTGCGCGTCGACATCACGCCGCGCGAATATGTCCTCTCCTACCTGCAGCATTCCTTCCCGGTGCAGCTCTACGAGCCCTTTACCGACAGCGAAGGCAATCTGTCATCGCGCCCAGTCTATCGCGACGGCCAGCCCGTCGAGTGCCGCGAGGCCGTCGCGCGCCGCGATCGCCTGATCGAGAGGCTGGCAAGCCTGCCGCCGGTCCCCGGCGCCCTCGACCAGATCGTGCAGCGTTTCGGCACCGACATCGTCGCGGAGGTCACGGGCAGGTTGCGCCGGATCGTCCGCAAGACCGGGCCCAGTGGCATCGATCGGCTGGTCGTCGAGAACAGGGCTGGGTCGGCGAATCTCGCCGAGGCCCAAGCCTTCATGGATGACCAGAAGCGCATCCTGATATTCTCCGACGCGGGCGGCACGGGGCGGAGCTACCATGCCGAACTGACGGCGAAGAACCAGCGGCTGCGCGTCCATTATCTCCTCGAGCCGGGCTGGAAGGCCGACGCCGCCATCCAGGGCCTCGGACGGACCAATCGCACGAACCAGGCGCAGCCGCCGCTGTTTCGACCGATCTCGACGGATGTGAAGGCGGAAAAGCGCTTTCTCTCGACCATCGCCCGACGCCTCGACACGCTGGGCGCGATCACGCGCGGCCAGCGTCAGACCGGCGGGCAGGGTCTGTTCCGGCCGGAGGATAATCTGGAAAGCCAGTATGCCCGCGATGCCCTGCGGCAACTGTATCTTCTGCTCTTGCGCGGCAAGGTCGACGGTTGCTCGCTTCAGATGTTCGAGGACGCCACGGGCCTATCTCTGATGGATTCCTGCGGCCTCAAGGACGAACTGCCGCCGATCACGACCTTCCTCAATCGGCTGCTGGCGCTCACCATCGAACTCCAGGGCGTGCTGTTCACCGCGTTCGAGCAATTGCTCAACGCCAAGATCGAAGGCGCCATCGCCGGCGGCAGCTACGATCTCGGTTTGGAGACGCTTCGGGCCGAAAGCTTTTGCGTCACTGACCGCCGCACCATCCATGTCCATCCCGGCAGTTGCGCTGAGACGCGGCTACTCACCATCACGCAGCGCGAGCGCAACCAGCCGGTCTCGCTTGACGACGCCCTGGGCCGGCTAGACGATCCCCGTGCCAAGCTGTTGATAAACGAGCGTTCCGGCCGCGCTGCGGTGCAGGTTTCGGCACCATCGCTGATGCTCGACGATGGCGAGATCGAACGGCGCGTGCGGCTCATCCGGCCGATGGAGCAACATCAGGCTTCGCTCAGGATGATGGCGGAAAGCCATTGGGTGGAAGCGGAGAGGACCGCATTCGCTGAGGCATGGAACACGGAACTTACGAATGTGCCTGAGTTCACCGAGAGCACAATCCATATCGTGGCAGGCCTGCTCTTGCCGATCTGGAAGCGCCTGCCCAACGAATCCTCACGGGTCTATCGCCTCCAGACCGATGACGGCGAGCGCGTCGTCGGACGGCGGGTCTCTCCGGCTTGGGCCGCAGGTGCATTGGCGACAGGCGCCCCTTCGCTGACCCCCAGTGACGCCTTTACCGCGCTGCTCGACGGCAAGACCATCCTCGACCTGACCGAAGGCCTGCAGCTTCGGCGCAGCCGCGTCATGGGCGTCAACCGCATCGAGCTGTCGGGTTTTACCGACACGATGCGCGATCGGCTCTCAGCTTGTGGTCTCTTCCACGAGATCATCTCCTGGAAGCTGCGCATGTTCGTGCCCACCGACGCGGCCGGTCTGGAGGTTCTGGCAAAAGTGCTCGAGCGCTATCCCATCGAGCGCATCGGTGAGCGGGAGGCGGCGTGATGGCACGGCCTGATGCATCCGACCTCGCGCAGCGTCTCGGCCGACAGGCTGAAGCCGTATGCCGCCATTATCTCTCGAATGGGCGTCGTCAGGGACGCTACTGGCTTGTCGGCGATGCCCAGAATACGCCCGGCCGCTCGATGTTTGTCCGGCTCGTTGGCCCGGCGAGCGGCAAGGGCGCCGCCGGCAAATGGACCGACGCCGCCACGGGCGAACATGGCGATCTTCTCGACGTCATCCGCGAAAGCTGCGGCCTGCGCGAATTCAAGGACGTTGCGGCCGAGGCCCGGAGCTTTCTCAGTCTGCCGCATCCCGAGCCGGAGTATGCTTCAGTTTGGGCGAATTCTGCAGCCGCTCAAACAGGATCGCCCGCCGCTGCCCGTCGCTTGTTCGCCATGGCGCGGCCGATATCGGGCACGCTCGTGGAGACCTATCTACGAGCACGCGGGATTGTCGACTTGCACGGAACCGAAAACCTGCGGTTCCACCCGCGCTGCTATTATCGGCCTGATGAGCACTCTCCGACCGAGACCTGGCCGGCGATGATCGCGTCCGTTATCGATCTCGACGGCTGCCTGACCGGCGCGCATCGCACCTGGCTTGCGCCCGACGGATCGGACAAGGCGCCGATCGATACGCCGAGGCGCGCGATGGGCGACCTGCTCGGACACGCGGTGCGCTTTGGTGTTCCCGGCGAGGTCATGGCGGCCGGCGAAGGCATCGAGACGATCCTGTCGCTGCGATGCGCTCTGCCCAACATGGCCATGGCGGCGGCGCTCTCGGCTGCCCATCTCTCTGCCATCCTGTTTCCCGAGACGCTGCGACGGCTTTACATCGTGCGCGACGCCGATCCGGCCGGCGACTGTGCGCGGGACAGCCTGATCGAACGAACAAGCGCGGCCGGGATCGAGGCGATCGTGCTGTCGCCGGTCCACCGGGACTTCAACGAGGACCTGCGATTGGCCGGCATCGATGCCTCGCGAGTGCGAGCCCGCGCTCAACTCGCCCCGCAGGACGCTGGGCGGTTCATGGCGTTGGCGGCATAAGCCGGCCGGGAGGAGGCAGCACCGTCATCGCCGGTATTGCCTGGGTGCTTGTCGTGTCGGAGAGACCCGCGACCTCGGCCTTCGAGAGGGCGATCGGCCGGCAAGCGGCCCGGACCGGCAATGCCTGCGGCCGGCTATTTTCCGGCGCGCTCCGAAGGGAGCGCTTTCCATCGCGAAGCAAAATAGCCGGCCTTCGTCATCCTCCGCTGCGCTGCGGCCCTGCGCTTCGCTTCGGGTTCTGGTCCGACCCGATTGCCGGATTTCGTCGCCATGAAGGCCGCGAGGGTCGCGGTCGCAATCGACGGGAGCATCCCATGGCCGAATACGACCTCGAGCAGCACGCCTTGTCGCCGACCGAGCACGTCCTCACCGAACTTCAGCTCTACGGCTACCGTCCCTTCGCGGACGAACCCGATCCGAGGTCGTTGCCTGAGGGCGATGACGTCGCTGGCGCCATCGCGGAGATCTTCGGTGCCCTGATCGGCACCCTGCAGGATACGCGCCTCGAACCCGATCTCAGCGATCTGCTCTGGTCGACCGTCAACCTCTTCCACCGCGCGACGGGCCGGATCGAACGCGAGCTCGACGATAACGAGCAGGCGCAGCGTCGCAGCCAGCGCGAACAGGATGGCGGCGAGATCAAATCCGTCGAGCTCGAACGCCTCACAGCCGAAGGGCAGACCCTGATCGAACGCCAGAATGCCTTCGAGCTGATGCGCGATCAGGCCGCCGAGCACTATGAGCGCAACACCGGATCACCCTGGCGCCCGCGCAGCGGATCGATGGTCAACCACAAGGCGATGACCTCAGCGATGATCGACAGCCGCGATTTCCTCAATGCGAAGAAGCGTGCATCGCAGGAGGTGCTCCTGCCGCCTGGACCGAAGATCGCCTTCACGGGAGGGAGCGAATTCAACGACCACAGCCTGATCTGGGCGACGCTCGACCAGGTTCACGCCAAGCACCCCGACATGGTGCTCTTGCACGGCAAGTCGCCAAAGGGCGCCGAGCTCATCGCCGCGCGCTGGGCCGATCATCGAAAAGTGCCGCAGATCGGCTTTGCACCCGACTGGACGAAACACGCCAAGGCCGCTCCCTTCAAGCGCAACGACGCCATGCTCGACATCATGCCGATCGGGGTCATCGTGTTCCCCGGTACGGGCATCCAGGACAATCTCGCCGACAAGGCCAAGCGGCTCGGCATCCCGGTCTTCGACTTTCGTGCGAAGTGATGCGGCGCTTAAGCGCTGCCTCGTTGCCGGCAGCGTGACTGCATGGCGCTGGCCTAACCCGCGCGTGCCAGCGCGAGCGGGTTATCTGCCCGGCCACGCGGCGAGCGCTGCCTTGCCGATGTCGATCAGCCGCGCGCGCGGCGTGCCATCGCGGGCTAGGACCGATAGACCTTGGATCACCGCTATCACCAGGCCAGCCAGGGTGACGGCCTGGGTATCGGACGGAAGCAAGCCGGTCGCGATGTCCCGCTCGATCCGCGCGCGAAGGTGCTCGGCGATGGCACCGCGGATAGTGGCCACGGCGCGCTGCACATCGGCGGAGTCGGCGGATCCGCTTGCTGTCGCGCTGGCGAGGAGGCAGCCCTTTGGGGTCGCCTTGCCAGTAAAGGCCGTGGCAGCGGCGACCAGCATGTCACGGGCTGCCTCATATGACGTCGCCGCGCCGGCGATCCTGTCCGCCATCGCCACTGGATCGCCCGCATAGCGCGCCACCGCCTCCAGGAAGAGCCGCTTCTTGTCGCCGAACGCCGTGTAAAGACTCGGCGCCGTCACCCCCATCGCGGTGGTGAGGTCGACGATCGATGTCGTCTCGTATCCATGGGCCCAAAAGGTCAGCATTGCCTGTTCGAGGGCGACGTCGCGATCGAACGACAGGGGTCGTCCCGTCTTGCGGCGTGGCGCAGACGCAGCCCTTCGAGATAATTCCATAGCGATCGTTCCGAATTTGGTTGACGTCCCGACGGTGATGATAGCAGGTCTTTGGTATCAATCGCTATGAAAGTCTTGCGTCATGTCTCTCACTGATTTCCGCACGCTCGGCCGGTCCGGCCTCGTCGTTAGCCCGCTCGCCTTGGGAACGATGACTTTCGGTCCCGGCGCATGGGGCGCCGACAAGCCGACGTCGCGAGCGATCTTCGACTCCTATCGCAATGCGGGCGGTAATTTTGTTGACACCGCCGACATCTATTCTGGTGGCGAGAGCGAACGTCTGGTTGGCCAGTTTATCAGGGATGCCGGTGCGCGCGACGACATCGTCCTGGCCACGAAATTCGGCTTCAACGGCTCGGCAAGCCCGTTGACGGCCACGCAGGCCGGTGGTGGCAATCCAAACGCGGGCGGCGCCGGTGCCAAAAACATCCACCGCGCGGTGGATGCATCGCTCAGGCGGCTCGGGACCGACTATGTCGATCTCTACTGGCTGCACATTTGGGATGGCGTCACGCCCGTCGAGGAGATCGTGCAGACGCTGGATGACCTCATCCGCGCCGGCAAGATCCGCTACTACGCTTTTTCGGACATGCCTGCCTAGCTTGCGATGAAGGCGGCGACGATCGCAACTGAGCGTCGCGTACCTGGCCCGATCGCGATGCAACTCGAATATTCGCTGGTCGCCCGCGACGTCGAGGCTGAGCATATCCCCGCGGCGCGTGAAGCCGGGATGGGCGTCATGCCCTGGAGCCCGCTCGCAGGTGGATTCCTGACTGGCAAATACACGCGCGGAAACACCGCTGATACCGGCCGGCTGAGCGGCGCCAACCCTTTTGGCGACAGCAAGTTCGTCGATCGCAACTGGGACATTCTCGATGCGCTGAAATCGGTTGCTGACGAGGTCGACCGGCCTCCCGCGCAGGTCGCGCTCGCGTGGGTCATGGCGCGGCCGGGGATCGGTTCGACGCTGGTCGGCGCGCGCACGGTCACACAGCTTGAGAGCAACATCGCAGCGACCTCGATCAGGTTGAGCGCGCAACAGATGAATCGGCTCGACGACGCCAGCGCGCCGACCCTTGGATTCAGCGCGTCGCTCGCGCAGCCGATGATCCGGCGCATGATCTTTGGCGGCCACGACGTGGTTGGTCGGGGTGAAGCTTGAGTGCCGGCCTCTGGGCGATTCTTCCGCACCCATGGCTTCGGCCAGCTCATAGCCAGTCTTATCGCCACTGGATGTCATAGCGCGCCGCTTTGCTGATCCGGTGATGTAGCCACGTTCTCCGCGTTGCGTCTCTGTCAGGGCGACCGCTCCATAACGGCCTCTTCAATGGGCTGATCTGGCCGAAGGTCGGCTGCGCCTCGATCGCCTATGCGGCAATGGCGCGGCTGCGACTTTCTTCCCCTGCCGGCACCCACCCCACGCGACACGTCGCGCGGGGACCCCGGGCCGCCGTCATTCCTCGCGAAACAAGAAACTCGCATCCGCGCCATCCTCCGCTGACGCTGCGGTCGCAAGCGATGCCGCGTCGATCGCCTCCGGCCCTTTGATCGCCATCGAGGCCGCGATGGTGCGGGCTCGAAGACAAAGCTCAAGGAGAACGATCATGGCGACCATCGGCACCTTCAAGAAGACCGCCACCAACGAATTCACCGGCGAAATCGTCACCCTCTCGCTCCAGACCAAGAACGTCCGCGTCGTGCCCGAAGCCAACCGCAATGGCGACAACGCTCCCAGCCACCGCGTGTACGCGGGCCGGGTCGAGATCGGCGCAGCCTGGACCAAGCGGTCGGTCGAGGGCCGCGACTATCTCGGCTTGAAGCTGGACGATCCGAGCTTCATCGCTCCGATCTACGCCAACCTCTTCGACGACGAGGACGCAGAGACCTTCAGCCTCATCTGGTCCCGCCCCAACGGACGCCGCAACGGCGAGTGACCCTGAGCAAGGCTCGCCCGGATCCCGCCGGGCGAGCCTTCGCCTTCACGGTTTCGGCGAACTCTCGAGCACGCCCAGATAGCCGCGGCTGCGCTTGCAGCGCTCCAGTCGGGCAAAGGCTTCGCCGGCTCGCAGATCCCCGTCGAAGGTTTCCATCATCGCTCGGCCCTTCGTGCCGATCCGGCCCCAGTTGCGAAGGAGCGACGCCCCGCCAAACAGTGTCGGTTGAATGGCCAGCACATAGAACCGCGCCATATTGCAGGCGGGATCGACGCGCCGAAGGTAAAGCGCTTCTGGCTCGGATAGGGGCATGGACGGAATCGTCGTCTTTGACGGCAACGACGTCCAACGACTTCGATGAATCGATGGCCTCTGACGGATTCATGGTGCTGATGGGTTGCCCCGCCCTACCCGACGCCAGTCGGCCAACCTCGGAGCGTCGATCGGACCAAAGCCCGGGTGCTTCCCGCGCGAGCAGGAGGGGCAATCTGGTCGGCCCATGATACGGCCGGCAGAGCCCGCCTCAAGGACGCGCGGTACCCCCAAAATGCTTCGCATTTCGGCTCCCCCACGCGCCGCCTCCGGCGGTCGGCTGCGCCGATCCTTGACCCGGTCTCCACCGACGCGTGGCGCGCCTTCGTCCATTCGAGACGAAGGAGGTTCTCATGACCATGCCGATCGATCAGCAGATTTCCGAACTCAAGGCCGAACTGAACAACGCCTGCCTGACGCCGCGCGAGCGGCGCGAGGCGAAGCGCGAGCTGGAATTCCTGACCGAGCAGGACCGCAGCAAGTCCGAGACGACGTTCTTCGCGGATGTCGAGGCCTGGGCTGCGGTCCACGCCGCCGAGCTGGCCGCACTGCCATTCTGAGCATCATGATCCGAGACGGCCGGTCTGACGCCACGCGCGTCAGGCCGGCTTTTCGCATGTCGCCGTCAACTGCAGGTTGGATGCCTATTTTCTCAATCGCGCATGAGCCGCAACCCGCTCGTCGGCTTTGCTTCGGTCGGCGATAGCCGAGGTCAACTCGTCATAGTCGACGCCATTGCGCTTCAAAGCCCGGCGGGCATCGTCTTCATTGAACCCGAGCAGTTCGAAAACGCTCATGTTCAGGCGGGCGGCGATCCGTTCGATCGTCCTGAAGGTCGGGTTCCCCTTGGCGCGCGAGATATCGTAATAGGTGCCCTTGCCGATACCGAGCGTTCCGATGAAGGCGGCCGAGTCGTTGCTCTTGGCTTCGAGCTCCTGCAGACGCATCGCTAGCATCTCGTTCAGGATGGAAAGCTCACCCTCGCGGGGGCGGCGCACATTGACCATGGTGGTGACCCGGCCTTCGGGGCAGGACAGAATTCCCCGCTCAGCCCATATCGCGGTGACATTTTTCTATTATACCGACTAACCATCTTCAATATGTCGAATTAGAATAGTTCCGGATGGAACGACGATCGCCGGTTGTGCTGAGACGGCTCTGACAGGATTTTGGGGCGTTTATCTGCGCATCCGGCCGATGGCCGGACCGGGCTCTCCTCGCGCCATGCCGGCGCTCACCGAACCGCCACCGGCGTTTCGGCCGAAGGGAACGATCCCTTGCGAAGGAGGGCCGCTGGTGGTGCGCGTTCGCCTATGCTGGGAGTGCCGGCATCGGCTCGTCGCCAGGCGACCAGATCCAGGCCGGAATGGCGCTGGTCTCGATCAGGGCATCGAGCGTCATGCGATAGGCGGCGTCAGCCGCGTTGGGGACGATGAACATGGCCAGCGGCGTTGGTGTGTCCTCGTGCAGCACCACGCTCGCCAGCGGCTGGCTCATGGACAGGTTATAGCGCAGCCCTTTTAGGAAGCTGATCTGGCGGCGGGTCAGGGCGTCGATCAGGGTCGCCTCATTGGTGCTCTCAAACGGTATCCAATTCTCGGTCACGACCATTAGTGCGACCGCTTCAACCGTCGCGACGCCGGCATGGTCGAGACCAAAGGTCGCGATCGCGACGAGATGCGTGTCCGGGTTTGCATTCCACAGTGAAAGCTCGCTGGCGAACACGACGCCCAGGCGCCGATGGATATCCTCGTTCAGCAGGAACGGGAACTTTGGTGCGTGCTTGATCATCAGGCGATGTCCCGAACGCGCGGGCGCGATCTCCTTGACCTCACCAACGACGAGGAGGAGCGGGCGGCCTTTGCCGGTCGCCGCCATGGCTCGGGCCGTGAAGCTGGCGCGGCGCTGGGCGATCTCCGCCTCCCGCTCGGATCGAAACATCTCTGGGACATAGAGAATGTCGGGCAGCGCTTTGCCCTTGCTGGTCTTGCCCTCGGCCGCCTCGAGCAGAAACTTTCGGATGACGGCCCAGTTGCGCTTGCCTGCCATGCCCGGCCGCCAGCGGTTGAAGCCGGCCTGGTCCCAAAGATAGTGGAGGAGGGCGCGCAATGTCAGCTTGGTCCCGTCGCTACGGACCTCGCCTTTGTCCGCCGTCGAGCTGGGAGCCGGCGGCGCCCGGCCGGCCGATTTCGTCAGGCTGAAATCGAGCTTGAGCGCGGTCGTGCCGGTCTCAAAATCCTCGCTGATCGCCGAACCCGCAACCGCACTCAGGCCCGACAGCTCGTAGGGCGGTTCATAAGAGGGACAGGCTGGGTCATGTTTTGCGCCTGTGCCGGGCATTCTCTTCAGAATTAAGCGGCCCCCGGCCCGAGCGATATACAGCGGCAGTCCCGGGTCACGGCACAGACACATGGGCCGAGCCAGACGAGCCTGAGCGTCCGCAAGCCTCGTCTGGAAATCCTCCGCATCGGCCGCGATGACCTCGCCCTCGACCGCGATCTGTCTCATGGTGAAGTCACCACCCTGGCTCAGTCGGCGTCGGCATCCGTTTAATCATGCATCGGGGCGATCGGGCAGGCGACCGAGTTTTTCGAGGAAGTCTCGGAGGGCCTGGTCGACCAGCCGCAGCGGCTGGACCTGGCGTTCGGCCGCGATCTGGCGGATCGCAAGATCGATCGGGCGCGGCAGCCGCAAGGCCAGCGGTCGCGAGGACAGCCGGTCGCCAAAGCCTTCGAACGGGTCGCGCTGACGGGTTGGTATCGCCGGCCCTGCCGGTCTTTCAGTGTGAGCGCTGGATCCCTCGTGCATCGTCGCGCGCGTCGCGACGGGCTGCAACGGCTCCTCACCATAATCGGGCACGACGACCATCGGGCGCGGCGACCCTGTCGTCTCGGTCGGCGCCTTGCGCGGCAAGGCGAGGCGCGGTTTTGCCTCGCTCACGCAACCCCCTCCTGACTTGCGGCCAAAAGCTCGCGCACGACCTGATCGGCATTGTAGCGCGCCTTGCGAACCGCCTCGTCCTTGTCGTTCATCTGATAGAGCGTGCCATGGCCGTTGGTCATGGTGCGATAGGTGACCCGACGATAAAGCGCGTTCTGGCAGAGCTTGATGCCTTCGCCATCGAAATAAGCCAGCACCTCGCGGATAGGCACGGTGTTGCGATCGAGGCTGTCATATTCATTGATCACGACCCGATATGGCGGCTCGGCGACGCCGATCTCGGCCGCGCGCTTCTTCATGAAGCCGACGGTTCGGACGATCTGCGAGGCGTCGAACATCGAGACCTTGCAGGGCAAGATGACGAGGTCGGCGCGAAACGCCGTCTCCGTGATACGCGTGTCGGCAAAGCCCGGGGTGTCGATGATCACCGCATCACGCTCGTCGAATTCGACCAGTTGCTTCAACACGGCGGCTTCGGTCGTGGCATGGACGATCTCAATTCCGGATGGGTCATGGCCGCGCGCTTTCGAGGAGGCATGCCATTGATAGGCCGACCCTTGCGGGTCGGCATCGACCAGCCCGATCGCATAACCCTGCTGCGCCAGTTCTCCCGCGAGCAGGATCGACATCGTCGTCTTGCCGCTGCCGCCTTTCGGGGTCGCCACCGCGAATATGCTGGCCATGATCGCCACCCTCGATCAGCGTTCGTCAAAGGCCGCGAACCAGAGGACGCGCCACTACGAGACCATTAGTCGGTATATTGGTCTAGTGTGTCAAGACGCGAATGCGCTGGCACATCACAAGAACAGGCGCGACATGAAGCGGCGACGTGCTTGGTCATCGCTGTATGAGCGACCTATGGCAGTAGTGAAGCAGCGCAAGACCGAACTCCGGGTATTGCGGATCAAGCGAGCGCAACCGTCACGAACTCACGCTGTGCAGATGTCGATTGGTACGTCAGTGCGGCAGCGGGGTATTGACCGGATCACGGCATGCCGCCGTTCGTCGCTGAGTCATTGCAGGGCTGCGGGAACAACGAAATGCGTTTTTTCGCTGGTGATGCGGTTTTGACATCGTGGAATGCTGAAACGCTGGAGGATCTCACTGCGGTTTGGATGG
The DNA here is from genome assembly GCA_019745195.1 of Beijerinckiaceae bacterium. Lineage (GTDB taxonomy): Bacteria > Pseudomonadota > Alphaproteobacteria > Rhizobiales > Beijerinckiaceae > Allobosea. Next base: position 24,514 of record JAIETL010000053.1, read on the forward strand.
AATGGGGTATTGCCGCGATCCTGGAATGAACTGCTAGGGGACGTCGTGACCTCGGCATCACAGCGTACGTGGAATGCGTTATCGATCAGCACATAGGCGAGGTCGAGACTGCCATTTGCACGAAACGAGCGGCATCGACGAACTGGTGGCGCGCAGTGAGGGGCTTGTGAGAACACGGACCAGGGAGAGGGTATAAGACAGGTCGATATTCCGACTATAGGTTGACAAGATATCGGTTTGTGGGCCAAACCATGAGAGGCTGCGAAGGGCAGCCAGTTCGCTGGCGCGGCATTGCTCAACCGATTTGCGCTGATCAGCGCGACGGCAGGGCTAAGCCGGGAAGGAAGGAAGGGGAGGGTGCGGTGGTTCGAGCGAATTCAGGTCCCCGCCAGAAGCCGCGGCTGCGGACTGAATTGTCCGACGATGACGCTGCGCGATTGGACGAAGCGGTGGTGCTGTTTGGCTTGCCGAAGGCGGAGGTCGTGCGTCGCCTGATCCGAGCATCTGTTCAGAGCGGGCCGGCGCTGTCGGCGGAGAACATGGACGTTGTGGCCGCCCTGGCGACTGAGGTGAGGCAGGTCGGTCGTACGCTGGCGCAGATACTCAGAACGATGCGGCAAGGCAGGGCGGTCAGGTTCGACATGGCAGAGCCGGTTTGGAACGAGCTCCACGCGGCAATTGCCGCCATCGATGGCGAACTGACCAAGATGACGCTGGCGCATGGTGCACGGGTCAGACGGATTGCGCAGCTTTCCATACCTGACGCGCTTCGTGGCGGGGGTGGCGCTGAATGAGCCAAGCCGAGGCCATCGCGCGCTGGACGGAGACGTTTCGCGGAACGCGCGAGGCTCTTGCTTTGGCGCAGGAACAGCGTTGGCAGCCGCGTTTGGCATCGGCATCTGCCAGCGGACGCGGCGCTGAGAGCGGGATCAGCCAGCCTTCAGTAACGATCGGCGCGCGAGCCATTCTGCTTGGCGCCACCATCACCGGTGGCCGCGATGCCGAGCGTGACCGTCGGCTTGAGGCAGTCAAAGCGAAGGGCGGAGGAAGGGCGGCGCCGGCTCGGCAGCCATTGCCCGCTCGAATCGAGGGCGGTGCGCTCGGCCGGGCGCGTCACCTGGCCGCTGGCTATCAGCCGGCCGTCGTTAAAGTCATCTCCTATGCCCATGGCGTCGCGCGCGCGACCGCAACCGGTCAATATGTCCAGCGCGACGACGTCGTTCTCGAAACCCATGACGGGCGCATTCTCGCCGATCGCGAGGCGGTCGCCGATGAAATCAGCCAATGGTCGAAGACGTTTGAGACCCGCAAGGAGAGCCAGGACGTCGTCGCGATTAGGCTGAAACTGCACGGCGTTCGCGATGCGCCGGCTGGGCGAGAAACCTATGAGAGTGCCATCGCCGAAGGGTTTGCGGGTCACCGACACGCAGTCCGGCTTGAGCCGACATCCGACGGCGAGTTGGAGGCGCGGCTGGTGGTTGCGATGGCGGGCGCTGCGAAGGAACGCTTCCGGGTCCGCGACGAGCAGATCGGGACGGACCAGGATGGCTTCACCCAAAAGCGTCTGGACGCGAGATCGGAAGCGGCCATCAAGGTGCGGATCGAAGCCTCGATCGGTCATCCGCAGCATGCGATGAGCGTCGAGCCTGGCGCTTCGCGGCATGGTCGGGATGGCGTCGCCTATCAGCTCCGGCAGCACATCGCGAAATTTGGCACGCTGATTGATGATCGAGGGCAATCGGTCACGGACGCGGCCGCTGCACGCCAGGCGGCGCGCGATTGGGGGCCATCGCTGCGATCGCAATCGCCGCGCGACACCATGCATCTGATGATCTCGGCTAAGGCGGGAACGGATGTCGCGGCGTTAAACAATGCAGTGCGGGAATTCCTGCATGATCGCTTCGCCGACCACAAGTTCATGTTCGGCATTCACACCGACAAGGAGACGCAGGGGCATATTCACGCCCACGCCGTCATCACCGTCAAAAATGAGTCCGGGCAGAAAATCCATCCGAACCGGGACGACTTTCGGACCTGGCGCCAGGTCTATGCCGAACATGCGCGGGCCCAGGGTCTGAAGATTGTCGCAACCTCGGCGATGGAGCGGGCTTCGTCACAGAGCTATGGCGCCAAGGACAAGGCGATCGTCGATGTTGCCGAGCGCCCGCGACCGCAGCGAGAGTCGCGCGACAGGAATTATGCGGCTGACCCGATCAATCACGGGCTCATCGAGAAGGCGCGTCAGCGTATTGCGACGGCGCGCGAGAATCCAGTGAAACTGCCGTTGAACGATGCGGACCGCCAGGCCGTCAGCGACGGTTTGAAGGCCTGGTCAGTTGTCGCGCGAGAGGCGTCGTCTGGCACGCCCGCAGCGGAAATGGTCCAGCGGCTGACGATGGCGCAAACGTTGGGCGGCATCATCCACACCATCGAAAAGCGCCTGCAGCAGCGGTTGGGCAAGGAGGACAAGCCTATGGCGATCACATCAGAGCAGATGGCGAAGGATCTTCGTGCGATGAACGACGCAGTGTCGCGCACGACCGATCTGCTGGATGGCGCAACGAAAGATCAGTTCCGCGAGACCTCGGCGCGCTATCTCGAAACGTTGGCGATGCGGGTGGATTTTCAGCGCATGCAGGAACGCGGAGTTCAGGAATTGAGCCGCGCTGATATCCAGCGACTGGCGGGTGTCTCAGCCGACCTTTTGATCGAGCGTGCCGAAGCGGTCAGATTGAAGGATGAGCGCGAGGCTGTAGACGCGCAGCGGCTATCGGATCGCGCAATCGAGGTCCAGCGGCGTCAGGAAAGTCGAGGCGGGCTTGATCCCCAGTCGCGGCGTGATGTCGCTTCACAACGCGCGATTGTCGCTGGCACGCAGCAGGCTGCCGCGCGGGAAGCACATGAGGCCGCCGCAGCAGTGGAAGCCGCTCGCGTTCTCATGGCAGCGCCTGGGCAGCCAATTCCAAAAGCGCTCCTGCAAACCAATGAGTTGGCTAAATTAAAATCTGAGCAAGAAAAGGTTCTTGGAGAAGTTGAGGCGCAGCGGGCGACTTCGCAGTCGGTGAAGGGGCAGCGCCAGCGCTAGCGCGTTGCCAGCCTCCTGCGGTGCAGCGAGCTGGTGCAGCCGTTCCGGCAGCGAGCGTCGCCGTTCAATTCGGCTTACATTGCGGATGACGTGGCGCACGATCTCGTACGCCAGTCAGTCCGAAATTGTCCGCGACCTGAGTCTCGTGGAAGGTGCCTCAGGGGCGGAGGTGATCCAGACTCGTGGCTAGCAAGGGGATGTGCAGATGGGCGTTCGGTACCGTCTGGTCGGTCGTGATATGGGGCTTGTGATATGGAAGGGTTCCGCGGCGATGGCACGTACTGCCAGATGCCTTCGCGCCGCTGCATCACCATCGTCTGGAAGCTCAACTGCCTTTTGTATTCATCGAAAGACTGTACTTCACATTGTAAGACAGATCAAAAATGGAGCAGGTTTTCGCTCACTGAGAGAGGCCATCGACACGACGATGCCGGCGGGCCGCATGATGATGCAAATGGTCGGATCCTTCGCCGAGTACGAGCGGGCCATGATCTGCGAATGCACCTCCGCCGGGTTGGCCTTGGCCCGGTCCGAGGGCTGGATCGGCGGACGCCGAAAGAAGCTCAATCCGAAACCGAGCTTGGGAATCGCCGAAAGCGTCGTGTTGAGCGGCAAATCAGCCGCCGAGATGGCGCGGCTTTAAAAATTCAGTCAGCCGACCGTGTCGCGGATCGTGACGGAATATCGCCAGACGAGGAGTGCCCATGAAGGCCAGTCATGATCTTTCAGGCCTCGTAAAATTCCTCAGCCGGGATGACTGGGCGTTTCGTTTCGAGGAGGTGATGGGCGCCCATTTCTGGGCCGCCATGGATGCATTCGATCTCGAGCATGACGAGATCGGCGCGGCGATCGGTGAACACTGGGCCAGGACGTTATGGGGCTGCGCCTTCGAAGACTTTCTCACGCAGGTTTTTGAACCCGACGGACAGACGTTTGTCGATGCCTATCTCAAGCGCCGCGGCTGGAAGGAAAGCATTCAGGCCAAGCTCTATATGAAGGCGCTCAGCGTATCCGTCATGAGTCTCTATGAGGTCAGCGAAATCGTTTCCGGCAAATCCTTTCTGGCGCGCGATCTGATCCGCGGCGGGACATCCATGCTGGTCAGCGAGGGGACGGCCACCAAAACCCTGAACCTGTGGGAACGTGTCGCCGCCCGGGTCGTGCCGATCGGCGATAAACACATTATTGCCGGCGGCCTGCTGCCCTTCTCCCTGGAAGCCTCCAACGCTTTGCTTGAGGGATTGAAGGCGCTTTCCGGCAAGCGACGGCGCTCGAAAGCCAAACCGTCATTCGATGACGACTTGCTGCGCGCGGCGGCTCCCCTCTTCACCCATGCCTGGCTGTTCGACGTTCTGCCAAAAGCTCTGGGCCAGACGCCACTTCTCGTTCAGAACAGTGACTGCGAGGACATTGTCTTTCATGAGGTGCGTTTTCCCCTCGAAACCGGGATCACGCCTGAAGACATCGTCGCTCGCCTCGAAGGAGTCGCAGAACTGCGCCAGGAGAACTCCCAGTTTTGGAACTGGTTGGGCTCGCGACTGCCTCGACGCTCGCCTAGGCCAGCCCGCTCGCCAAATGCCGTTACCACCGGCGTGACGATGGAAGATAACACGGCGGTGCTCGGCAATCTCGAACTGAGGGAGCGCTTTCTGATCCTATCAGTCAATTCTGTTTCGCGCGCGGCCAAAGGCGCCACCCTTCTTGAAAATGTCCTTGGCAAGATGGTCCGCGCCCCGCTGACGACAATCCAGACCATTGAGCAGATGAAGGCCTCCAAAAGTGGGCGCGAGTCGCCGCCAGCCGACATCCCCCTCGAGGTCGCGACCCCTCTGGTCCACGCCATGCTGGACAAACAATACCGCGAAATCCTCGATCAGCCGGTCGGCATGCTCGGCGATCTCGCTCCACGCGCCGCAATCCGCTCAAAGCAAGGCCGCGAAAAGGTCGCCGAATGGCTCAAATACCTCGAATATCGAGCCGCAAGCTGCCAAAACCCGCAGGATCCTATGGCAACTTACGATTTTAGCTGGATCTGGCGAGAGCTGAAAGTCGAAGACCTGCGCCGCTGACCCCTCCCGTATATCCGGGTCCCAATAATCTACCGTGGCTCTCACACCTCGGCCGGCAGCCTCATCGCCAAGGGTCGGTCGGTCAGGAAGGTCGCCTCGTTATCTGAAAACAGGTCGCGCAGCAGGACGCCGCCGGCAGCCTCATAGGCGTCCACCCCGATGAACCGCGCCAGCCGGTCGGTGCTGCGGATATGCTCGTTGGTCAGCACCGCGCGCAGATTGCTCGGGCTGCGGCTCCAGCCGTCGCGGCCGAACCATGCCGCCTCCTGCGTCGCGTGATCGTCGGTGATCGCCAGCGCGCGGGCCTGCTCGATCGTGATCTCGTCAGCCCGCATCGCCTTCAGAATCTGCGGCGGCAGGGCTGCCAGCTTCAAGTGCTGCCGCACCGTGACGAGGGATTGGCCAAACGGGCTGGCGATAGCGTCAGCCGGCAGACCGTCCTCGACAAGGCGCTGATAGGCCTGAACCTCGTCCACGACATGCATGGCCTCGCGCTGGGTGTTTTCCGCGAGGGAGATTTCGGCATCGCGCTCGGCGGCGAGCACATTGCAGGGAATGTCGATATCCGTGTCGAACCGGCGCTGCTTCAACAAAAGGCGCAGCGCCGCAAGACGCCGCGCGCTGGCGACGACCTCGAACTTCTGGCCCTTGACCGCCTTCCTGACGGTGAGGTTCTGGATCAGGCCATGCGCCTCAATGCTGTCGGCCAGTTCGCCAATGCCGGCCGTCGCATTGACCTTGCGGACATTGGCCTTGCTCGGAACCAGCTTCGACAGAGCGATATGCTGGATGGTCGTGGGAAGCGTGCCGATGGCGGTGGTGGTGATCGTCGTGGTCATGGTGGTCTCTCCTTGTTGAGGCAAAAGCCCGTCACCCGGCAGGGTGCAGGCCCGCCTGCACTGCTGCCTTCGTGGCGAGCAGCGGGGAGAGAGGGGGGCAAGAGCCAAATCGGGAGGGGGATCGCCCACGCGGCAACGCGCCAGGCGAGGGGCCGCGGCACGCGGATCCTCGCCTGAGTCCTGCACAAGCCGCTTGCGGCGCGGAAGGATGGGGAGACCCGATTTGGCTCTTGCTGGGGAGAGAGGGCCGCGCGCCTCTCTTCCCGCCAAGCGCAGCATCAGCGCGCCGGCGGCGCGGCCTCTGCCGGCGCTTGGCGACGGCCCGTGCGACCGATCGTTACCGAAGGCGGAAACCCGCTCGCGGGGTTCCGTGGAGCCGGCAGCGCCGGCGGAATGGAGCGGGGCCCTAAGGGCGCGCCCAACTACCCAAAGAAAGATTCTTAAGCCGCACAACACGCGTATTCTCGCCGGAATCGAACTCCATCGTGGATTCAGATGCTGGGAGGAAGACGATGATTCTGAGACGTTTACTTATGAGCGCTGCGGCTTTGGCGGTCATGACCGCGACCGTCGTATTGCCTGGCGCTGGCGCGCACGGACAGACAATCGAACTGGGACCAAACGGGCTTCGGGTGAACCCACCGGAGGTGGTCCCGGAGGAGCCGGAAAGACCCTATCGCAGGCTCGAACCCGAGGGTATCACAGAATATGAGGCGATCCGCATCGCACGAGGCGAAGGCCTGGGCCGGGTCGAGCGTGTCCGCCAAGGCCGTCGCGGCTGGGTTATCGTCGGCATCGATCGCAATGGCGATGATATCCGTGTCATCATCAGCCGCGATGGAGACGTGATCGACGTTCAGCGTGACTGATAGAATGGACCGTCGTCTCGATCGTGAACAATCCCGATCTCAATGCTGAGTACGCCCTCCCGGAATCAGCCCCAAATACAAATTCCTGTCGCGTGCAGGAGGCGCATCATCATCAAGAACCTCGAGCGCGCGTAGCAGGTGCTCAGCCACGTCAAGGTGGTGTTCCACGGCCGCTTGTTTCAAGGCAGCAGCGATCCGCGCACTCAGCCTCCACCGACGCCGGGTCATGCCAGGTCTCCATTTTTTGATCGGGCCATATCCAATGCTCTGCTACAGGCTGCGCCTTTCCTGCGTAGGAAGGTCAAGCCCGCCTTGAACGATGCCACTGCAATCGACCAGACCGTCCGGAAGAGTCGCGATTGGCGGCGTTGGCTGCCGTGGCTTGGCGCGGCGATCGGACTTTCAACCCTTGCCTGGGTTCTTCGAAAGTTCGATCTCGATCGCTTTCTCATCACCCTGAAGGGTGCCGACCTGCGCTTCCTTGTTATCCTGCCTGCCGTGGTTATCGCGGAGCAGCTTGTTCGCGCCTGGAAGTGGCGGCAGCTTCTGTTTCCCCTCCGAGCAATCGGAACGATCTACCTCTTCGGCGCCATCATGGCGGGTTATCTGCTCGCCGCCCTCGTGCCATTCGGTTTTGGAACCATTGCCCGGTCCTGGCTGGTCGCCCGTCGCGAAAGCCTGAAGCTCACCTCCGTGCTCGCGACCGTCGCGCTCGACCGCCTCAGTGACGGGATCGTTTTCGTCTGCCTGATCCCGATCGTGCTTCTAGTGGTGACGTTCTCCGATCCCGGCGGCATTCGGGCCGGCCTCATCTGGGGTGGAGCCGGAATGTTGCTGCTTTTCGTCGTCCTGATCGGCGGCCTTGCCATCTACCGACAGAAGGCCTCGACGCCCGCGCTGGCGCGGCTGCTTGATCGGCTTCCAGCGCGTCTCGCCGCACCTTTGAAGCGGCTGTCAACCTCGTTCGCCGAGGGTATCAACTGGCCCGTGGGCTGGCGCGCGGGTGCAGTCGTGATCGGCAGCATCGCGATCAAACTGCTCGCGGTGACGCAATTCTTCTGGGCTGGGCTGGCCTTTGGAGTAGCCCTCGAACCGGCCCAATATCTTTTCATCATGGTGTTCGTCGGTTCGCTCGTGATCCTGGGGCACTTCGCACGCGTCGCCGGCAGCTTCATCATTGGCGCGCTTTTCGTCCTCGCTCTGCTGGGCGTGCCTGAAGAGCAGGCGCTTGCCATGGTACTGGTTGTCGAGGCTGCCAACCTTCTCAGCGTTGCGGGAATTGGCGCTCTTGCCTTGTGGAGCCAAGGCATCGCGATCTCCGCCGTGCGGGCGGAAGCCGCAGCGCGAGGGAGGTAAAAACCTCCGATTGGGGGGTGGGTCATCCCGCGCGCAGAAATCAGGCGAGGCATTTTTTTGCTCTGCGTGTGGAACCTGTACGAACTCCGGCTTTGTTTACCCATGGACGGCGCCGCGGAGTTCACCGCCTCACCGGTTCAAACAGACCGCTGGCTCTCCTAGCGCTCGACCGTCTGGCACAGCGGCAAAAGGAAGACGGACATGATGCAAGAGATGATGAACGGGCCAATGTCGTGGGGCATGTGGCTAATTTGCTTGCTTTTGCTTGTAGTCCTCGGACTCGCAGCTGCCGGCCTCGTGAAGTACCTCCGAAGCTGATTGGTTGCGCGCCAACAAATTAGCGCTGTAAGGACGGCGAACGCCGATTATTGTGGAGAATATTGAATGCTATCGAAGCGCAAAGATATCCTGATTCAAGACGAAACAGGCGGCCAAGCTGCGGTACCGCGCGGCACATTCTTGTTTATCGCTGCGCTGCATATCCTTTGCTGTGGAGTGCCGTTGCTGTTGCTCTCGGGGGTATCATTAGCGTTTCTCGTACCTCTTTGGCCTGTTGCGGGCGCTATTTTGGCGGTGGTCGGGGTGATCGGTTTTGCTTGGTATCTCAAGCGTGGCTGCGCAACCTGCCCGCGCAACGAAGGCTGCACCGTCCAGCGGAAAGCGGAGGACCAAAATGGCCAAGGCATATGATCTTGTGATCATCGGAACCGGCACTGCAGCAATGGTGGCGAGCCAGCGGACAGCCGCTGCCGGCTGGAAGGTCGCGGTCATCGATTTTCGTCCGTTCGGCGGGACCTGTGCGCTGCGCGGATGCGATCCCAAGAAAATGTTGATCGGCGGTGCCACTGCCATCGATCATGTCCGGCGTATGAGGTGCAAAGGGCCTGAAGGTGAGGTGCGCCTCAATTGGCCAGAGCTGATCGCGTTCAAGCGCAGCTTTACCGATCCGGTCCCCGCGAAAAACGAGCAGCGCTATGCGGAAAAAGGGATCGAAACATTCCACGGTCACGCGCGATTCACTGGCCGAAACACCGTCGAGGTTGCCGGTGAGACGCTCGAGGCGCGGCACATCTTGATCGCAGCGGGCGCGGAGCCCATCCAGCTCGGCATTCCCGGCGAAGAGTATCTTGCCACGAGCGAGGATTTTCTTGCGCTGGAGCAACTTCCAAAGCGGATCGTTCTGGTAGGGGGAGGCTTTATCGCGGCGGAATTCTCACACATCGCAGCGCGGGCCGGCGCCGAAGTCACGATCCTCCAGCGCGGGCCGCGCATGCTGCCCAATTTCGATCCGGATCTGGTCGAAGTCCTGATGGAAAAATTCTGCGAGATCGGCGTCAATGTGAAGGTCGATACCGCAGTCGAGGGAATCGAGAAGGACGGCTCCGGTTTCGTTGTGCGCGCTACCTCGGACGGGCAACCCCGGACTTTCAAAGCCGATCTTGTGGTCCATTCTGCAGGACGGGCCCCTGCGCTTGAATCGCTTGATCTGGACGCTGGCGGGTTGGCCCATCACAAAGGGCGGCTGAAGCTGAATGAGTTCCTTCAGAGCGTGTCGAACCCTGCCGTTTACGCAGCCGGCGACGCGGCTCAGATGGGCCCGCCCTTAACCCCGGTGTCGAGCCATGACGCCAAGATCGTCGCCGCCAACCTTTTGAACGGGAACGAGCAAACACCCAACTATCTCGGCGTGCCGAGTGTGGCCTTTACGATTCCGCCGATTGCATCCGTCGGCCTCAGCGAGCGGGACGCGCGCGCGCAGGGTCTCAAGTTTCGTATGCAACACCAGACGGCGTCGGATTGGTTCACTGTGCGACAAGCGGCCGAACCCACCTACGCGTTCAAGGTCATGGTAGAGGACAAGACAGATCGAATTCTCGGCGCGCATCTGGTCGGGCCGCATGCTGATGAAGTCATCAATCTGTTCGCGCTGGCCATCCGGCACGGGATCACTGCAGAAGCCATCAAAAGCACGATGTTCGCCTATCCCACGGGGGCGTCGGACATTGGCTACATGCTTTGACCGGGGCTGCTGACCAGCCGTAGGCATGGCGACGAGCGGACCCGGAGTGTCTGGCCTAATTTTCCGACGAGGGCTCCCGGAGAATCGGACCGAAGATCGCGCGGCCAACCTCAAGAGCCTCGTCCATCGCCAGGCTGACGCCCTGGCGGCGCGGTATCTGTTCATCGAGCCAGCCCTGCAGGTGTTCGCTGGAGCAGAAGAACGCGATCGTGGGGCAGCATGAACTGGCTGCCGCATCTCCGCCATAGGCGAAGTCGTACCAGACCACCGCATCCGATGGTGACTCGCTGAGGAGGGCGCGGCCCTCTTCGCTGGTTTCCACTCGGATCATCTCGCTGCACATACGGCAGGTCGACTGCACCGTGGCATCGGTGCAATACATAGCCCCGACGCCAAGAGCGTCGATGGCGCACAGGGCATACAGAACCTTCCCTTTGAGCCACACCAAGTGATCCGTCTCCGCCTGCGTGAACGGATAGGCGTACCGGATCGTGTCCGTACCGGGCTCAAGGCGTATAAGGTCGCGCAGCTGCAGCTTGCGCAGCAAGTCCCGGACTCGATCCTCCGAGAGGTTCGCCCCGTCGGCGATTTCGTCAACGCGGGGCGGACGACCACTATCGCCGTAAAGGCGCAGAGTCGCTCGCCATACCAGGTCTTCGGCCGCCTCGAGTGCATGCGACCACATATCGAGCAATCCCGCTCGAGCGGCCGTGCGGCCGCCGAGCGCGGCCCGCGCCGCTGGCGTCGTCACGACTGACCAGTCGGGACGATCCACACCCGGCCTGATCTCGACAGCCGTCTCTGTTCTGTTGCTGGTCGGCATGTCTCGTCCTCGTCACCGGTTTGGGCAGCTATCCCGCGCAGCAGGACAGCTTGCTGACATCGCGATCGAATGTCTGGGCCGCGAGCTTCAGGCCCTCGACGGTCGTCAGGTATGGGAAGATGGCGTCGGTAAGATCGTCTATCGTGAGGCCGCACCGGATCGCGATCGCCGCCGTCTGGATACTGTCGGCTCCTTCTGGCGCCAGGATGTGCGCTCCCAGAAGCTTTCGGGTGCCGCGATCCGCCACCAGCTTGATCAACCCACGGGTGTCGCGAGCGGCGAGCGCGCGCGGCACGTTGTCGAGTGAGAGCACGGCGGTTCGCACGTCGTATCTGGCGGCCCGCGCCCGTGCTTCGGTGAGCCCGACGCTTCCGATCTGCGGGTCGGTGAACACCACGGCCGGCATCGAGGAATTGTCGTAGCGCAGGCTGTCGCTGTTGAGCGCGTTCTTCGCGGCGAGCTTTGCGCCATAAGCTGCCATGTAGACGAACTGGTCCTTGCCGGTGACGTCGCCGGCGGCGTAGACGCCGGCCTTGGAAGTGCGCATACGGTCATCGACCCGAATGGCGCCCGTGGGCGTCTGGGCGACGCCAGCCTCGGCCAGCCCCATCTCCTCGGTGTTGGGCGCGCGCCCGGTTGCGACGAGAATCCGTTTGGCTGAGATCGTCTCGGGCCGCCCGTCACGAATGACCGTGAGCATGACGCCGTCCTGCGTGCGGCGAACGGACTCGTAGGCCAGGCCGCCGATCACCGTGACTCCCTCGTCCTCAAGGTAGCCTGTAAGCGCTGTGCCGATCTCCGGCTCCGCCTCCGGGAGCAAGCGGCTCCGGAAGACGAGCGTCACCTCGACGCCGACGCGGGCAAAGGTCTGGGCAAGCTCGACGCCGATATAGCCTCCACCCAACACGATCATGGAGCGCGGCAGCTCGGTCAACTCGAGCGCCGCCGTGCTGTCGAGAGGATCCGCATCCGCGATGCCGGGGATTGTGGGCAGCGCCGGACGCGTCCCGGTCGCAATGATGATCCGGTCGCTGGCAAAGCGCTGGCCGCCGGCCTTGACGCCGCCTTCGACCAAGCGCGCGCGACCCTCGTGATACGCGACGTTGTTGTAGGCCGGCAGGAGATCGGTGTACTTCGCCTGGCGTAGGCCGGTGACCAGAGCGTCCTTCTGGGCAACCTGCGCTTTCCAATCGACCACATGGGCCTGCGCCGCGATGCCGGCAAATTTCGTGGCAGCAGCGTTGGCATGATGCACCGCTTCGGCGGCCCGGATCAGCGCCTTTGAGGGCACGCAGCCGACGTTGACGCAGCTACCCCCAATCGTGCCGTGGCCGATCAGGGCGACCTGCGCTCCTTGCTCGGCTGCGGTGATCGCGGCTGAGAACCCGGCCGAGCCAGCTCCGACCACGACAAGATCGTAGCGATCGTTGCCATTCTTTGCGCTTGTGGCGCAGCAATCACTCATGACGTCAGCTTTCTGGTGTTTCGATCAGTCTGGCAGCAGTCGACCGCCGCCGAAGAGGAGATCTGTCGCCGGTATAGTCCGATGCCGACCAGCGCGATCGAGGCGATCAGGATCGGGATCAAAACGTAATCGGCCTTGGCCGCCCACGCCGAAAACCCCACCAGCCCAAGCGAGATCACGAGAATAGGAGTGGCGCAGCAGATCGCCGCGACGACCGTGCCGATGGCGCCCACTCGAATCAGGGTGAGGTCCTTCATGTCGATCTCGGGATCAACGCGCCAGGGCGGTGTGTAGCGGCGCAGACGACTGCGCGCTCTTCACGTCTTTGACGGTCGCGGGAAAGCCCGCATTGGTAACGGCCTGAGCGAGCGCTTCCGCTGTTGCCTTCTCGTCGTCGAAGGAAACGGTTGCGGTGGCCATGCCGCCGCGCTCGACGATCGCGACCTGGCTGACGCCGGAGATGCGCGACAACGTCTTCTTCACGATCGGCGCGCAGGTCACGCAGGTGACATTCTGGACCTCAAGCGTAGCGGTGCGCGGTGCGGCGAAAGCCGCCCCGGTGAGGGTCAAGGCGGCAACGGTCACGATCGTGCGAAACAGGGTTTTCATATCTGGTCTCCTGGGATGAGCGTGAAATTCGGAAATCTAAAGGAACAGGGGCGCGGTGTAGGGAAAGCTGACGGCCCCAAGAACGAGTACCGTCGCCGCCCAGAGGCCGATCTTCGTCATGCGGGTTGATCCCGGCTTGGCGCAGGCGCTCCCATCCGCGCAGTCCGATGCTGGCCGGTGATAGACGCGCCAGAATCCGAATCCGAGAAACACCAGCGCCGCGGCGAAGAAGACGGGCTGATAGGGCGCGAGCGCGGTCAGGTTGCCGATCCAGGCCCCGCTGACGCCGAGGCTGAAGAGCACGAGCGGCAGGATGCAGCATGACGAAGCGCCAAGCGCCGCGATAATGCCGCCAGCCGCCAGAACGCCGTTGCCGGCTATTGGTGCGGCGTCTTGGTCTGACGGAGTCTCTGATACCGCTGTTCTGGCACGAGTCATCGTTCGCATTTCCTGTCCCTTTCGGCTGATCATGCTATCGTGCCTCCTGTAGTCGCTACAGGAGCAAGGGCATTTTCGATGTGTGCGATCACGCCTTCGAGAGCCGGGTCGTTCACCAGCGGCGAGCTGGCGCGCCTGGCCAATGTGAATGTCGAGACGATCCTGTACTACGAGCGGATCGGAATGCTCGCGGTGCCGCCGCGCACCGAGGGCGGTCGCCGAGCTTATGGAACGGCCGAGGTCAAGACGCTGACTTTTATCCGGCGCAGCCGCGAGCTGGGATTTTCCATCGACGAGATCCGCAACCTGCTTGGACTAGCGAAGGGCGGTCACGCCTGCGGCGAGGTTAAGGCGGCGGCCCTGTCACATTTGACCAGCATCCAGGGCAAGATCGCCGATCTTCGCCGGATGGAACAGACTCTCGCCGAGACGGCCGCTCTTTGTGAGGGCGGCAATGCCCCGCGCTGCCCGATTTTGGACGCTCTCAGCAAGTGACGCCTATCGGGTAGAGAGAAACAACGGCTACAGAGCACAAAACTTGGGCGCGTTCGATCAAGCGCGATGCAGTCGCGATCTGCCCGGCTGCCCTTTATGCAATGACGAAGCTCAAATTGCCGCGGGATGACAAACCATTGATCGGTCACCGCACACCAAGATATTGCATCGCAACATGCGATCGAGGTAGAGTGTTCCCATAAACTGGACCCGGTGAAAATCCGGGTGGCTCTTCCGGCCGCCGATCCGCCGGATAACGCATTTCACGGCGTCAGTGTCACGGTTCTCGAAACAGAGGCCGCCGATCCGTGTTGCGAGCCTCGCATGCCCCATGCGAGACGAAGAAAGCCCTTTTTTCAATGAGTCTTGGCCACCTCCGGAGCGAATGGGCTCCCAATATTACCCGCGAGCTTCTGGCTGGCACGGTCGTCGCCCTCGCGCTGATCCCCGAGGCGATTGCCTTCTCGATCATCGCGGGCGTTGACCCCAAGGTCGGGCTCTATGCCTCGTTCTGCATCGCCGTCGTCACCGCGTTCGCAGGTGGCCGTCCGGCCATGATCTCGGCCGCGACGGGAGCAATGGCCCTGCTGATGGTGACGCTCGTGAAGGAGCACGGCGTCGGCTTTTTGTTCGCCGCTACCATCTTGACGGGTATCTTCCAGATCATCGCGAGCGTGCTCAAGCTCGGCAACCTGATGCGCTTCGTATCGCGATCGGTGGTGACCGGCTTCGTCAATGCCCTCGCGATCCTGATCTTTCTCGCGCAGATGCCCGAACTGCTCGGGCAGGGGACAACCGTCTACATCCTGACGGCCGTGGGTCTCGCGGTCATCTATGGGCTTCCCTATCTCACCAAGGCCGTGCCGTCGCCTCTGGTGACGATCATTCTGCTCACGGCCGCTTCGATGTATTTCGGGTTCGGGGTGCGCACCGTCGGCGACATGGGGACGCTCCCAACCGAGTTGCCATGGTTCGCCCTGCCCCAGGTTCCGTTCACCCTCGAAACCTTCAAGATCATCCTGCCCTATGCGCTTACCCTGACCATGGTGGGTCTGCTCGAAAGCCTGATGACGGCGGCGATCATCGACGAGATGACCGACACCGATTCCGACAAGAACCGTGAATGCGCGGGGCAGGGCCTCGGCAACATCACGGCCGGATTTTTCGGCGGGATGGCCGGATGCGCCATGATCGGGCAATCTGTCATCAATGTGTCGTCGGGCGGGCGTGGCCGTCTCTCGACGCTCTGGTCGGGCGTGTTCCTGCTTTTCCTGATCGTCGCGCTCGGCACCTACGTCGCGCAGATCCCGATGGCGGCTCTGGTGGCGGTCATGATCATGGTCTCGATCAACACCTTCCAATGGAAGTCGGTGCGCACCCTGCTGACGCATCCGAAGAGTTCGAGCTTCGTGATGCTTGGCACGGTGATCGTCGTCGTCGCGACGCATGATCTGGCGAAGGGCGTGCTGTTCGGCGTGATCCTGAGCGGCCTGTTTTTCGCGCACAAGGTCACGCGCTTCTTCGGCGTCGCATCCGCGCGTGATGAGGCGAACGCGGTGCGCACCTACACCGTAACGGGGCAAATTTTCTTCGCGACGGCCGAGGCGTTTCATTCGGCCTTCGACTTCCGCGAAGAGGATTTGAGAGGCGTGGTCATCGACCTGCATGCGTCGCACTTCTGGGACATCACCAGCATCAACGCGTTCGATCGCGTCGTGCTGAAATTCCGCCATCACGACATTCCGGTCGAGATTATCGGCATGAACGAGGCGACCGCCTTGCTCGTTGAAAAGCTGGGGGTGCATGACAAGCCCGACGCTATTCTTTCGGTCGGGCATTGAGCGAGTAGGGCAGGCTCACTGCTTCAACCTCGAGATCGTCGAGTACGAAACATTGTAGCTTTTGGCGGTCTCGGTCATGGATTACTCGCCGGCATCGCGGCGGCGGACCGCCTCATCGCGCTGGTGCGTCGTGAGCTTGAACCGCCGGCCGAGCTTCACGCCTCGCGCCTTAGCGCGAGCGCCTCCTTCGCCGGTCCGACCGGATCAGCTCACGCTCGAATTCCGACAGGCCGGCCAGCACCGTGAGCATCAGCCGACCGTGAGCGGTCGTCGTATCCGCCCATCCGTCGCCAAGCGATCGGAACGCGGCGCCCTTGCCCGATCAGATTGGCATAGGCATTGACCGAGACGGCAAGCGCGCCGGTTCCGATTGCGATGTGGGGCTGCGCGATCCCGACGGCATATAGCAGCAGCGGCGTCGCCAGGATGGAACCCCCGCCGCCGACAAGACCGAGCGCGAAGCCGACCAGGCCCCCCGAACCGACTGCCATGAGAACCTGCTCCGTCATGGCGCGCTCCGGAGCGCGGGTGTATCGGTCCGGCCTGCGATCAAGCGATCATGGATCGTCATGCCGACGAGCATGGCCACAACGAACAGCGCGACTGGAGCGAGGCCCAGCGACAAAGCAGCCAGCGCAGGGCCGGGGCAGAGTCCGGCCAAACCCCAGCCGATCCCGAAGATGGCGGAACCCAGGATCAGGCGAGTGTCTATCGGCATGGTGGCTGTCAATGCCGGCTGAATTTTCCCCAAAAGCGCCGAAGTAAAATTCCCCAGATCGGCCGGTCAGGCTGTCGCGGAGAGGTGCCCATTTTTTGGCGGCCGGCCGCGGGGTCGCGGAGGTTGGCCTTGGATGGGCGGGGAGATGGCGGCTTTCGATCGAAGGTGTTCGGGCATCAGTGCGGCGTGTTGGCGTAGCCGGTAGCTCGATCCCTCGATCTGGACGACGACGGCGTGGTGTAGAAGGCGATCGAGCAGCGCGGTGGCGACGACGGGATCGCCGAAGACCTCTCCCCATTCGGCGAAGCCGCGGTTGGAGGTGAGGATCATGGCGCCCTTCTCGTAGCGGGCGTTGACGAGCTGGAAGAAGAGATTGCCGCCGCCGGGAACGACGGGAAGATAGCCGATCTCATCGACGACGAGCAGCGCGGGACGACAGAAGAAGCGCAAGCGCTCGCGAAGGCGGCCTTCTCGTTCGGCCTGGGCGAGCCCGGCAATGAGTTCGGCGAGCGTGCAGAAGTAGACACTCCGTCCGGCTTTGACGGCCTCGACGCCGAGAGCGATGGCCAGGTGGCTTTTGCCGGTTCCTGGCGGTCCGAGAAAGTGGACGACCTCGCCGCGGGCGACGAAGCCGAGTTGGGCGAGCGCCAGGATGCGATCACGGTCAAGCGAGGGCTGGAAGGAGAAGTCAAAGCCGGCGAGGGTCTTGATGGTAGCGAGGCGTCCCATGCGCAGCGCGGTCTTGATCCGGCTGTTCTCGCGAAGGGTCAGCTCTTCCGAGAGGAGGATGTCGATGGCCTCGAGGGCGGCAATCTCGCCTTTCTCAAGCCGACGCACGACATGATCGAGGGCTTCAAGGGCCCGCGGCATCTTCAAGCCGACGAGGTCGTGCCGGATCCGATCGATCGTCGACGGCGTGATATCCAGGGAGGCCGTCATGGGCGTCGCTCCTGGGTCCGCTCCTGGGCCATTGCGCGGCCGACGGCGTCGTAGAAGGCAAGCGGGCGCTGGGCCACCTTGTCGCCGGCGCCGCGGAGGGTGCCGCCGTCATCGTGATGGGGGTGACGGCGCGGGCGGTGGTGCATCTTGCGATGGCCGGGCTCGACGCGCCGTTGATGCGTGCCCTCGAGAACGGGATGGGCGGCGATCAAAAGACCATCCTCGAAGATGCGGACCTCTTGGGCCAGCGTATGCACCTCGACGGTTCGGCGTTTGGTCGCGTCGGGAACGGAATAGAAGTTGCCACCGATGCTGACCATGCCCTCACGACTGATGCGCCGCTCCAGCTTCAGGACCGACCGGAACGGCGCCAGCGGCAACGACCGCAGCGACGCCCGTTCCTCGGCGAAGGCCTCGCTGACGATACGCCGCGTGGTGGCATGCGTTCTGGGGTTGGCGACCGTGTCGAGCCAATGGCGGAGCTGCCCGTTCAGATCGTCGAGATTGCGAAAGGATCGGGCAAGGAAGAAGTCCTCGCGGATGTAGCGGAACGGCCGCTCGACCTTGCCCTTTGTCTTTGCGCGGTAGGGCTTGCAGGCCCTGGGATGGAAGCCGTAATGCCGCGCGAGGTCGACGAGGGCACGGTTGTAGATGATGCCGCCGGTCTCGGCCTCGCCGATCACGGCGGTCTTCATCCGATCGTAAAGCACTTCATTGGGAGAGCCGCCCAAGGCCTCGAAGGCGGCGACGTGGCAGCGCAGCACCGTCGGCAGATCCTGATGGACGACGAAGCGTGCCCAGATCAATCGACTGAATCCGAGCACCATGGAGAACAGCCAGACGATCCTCGGTGTCGTCGGTTCGTCGGTGAAGACGACCTGGAACTGGGCGAAATCGACCTGAGCCTGTTCGCCGGGCGGCGTCTCGAAGCGCACCTCGAAGCCTTGAACGGCAGCGGCGGGCCGGATGTCCCGAAGGAAGTCTGTGACGGCCGTGTAGCCGCCGGAATAGCCGCGATCCTTCAGTTCCCTGAATAGACGGCTCCCCGTCAGGCCGGGATAGCGAGCGACGCGCTCGCGAAGATAGGATGTGAAGGGATCAATGACCGTCTGCCGCGGCTTGCGAGGCCCGTATGCCGGCGGCTCCAATCCTCGCGCGATGTATTTGCGCACCGTCTTGCGGTCGGCACCTGTCGCCTTGGCAATCGCGGACACCGACAGGCCCTGCCGATGAAGATCCAGGATCATCATCATCTCCCCGAGCTTGATCACCGAAATCCCTCTCCCGACCATCGGGAGAAGCATCGGTGATGACGCGCCGCGGGTCTCCCGGGGCGCGCCCCGGGAGACCCGCGGCGGCGCTAAACTGGGGAGAAATCAAACGGCGCTTCTGGGGAGTTTTGATCCGGCAGCCACAGTGGCCGGCAGGTGGAAGGCGTCGCCGAAAGCCGGGTTTCGCAACCGACGTCGCACAAACATCCCCGCCATCGCGACCGCAACCGCGCCGCCGAGCACGAAGGCGAGACTGGGGTCCCAATCTCCGGCGACATCGAGGAAGCCTCGCACGCGGACGGGATCGAGCATGCCCGACAGCGACAGGCCGATGCCGAAGATGGCGCCGGATGCCAGCGCGGTCAGGAGTTGTGCGTGACGGTTCATGGCGCGACGAGCCTCATCAAGGTGACGGTTGCGACGCCTGCTAGAAGGAAGGTGACAACGGCGGCGATTGAACGCGGCGACAGACGCGCGAGGCCGACCACGCCATGACCGCTGGTGCAGCCAGAGCCCATGCGCGTACCAAAGCCGACCAGCAGGCCTGCTAGCGCGATGACGGGCAGCGAGGCTGTAATCGTCACAGGCGGCCACTGGCCGGCACCGACCCGATATAGCAGTGGCCCGGCGATCAACCCGATGGCGAAGGCGGCGTTGGTCGCGACCTGCGCGCCTTGCGCCAGCCGGCCGAGAATGCCGCTGATCCCGGCGACGCGGCCATTGAGGAGCAGCAGCATCGCAGCCGAGAGGCCAATCAGCATGCCACCGATGAGGGATGGCCAGTAGGAAGTCATGATCCGGATTCCTCGGCACAGAAGATGGCATGAAGAGCCTCAACGAGCTGGGCGGCTTTCTGCTCGCTCAGCCGGTAGAAGATCTGCTTGGACTCGCGCCTTGTCTGGACGATCCCGGCCTCACGCAGCACGGTGAGCTGCTGGGAGAGCGTCGGCTGCTGGATACCGAGTTCGTTCTCGAGCTGGCTGACGGAAAACTCCCGCTCGACGAGGGTGCAGACGATCATCAGCCGATTGCGGTTGGCGAGCGTCTTCAACAGGCTCGCAACCTCTGTCGCCCGGCCGGAGAGTTCCGCACGGGTCATCGATGGCCGTGATGGCGTCGTCATGCCGGTTCCTCGGCCCAAGCCGCGCCCGCCAAGGCGTCGAGCGGAACCTTGAGATAGCGCCGGCCGTTCGACTCAGGTTCGGGCAGGCGCCCGCCACGAATGTTCACCTGCAGTGCGTGGAGGATCAGTTTGGGCATCGACAGCGTCTTGTCGCGTGCTTCGCGCGAGGCGACGAAGGCCGCCTCGTCGAGGCCGACGACATGCGCGTTCGCCTGCTTCTGCTGCGCCACCGTGCTCTCCCAGCGCGGCTCGCGCCCGCCGGGCTGATAGTCGTGACCGGTGAACAGGCGCGTGTCGTCTGGCAGCGCCAGGATGGCCTGGATCGAGGCCCAGAGAGCCTTCGCGCTGCCGCCGGGAAAGTCGGCACGCGCCGTTCCGCCATCGGGCATGAACAGCGTGTCGTGGACGAAGGCAGCGTCGCCGACGACATAGGTGATCGACGCGAGTGTATGCCCGGGCGAGAACATCACGCAGACGTCCAGCGCGCCGAGCTTGAAGCGTTCGCCATGCACAAACAGCTTGTCCCATTGCGAACCGTCGGCCGCGAATTCCGGCCAGTTGTACAAGTCCTTCCAGAGCCGCTGCACGGCGACGACCTGCTCGCCGATCGCGGTCGGCGCCCCAGTCTTTTCCTTCAGGTACTGCGCCGCGGAGAAATGGTCGGCATGGGGATGGGTGTCGAGGATCCACGCAGCCGGTAGGTGAAGGGCATGAAACAGTCTCGCATTGCGCACATATAATATGCACAGCGTAACCTGCTGAAATCGTGGCATCGAGCCCACTGTGCATAATTCTTAAATTATGCACAGAACTCTAAAATAGGATCGGGCTTTTCAGTCCTATTTGATCGCTGTTCCGCCCAGCTCTCGATACAAGGCCTCCGCGCCATCACTGTAGGTCGCGTCGGGAAACCGTTGGCAGAAAGCACGCAAAAACGCCAACTGTGAGACAATCAGCAATCCCTCTGGATTGAGGGCAAGTCCTTCATCGACGCCGGGAGGCGCGCTGAGGACAATGCCGCTCATATAGCCCTGAGCCCATGCAAAATATTCGCGCTCCTCAAGGGGCCGCTCGGCGACTGCGACATTGAAGCGCGAGCACTTGGACGTGCCCGTCCCGATGATCGCCACAGTTTGTGCAAGACCACCTGAGCCTGCCAAGATACCGGCGAAGCTTACGGCAGTTGCGATTATTGTTAGAGTTTTTTGTCGTGCAAGCACATTTTCAACCATCATTTTGAGCCTAGACAGATGACCGTCGTTCAGTAAAACAGCCATAACAAAGCCAGACCGAATCCCGATATAACTTATGACCAGAGGGCCAAAAATGGGAGGATATTGTAATCTAACCTTTTTCGGTCCAGAGATTGGCGAAATCAGCGTATATTCGGAGTAGAATTCGCCAAAACCTTGGTCACCTCTTCGAAGCGGGCCCTTGCGTCGGACCAGTTTTGGGCGAAGTCGAAGAGTTCCCGCAGAGCGGGCGCGATCTCCCGGTAGGCCGCGAGCGCTGCCACGAGCGCGCCGAGCGAGAGACTTTCCTTCACGACGAGATAGCCGCCGATGGCGAAGAAGAAGAACGGAGTGAGATTGGACGTGTAATTGTAGAGGCCCTTCAGACGGCCCTTTAAGTCATGGATCTCGATGCGCACCCTTTCGAGGGTCTCGACCTGGAGCGCCTGGCGCCGCAAAGCCGACTGCGGTCGCGAGTCGATGATTCTTTCAGCAGCCGCGGCATCTATGCCGGTGCTTGTCATCAGCAACCCGCTAAGAGTGCGCGTGGCATAGACGCGCTCGCGCACCTTGGCATTCAGGCGCCTTTGCAAGCGTGGCAGCAAACCCAGCTGCACTGGCAGCATGATCAAGGCCGAGAGCGCGAGTGCTGGATTCTGGAGAAAGAGGAAGAGAACACTGATCAGGAGCGTGCCGCCATGAATGAGTGGCACAACGGCGAGGCTGCTGCCAAAATAACCGATCGGCTCGACCTCCTGGACAGCGACAGCAGCAAGTGCGGAACGACGATCGGAACCCTTTTCCGTACGTGCCCGCCGAGCAATCCGCAGGCGCAATCGGCGCACCAGGCGCTCGTTGATCCGACCTCGAGCCCGGTTGGCGGCGTACTTGGCGAGGCCGCTCATAGTCAAGACGACGAGATAGCTGGCGCACAGCGCGATCAAGAGCCAGATGCGACTCAAGTGAAAGCCGAAAAAGGTCATTCCCCCATGTTCCGAAGCGTCGGCGAGCGCATGGTTGATGATGTGCTTGGGGATGTCGAGCAGGAACCATGCCGCGGGCAGTGTCAGGAGCGAGAACAGGACCAGCGGGACCTGGAGGCGTCCTGTCGCCCGCAGCACAAAACTTACCAACCGCCAAGGGGCACCTTCCATGACAGACGTGCTTTCCGCGCAGGCGACAGCGAGTTGCCTCGGTTAGTGGGCGATGGCGCACCGGAGTCGATCGCGGTAACCCGGTCTAAATCCCGGAAGACGGCAGCGTGAAGGCGGCCAGCCGTTATCGCATCGCCGCGAGGCCGAAAACGGCAGCCCGCCACTGGATTGCAGTCGCGTGACGGAGCGCCTCAGACGTCGGGACTTTTTGGATGCTCGACACGATCTTCTCGCTGGACCGTCAAAGTGCGAGAAAGAATGCGACCGCCGGGGTCGGGAGGAGGCCCCGGCGGTCGCGCCATCGCGCTCGCCTAGCCCCCCTTGCCGGGGGTGGCAGGCGCCGACGGGTCCTGCGGAGAGTGACTATTCATGCTCTGCATCATGCGGTTGCAGTTCTCCATCATCTTCATCATGGCGCTCATGTCGCCGCCTTTCATCGCCCCATGATCCATCATGTCGGGCTTCTTCGGCTGGTTCGCGCCGGAGGTGTCCTGCGCATGAACGAAAGGCGCCAGAGCCATACCTGCGCCAAGGGCGAGGCCGGCAAGGGTCATCTTCTTGATCGTGCTCATGTCTGTATCTCCTAAGGTGAGAGTGTGGTTGTCGGATTGTCGCGCTTGCATATTCAAGCGCGACTGCGTTCGCCGGCTTCGGCTGAAGCCGGCGCAGCCGTCGGGCCAACGCCCGCATCCTGCTTCTTGCAGCCGTCGCCGCCCCGCTTCATGCAGAGGCCGAGGGCGCACATCGCGGCACAGGGTGCGAGCGCCAGTAGAAGAGGCGCTGCGCCGACCGCGACCAGCCAGCCCCAGTTCAACGCGGCGCCGCCGACCACCGCGATGGCAGCTACCGCCAGCCAGGTTCGGCGACGGCCAAGCCACGACGACGACGCGGGTTGGGCAGCCACAACCGGTATGCCTGCGCCTGCGGACTTGATGCTTGCATTCATGACATTCTCCTAGGACCCGATCGACTTTCGATCCGTCGCAAGGGCGGGCCGAAGTGAAGCTGCACGTGCTCTTCTAATCATGAGTTCGGGTCGATCGCTCGAAGCGTTACAAATTCCCGCATCCGAGAGCGCCATTTTTCTCCCAGGCCGTTCACCGCCGCGGAAAACCTCTCGAAGGTGCGCTGCGTGCAGTCAGAGATCGAAGGCTCTACTGCCGACTGCGTGAGGACAGGCCACCGTACTCCCTGTCCGATTGATGGCAGCATGGGAGACCAGCGACTGAGGACGGGCCACTACGAGCCCGTCCATAAGTCCAACTACTGTACGCTGAGCGCGTCGACGGTGTAGCTGTCGTTCGCGCCCTTGCTGAGGGTAAAGTTCACCTTGCTGCCAGGCTTGACCTTGGCGAGGTCGACCGACGGGGCGGCGGTCATTTCCATCGACATGGACGGCCAGCCGAACGCTGCGATGGGCTCATGCTTCAGCTTGATCTTTCGATTCTGGGAGTCGATGGCCTCGACCGTGCCGACCGCTGACGCGCTGGTCGCCCCGGCAGGCTTGGCGCCGCCCTTGTCTGGCATGCCCTTCATCGTGTCCATGCCGTGACTGCCTTGGGCGAATGCCGGGCCAACGATGAGCGGACCGGAAGCGAGAGCGACAAACAGGGCCGCATTGAGGGAGAGTCGGGGCAAACGCGCTGATTTTGGGCTGTCGATCACGGTTGTTCTCCTGCGCGATTTCCGAAAATAACCACTGCTTGGTGCAGGGGCCATCGGTGAGTTCGGAGCTGCTTCCGGATCGGTTACATATTTGCGAGCAGATAGTGGCGATCGCGCAGGAATGGCGTCCCCATAACGAGCCGGGCGCATTTCAGACCTCTGCCGCGAGATCAAATGAGCCCGTTTGCCCCTGCGCCGATGGCGACACCACGATCGCGAGGGGCCCTCGGCTTCGATTCACAAGGCGGCAAGCCCCGCATTGGTCACCAACGCAGCAGCCGCGGTCCAAGCAAAGCGCCGGCGAGCGTGCACAAGGCAATCGTTCCACCATACCAAAGCGCCACAAACGGGAGCGAGTCGTCCATGCAGTGCAGTGCGTAACCCATCGCGCTCACGCCACCGGCGACAAGACCGACAAACGCACCGGTTCGGGTGAGATCGGTCGGGGTGGCGAACCGGCGCACGGACCAGACAATCACAGCGAAGGGAAGCGTGGCGATGATCGGGATCGACAAGAGGCATTCGAGCCACATGTCGCCGACGACCATCGTCCTCCAATGGGAGCTCGGGGCGTTGCCGAGACTCAAGCCCGCGAGGACAGCGATGATGCCAAACGGCGCCAAGACCAGGAGAGAATGCGTCTTCTGCTCTCCGCCGGGCCGGACAACCTTCATGAGGTAAAGCGAAGCGACGCCGACGACGCTCACCGCGAAAGCGAGTTTCAACAACAAGAATCCCAGCGCGTCGGCGCTCTTCAAGTCCGGGCGAACTCCGAGGACGAGCAGCGCCGCAAAGAGCGCGACAAGGGCTCCGGCGGCCAGCGCGATGCGAAGCTTGCGGGCGAGTCGCCGACCATCGACCGGCTCGACGTTCATATTCAGCATGTCGATCAGTTGTTCGGTCTTCATGCTTTCTGTCCTCGAGAGATTGCCGCTGCCATGGCGTTCAAGCCCCGGTGCACGCTGACTTTGATAGCCGACTCTGACATGCCGCACTTATTGGCGGCCTCGCTCACGCTCAAACCGTCGAGCTTCACGTACTGGATCGCCCGCCGCATTTTGTCCGGCAGTGCTGCCAACATCCGATTGAGGTCGAGAGCGCTTTCAGTGGCGGTATGGTCATCCTGCGCCATAACCTCGCTTGCTTCCTCCAGCGGCACATCCGTCATCGATGACTTCGTCTTACGCAGGTGGTCGATCAGCTTGTAGCGCGCGATGGCATGAACCCATGGCGTGAAGAGTTGCTCGGGATCATAGGAATCGCGGCGCGTGTGGATTGCCATCAGCGCGTCCTGCATCAGCTCCTCCGCTTCCTCAGCACTGCGCCCGATACGCTCCAACTTGTTCTTGTAATAGGCCCGCAAATGCCGGCTCAGCCGCTCGAGCAGCACCCGATGCGCCTTCGCCTCGCCATCGAGGCTCGCCATCATTAGCGCCCGCAACTCGACTTCATGCGACGACATCGGCGCTCATCCGTGAGTTCGCGGATTTTGGCCGTCCGGTTACATTTCCGTTGGGCTTCGGGCAGTGATTATCGTCGTGCCTGGCAAACTGACTCTTCATGGTCGGCGTCCATCTGCGGACAGGCCGATGCGCGCCCGCAGAAACCAGACCATCTCGGGCGCATCCCATTCCGCCGGGCCGATCAGCCGACCGAGCTCGCGTCCCTCCCTATCGAGCAGAAGGGTGGTGGGCAAGCCAGTTACCTTGAGATCCCGCAAGGCCTTTCCAGACGCATCAAGGTAGATCGCGATCTCCTTCACGCCGGTCTCGCGGTAGAACCGGCGCACGGGTTCGACTCCGGCGCGATCGAGGGACAGCGCGACCACCTCGAAATCCGGACCGCCGAGCGCCGCTTGCAGGCGGTCAAGCGCCGGCATCTCCTTGCGGCATGGCGCGCACCAGGTCGCCCACAGGTTCAGCAGCACAGCCTTGCCCTTGAAGTCGGCGAGAGTGCGCGCGCGGGCTTCGCCGTCGGCGAAGGTGATTTCGGGCACAGGCCGCGCCTCGTCATTCAAGGCGAAGTTGGCGGGCCGGTCGGCCGCGGCAAGTGGCGCCGCCGCGAGCAAGAGGGCGAGCACAAGCCACCTCATCGCCTGCTCCGGAACAGGTATTTGCCCAATGCGAGGATCGCGAGGACCAGGAGAAGACCGATCAGCCCCATACCCCAGATCATGCCGCTGCCCATCATGTCGTGCATCATGACCTGTTCCTCACTCTACCGCGTAGATCTTGGGCTTCGCGTCGCCCGAGATCTCAAACATCGTGAAGGGTTCGCGCTTTCTGCCCGTCATGCCGGGGGAGCCCGCCGGCATGCCCGGCAGCGAGACGCCCTTGATGGCCGGGCGCTCCGTCAGCAGCTTGTTCAGGGTCGTGACCGGCACGTGCCCCTCGACGACGTAGTTGTCGATGAGCGTTGTGTGACAACCCTCATTGTCCCCGGATATGCTGTACTGCTTCTTGATCAAGGGCAGGTCGTGCGTCGCGACGACCTTCACCTCGAATCCGTTCTCTCGCAGGTATTTGGCGTACTCCTCGCAGCAGCTGCATTGTGGGTTCTTATAGAGCGTAGCTTGCTTTGCTGTCTGGGCCAGCACGGGGCCAGACAGCATCAGGCCGATGGCGGCGACGGCGGTGTTGAGCATGCGCATGGAGTTCTCCTCTGTTTTGTCTGTCTGGTCAGGCGACACGGATTGTTCCCATCATTCCCCCAGCCTGGTGCTCCAGGACGTGGCAGTGGAACATCCAGTCGCCAGGATTGTCGGCGACGAACGCGATCTCGACCATCTCGCGGGGGCGGACGAGCACGGTGTCCTGCCAATCGCGATGGCGCATCGGCAGGCCGTTGCGGCTCAGCACGCGAAACGTATGGCCATGGAGGTGCATCGGGTGCCACCAGGCCGTTTCGTTCGCGATCGCGAGGATGTTGGTGCTGCCGCGTTCGAGGGTCGCCATCGGCTCATGGACATGGCCCGTGGCGGCGACGCCGTTGATCGCCCAGGCGAGGCCGTGCCGCATCATAGTGCGGACGTCCATCACCTCCCCATGGACCAGGGCCTCCGCCATCATGCCCATCATCCCGCCCCCGAGGACCACATCGTGGCGACGGGCCGAAGCCAGGTCCGGCTCCGGTACGGGGTTGGCGGTCAGCGCCGGGACAGGCGTTGTCTGAATTTCCCGCAGCGACTCGTCGGCATAGCGGAGGTCGAGCAACCGGTATTCGAGGCCCTTGTAGAAGGCGTCGACAACCTTGAACCGGCTGCCTGGCTTGCCGGTCATGTCGATCACGACGTCGATGCGCATCGCCGGCCCGAGCAAGACGCGGCCATCCTCCGGTTCGTGGGGCGCGACCGGGTGCCCGTCGAGCGCCACGATGCGTGGCTCGTGCCCCTCGAAGACGAGCCGGAAGACCCGGGCATTGGCGGCATTGACGAGCCGCAGCCGGATCCGCTCGCCGGCGCGGACCTCGAAGCTGTCCATTACAGCCCCGTTGACCGTCACCGTGTTGCCGATCCGGCCGGCGTGGCTGACATCGTGCATGGCGCCGAAATCGTCGCTGATCGAGGCGTCTTTCAACAGTCGCCAGTCACCCAGCATCCAAGTGACGTCGCGATCGACCGGATAAGACTCGCGCTCTTCGACGATGAACGGGCCAAAAAGACCCCGCCCGACCTGGGCATGGCTCCGCTGGTGCGGGTGATACCAGAACGTACCGGCGTCCTCGCAGGCAAATTCGTAGGCAAAGGTTTCGCCGACTCCTATCGGCGCCTGTGTGAGATGCGGGACGCCATCCATCGCATTCGGGACGCGTACCCCGTGCCAATGCACTGTGGTTTCCTCAGATAGGCGGTTTTCGACAAGCAGTCGCACGCGCTCGCCTTGCCGGACCCGGATCTCCGGTCCTGGCGCTTGGCCGTTGTACGTCCAAACCGGCGTTTCCGGATACGGCGCACCGACGAGCGAACTCTTGCCCGGCGCAGCGATAAGACGGAACCCTCTGACGGCAGGTGCAAGCGCATTGGCTTGGCGCGGCAGGGCCGTCGCCGAGACAAGGCCCGCGCTGCCGGCCATGAATGACCGACGGCTGAGCATCGGCTGTGAACATTGTGACATTGCCATCGTCCTGGATAGGGGCTGGGTCGGACGGTTTCGCGATGCGAAGACCTCCGGCGCACATTCGCGCCACGGCCTCAAGCCGGCTGCGCGAGATCAGGCGCAACCGAGGACGGCGCGCCCTAGATCAGAACGATCGATTTCGGCGGAAAGGGGTCGGGTGGACCTCTAAGGTCCGCTCCTCGAACAATCATGGCCAAATAGCTGGGCGCTAACGCCGCGGTCTCAATAGCTCCCGCAACCTGAAAGTCAGCCAATACGGCTGCGCACATCGCGGTGCAGGAAGCTGCGCCCATGCCATCCTGATCGCAGCCGTCACACCCATCCGGCATCGTCATGGACATCGCGCCCGCCGCCATGGCTGCCCGCATCTGCACATCCTGAACGCCCTGAAGCGCCAGTCCCATGATGAGACCAAAAGCCAAAACAAGCGCGCTCAATCGTCGGATGGTCATCCTCGGCATGACAAAGAGCTAACATGGCAGTGGGATGCCGCAAACATCCTGTGACCAATATGTGATCCGGGCCGAAGAGCGTGGTCCAACTCGCATCGCATGCCGCTCGATGATGGCTTGAATCGCCGCAAAACGTGCGAATTGACGATGCTCCAACCGGAACGGCGCCATAGCATCATTCTGGTATCACCCTATTTTCAACAGCTGTAACCGATGCCGAGTTGGCCGCGAACTCTCCAGCAAGAGACACTTTCGTCTCCGTTGGGGAAAGTTCGATGAAACTCATTTTGACCGCAGCCCTGTTCGTAGCGCTGAGCGGATATGCCCAAGCGGCCGACCGTGGTTCGCACCAGGGCGCTCACATGGGTCACTCAGCTCAGACCGGCCATTCGAAATCCCAGAAAGTCGTCGCGCGCGCCACAAAGGCGGATGGGCCGCTCGTCAAGCCCGATCAGGCTATCGCTCCCAAGCCGGCCCCTCACCCCTTCACCAAGCCGTTCTCCAAGGGGCCTCCGTCCTGGAAGTGATTTTCGCCAGCAAACGGTCCAGAACTGGAGACACCAGATGACGTCGATCAGAGCAATCTCGACTCGTTATCATCATGATCGGTCCGATGAGGTGGCCATACGGAAACGCCTGGATGAGGCGGAGCAATGGATGTCGCGTCATACGGCTCAGGCCGCTCGCCCCATTTCGCGCGCGATATCCTGGAAAAGCGTGTCATACATGGGTGCCGGGCTGCTGATCCTGTTTTTCTTCGTAGCCGAGATGCTTCCGTGAGCGGCTGCGGCAGCCTCAGGCAGCTGGCCGGCGGGTTTCAACCCCTCTCGACCAGACCAGTCGGCGCTTTGGGCGACTTGCCAGCTCTCCAAGCCGGGGCCGTCGTGGGCGTTACCGTACTGATTAGGCAGCGCGCGTCGGCCCGAAGCGATCGAGGAATTCGCGATGATTCATAGTCGAACCGAGCCACACGCTGTCATAGCCAAAGCGCTTCCGGTCATGGGCCGCCAAATAATCCGTCCGACCCTACCGTGAAGATGCATCCTGAGGGCTCTGCTGACGAGCATGACGTTAAGGACCCGGTCTGCGGCATGATGGTGGACCCGCAAAGTGCGTCGTACCGGATGCAACATGGCGGACATCCTTTCTATTTCTGCTCTGCGCGATGCCGAAACCAATTCGAGCGGGACCCCCGGCGCTATCTTTCTTCGGCGACCGAGATGAAGACCGATGCCCTCGTGATCGAGGGCGCGACCTACACCTGCCCGATGCACCCGCAGATCCGGCAAATCGGGCCTGGCTCCTGTCCGATCTGCGGCATGAGCCTCGAACCCATTCTCGTCACGGCGGAAGAGGGGCAAAACCCCGAACTCGTCGACATGACCCGCCGGTTCTGGATCGGCACGGCGCTGACGGTTCCTATTGTGATCCTCTCGATGGGCGGGGACCTCACCGGGTTGACCTCGTTCATAGGCCAGCAAACGTCGAATTGGCTACAACTCGCCTTCGCCACACCCGTAGTGCTGTGGGCCGGCTGGCCCTTCTTTGTTCGGGGCTGGCAGTCAGTTGTCGTGCGCAGCCTCAACATGTTTACTTTGATCGCGCTCGGCGTTGGGGCCGCATGGGCCTACAGCGCCGTGGCAACTGTCGCGCCCGGCATCTTCCCAATGGCCTTGCGCGGCGCCGATGGCGGCATCCCAGCCTATTTCGAGGCCGCCGCCGTGATCACTGTCCTCGTTCTCCTCGGCCAGGTTCTGGAGCTGCGCGCGCGCGAGCAGACGTCCGGCGCCATCCGGGCGTTGCTCGATCTTGCGCCCAAGACGGCGCGGCGCATCCGCGAAGACGGAACCGACGAGGAGATCGCGCTGGACACGGTCGGCGCGGGCGATCGACTCAGGGTTCGCCCCGGGGAAAAAGTGCCGGTCGATGGCGAGGTTCTGGAAGGGCGGTGTTCCATCGACGAATCCCTTGTGACGGGCGAGTCGATGCCGGTCACCAAGGAGCCCGGCGCCAAGGTGATCGCGGGCACCCTGAACCAGACCGGAAGCTTCATTATGCGCGCCGAGAAGGTCGGGCGCGACACGATGCTTGCCCGCATCGTCCAGATGGTGGCCGAAGCGCAGCGTTCGCGCGCCCCGATCCAGAGACTGGCCGACGAGGTGGCGGGCTGGTTCGTGCCCGCGGTCATCTTGGTTGCCGCCGTCGCCTTCCTGGCCTGGTTCTTCTTCGGCCCCGAGCCGCGCCTGTCGTTCGCCTTGATCGCCGCGGTCGCCGTCCTGATCATCGCCTGCCCCTGCGCGCTTGGTCTTGCGACGCCGATGTCGATCATGGTCGGGGTCGGGCGCGGTGCCCAGCTCGGCGTGCTGATCAAAAACGCCGAGGCGCTGGAGCGCATGGAAAAGGTCGACACGCTCGTCATCGACAAGACTGGCACCCTGACTGAGGGAAAGCCCGC